>CAWBQN010000001.1:0-73588 GCA_963791065.1 uncultured Bacteroidales bacterium
AATTTCCCATCCAAAGTTATTTCTCTTTTGGGACGACAAATCTAATACATCTCATCTTCTATCCAAAAATAAATGAGATATTTTTCCGGCACTTTTCCTTTCCGGTCTTCCTTTATTTCCTCAATGCCGGATCACTGTCTCTGCCTACTCTTCGAAATAACTCACTGTCTTAAAGCGGGTGCAAAGATATAAATTGATTTTTTCCCGGCAAGCAAACAATAAAAAAAAACTCAATTTTTAAATTAAAATAATTACGGCCTTATTAGTCTTTAATATCTGTCATTTATACCGATTCACTTGCTTGAGTGAATTAAGATTTACAATAACTTTCAACATCTGCTCATTATATATCCGGCTCTCCAGAAACTGAAGAGAAAAGTAAGATCCATATTCACAGTACGCTTCTGAAGAAAGCTTATATAGACATCTGCACGGTCATATAGTCTTTGCCCTGTAAGCAGGATCACCCCAGTAAAGTTCATTACCCCTCTGACTGATAAAAATACATCATATTGTCACCACTGTAAAAAGTGTTGAAAAGTCCAAACCATTTATATTCCACCCTGGTTTCCATGAGAAACCCGTTTAATGTAATCCAACCGGTATTATCAGCCCTTGAACGCTCCAGTCTTGAAACCCATCCTGCATTAGCTTCAAATGTCCTGAAGAAGGTTCTTCCTGAAAGATCAATCCCGGCAGAAGTATGGAAAAGAAGATTATCATGAAGGGATTCTTCAACAACAGGATCCATTTTACCGGCAAGATGAAACATAGATCCGAAATGCTGTAAATAAAATATACCATAGTTATACTTTCCGCTAAAACCTATAAAAAATGCTTCATTCACTGTTTTTGATTGCCGGCCTGTCCAATCCAGCCAGACATTAATATAGTTCTGGCTTTGCCGGTATTCCCAGAAAATACCATTTATATTCGGACGATAATACGAGATTGAATCCTGAAAAAAAAGACGCGGATAATTTTCTATTGCCCGGGAACGCGGAAATGCACCCATCATGAATCTCACAGGTCCCCTGTTAAATTCATAATATGCTGTCGGGTAGAATTTGTCGATTGCCTTCGGACTTCCATACTCATGTAACATATTTACTCCTACATTAACCTTATGCACTGAATCCCAAACAAGTCCAATTTCAGGAGCAATCAATTACACCTGCCATGGTTTGGGGAATCTTAACAGCAGACCCTCCAAATTCAGTATTGTCAAAAAAACTGAACAGATCGAGCCTCCAGTCCTTCTGCTGTGCAAATGCATCAGAACTTATTAAAATGAATGATATAAGAATCAAGAATGATGTTTTCATAGAAAAATTTTACCGGATGTCCTTTTCTATTAGTATATTCCCAAAATGTACAATATCTAGCAATAAGCCTTGAATCCTCGTTCTTCAGTATTAAAGTTAAGACAAATTCAAATAATCATATTGACATATTTCCAATTAAATGAATTTCCTTATTTTCGCATAACATGGATAAAGTTCCAAATATAGTCATTATACCTACATATAAAGAGAGGGAGAATATTGAAGCAATTATCAAATCAATTTCTTCCCTGCCAATAGTATTCGACATTCTTATAATTGATGATAATTCTCCCGATGGCACTGCAGCCATTGTAAAAGATCTTCAGAAATCATACGGGAATCTTTTTATTATTGAACGGCCAGGAAAGCTTGGATTAGGTACAGCATATATTGCAGGTTTTAAGTGGGCTCTCGAAAAAGGCTATGGATATATTTATGAGATGGATGCCGATTTTTCGCACGACCCTCGTGATCTGATAAAACTTTATAAAGCCTGTGCAGAGAACGGTGCAGACCTGGCAATTGGTTCCAGGTACATTTCAGGAGTAAACGTTGTGAACTGGCCTCTCTCAAGGGTCCTCATGTCATATTTTGCTTCAATATATGTCAGAGTGATCACGGGAATGAAAATAATGGATACCACCGCAGGTTTCAAGTGCTACAAAAAAGAGGTGCTTGAGAAAATCAAACTTGACAAGATCAAATCAGTAGGATATGGTTTCCAGATTGAGATGAAGTTCAAGACCTGGATATTGGGATTTAAAATTGTTGAGGTCCCTATAATCTTTACCGACCGGAAACTTGGCGCTTCAAAAATGACGGGAGGTATTTTTAATGAGGCACTTTGGGGAGTTCTGAGAATGAAGCTAAGAAGTATCTTTACTAAAAACTAAAAACCCCCCAACCATCCATATGGGGGGCTCTTTATCAATGGAAAGTCCCCCATGTGGGGGATTCAGGGGGTAAACAACCAGGGGAGTGAAAAAGCGGTTATGAGCAGCATCCTTATTAAGAACGCCACAATCGTGAATGAGGGCAGATCAGTAAGAAGCGATCTGCTCATCATAGACGAACTTATTGCATCGATCGGGAGTTCCGATATGGTCAATATTCCTCCCGGAACCAGAATAATAAATGCTGAGGGGTTGTTACTGATCCCGGGAGTGATTGACGATCAGGTTCATTTCAGGGAACCCGGACTAACCCACAAAGGAGACATTTATAGTGAATCGAAAGCTGCTGTTACCGGCGGTGTAACCTCATTTATGGATATGCCAAATACCAACCCGCAAACAGTTAATAACGACATACTTAACGAAAAATATACTCTTGGCTCGGAAAGTTCATTTATCAATTACTCGTTTTATCTGGGTGCAACAAATACTAATCTCGATGAAGTCTTAAAGGTTGATCCTTATTCAGTTTGTGGAATAAAATTGTTTATGGGCTCATCCACCGGCAATATGCTTGTCGATAATGAAAATTCTTTGAGAGAGCTTTTTTCTAACACTACTCTCCCTATTGCCGCTCATTGTGAAGACGAGCCTACGATCAGAAAGAACAGTGATATCTACAGGGCAAAATACGGAGAGGAAGTCCCTGTGAGCATGCATCCCCTCATCCGAAGCAGGGAAGCCTGCTTCAGATCCTCATCTCAAGCTATCAACCTTGCCAGAGAGTACAACACCAGGCTTCATATCCTTCATCTTTCAACTGCAGATGAGCTTAAGCTTTTCAGCAACGATATCCCGTTAAACCAGAAAAGAATTACAGGAGAGGTCTGTGTTCACCATCTCTGGTTTGACGATTCATCGTACGATAGGCTCGGTACACTAATTAAGTGGAATCCTGCGATAAAAACCAGGTTTGACAGGGATGCATTAATAAAAGGTGTAAACAATAATCTTATTGATATTGTCGCTACCGATCATGCACCGCATACACTGGCTGAAAAAAAGAACAGTTATTTTAAAGCGCCTTCAGGAGGTCCGTTAATTCAACACTCTCTCGTACTGATGCTTGAGCTCTGGCATAGAAAAATTTTCAAACTCGAAAAAATCGTTGAGATGATGTGCCATAATCCGGCAATACTGTTTAATATCAGGAAAAGAGGATTTATAAGAAAAGGATATAAGGCTGATCTTTGCCTTGTCGATCCCGACAGTCCCTGGAGTGTCACAAAAGAAAACATCCGTTATAAGTGCGGTTGGTCCCCGCTTGAAGGGACAACTTTCAGATCAAGAGTAGTTCAGACGATCGTGAATGGGACTGTCGTTTATGATGAAGGCATTATAAAAGAGGATTACCGGGGACAAAGGCTGATGTTTGACAGATGAGACCCCCTCGGCCTTCGGCCACTCCCCCTGGCAGGGGAAGAAATTCCAGCACAAAAGTATAATTTGACTTAAAGTATGAGATTTTTCGCCCTTCAGGGGAGATGTCGCGCAGCGACAGAGGGGTCCTCTCTCACCACGAATCTGACTGTACTTCTGGTTCTCTGCTCCAAAAGTATCTCGCGTCCTTCGGTTATACAATCAAGTGCTTCCGATGTGTAGTGCCTTACAGACAGCATTTCTACATTTTCATTATATATAGCTGAGTATTCAACTTTAAGATCGCTTATAAGAGAATCGACCTTTGGCCGTTCATCATCAACGCAAACATCTATGCTGACAGCACTTGCCTCTACAAGATTTACTTTTATGCCATGAGTGGTAAAAGTATGAAAGATCCTGCCCAGGTTATCGCCCATCACAAATGAAAAGTCTTTTGGGAGAATTGAGATAAGTATCTGATCCTCTTTCTTAATATAAACCGGCATAATTTCCCTAAGGGTTGCGTCTGATTTAATAACAGTACCAGTCACCAGGGGTGTGAGGAAGGATCGTACATACAGGGGTATGTTTTTATTGTGCAATGGCTTGATTGTTTTCGGATGAATCACTTTTGCACCAGAAAAACTCATTTCAACGGCTTCTTTATATGATATCTCATCAAGCTTCCGTGCATTCTGAAACCATTGTGGATCGGCATTAAGAATACCCGGAACATCTTTCCATACCACAACACATTCTGCATCAAGCATGTTGGCAATGATTGCAGCAGTATAATCTGATCCTTCCCTTCCGAGAGTTGTGGTAAAACCGGTAACTGTTCCTCCTATGAAGCCCTGAGTAACATAAATGCTTTCCTTTCTGAAATCAAAGATGCTTCGCAATCTGTTTGTGCTTTCATTCCAGAGTACATTTGCATCCCTGTACCTGTCGTCAGTAAGCAGGTTTTCTCTTATATCGCACCAGCAGACATGTGGTAAGCTTTTGCTCAGATATTCTGCAACTATAATTGTTGACCATATTTCTCCAAAGGATACAATCTGGTCATACTCAAAATCGTATTGCCCTTTAGATGTTCCTAACAAATAGTCGTGCAGCTGCATAAAAGGGAGATCTATCTTTCCTTTGGCTTCTGAATTTGGTCCGAAAAGATCCGTAATAACTGATAAATGGCTTGAATAAATTTCATCCAGAAGATCATTATAAATATTCTCACTTTTCAGCCATGCCTTCAGAACTTTCTCAAGTGCATTTGTGGTTTTTCCAAAGGCAGAGACAACAATAACCAGATTATCAGACTCCTTCTTAACAATATTCTCAAGATTCCTTATTCCTTCTGCATCTTTAACTGATGCCCCGCCGAATTTATAAACCTTCATGATTCCATAATTTGGGATAAAATTAAGATTTCCAGTCTATAACACAATTGCTGATATCAAATTCTTTCGTGAAATGCTGAAATCCTTTAACCACAAGCTGGAGATCCCTCGCTGACGCTCGGGATGACACGGCTTTAGTTTGGCATAAGGCAAGAAGTGGCGATTCGCAGCAGGATGTCTAAAATTCTGATTGGTGCCTCGAATCGCCACTTCTTGCCCCTTGTTGTCCCTGGATAAAGTGTCATCCCGAGCGTCAGCGAGGGATCTCCATCTTAATTAACAGTGTTATCTAGATATCGGTATGGTAAATGAACAAACGTTAATTAATATTGTAACTGGTTTATCAGGTTGCATCAGTATGGAGAATTACAAGGTAACTACTCTTAATGATTTTATTACTCTGAGACAGAAGGATTTTCCATATGCAAAAGGAGAGCTTTCCAGTCTGCTGACCCATATCGGCACTGCCGCCAAAATGGTGAATAAAAAGATTAATAAAGCGGGACTGGTTGATATCATCGGAAGTGCCGGAGAAGTAAACATCCATGGGGAGAATCAACAGAAGCTCGATGTTTATGCTGATGAAGTATTTATTGGCGCGCTTCTATCCAGCGGGGAATGTTGCGGTGTCGCTACAGAAGAGAATGAGAATGAAATTGTATTTTCAGAAACATTTGCATCAAAGGGGAAATATATAGTTTGTATGGATCCCCTCGATGGTTCGTCTAATATTGATTTTAATGTCTCAGTAGGAACAATTTTTTCAATCTACAGGAGATTGTCACAACGCGGAGAAAAGGTAAGAAATGAAGATTTTCTTCAGGAAGGATCAAAACAGGTTGCAGCGGGCTATATTGTCTATGGTTCATCTACAATGCTTGTTTATTCAACAGGCAATGGAGTAAACGGATTTACCCTGGATCCTTCAATCGGTGAATTTTGTCTCTCTCATCCCTGCATTAAGACACCTGAAGACGGATCGATATACTCAGTGAATGAGGGTAACTATATACATTTTCCTGACGGAGTAAAAAAGTATATTAAATATTGCCAGGAGAAAGATAAAAAAACCGGCAGACCATATTCATCGAGATATATAGGTTCACTTGTTTCAGATTTCCACAGAAATCTGCTCAAAGGGGGTATTTTTCTTTATCCGCAAAATGAAAATGCCCCGGGCGGAAAATTAAGACTTGTTTATGAATGTAATCCAATTGCATTCATTGCATCACAGGCAGGTGGTACAGCTACCGATGGCAAACGGGATATATTGGAGATAACCCCATCCGCTCTTCATCAACGGTCACCGTTTTATGCAGGGTCAATAAACATGGTAAGAATGGTTCAGGAATTTCTCAATGCAAATCGCAGATGATCCTTTTCTGAATATTATCTCAACAACAAAGCCATTATCTTTGCGAATTCATTTTGCAGTATTAATTTCGTCCCCTTAATTGTCTTCATGAAAGAAAACCAGATCAGCGATCACTATAAAACCCATCCGGTTCTTCCGGGTCTGGTTGAAATAATTAATGCCGACAAGCTAAAGAAGATCCGCATTGAAGGACTTTCAGGTTCATCAAGAGCAATGGTTTTGTCATCAGTCTTTAATAAAACCCAGACAACCCATCTTGCTATTATCCCTGAGAAAGAAGATGCTGCCTATTTTTATAATGATCTGGTTTCAATCCTGGGCGACGAATCCGTCTTCTTCTTCCCGTCTACATATAAAAGATCGGTCCAGTATGAGCAAACCGAACCCGCAAATATTGTTCTTCGCACCGAAGTCCTTAATCACCTGGCTTCAGGAAAAAGGAAGGGAATTATAGTAACCTATCCTGAATCGGTTATGGAAAAAGTGGTAAGCAGAAAAAATCTTAAGAAAAACACTTTCAATATTGGTAAAGGAGATAAAATATCTCTGGAGTTTCTGGAAGAGATGCTGCGTGAATATAATTTCACAAGAACCGATTTTGTTTACGAACCCGGGCAATATTCGATAAGGGGCAGCATTGCCGACGTATTCTCTTACTCAGCCGACCTGCCTTACAGGATAGACTTTTTTGGTGAGGAGGTAGAAACAATCAGATCATTTAATACCGATGATCAACTCTCTGTGAGTATTCATAAACAAATCTCCATTATACCAAATATACAGGACATTTCAATTGAGGAGGTCAATGATTCCTTTACTGACTTCTTACCTCCGTCGTCAGTGATCTGGATCGAAGATGCTGATTATATAAAGGAGAAGATCAACAATATTTATTTTCAGACTTCCCAAAGAGAAGAATCGGGGCAGATCGCCGACAAAAAGGATATTGTATTGACGGGTAATCGTTTTCTCGATAATTGCTTGCAGTTCAGGATTATTGAGTATGGAAAACATAGCTTGTTTGAACCTGATTCCACACTTGAATTCCATACAGAATCTCAACCTGTTTTTAATAAGAATTTTGAACTGCTAACCGGAAAGCTGTTATCGAACAATGCAGAAGGCTATGAGACTTATATTATTTCTGAGAGCGAATCTCAGATTGAAAGGTTAAGGGAAATCTTTGCAGAAATCAATCCTGAAGCTCACTTTAATTCACTGTTGCTAAATCTCCACAGCGGATTTACGGATCACGATCTGAAAATTTCGGTATTTACTGACCATCAGATATTTGACAGGTATCATAAATTCAGGATACGCGGGTATTTTACACGAAAAGAGAGTATTTCAGTTAAAGAACTTACAGGCTTGAATCCGGGAGATTATGTTGTTCATATCGATCATGGGATCGGTAAATTCGGTGGACTGGAGAAAATTGAGGTTAACGGCAAGATACAGGAAGCTATTAAGCTTGTTTACAGGGATAATGACATACTTTATGTGGGGATTCATTCTCTTTACAGAATATCAAAATACAAAGGAAAAGATAATTCCGAGCCAAAAATTTACAAACTTGGATCAGGTGCATGGCAGAAATTAAAGCAGACCACCAAATCGAGAGTTAAGGATATTGCAAAAGATCTTATTCACCTGTATGCGAGAAGAATGGCCTCTGCCGGCTACTCTTTTTCTCCTGATTCATATCTCCAAAGAGAACTTGAAGCTTCATTTATCTACGAGGATACTCCTGATCAGCTTACTGCTTCAACTGCTGTTAAAAATGATATGGAAGCGCCACATCCCATGGACAGGCTCGTTTGTGGTGATGTAGGTTTCGGCAAAACTGAAATAGCTATCAGGGCTGCGTTTAAATCGGTTTCCGACAGCAAGCAGGCTGCGGTACTTGTGCCAACAACCATTCTAGCCTTTCAGCATTATAAGACATTTACTAACAGGCTAAAGGGATTTCCCTGTAACGTTGAGTATATCAGCCGTCATAAGAAGCCCGCTGAACAGAAAAAAATTCTTTCACAATTATCTGAAGGCAAAATAGATATTATTATTGGTACCCATAAACTCGTGGGTCAGGATGTTAAATTTAAGGACCTTGGTCTGCTGGTAATTGACGAAGAACAGAGATTTGGAGTCTCAGTAAAGGAAAAGCTTAAAAAGATAAAAGCAAATGTCGATACACTTACTCTGACAGCGACCCCGATTCCAAGAACACTTCAGTTTTCACTGATGGGAGCCCGTGATCTTTCGATAATTAATACTCCTCCTCCCAACAGGATGCCGATTGTGACTGAATTACACGGGTTTAATGAAGAGATAATAAAGGAAGGCATTGAATATGAAGTGTCAAGAAACGGGCAGGTTTTCTTTATTCATAACAGGGTCGAAAATATCAAACTGATTCAGGCCCAGATAAACAGGATCTGCCCGAATGTTAAAACTGCAATTGTGCACGGCCAGATGGATGGAACCCATATCGAAAATGTTATGTTTGATTTTATCCAGGGCGATTATGATGTCCTACTTGCTACAACTATTATCGAATCGGGGCTTGACATTCCCAATGCCAATACTATTTTCATAAATGATGCTCACCACTTTGGTCTGTCAGAACTGCATCAGCTAAGAGGCAGGGTAGGACGATCAAACAAAAAGGCATTTTGTTACCTGCTGGCTCCACCGTTGAGCACTCTCACCCATGAAGCCAGGCGAAGACTAAAGGCGATAGAAGAATTTTCGGAACTCGGCAGCGGTTTTAATATTGCAATGCAGGACCTTGATATAAGAGGCTCGGGAAATCTTCTGGGCGGCGAACAAAGCGGATTCATTGCGGATGTTGGATTTGAAACTTATCAGCGCATACTCAATGAAGCCCTGCTTGAATTAAGAGATTCGGAGTTCGGAGATTCTAGATCATCCGAAGACAATGTACAAATTAGCAGGAATCCAGTACAGGAAAAACAATACATATCTGATTTTCAAATTGATACTGATCTTGAGATTATGTTTCCCGATGAATATATTTCAAATATTTCAGAACGGATCAGGTTATATAAGGAGCTGAATGAGATCAATTCGGAAGAAGCATTATGTTCTTTTGAAAAGAGACTGATTGACAGATTTGGCAAAATTCCACCACCTGCACAGTCGCTTCTCGATATTGTAAGAATAAAGTGGATTGCCATTAAGATTGGTATTGAAAAGATCCTGTTAAAGAATAATCTTCTCATCGCAAATTTTGTTTCTGATCCAAATTCCCAGTTCTACAGGAGCTCACTTTTTGTTTCAATAATGAATTATGTAAACAGGAAACAAAAGAAGATGAGTATGAAACAAAAAGCTTCAAAACTGAGCCTCACAATCAATGATGTAAGCTCCGTAAAAACAGCAATTCAGGTTCTGAATGAAATACTGGAGTCTCACCAGGGAGGCCCGCAAACGCCCCTGATAACTAATGGCCCCCCAACCCCCGTAAAAGGGAGCTAATTCCCACAATTTTAGAAAATTATACTCAAAAATCGTGGATTAACCCCCCTTTAGGGGGGCAGGGGGGCGAAATATTTTTTACTTTTGCATTATGAATCTTATAGTTGACATAGGAAATACCAGTACAAAACTCGCGGTCTTTGATGGTAAGACAAAGCTGTCTCAAGCCCGGATCGATGAATTGACCTGTGAAGAGATTGAGAAGGACCTGAGCGGATTAAAGATACAAAAAGCTATTGTCTCAACTGTCAGAAGGCTATCTCCGCTGATATCCGAGCTTTTCTTTTCCAATATCCCGCTCGTTCATGTACTTTCATATAAATCGCTGCTGCCTTTCAAAATTGATTATGACACTCCGGAGACACTGGGACCGGATCGCATAGCAGCAGTAGCAGGAGCTTTCAATATGTTTCCGGGCGAGGAGGTACTTGTGATTGATGCCGGCACTGCTATTACATTTGATTTTCTCTCGGGCTCAGTGTATAAAGGAGGCAATATTTCTCCCGGTTTAACAATGAGATTCAAAGCCTTAAACAAATTTACATCTAAATTACCGTTGATTTCATCAATTGAGAGCTTCACTTTTCCCGGGCGAAATACCACTGACGCAATATTGGCCGGAGTGATTACCGGGATCACTTATGAAATAAATGAGTATATTCGCACGTTTGAGAATAAACATGCTGATTTCAAAATTATACTTACAGGCGGGGACAGTGAATTTCTTAAGAACAAAATCAATTATCATATTACATATATGCCTGATATTGTGATTGATGGTTTAAATTATATTCTGGAATACAATGCGAAATAAGCTTATACCTATCATTTATATTTCTCTGTTTGTCTTTGCCTCCACAGCATCAGGGCAGAAACTTATCAATACACCTTATTCAAGATTTAACCTGGGCACTCTTCAACCTGAAGGATCATTCAGGAGTCTGGGGATGGGTAATGTCGGAACTGCCATGAGAGACAACAGCTCGATATACTTCTCGAATCCCGCATCGTACAGCAGCCTCGATACATTATCGTTTATTTTTGATTTTGGTCTTGATTATGGCAGGAATACATTATCTGACGGAACCTCAAAATTTTCATCCGAAGATGTGACATTTCATCATCTCATTATGGCTTTCCCTCTGTCCAGAGGCTGGGGACTTGCTTTAGGTATCATTCCAGTGAGTTCAGGATATTATCAAATCACCCAGACTGTTACTTCGGCTGATCCGGGATATGATCCAAGCGTTGGTAATTACACTATAAATCACGATGGCGACGGAGGTATCACCAAATTTTTCATAGGTTCAGGGCTTCGGATCACCAGGAACTTTTCAATTGGAGCCAATATGACATTCCTATCAGGGATGCTGAAAAGAGACAATTCGTTTATTTTTTCTGATTTTTATAATGTCTTCAATAATAAGAGTGAAGAGAATTTGCAGATTAACGGTATTGGTTTTGATTACGGGATACAATATACAGCTTCCCTTAAAAATAATTACTTTCTTAATATCGGTGTCTCACTTAGTGGCGGTACTAATTATCCTTCAAAATATAGCCAGATATCAGTAAGATATACCGCATTTGGAATAACCGATACTGTCTCATATGTACCATCTAACTCTGCAAAAACCTTTATTCCTTCCACTATAGGTCTTGGTGTTTCATTCGGTAAGAAAAATAAATTTACAACAGGTTTAGACTACGTGACAACAAATTGGTCGGCTTCAAAAATTCCGGGCTCCACAGGTTATGCAGCCGACACCAGGACGCTGCGTTTGGGAGCTGAATACATCCCTGACAAATTTTCTAATTATAGCTATATAAGCAGAATCGAATATCGTATTGGTGGTCATATTGGAGATAATTATTTAATTATCAATGGGTCACAGCTGAAGGAATATGGTGCAAGCTTAGGGATCGGCCTTCCGCAAAAATTAGGTACAAAGACGAATCTGTTCGTCGATTTTACCAGGAGGATGGGCTCTGCAACCAACAGTTTTCACTCTGAAGACTATCTTACAGCAGGGATAAGCATTAACTTTTATGACTTCTGGTTCGTCAAAAGGAAGTATGATTAGGAATTTCCGAGGTTATGATAATTAATCTGACGGATAAGAATATCACCTGGATTATATGAGTAACTCTTCATTAAATTACAGAATCCACCCGGCTGCTATCGCATTACTTATTCTAAGCATGACTTTTCATTCTTGTGAAAGCAAGATGCCTGTCCTTCCAAAATCGGACCTGCTTACACTTCCTTCGCTTACTTCAAGGGACTTTACCACCGTTCTGGATGACTCAGGACGTGTTCAGCTAATTATGAGTTCACCTCTGCTTGAGCAATACGAAAAAGCAGATCCTCCGTATTCTGAATTCAGGGAGGGAATAAAGGTGGTGGTTTACAATGGCAAGGACACTCCGCAGGTAAGAGTTACTGCAAAATATGCCAAATGTACGAACAATAATCTGTGGGAACTCAGAGATAGTGTTGTGGTTGTTAATGAACAAAATGAAAAGCTTGAGACTGAACTTTTATTCTGGAACCAGGAGAAAGATCTTATCTATACTGACAGGTTTGTTAAGATAACCACTGAAAATGAGGTGATGCAGGGAATAGGTTTCGAATCTGATTCCCATCTGACTAAAAGAAAGATAAAGAAAGTCACTGCTGATATCTATCCACCGGATGAGAAATAGCTCGCTGCTTGCTCTTGAAATTATCTGGATTGCTACAGGTATTCTTTGTATAGCTGCGGGAATCAGGTCCGCGATTATAAGCGGAAGCAGTAAAATCCCTATCTTTGCAGTAATGGCTCTGATCTGTTTCGTCTTCGCATGGCTAAGACACCGGCAAAGGAAAAAGAGCCAGATTTGATGTATGAATGTTATTCTGATAATACTTCTTGCTATAATTTTGTCAGCTTTCTTTTCCGGTATGGAAATCGCTTTTGTAGCGTCCAACAGATTGCGGATTGAACTTGACAGGAAACAGGGAGTATTTGGTTCAAGCATTATAAAATTATTCACAGACAATCCCGGTCAGTATATTGCAACAATGCTGATAGGGAATAATTTTTCACTGGTTATTTATGGTCTGGTTTTTTCTAAAATACTTGGAGCATTACTCACACCACTGCTGAACTCAGATCTTCTTGTACTTATAATAAACACGATCCTTTCAACTGCTATCATCCTGCTTGTAGCAGAGTTTCTGCCCAAGACAATTTTCATTATCTCACCTAATTTTTTCCTAAAGTTTCTGAGTGTACCTACTTTGATCTTCTTCTTCCTGTTTTACCCGGTAAGCAAATTTACACTCGCAGCTTCAAATCTTTTCATCAGGATATTTTTCAAAATTAAACCGGGAGAAAAAAAACAGGAGAATCTTGTTTTCAGCAAGGTCGATCTCGACCATTTTGTTAACCTCAGCAGTCAGAGTAAAGAGGAATCGGAGCCTGATCATCGTGATATCAGGATATTCCAGAATGCCCTTGATTTTTCAAATGTAAAACTAAGAGAGTGCATGATCCCAAGGACTGAAATCGAGGCGGTTGAGCTCGGAACTTCTGTGGCGCAGCTGAAAGAGAAATTCGTCGAAACCAGACTTTCCAGGATACTTATTTACCAGGATACAATTGACAATATTAGCGGTTATTTTGAACTGAAAGATATCTTCAGAAATCCTTCAGATATAAAATCTATGATACGGAAGCTCGCAATTGTACCTGAAACGATGCCAGCCAATAAACTCCTCAAGCTTTTCGTGGATGAGAAAAAGAATATTGCGCTTGTGGTGGATGAATTCGGAGGAACATCAGGTATGGTAACCATAGAGGATGTTCTGGAAGAGATAGTGGGTGATATCGAAGACGAACACGATACCACTGACCTGGTTGAGAAGAGTACCGGTGTTAACGAATATATTCTTTCCGGACGTTTCGAGATTGATTACCTTAATGAAAAATATCACCTCAATCTGCCTGAGGCTGATGATTATGAAACACTTGCCGGCATGATTCTTTTTTATCATGGCAGTATCCCCGTAAACAATGATGTCATCCGGATCAACAATATCACAATCAAAGTTCTAAAGGCTTCAACTACAAGGCTTGAGCTGGTGAATCTGAAAATAGAATAAAAAGACCATTACATCCAAACACCAGAATAATTTTAGTGCTAATTCATCCAGTAAGGAATCCTGTCAAATATTGATTTTTAAAAACAAAGGCAACCCTGATTGGGTTGCCTTTGTTGTAAAGCTTATTAAAATTGGTTATTGCTTAGTGTGAGGTCCAGTCTCAGCAACATTCGTCAATATTAGACACTATTCTGGTATACAATATAGTGACCAACCATTGTACCTGTTGTTGGATCAATCGTTCCTGATTCAATTGCCTGACATCCTCCTCTAAATGAGTAAGTGGCATGGAGTAGGTATTCGCTGTAAAATCAAGCGTGAAAAGTCCCGAGCCAACCGAATCCCAATAATTATCAATTTCCAGTATATTAGCACTGGCCTTGGAAAGGTAACATGATAGACCGTGAAGTCTTCAGCTGGTTCAAGGCCGAAAATCTCCTACGAAAGATTCCTATTGGTTCAAAGACGGTAAAACTCCAGGTCGGACCGAATGTTCTTATACCGTTAGCATCTGTCATCGTCACATGCCAATAATAAGTCACTCCGGGCACAACGGGAACGTTAAGAGTGAGGGCGCTTAAGCCTGCTGAATAAAGGGGAGGTGTTGCAGAAGTCCCAAAATACACATCCGCAATAATAGGATCGCTGTCAGCGTTTGTTGATTCCCAGGTTAAATCGACAGTTGTTCCGGTAGTATGAATAGTAGCTTCATTCTCAGGAGCTACGACAACTGGTTCTGTGAAAGCATAGAAAGCTTTGAATGGTACCGGTGCTTCTTTCTTACAACTTTGCAGTGCAATCATGCCTGTCAGAACAAACAATGTTGCTAAGAATATAATTTTTCTTTTCATAATTTATTTTTTTAATTAGATCAAAAGGTTATTGTCTTACTAAGACCTCATGAATTTCTCTATTTCCGCCAGCACCTTCATAGTAATAGTTAACAGTAAAGGTTTTGGTAGCAGGATCATATGCATTTATCCAACCTGAACCAACCTTTAACGGCTGTGTTGAACTCTCTGCGCCAGAAATCGTAACCGTATTATCATCGTTTATAGTAAAAACAACCTTATAATCGCCCTGATCACCCAGATCACCTATAGTTGTCGAAACAGATTTGCAGTCTTCTGTTTTCAGCTCTTTAATCTCATCAATTACTCTTACACCAGCGGTTGGATGAACAAATGTTCCTGTTGAGTGATATGTCCCCTGATAAGGGTTAGATATTGGCAATACCATAAGCCGTGATCCCTGGCCGATAGGATCGGCTGGAATTACACCACCAGTTGCGTCAACAATTGAAATAGGAGCCATGAACTGATCACATGCGTTCAACGTTTGAGCATTCCAGATAGTGACATAAGCATACGCGTTTCTTGTTCCGGCCTTAATCAAAATGCTGGGAGTCCGAATGAAGATATTGGGGTACAACTTATAACTTGTTTTGTTTAGTCTGTTATATCCGGCTCTGGCTGAGTCATTTACTGCTAAAGTAAGTGTTATATCCTGGGTTGGAACCTTGTCAGTAGCAATATTGACCATGAACTTGAATGTAACAGAATCGGGAACCGGCAGCAGAGGAAAGGTAGCCTTTCCCCCATTCCATACCTCGGCATACATTTTTCCTTTAAGGGAATCGGTCCAATCTATCCCGACTTTATCTTTCAGGCAGGAATTAAAAAGAAGAGTCGCTGCGAGAAAGGATACTATTATTAAGATATTTTTTCTCATATTTTTTGATTTAAAATCGTTTGTAATTTATGGCACATTCAATGTTAACGTGACTGCCAGAAAATCTTTTTGGTAAACAAATCATCAGTAGTCGAAACATTCTGGAGAATCACATTATCGTTGTTTGTGCTAATCTCAGTCTGTGGATAAAGCAGTCTTACGGGAGGTGTTGCATTCTTCTTCAAATTATCCTCTGTAAAATGAATTCCTGTACCATCAGGGAAGCCCGCTCTTCTGTAGTCTGTCCAGACTGTCATTGGGCTAAGTCCGTCTAACGCACACCATTTCTGAGTAAGTATAATCCTCAGTTTATTTGAGGCAGCATCAAAATTAACCATAGGTAACGTAGTTTGTGCCAGATAAGCAACAGCGTCAGCTTCTGTTAAGGGCGTATAAGTTGAAGCATCCAAAGCAGATTTTTGGCCTTCATACAGAATTGAGGCTGTCACGGCAGCTTCATATAATGCTTTTGGATCTCCTGTGATTAATCCTCTCTGGGCAGCTTCAGCCTGGATGAAAAGACTTTCGATATCAGTCAGAATAGGTGAATCCTGATTGTACGCCCTCAACATTCCCGGCCCAATTTGAGATGCAGTACCGGCCTGTGTTAGTGTATTAGCACCAAAATAACTTCCTAAGATAGTCGTACCGGAAGAAGCCCGAAAGAACCTGAGTTTACGCGGGTCATTATTGTTGATCAGAAAATTACATGCATCCTGTCCCGCAGCATAATAATTAAGTCCATCAGCTTGTTGTGAGCCATCCTGCTTGTAAAAACGTTCCCAGAATGGGTTCATTTTACCAGCTGACTGTAAATATCCCGGGTTAAGCCATGCACCTTCACCTGCACCGATATATCCAACAGAAGCAGTTTGGGAAATTTCACCGGCAATATAAGAAGTTCTACCTGACATATCTGATTGATTTATCAGCATTCTGAGTTTTAGCGTATTGGCAAATTTTGCCCATGCTGTCATATCACCATTGTAAATAATATCCTTAGCTCCAACTGCCTCAGCGGTAGCCGAAGTAGTGGCTATTAAGTTCATTGCTGTGTCGAGTTGAACAACGAGGTCCTCATAGATTGCCTGTTGATCATCGTACTTGGGTTTCAGAATACCCTTATCAGCCTTCAGAGCCTCAGAATACGGAACATTACCATAAGCGTCTACAAGGTTCTGATAAACATAAGCTTTCATAATCTTGGCAATTGCCCTGAAGGATCTTTGTTTTGGATCGGTAGATGATTTTTCGATATAATCATAGTTCTGCAGGTTAGTATAAGCGCTGCTCCAGTTACCCTGGAAGTGTGTATTAAGCAGGTTATATTGTGTCATACTTGCATCCTGGGCGTAACCAGCACTTATTGACCATAAGCCATACCATTCATAAACGAATGCATAATTGCCGGGAGTATTCATAAGTATAGAAGTATAATTGAGAGCTGCCGGCAAGATAAAACTTGCAGGGACAGCTGACGCATTGTTAGGGTTTACTTCGTCTACGCTAAGAAAATCTTTTTTGCAGGCGCTCCCTAAAACAAGCAGGGCAGTTAATAATATAAATAGTTTCTTCATATTTTTTTTATTTTAGCTACTTAGAAAGTAAGTTTAACACTAAACCCGTAAATCCTTGTAGGAGGAGTCTGATATTCATTAGTATATCCAACAGCATTGCTGGTTCCACTCTGGTTATTGAATTCAGGATCGGTCCAAACATTTGATCTCGGACGCAACATAATAAGGTTTCTGCCTACGATACCTACCTGGGCTTCTTTTATAAAACCGCCCAAAATATTTTTGACAGGTACATTATAATTTAAGGAAATTTCTCTCAGCTTCCAGAAAGCAGCACTTGTCAGGAATGTACTCTGGGTACTGTAAAGTGTACTTCCATACCACATCGTACGGGCAGCATTCTTTGTAATAACATTTGTGTTTGGACGATAAGTTGCTGGAGTTTTAACACTTCCATCATCATTCAATACCGCTTGTGTGACCCTTATAACAGAATTTGGAATAACAAAATTCTGTCTGCCGTTCTGCGCTGAGAACCATGAAGTACCGGTGAAATCAAGGGCCTGACCAACAATATTATCAATTACGTTGCCACTTCTGTATTCCGCAACAATATTTAATACAAATCCTTTATAATTAAATGTATTTGTTAAGCCGAGATTATGATTGGGGTTACCGTGTCCCATGACTTTCGTAGCAGGGTCACTAAGTGGGAAACCTGTCTGTGCATCAACAACTATGTGACCTTGAGGATCTCTAAGAAAATCAGTAACTTTTATTGCTGGGAACTGCTGACCGACTATTGCATAAGAAACACTTGCAGTATTATTTACATCGGTAATTGCTAATTCATTCAGTCCGGGAAGGATTGAAATTACCTTGCTTGTGTTGTATGAATAGCTGACCACCATATTCCAGTTAAATTCTCCAATATCAACCAGTGGGTTCAGTTTAAGGTCAACTTCAGCTCCTTCAGTCTGCAGCTCTCCTGCATTTATATAAGCACTTGCGTAACCGGTCGCATAAGATATTGTTGCAGGAATTGTCTGATCTTTCGTGTTTGACTTATAAAGATTGACATCGAGACCAATTCTGCTTTTAAAGAAACCAAGTTCAACACCGGCTTCAATTTCCTGTGTAAGTTCAGGCTTAAGTAATGGGTTACTCAATGTCGTGCTCAATCTGTACCCGCCGTTGGATCCATATGGAAATCCTGCTCCGGTAGCAAATGAAGGAAGAGTTGCATACCAGTTTGTCAGAGAGATCTGACCGGTTTTTGACCAGCTGCCTCTAACTTTCGCAAAATTCAGAACTGAATTGTCCTTAAGAACGGGAATTGCGTCAGTCAGTACAACGCTTAAATCTATTGCCGGATAAAAGAATGAACGATTAGTTTTTATTAATCTTGAATCCCAGTCATTTCTTCCAGCAGCATGAAGGAATACAAAGTCCTTATATCCCAGGGTAAAATCACCAAAAAGACCGATTGAATTACGATTTTGTTGGTTTTCATTAGCACCATTACCATCGGCTCCAATTTCACCCAGACGATTACTAACATTATATAAGAATGGTATTACTATGGAGTTATTGCCAACATATAGATACCTGTATTTATTCATATACATTGCGTTTCCAAGAATCAGCTTACCAGAAAAATCACCAACTTTATGATTCAGCTGGACAAGGAAGTCGCCCGTAAGCACTGTCTGATTGGAAATATTATCATATGATATTCCGGCAAAGGGTGATCCTGTTGCATTATGTGATGCCCCCCACGGGTCAGATTTCATATAATCATTATATATTATCCCATCTCTGAAGAAGGTAGCGTTTGTACCGGAATAGACCAAACCGGCACGGTATGAAACCGCGATCCAGGGTGCAGGATTTAAGGAAATAAGCGCAGAACCCAGCATGTTATCTACCCTCGTATCATATCTCGAATAAATTGTCTGCCAGTAAGGATTAGGATAATAAGCGTTGAAATATCCATTATGATTTGCAAACTTATTATTATTAACGTCTTTATAATTTGTAAGATCAACCTGGGCTGGAGTATTTAACACGTTCCAGTAAACAGGTCTCCCCTGGAAAGGTTCCGTACCTGATGTACTTGTGTTGGTTTGTGTATAACCAATTGTGTAATCAGCATGGAATATTCCCGTAGTTCTCGAACCGGCAACCCGGATCCCTGTTCTTCTGTTCTTATCACCCGGAATAGTACCTGTTGAGTTCACATCCTGAGCAGAAAGATAGAAACTGTTTTTGTCATCACCCACAGAATATGAAATGTCATTCTGGGTGGTGATACCTGTATTAAAAAACTTTTCTTTTCCGTTCTTAACGTTGCTGTACTTTACAGTCTGGTATGAACCATCAACCAGAACACCTCCAAGTATTACCTCTTGGCCATTAAATTCAGGCCCAAATTGCTGGTTTTCATAAGCTGTATAGGGATCAGTGTTACGATCGGGGCCAAGCCAGAAGGTATAGTTCGGATTATAGTTGGCGGTATCTTCACTTGAACCTGATCCAAACCTGGTCTGAAGTTTTGGCAGATAAGATACCTGTTCAAATGTCGTGGTATTGCTTATTTTAATAACAGGCACATTTCCGGAACCTCTTCGCGTAGTTACTACCAAAACACCGTTTGAAGCATCATTTCCATAAAGAGAAGAGGCGCTTGCACCTTTCAGTATGTCAACGTTTGCGATGTCATTAGGGTTTATTGAGTTCAGATAACTTGCACTTACCGGAATTCCATCGAGTACAACCAGAGCCTGGTTACTCGCCAGGAAGTGACGGTTTCCTCTAAGAGTGATCCTTGTATCGGGGTTAACTCCGTTGTTAACAGTGTTGATCTGCAGACCTGATACTTTTCCAGTCAAACCGTTCACCACGTTACTAACACCACCTTGTGTAAGCTGTTTATCAGATACTTGAGCAGTAGCAACACCTAGTTCTTTAGCCTGCCTCTTGATACCAAAGGCCGTTACAACAACTTCATTCAAACCCAGAAGATCGGGTTCCATTATAACATCAATTACTTTACGTCCCCCGATTTCAATTTCCTGTTTTTTCATCCCGATATAGGAGAAAACCAGGGTGGTAGCATTCTGTGGTACTGTAAGTGAATATTTTCCATTCACATCTGTAAGGGCACCAACAGTAGTACCTTTAACAGTAATAGTTACACCAGGAATTGCACCTTCCCCTTGAACTGAAGAGGTAACCGTACCTGTAATGACTATTGTCTGTGCAAATAAAGTGTAACCACTTATAAACACAGACAAAACAATCAGCAGAAATAGTTTCTTCATACGATAGTAGTTTTAGGTTTTAATTTAACAGCCAAATATATGTGAACTTTATTAATTCTCCAAAATAAACAATTTTATTTTAGAATATTTTAAGGATGTATTCTCCGATTGTGCATATCTGCTATTTATGCGGGTTAGAAATCATTTTTATATTTTATCATTTCCTGATCGATCATTCCAATCGGCATTTCTTATAAATGATGAAAAAACCAACACGCCAGTTGCGTGTCTCTAAACTGGTTCCTAAATATTTAACCAGATCTCTTTAGGGATGTACTTTTGTTAAGGTGTTTTAGAGCATCAGAAGATTGTTCACCTGCTGTTCCTGTTCATCTGCCACGCATGCCAGTTAACAAATTGCATGTTCAGACGAATAATTAACACAAAAAGAGGCTGCTCAAATGAGTCAGCCTCTTTTAATAAAAATTATATTTTATCATTCTAACTTTCATTATGTTTCCTTTAAAGATACCTTTGACTTCAAAAGTTAAACTATGAATACTTTCCCTTTATTCTTAGGTCTGCTTGCTATTCAAATCTGCACATTTGGTCAGACACCGCAAACAATCAAATTGAATAATAATAAATTATCCTTAGAGGATGTCAAGCCTGAACTTCAGTTTATTTTCCCTGATTTCCAGAAGGGCAGTGTTATTTTAAAGAACCATACTGAGATTAAGTGTCAGCTCAATTATAATTTTCTATTGGATGAGGTAATGTTTATTGACGAAAACGGAAAGAAAATGGCACTTGCAAATCCTCAGGATGTGTTACTGGTTTATATTGCTGACCGGATGTTTATACCGACTACAAAGGGATATTACGAAATAATTGTGCGGGGAGGAGTCAGCCTGGTTTATAAATGGAATTGCAGAATTACTGATAAAGGGAAACAGGGTGCACTTGGAATAACAACGGATGCACCATCAGTTGTTCAAATGAATCGGATATCTTTCGATGCAAGGGAATGGAAACTGGATGTCGATAAAGAGGCTATTATTGCCGTTGAAGTGATACCTTACCTTAAAATAAAATCAAAATTAATCCCGCTAAAAAGCGCGAAAGATTTTTTGAAAGCAATTCCGGGAAAGAAATCTGAAATAAAGAAATATATAGATCAAAATCCGGTTGATTTCAAGAAAGAAGCAGATCTTAAAAGATTGACGCTCTATTGCAATTCATTATAAGTACCATCAGGTACAGGGATTCCAGGTAAAATTATAATTATACTCTTAATCTTTAAAAAAATATGGCCGCCCCGAAAAGAGGACGGCCATATAAATTTGTATGTCTTGGTACTATCAGTTTTTAGTAATAGTATAAGCAAAATCTCCAAAACTACCCTCAGTAACGGTTATAGTAAATGTCATATCGAAGGTAGCAGTACAAGTATTATAGATACCTTTCCCTTCATATGCTATATTGTGATAAGGAGGTCCCCAACCTGTGACAGATGCAAGAACTGTTTTGTCAGCAGTGACTTCATCAGTTAGTGGATCCAGATGCATTACAAGCGGGCCTTTGTCTTCAACAGATCCGTCAATTGTTTCCAGACCAACAACATACAGTTTGTTAGGATCAACAGGATCCGCAGTTATTGTAATATTGCCATCAACCCCAAAGTCAGCACACACAGCATGAAAACTGCCGACTGTTAAAGCAGGATCCAATGGGCAAGCTACAGTATATTTTACACTTAAGCTGGAACCAGGGAGGTTAACAATAGAGGAATTACTTGATGCATATAAAGTATCGTTTCCTTTTACAATTGTACCATCCGGCAGTGTCATATCGACATAGAACTTAAAATAATCTCCAAGCTGCAACTGTTTTATACTATCCAGTCCGGGAAGTAAATCTACCAGTGCAGGGAGGTTAAAATCCACAGTTGTTGGAAACGTGGTGATATCTGATTTGACCAAACCGCTGTATACCTGGCTGTTGTTCATAGAAACCATCAGATCCATGCTTTTCGGCTTATCTTTATAATAAACATCAACAATGACACTTCCGTTAAAGCCGGCTAAATTAAGAAAAGAAATATTTTGATCTTTGGTTTTATCTTTAGTAACTAACGGAATAACTGCAAGTTGAAGGTTTGGCATAGGCAATTTGGGATCCTTTTGACAAGTTGTAAAGAACAAAACCCCTACTATACCCAATGTTAAAATTTTGAGTTTGTTTTTCATTTTAAATAAATTTTAAGTTACGAATCATAAATAATTATTGTAATACTTGTAACTCGAAAAATTAATGTATATCATAAAACACCTTAAATGTTCCCGGATCTTTCTGAGCCGGCGCATTTGGATTGATACTCAAATCCGAAGTAGGCCATACTACGGTCCAGGGAACCGGATTTGTAAGTGTCACAGGAATTACAAATCCATCTGGAGAAATAACCTCTCCACCTGGAGCCTGAGTCTGATCTAATGGATTAAATACAATAGGATACCCTGTTCTGCGATGATCTGTCCAGGTATCAACATTGCATCCAAATTGTGAAATCCACTTTTCAGTCATAATTAATTCAAGCTGCCTGTCTGTAGACCCAGCAGTATATAATGCCATTACGTCGGTAATGTATTGTTGAACAAGCCATCCGGTAGTTGCTGCAGCCGGTGGAACCGGAGCAGTGGCTGTTGGGTCCCACATCGAAGCTGGAGTAGCCTGTGTAATCTGTGCTGTCGACGGAGCAACTTTCGAAACAACATGATCTACTTGCTTAAAAGAGGCTTCCAGTGCCTGTTGAAAATAAGCAGGAGCAACATCAGGTATAAGACCGACATTTGCCAACTCAGCCTGAATGTATAATCTGTCAGCATAGGTTATGAAGCGATATGGAGCGCTGACCGGTTCCGTGAGGTCCGGTAACTTTAACATGGCCACCATCGTCGTAACGGCCCCCAACAGGATAAACACCAAAAACTGACATGGAACCATCAGTGGCATGATCGCGGTTTTTACTTATCGAACCAAAGAAGATACTTACAAATCCGCCATCGCGGTATTCGGTAGGATTACCTTCACGTGTAGACTGAGTGGCAGACAACTGATTGTAATAATAATATGGGATACGGGGATCTTTTATGCCGGTAAATATTTCGGGGTTTTGTCCTTTTAAAATCCGGAACATCCATGGGCTCATATAATAGGATCTCTGTCCTGCTTCATAGTCGAGGTAGCCAGGATTTCTTTCATCAGGACTTGATTTGAATCCATATTGAAATTCAAAATCTTCTCCGCTTTGAATCAGATCGCCCTCTGCAACCAGTGCAGCTACTTCAGCAGACACATCCTGAACCAGACGTACCTGGTTATAAAGCTTTAATTTAATTGTATTGGCTGCACGGATCCATTTTGCCTTATTGCCGGCATAGATTATATCCTCACCTGCCGGAACAACCTTGTTTAGTGCCGTGGTATTGTTCAGATCAGCCAAACCATCGTCAAACATCGCAAAAATTTGAGGATAGATGTCTGCGCTTTTATCCCATTTTGGATAAGCAACCTTAGATGAAGATGATAATTTATTTGCCTCAGAAAATGGAATATCACCCCAGATGTCAACCATCTGACTAAATGTATATGCTTTTAATATTTTAGCTATACCTGAGTAGGTAACATTCTCATCGGCTTCGGCCTGACTGATCATAAGTTCAAGGTCCTGTAAAGGTCCAGTATAAAGGAAAGTCCCAGGGACTAGCTGTATAGTATGAACTCCCGGTTATACCATATTGGTCAGGGTTTTCACGCGTAGTCACCTGGTGCATATAAACAGCTGTGATATTTGTTAAACCGCCATTTACACTTAATCCGTCTGCTATACTTTTTTCAACATGAGTCAGTAACAAACCCAGTGTAGCTTTTGATGGATTATTTGGATCTGTGTTTATATCCAGAAAATTTTTTGTACATCCTGCTAACAGTACTATTAGTGCTAACAGTAATTTTTTATATTTTTCCATATTTATCTTATTTATATTATTAGACTTTTAGATAGAGACTAGAATGTAATTTTTAAATTCACACCAAATCTTCTTGAAGTAGGCGCACACGAAAGATCGATACCCTGTACATTACTTGAACCATAATTATTAATCTCAGGATCGAAATTCGTATGAGTAGGAACATTGGGAGCAAAATACCATAAATTACGGCCTGTTACACTAATGTTGATTCTGCCAATTTTTGCTTTTTGTATCCATTTTTTTGGAAGATCATATCCAATAGAGACTTCTCTTAAACGATAAACAGTAGCATCATATATGTTAAATTCAGCGGCTGAATTTATAGCAAAAGTAGTTTCAGTACCTCCACCATAAAAATATAAATCATTTGTAGTAATCCCTGTACGGTTTGCAATTGGATTCCCATTACCATCCAGCAGAAGGTCTCCCTGGGCATTTCCATAAACACCTGGAATTATCCAGCTATGTTCCCTGTCTTCGGTATCTTTGGTAACGCCCCTGCCTAATAAAGAAGCAATAGTCACACTGTAGACGTCCCCACCTTGTCTCCAATCCCATAAAGCACTCAGAGTAAACCCTTTATATGAGATAGTATTTGTTATACCCATAATGAAATCGGGATTTGGATCACCGATAATTTTCTCATCCGGCAGCTAAATAAGGGAATCCGGTAACCGGATCAATAATCATATTGACCGTTATGCATCTCTTAAAGCATAGCTACCTCTGAAAGATCCATAGCCATAACCGGGTTCAATAACCGGAGTAACACCAGATTCCCAAATCAGCCAGGTTAAGCCTTTCAACTCCCTGATATTAAGGATACTACTTCACTTTTATTTTTTGTAAAAGAGGTGTAAATTTCCCATTTTAAGCCACTGGGTAATTGGAGAGGAACCAGGTTTAAACCAATTTCAATACCTTTGTTTCTCATTGATCCAAAATTCAGATACCTGATAATAATAACCCACTTGCACTTGGTACTGGAACAGGAGCAATCATATCATTTGAAAGTTTATTATACCAGGTAAAATCTAACCCAATGCGTCCATTAAAAACTGAAGTTCAGTACCTAATTCAGTTTCAGCGGATCTTTCAGGTTTCAAGACTCGGGTTATTCCTGGGTATTGGGAGTAGTAAGTGTAAATTTCCCACCAAAAGGATCGCCAAGATAAAATACGTTTGTCAAGGAATAAGGATCTGCATCATTTCCTACCTGTGCATAGCTGGCACGGATTTTACCTAAACTTAATATATCACTCTTTATCCCCAGAGCATCAGTAAAAATGAAAGAAGTACTGACTGCAGGATAGAAATAACTTCTGTTTGATACCGGAAGAGTTGATGACCAGTCATTACGTCCAACAAGGTTCAGGATATAACCAGTTCTTATAAGAAAGGGAAATATCAGCAAAAACAGCATATAACCGTCTTTGTGTGAAATACCACCGAGCTAATGGTACCAGATCTCTTGTATTGGTGATATTATAAATTCCGGGAACCATGATTACCTTGCCATCGTAAGCCTGTCTTTTTGTTGTCCGCTGGTTCACATTATGACCCAAAATAGCTTTTATACTGAAATCCTCACCTAACTGATGAGCAAGAGTTAACAATAAACTTGATTCAATTTCGCGCTTATTATAGTTATCTTCCTTGATTTCACCTGTCGTTGCAGCAGCTCTTGAACCAATATCAGTAACTTCCCTGCGGTTCAGCTGAATATTATTCATCCCTAAAGAATAAGAAAGGTTCAACCAGCTGTTAAAGTTATAATCCATATTAATTCCGGCCACTGTTCTGTCGGTATTGGTTGTTATAGTATTATGTCTGTAAGACCATAATGGATTATCAAACTGGTTGCCAAGAGCAGAAACGGGCCATCCATTTACCGGGATTTTCAAAAGGCAATTTCATATCCCAGTCTCTCCCTAAGAAAAGAGAACGGGCGAATGAAGAAGCAGCACCGGTAAACTGGTTTTCACCGAAGAACCCACCCACCTGCTTTGTACTGGAAAATGAAAGATTTCCACCAACATTAAGGCCATTATTAAGTTTACTTCTGCCCCCTACACTTACACTGTATCTGTCAAAGTTAGATTCGGGAATATAACCATCCTGGTTTAAAGCTGAAGCAGTTGAACTGAACGAATTTTTTGCATCGCCTCCTGAAATGGAAAGAGAGTTTTCATATATAGTACCTGTCTTGAATAAATCCTTGACGTTATTAGGTTGTGCCTGGTATTTCATATTACCCGATGAAGGAAATAATTTTGGAAATGCATTCAGGTAATCGGGCCATACAGGAATTGAATCCTGTGAATCAAAACGTGATCCCCATGAACCATTCGAGTTTGCATAGGTGAAATTGGATCCATTGCCGTATGTGTTCTGATAATCGGGCAAATTGGCAATAGTCTCTTTTGCTATTGATGTATTAACAGTAACTTCAAGACCTCTTGTTCCTTCTCCGCCTTTTCCTGATTTTGTAGTAATAAGAAGTACCCCATTGGAGGCTCTTGATCCATACAAAGCAGCAGCAGCGGAACCTTTCAGTACTGTAAGGGTTTCAATGTTATTCGGATCTAATGTACTTAAGCCGCTGGAATAAGCACCCCCTGTACCGGTTGTTTGACTTGAGGTTGCAACCTGGTCATTGCTGTAAGGTACACCATCAACAACAATCAGAGGTTGGTTATTACCAAAAAATGAGGAACTACCGCGGATAGTGATATTTGAAGCAGCTCCCGGAGCTCCCTGTCCAACACGGATATCAACACCAGGAACTTTCCCCTGCAATGCTTTCAGCATATCTGGTTCAGATTTTTCCTGTGTCTTATCGGCACTGACTGTGACTACAGAATAGCCCACAGATTTTGCGGAACGCTGAATACCAACAGCTGTAACAACAACTTCATCCAAACCAAGAAGATCGGGTTCCATAGCAACATCAATTACTTTTCGGCCCCGGATTTCAACTTCCTGTCTTTTCATCCCAATATAGGAGAAAATAAGGGTTGTAGCACTCTGTGGAGCCTCAAGTGAAAATTTTCCATTCACATCTGTAATGCGCACCGAGAGTTGTGCCTTTAACAGTTATAGTTACCCCGGGAATTGCACCCTCCCCCTGAACAGAAGAGGTAACCGTACCTGTAATGATTATTGTCTGCGCCATCAAAGTGAAACCACTTACAAACACAAACGAGACAATCAGCAGAATAAGTTTCTTCATACGAGTTAAGATTTAGGTTTAGTAAATCAAATAGGTTTAGGATATCAAATATATATAATTTAGCATACAATAACAAATTTTTAATTTGTAATTGAAAGTAAAATGTCATTTTAATGAAATAGTTTACAAGCAAAATTGCTCTAATAAATCGATTCTGACATTTTATTATGAATAATGTTATAATTGATTTTTTGTTTCCTGGTGCGATTATGAGACATAACGAATTTTTTAAAATCGCATCAATTGGAATTATTTAACCGGTTGGTTCAGAGACATGCTTTTGCTTAAGATTTCATACACAATACTTCTGGGTTCTTCTGAAAAGTATTTTATTTGAATTATTTATCAAACTACTTAAACTATGTAATTTACTTCTTTAATTTATTGCTTTTTCTTAATTCAGCTGCCGCTATGCATAAATCTTTATACATTTTTTCTCCAATGGCCCGTATTAATGGCTCTTTCAGAAATTCATAAACATATATACTGCCGCGGTTACCTTCTATGCGTGCCGATGAACAAATCGAAAGCTCTTCATAATTAACGGCCCTGAAGTCTGAATAATTTTTAATCCTCACTGGAAAAAGGTGGCACGACAGAGGCTTTCTGAAGGAGATTTTGCCTTCCGCCCAGGCTTGCTCTATCCCGCACAGGTAGATATCATCCTTCTTATTCGTATAGGCACACTCCTCATTACCGATCAGTGGAGTCACCTGATCGTTCTCAAAATCAGTTACGCTCGTGCCTTTCTCTTCAATTGCAGAAATACCTTCAGGCCTGAGATATGGTTTTACTTTTTCCAGAATATCATCAAGAATCTGTGCCTCATCAGCGCTCAACGGAGCACCCGAGTCACCATAGCGGCAGCAATTTCCAAAGCACTTTGGCAGATTGCACCTGAATTTTTTTTCGAGGATATCGAAACTGAATATGGTATCGTTGATTCGTAACATATAAATTTATTTGCCTCTCCCTAAATCCCTCCCCCAGGGGGGAGGGACTTAAGTGATTGATTAATTGTTTACTACTCCCCTTCTCCCTTGGGAGAAGTGGTTGGAGGATTAGGTAAATTATACAAGCACTTTCCCTGTCATATCCTTTGGTATCGGAATACCCATTATAGTGAGAAGGGTAGGTGCAACATCAGCAAGGATACCTTCGTTGATCTTTTTATAATCATCAGTTATAAGAATGATAGGAACAGGGTTCAATGAATGTGCGGTATTTGGCGATCCGTCTTCATTAAGAGCCTTGTCGGCATTGCCATGATCTGCAATTACAAGGATATCATATCCAGCAGTCCGTGCAGCTTTTATCACCGCTCCGGCACACTCGTCAACAGTTGCGATAGCTTTCTTAATGGCGTCATAAATCCCGGTATGACCAACCATATCGCCATTGGCAAAGTTCAGGCATATGAAATCGAACTTTTTTGTCTCGACAGCCTTAATCACTGCCTCAGTAACAGCATATGCGCTCATCTCGGGCTGGAGGTCGTAGGTAGCAACTTTCGGAGAAGGAATCATGATCCTCTCCTCGTTTTTGAACCTTTCTTCTCTTCCGCCTGAGAAGAAGAAAGTAACATGAGCATATTTTTCAGTCTCGGCAATTCTCAGCTGGTGTTTCCCTGCAGCTGCAAGCACTTCTCCTATTGTATTTTCAGCATTGTCCTTTGGATATAGAATATTCAATCCGGTAAATGTTGCATCATATGGCGTCATTGTGCAATAGTACAAAGGTATGGTCTTCATCCCGCACTCCGCCATATCTTTCTGAGTCAGTACAATCGTGAGCTCTTTTGCCCTGTCATTTCTGAAATTGAAAAAAACAACTACATCACCTTCTTTTATCGTCCCTACCGGCTTGCCGTGATCATCCGTAACCACCACCGGTTTCATGAATTCATCGGTAACCCCTTCATTATATGATTCCTGCATCCCATCAATAATATTGGCTGTCGGTGCTCCTTTACCGCTGACAATAAGATCATACGCTTCTTTAATCCGTTCCCATCTCTTATCGCGATCCATGGCATAGAACCTGCCGATGAATGAGGCAACCTTTCCATTGGATTTTTTCAAATGCTCCAGCAGATTCTTCATATAGACGATTCCACTTCGCGGATCGGTGTCGCGACCATCGCCAAATCCATGGATGAACACATTTTTCAATCCATAATCCTTTGTCATATCGCAAAGATGGTAGAGGTGCTTGTCAAGGGAATGAACGCCGCCATCGGAAAGCAATCCCATAAAATGTACCTGCTTGTTTTTATCGCGCGCATAAGAGAAAGCATCAACCAGAACCTTATTTTTCTTAATTTCGCCAGTCTTGCATTCCTTGTTTATCTTAACCAGATCCTGATAAATGATTCGGCCAGCGCCGATATTCAGATGCCCCACTTCAGAATTTCCCATTTGTCCTTCAGGCAATCCGACATCTTCACCCGAGGCATGAAGCCTGGAATTCGGAAATTTTTTTTTATAATATGTCAGTTTAGGTGTGGGCACCTGGCTGATGACATCGGCTTTGGATCCATCGCCTATTCCCCAGCCATCAAGTATCATCAGAAAAGTCTTTCTATTCTTCATATATGAATTCTAAATAATGACTAAACAAAAATAAAGTACCCATGTTCCGGGTACAAAATCGGGGACAAATTTAGACAAAATTGCCAAATCAGGACAAAGATTGATTAAAAAGACCAATTAACAGGAATGTAGTCTGGAATATCCGAACTCTGGTCTCCCAACCGCTATTTATTACTTGATGTAATTGGTTCCGCTTTAATATTAAAACTCTTTTCCGGACATGCCTTTTCTTGGGGGATATCCTTACCAACATAATTATTCCACTCTTCCCGGGTCAGATTCCTGGAAACCAATTTGCAGATCCCCTGAACCAGGTAGTCCGCATGCGTGGGTCTGCCAAGTATGTCATTGCTCCCACCGGATTCTCCCGATATGATCATCTGGCCATCGGGACTGAATTGCATTACAATGACGATCCCTTCATAACCGGCCATAGTGATGGGTGGTTCTGTCATATTAACCGGATCTTTTATATTGAATATCTTAATTTTCTTATCATTCCCCGAGATTGCCATCTGCTTTAATGTTGTATTAAACCGGATATCTTTAATTTCTGAACCGTCAGCATTGACTTCAGATATTTTTTTGTGAAGACTGATATCCCATAATTCGACTTTACCATTTGAATCACCCAAAGCCAGAAGGTTGTTTTCAGGATTGAATCTTACAACTCTGATGTTTTTACCGCTTGTCTCAATTCTGAAATTATCAGACGAATGGTCGGGATCCCAGACAACAACATTGCCATCAGTGCTTATACCGGCAAGATAATTCCCTTTCGAGGAGAGGTCAATGGATGATATTTCCATTGACCCTGTCGCAACATTGATGCTCGTCCGGGCAGCGATATCCCACCTAAGCACTTTCCCGTCGAGTGCAGCTGAATAGAGAAATTTTCCGTCATATGAAAAGATGAGCGATTTGACGCCTCCCTTATGACCGGTCATTTCATATGCTGAATTATCACCTTTTAAAGGGATCATTCTGATAGTTGAGTTTGAACTTCCACAAGCAAGCCAGGAGGCATCGGGACTGACTGCCAGAACCTCAATAATATCATTTCCTGAATAAATAACCTGAAAAGTCTGATCTTTTTTCTCAAGTGACCATTTAAGTACCTGTCCATCGTTTCCGGAAGTAAAAAATTCGTTTCTTCCGGGAACAAATGCAATACTTTTAATATCACCGTTATGTCCTTTAAAAGACTTAAAGGTTAGAGAACCATATTGTAAAGCAACATTGTACAGCCCAGCATAAATATCGGCATCATTATCCAATCCATTGTTATTTTTATTAAACAGGTATGCCTGATAGGCCAGGAGTGTCTGAAGATCCTTCTGGCCCGCCATCTGCAAAGATCTGAGTGACATAGACTTCCCAATAGAAAGTAATCTCAGCCGCCTGTCTCCTTTGCTTTTTTCTTCGGCAAGGTCTTTTGACAGAAGTGCTTCATGGATATTTTTTTTTGCAATGGATTTTTCGTGGTCCGCTTCAATTTTCTGTTTTATTGCTGTCGCAGCAGCCTTTATCGCATTTGCAGCTGTCGAATCTGAAACTGTCTTTTGCAGCATCGCTAGCTGTGATGTTGAATCAGCCCTGGCTTTCTCCTTAACTGCCTGATTTTTTTGACTTTCAGCAATAATGATTTTCTTTTCTGCAGATGACCTCTTAAAATGTTCCAACAGTACGAAGGCTAAAACTACAATAATTGCCATTCCGAGAAATCTGGTAATCAACCTGGTCCTTTTCTGTTTCCTTTTCTCAAAGATGATTTTATTTTGTTCTTCTATATTATATGCTTTTTCGCTTGTACGAAGGTATACCATTGCCCTTTCGAATGCAGGATTGTATTGAACAGCCCAGGAGACCGTTGGTTTGTCTTTATCGCGCCATGCAAGTGCGTTCAACAGATCGGGGGGTCTGTACAGGCCAGTCTTTCCCTGCTGATAGAGCGCAGACGCTTCAGAAAGCCGCAAATATATCTGCATTGAAGAAGCTTCACTGTCTATCCATTCTTTCAGCCGGTCCCACAAAAAGATCAGACATTCGCTCTGAAGATCGATTATAGTCCTGTTATTCAGAACTTCGTCCTCTCCCGGGGTAATAAATGATCCTGGCCTTGCCCTGAACTTTTCAACCACATGTGTTAATTCATCTTCAGTGCATCCGGCAACCGATCTGATTGTTTCAATATCAGAAGGATGCCGTAAACCCTTATTGTCCAAACCTTTCCGGGTGATGGTTTTAAACATTATAGCACAGATCTCTTTTCCTCTCTGGTTTAATCCCTCATAAACCTCATTGGAATGGTATGTAACTGCATTCCTTATTGTACCAGCTGCGTTGTAGTCCGTGCTGCTGACCACTTTCTCTTTGTCGTCAAGTTTATGCCAGTGTTCCCATGTCCTCATCATAGCATGCTGCAGTACCGGCAGCTTGCCTGACATGCCATTCAGGTCACTTATAATAGTCATTACGAGTTCAGGGTCAATTTTTGCCTTTGAAAAATTTACCGGACCCTCAATTACCTCCTTTAAACTTTCCGAACCCATTTCAGAAACCAGATAATTGCTGTTATTAATCAGCTTTGTCAGTCCCTTGTAATGCGAGCATTCTCCCAGGTATTCAGAACGCAGCGTAATAATTATGAAAACATTTTGTGCAGGGTTGATGATTGAGTTTATAATGAATTCAACAAATCTTTTTGCATTTGTACGGGAGCTATCAGAATCCCCGGGTAAAATATATCTGAAAAGTTCATCAAACTGATCGACTACCAGAAGAATATTGTCATCATGATTCGCCGTAATTTTCCTGGCAACATCAGAGAAACCATCCGTACTGTCCGAAAGTAAATGTAAAATAATCTCTCTATCAGTGCTTTTATCGGCTGATTCTGATATTACTTTTGAGAAAGCTCCGGCCATGTTTCCGAAAGGGTCACTATCAGGATTGAATGAGAGGATCTTCCATGTTGAAGATTTGCCGTGTTTTAGATCCCTGATTTTCGGAAGTACTCCTGCATATATCAGGGATGATTTGCCGATTCCCGAGGTACCGATAACTGTGATATACCTGTTTTTCAGCAATTTTGTAATGATCTCATTACTTTCATTCTCTCTCCCGAAGAAGAGATTGCTGTCTTCGGGAGTAAAGGGCCTCAACCCCGGAAAAGGATTGAAATCTTTGATGTCTCTATTTGGTACCATAATCTTAACTGGAAATATGACGAGCGTCGCTTATTGTTCACTTGACTCGATAAATTTTAATATCTCATACGAATTATCGGGGTACTGAAAATGATATTCTTCAACTGCATCTAATGGCAAAAAGTAATAAGAAAGAGGGTGACTCAAATGTCCTTGCAAGCCCATCGATAACCCCATCATATGCTATATGTACTTCATTCCTCTGCCCGTTATCCATCCATGACCCATATTATATGGCCCCCGGAGGATCCAGGGAAATCCCTTTCAAAATTTTTGCTGTACTGCATTTCGGAGGCAACCTGCAGCAGGTCATCCTCTGTAATACCTCTGAGATATCTTGTCAGAAAGAGTAACTTTTCGAAGAGATATTCTTTTTTATCAGTCGTCCCGTTTACTATGTTATCGAGCCGCGTTTTCATTGAATCCGGAATTCTCCCCGAAACCGAACTATACAACCCAGGATCTGTGCGTGCCATCAGGTTTGCAGCTTCTTCCTGAATTAATTCTTCCGGACTGAAAAGCAGGGCGGTTACAGATTCAGCCATATCGTTGCCTTCAATCTTGCTGATGCTCCTTAGCGTACAAGCTTTAGTCCATAAACTGAGCCGATTATAATCACAGTTAATTATATCTTCAAGAAGCTTTTTCCGGGCCGGCACTTCCCCAGGGTATAAGTAAAAGAGCTCCTTTAGCCGATCTTCATCATACAAAACATTAAGGAGAGAAATCAATTTTGAGCGAATCGACTCTGACACAATCAGAGATGTCATTTCAACAGCATTGGTGAAACTTTCTTCAGTTTTCTTCTCAACATTCTCCCTTATTCTTTCCATGACCCTGGAATCATATGTGAGTGAAAGCAAATCAAAAAGAAACTTGTACCACCTGTCTGTTTCCCGGATTATCTTTTCGAGAAGAAAATTATCTTCATCCCTTTCAAATGCGACCCTGGCTGAAATATTCCACGCAATGATCCCGATAATATCGGAGATAAGTTGATGCAGGCGGTTCTTATCTTCCCCGGATGGCCGGAACTTACAGTCAATAAGACATTTAATAGCAACCTCTTTTAACTGTCTTGAATTTGCCCATAGCCTGGAAAACAAGAATTCCATAGTCTCCTTTGTGCAGTTTTTGCCCAGGAGCCTGAGGACTATTTTGCTTAACCTGACATTTCCTGAGGTTTTAAGATAATATCTCATCAATACATTTTCAGAATAATTGCCAAAACTCTTAAGGACTTCGGCAGAATCATTTGCCAAACCAGGTACAATAAGGCATTCACATACTTCGGATAATAAATCACTTAACCTGAATTTCCCAATCATGTAAATTGCCAGTCGCTTTGATTCGATCGATTTATCCCTTAAAAGTCTCAGGACCTCTGTTGTCTGAGGCATTCTGGTTCCTGCAAGCATCATTATCGCATCATTGATCTTATCATCGCCATTATCCGAAGAAGCTGAATTCTTTTTAAGAAGCTCAACAACATCAGCAGAGTGTTGTCTGACTTCTTCATCCAGCCCTGAATTATTTGAAGCTTTTTTCAAAAATGGCAGAAGATTAATATCCTTCTTTGAATAGGCATAATCAATTACTTCTTCAAAATAAAACTTATTCGAAACTGTACCCAGGACCGAATAATTACCTGAAATAAGACTGAAATAATCCGTTTTAAAATCGAGACGGGCAGAAAACCTGTTATTCAGGGCATTCTGTTTTTTTGGTCTGTCAATTGACGATACATCCGGAATATCCGTTTCAGTTACTTTTAAAATGGAATTCCTGTACTCTATGAATAATCTGAAAGCTGTTACTATCCAAATTATTGAAATTATTAAAAGAATTATTGAGAAATGAACAATTTTAATGAATCCAAACAGGCCAGGAATTATCAGAATAATCCCCGAGATCAACATGGCAGTTTCATTGAAGGTGCCATTCATTACCGATTGCAGGCCAAGACTCAATTCCTCCTTTATTGACTGATAAAAGACTTTAAATGAAGCGATTTCCATAGAATCCTTCAATGACTTTGAGAAAATCCTGCTAAGGGCCAGAAGAACGAAGAATATTAAAAATCCGCCTGATGCAACAGGTGTATTACCCGTGATTAGTCCGCTTATAACTGCCAGTGCAGTGATCAATGCAATAAGTAACGGAGGGATCAGGAGGCAATACCGAAGTCCGTAGTTACGCATAACGAATGGATAACCAACCAGTTTAAAAAACAAAAGGATGATCATCATGCCTCCGGTCAAAAAGCCAAGAAAGCCTGCCATATCCTCCGCTACAGGATATTCTACCCTTGTAACTGCCATAAATGAATATTGTATGAAAAAGACAGCTAAGACGGAAAGACCGGCAAATATAACCAGCATTCTTATTAAAGGATCTTTTCGTAAATGAACGAGTTGAGTTATCGCTTTGTCAGGCTCTTCAGGAAAACCATCGTTCTCAATTTCAGACAGGCCGGATCTTGTAAGTGTCAGGCGCTGAATAACTGCTGCAACTAAAACAGAGGAAGCACTAATCAGTAAGAGATCGCGGGATTGTAATTTAAATATCATCAGGACAGGTACAACAAAAGAAATTATCATTATTCCGCTGATAAGACCAATATCAGGGAGCCGGAAGATTTTATTCTCATGTTGCCCCGCTGCCAGCCTGTCTGTTGTTCCCCGAAATACTGACAGCATCATAAAATTGAGTGGTCCCAGCAAAATAAAAACCAGGAATGTCATCCATTTTTGCGGTGAGAATATCAGGAGGCACCAGAGGAAAAAAGTAACCACTCCTGCTATCATAAGATTAAGGAATGCAAGGTTACTGAAATGTATTATTCTCTGAAGCCTTGAATAAAGTAATGTGATTAAAATGCCGGCAAAACCGGAAACCATATATCCGCGTGCCATCATCTTTTCATCAAAAGTCGTGAGTAACAAAGAGTGGGCGGTTATGTCAAAAGCTCCGATAAAAATCCCAAGGAAAACCGATTGTGTCAGAAGCATTGATATCATTGACCCCTCGCCTGATCGAGTTTGAGGGAGAGTACGTAACTTATCTCTCATAGATGGCCCCGTTACAAATTATAACATACTAAATTAACATTTTAAATTGACAGAGTAATCAATCCTTCTACATTTTGAACCATTATTTATTGAATTAAATTATGGTGATACTGAATGAGATACCTCTTTCTGTTCTGTGCCGGAATGTATTCAGATGTTTAGCCTGGATTTAACAAGAGAAACTAACAGGTTGATATCAAGATCAATTCCCTGAATGATTATGTCGGACCTGTCGTACCATTTTTCGCGATCCCTAAGCTTTTCCTCAATGAAATCAATGAGGTTCTTTTCATCTAAATCTTTTATTAATGGTCTTTTGCCTTTTGAATCTGAAAGCCGGCTCCTAGCTCAGCCGGTGTAAGCTTAAGGTACAGGGTAAGCCCCGTCTTAAGCATGAAATTCATATTGTCGCTGTGGCACGGTGTACCGCCACCGGTAGAAATAACCGTGTCTGACCCGGTTTTCAGGTTTCTGAGCAGCTTAGTTTCAATTTCGCGGAAATAATTCTCACCATCCTGCGAAAAAATTTCCGGGATGGTTTTTCCGGTATGTTCTTCAATTTTTTTATCAAGGTCGATAAATGACCAGCCTATATGAGAAGCAATCTTTTTTCCTGCGGTTGATTTTCCGCTCCCCATAAAGCCGATTATGTATAAAATATGGTTCCGGGCTGTCATAGCTCAAGCTTCATCTGTGCAGGATCGTTGTGGATGGCCGGTGGCTGAGCTTCTTCCTCCGGTTTCACTTCTTTATGTATCTCAACCTCCTTTTTAATAATGGGTTCAATCTCCTGGATATTCTCCACCAGGTAGCTGGTCATCCTTTTCCCTTTGGCTTTGTAGCTTTTAATGCCAATGAATTCAGCAACTTCAATTATCTCATTATCCCTGCTCTTATGCTTGCCTCCAAAATAAATTTCAAAGCGCGGATATTCTACTTCCGTCATACTGATGAGCTTTGATTCGGGATTTTCATTAATGAAACACAGTGGTTTTTCGGACTCTTCAATAATAAATCGTTTCACATAATAATACTTCTGTTCTGCATCCCAGTAAATTACCGAATATACTTTTCCGGGCCTGAATTTTTCAATTATAAGTATATTATCTTCAAAATGATTTGAAAGATCGAAACCTGCAACTCTGAAATAGCCGTTTTTAGTAATTACAAGTATTTTATCATCGGCGCTGAATTCACCCAGAAATGGTCCCCGGCCGTCAACATTAAGTCTGAAGACCGCATCATCAAACCATATCTTTCGTCCTCCAAGAGTTGAAAGACCTTTTTCTTTAAGACTTATTTTTTGAACAGCGTTTTTTGTAAGGATATTGCCCATAGACGATTTCCCCTTTATATTGAGCTGCCCGAAATCAAATTCGAATACAAGTTTCTTAAGCCTTGCTTTCGGTTTGTGATGAACTTTTATTACTTCAGCTTCACCATTTGGGTTAGCACTTAAATATACAATTTTTGAACCCGGTGTTCCTCTTGTGAGATTATACTCTTTATCGCGTGTGAGGCCTGAAATTGCGCACCGTTTTGTGAGTAACGGCCCATCCTTTCCATCCTGATATACTATATTGTAGATTGTGCGCTCATCATTTTTAAGAAAGATCTGTGCATAAAGAATATCATTCCCGACAAATACCTTATCGGCCACTTTTGTTATCAGGTAAACGCCATCTTTTCTGATAACAATAACATCGTCAATATCAGAGCAATCGCAAATAAATTCATCTTTTTTCAAACCGGTGCCGATAAATCCTTCCTTATAATTGATATAGAGCTTCGCATTATTTGCCACTACCTTGGTAGCTTCAATTGTATCAAAGCTTCTTAACTCCGTTTTTCTCTCCCTGCCTTTACCGTATTTTTTCTTTATCTGTCGGAAATAGTTGATTGTGAACGGAATAATATTCCTGAGATGATTCTTGACCTCTTCAAGCTCGGTTTCAATTCCTTTTATATGTTCATCAGCTTTTTTTACATCGTATCTTGAGATCCTTTTGATCTTTATTTCAGTAAGCTGAATAATATCTTCCCTTGTAACTTCCCGTAACAAAAGTTTTTTGAAAGGATCAAGCCCTTTATCTATTGCAACAATTACAGCTTCCCATGTTTCACATTCTTCAATATCGTGATAGATCCTCTCCTCAATGAATATCTTTTCGAGTGATGACATATGCCATTCCTCCTGCAGTTCACCGAGTCTTATCTCAAGTTCTTTTTTAAGGAGGTCAACGGTCCTGTCAGCTGAATGTTTCAGTATAGAGCTGACACCCATAAACGAAGGTTTATCATCGACTATAACACAGGTATTCGGTGAGATTGAATATTCGCAGTCGGTAAGGGCATAAAGTGCGTCGATTGTTTTGTCGGGCGAAACGCCTGCCATTAAATGAACGACAATTTCCACATTTGCCGAGGTATTATCATCGATCTTTCTGATCTTGATTTTCCCTTTTTCATTTGCCTTGATAATTGATTCTATGAGAGAACTGGTTGTCTTCCCGAATGGGATCTCTGTTATGATAAGAGCCTTTTTTTCAACTTTCTCGATCTTTGCCCTGACTTTAATTACTCCGCCGCGTTGTCCATCGTTATACTTTGATACATCCACCATTCCTCCTGTCGGAAAATCAGGATAGATAATAAATTCCTTGCCCTGCAGATAGTCAATAGTGGCGTCGATGAGTTCATTGAAGTTATGCGGAAGAATTTTTGAAGCCAATCCTACAGCTATGCCTTCAACACCAAGTGCCAGAAGCAACGGAAATTTCACAGGAAGTGTCACAGGTTCTTTATTCCGGCCATCATATGATAATTTCCACTCGGTTGTCTTAGGATTAAACACCACCTCGAGCGCAAATTTTGAGAGCCGGGCTTCAATATATCGTGGTGCGGCGGCTCCATCACCTGTGAGCAGGTTCCCCCAGTTACCCTGAGCATCGACCAGGAGGTCTTTTTGTCCCAGCTGAACAAGTGCATCACCTATTGAAGCATCTCCATGAGGATGGAATTGCATGGTATGCCCTATGATATTTGCCACCTTATTGTACCGCCCGTCATCCATTCGTTTCATTGAATGAAGTATCCGGCGCTGCACCGGTTTCAATCCATCGTGCAGGTGCGGTACGGCTCTTTCAAGAATAACATAAGAAGCATAATCAAGGAACCAATCCTGATACATGCCCGACAGGGCTGTTACTGAATGAAGCGCTACAGGTCCCGGCGGAACGATTTCTTTTCCCTCAATGTTGCTGATTTCAATATCTTCATCCATAGATTAACTCACACTTCATTATCGCTTTTCCACTACTTATCCTCTTCCACAATATCTTCTTCTATCCTCAGATTTTCAATTATGAAATCCTGCCTGTCAGGTGTATTTTTACCCATAAAGAATTCCAGGAAACCATTCACAGAATCGTTCTTCTTCATTCTTACCGGTTCGAGCCTCATATCTTTTCCAATGAAATTTTTGAACTCATCAGGAGAGATCTCACCGAGGCCTTTAAATCGTGTAATCTCGGGAGCCGGACCAAGGGCTTTAAGGGCTTTGGCTTTCTCGTCCGGTGAATAACAATACCTTGTATCCTTTTTGTTTCTTACCCTGAAGAGAGGGGTCTGGAGGATATAAACATGACCCTTTCTTACGAGGTCGGGAAAGAATTGAAGGAAAAAGGTCAGCAGCAGAAGCCTTATATGCATACCGTCGACGTCAGCATCGGTAGCTACCACTACGTTATTGTACCTGAGATTTTCGATTCCGTCTTCAATATTAAGTGCAGCCTGCAGGAGGTTAAATTCCTCATTCTCGTAAACAATTTTTTTCGTAAGGCCGAAAGAGTTCAGAGGTTTCCCACGAAGGCTGAAGACTGCCTGTGTCTCCACGTTTCTCGATTTGGTAATCGATCCGCTTGCTGAATCGCCTTCCGTTATAAAAATTGTCGAATCAAGCTTATTTGCATCATTCGTATTATAATGTATACGGCAATCCCGAAGCTTTTTATTATGCAGACTCACTTTCTTTGCTCTGTCTCTTGCCAGCTTTTGGATCGACGAAATAGCTTTCCTCTCTTTTTCGGAGTCCTGAATTTTTTTAAGTATTATCCGGGCTGTTTCAGAATTTTTATGCAGGAAATCGTCTAACTGCTTCTTTATGAATTCACTAATAAAATTTCTGACTGAAGGGCCCTCCGGCCCCATATCTTTTGATCCCAGTTTTGTCTTTGTTTGTGATTCAAAGATCGGCTCTTCAACTTTTATACTTATAGCTGCAATTATTGATGAACGGATGTCCGAAGCGTCATAATCTTTTTTATAAAAGTCGCGGATCGTCTTAACGATCGCTTCCCTGAAGGCAGTCAGGTGTGTGCCTCCCTGTGTTGTATTCTGGCCGTTGACAAAACTGTAATAATCTTCACCGTACTGAAGGCCATGGGTAAACGCGATCTCAATATCTTCTCCCTCAAGATGGATGATAGGGTACAGACCCTCCTTGTTCATATTCTCATTAAGAAGATCTACCAGACCATTGCGTGAGAGAAACTTATTGCCATTAAAGTTGATCACGAGTCCGGAGTTAAGGTATACATTGTTTTTAAGCATCGTATCCACATACTCCGATATGTAATAGTAGTTGCCGAACAGTTCCTCATCGGGCCGGAAGATCACCTCAACTCCATTTTCTTCAGTTGTCGGCTGAAGTGGATGATCGGCTAATGTTCTTCCGTGCTCAAACTCAATGACTTTGATCTGTCCGTCACGTATGGACCGTATTACAAATTTACTGGATAAGGCGTTTACGGCCTTTACACCTACTCCGTTAAGGCCCACTGATTTTTTAAAAGCTTTTGAATCATATTTTGCCCCGGTATTCATCTTGGATACAGCATCAAGCACCTTTCCGAGAGGAATTCCCCTTCCCCAGTCACGAACACTGACCTCCTTCCCATTGATGGATACATCAATTTTTTTTCCGTATCCCATCATATACTCATCAAGGGCATTATCCATTACTTCCTTGAGAAGCACATAAACACCATCATCCTGTGAAGACCCATCACCCAGTTTCCCGATATACATACCGGGTCTCAGGCGGATGTGCTCTCTCCACTCAAGAGTTTTAATATGTTCTTCCGTATACCCAACTGACATCTTGCAGAAATTTTGCGCAAATATAACGATTTACAGCAGTCGTTTTAAGTCAATTTTTCAACAATTGAGGTGAATTACAGTTCAGGAAATGCCGCAATCCTGCAGCAGCTAAAATATTTAGCTGATTAAATGATAATTACAATTTCATGAAAAATGTTGATAAATGCATGAAAGAACATTTCACTCTAAAATCTAATGAACTCACCCCCCGTCCCCCTTCTAATTCTTAGAGAGGGGGTGTAATGCATTGAATACTAATTAATTTCCCCCTCCCTCTTTACGAATTAGCTATTCTTTATACACATCGTTAATGTAAATTGGAATTATCAGAATTAATTACTGGTCATTTGCAGGAGATTCCTCACTTCGTTCGGAATGACAATTTTTTTAAGTGGTTAAGGGAAGAAGCGGCGATTCGACCAAAAATTAGAATAAATTATGCAATTATCTTCGAATCGCCGCTTCTTCCTCCCTGTTCCTCAGATAAAACGTGTCATCCCGAACGAAGTGAGGGATCTCCAAGATGCTTCACGAAAATTTATCATATTAAGCCCCTTCAGGGCTTGATATTAGAGAGTTATGCCAACACCTGGCTGGCGCCGGAGGCTATTTATAATTGGCTCTTTCAGAGCCAAGCCAATGAAAGACGTGTATAGAGAATAGCTTTTAAAGGAAGTGAAACGTATCGGGCTTAAATTCAATACATTACATCTAGTTTTGTACTTGACTCTCTCCATATTCTACTGTATTCAACTCCTTAGGTTGATGGCTAAGGGGTTAAAGGTGTGAATCCATTAATACTCCAGTCCTGCTTCTTTCCTTAGATTTTCAACCGACTTGTCTTTCTTATTATTCTGCAACATCATGTACAGGTAGACCGGTATACCGGCCAGCATTAATATAAACCCGTACATAACCACTTTTGCCCCTGTACCATAAATTGCATAAATAGAATATCCAAACGCCAGCAATGCAAAAAAGGAATTCTTCAGGAAACTGAAAAAATTAAAATCTGTTGAATGGTTCTTCAGAAGAACAATATCGGCTGCAGCTGAAAAAGCATAGGCAGGTAAAAAAGCCAGGGTTGCCAGTAATAACATAAAATTGAATGCTGAACTCAGTGTACCCATATAGTTCAAAACAAGAAGGATATTCGCTGCCAGACCACTTATTATAAGTGACGTGACCGGCGTAAGATATTTAGGATGAATTTTGGCAAACATGGGTGGGAAAAGTCTATCCTTTGAGGCGCCATAAGCACTTCTTGCAGTGGTCAGTATCCAGCCTGAAGATGCGCCAAGTGCTGATATAATTGCTCCTAAAGCAATAAAGTTTCCACCCCAGGTTCCACCGGTCGCTTTGTTAATAATATCTGCAAGAGGAGCATTTGAACTTGCTAAAGTCGATTGATCGAGCACCCCCATTCCCACAATTGAAACGATCACATAAACTGTCGCAGCAATCAGGGTACCATAAATTGTGCTCCTTCTGATGTTTTTTTTCGGATCCTTAATTTCTCCGGCCGGAACTGTTGCACTCTCGATGCCAATAAAAGCCCAGAGCGCAATTGCAATTGCTGCTGGTAAAGTATTCATACCTGACACTTTAGTGCTTGAAACTGTTGTGAGCATTGCCGGATTAAAATGCAGGGCAGCAATCACAACAAATACTACCAGTGCACCTACTTTCAGGATTGTGGTTATTACGCTTACCCTTCCTGCACCTTTAACTCCCAGAATATTTATTACAGTGAAAAACCACAATACACCCGAAGTGATTAAAAACGCTAATAATGGAGTTGCAGCACCAGGAACAAAATATGTGAAATAAAGCATGAAAGCTGTAATGATCGCTGCATTGCCCACCCAGGCTCCAATCCAGTATGTCCAGGCTATCAAAAATCCTGCAAAATCGCCAAATGCGGCCCTCGTGTAAACTATTGGGCCGCCTGTCCTTGGAATTGCTGTGCCAAGACTGGCAAAGCTTAAGGCAATCAATAAAGATCCCACGGAAGTAATTATCCAGGCAATAATGGAAGTTTTTGGATTCGATGCAGCCGCTAATGAGGCAGCAGATGTAAAGATCCCTGATCCTATACAATTTCCAACAACAATAGCTACTGCAGCTGTGAGACCTAACTCCCTCTTTAATTCAATGTTGTCTGATTTCTTCTCAAATTTGATATTACTCATCCAATTAAGTCTTATAGATAATTACCTGAATAGACATAAAAAGAATTCAATTTGTTTCCATCAATCCAAAATTCCCATCTGCCTCATGAGAAAAACAGCATTCATCTTTTGTGTAATACCATCATGAAGCTTATAATCAAAACTGATATTTTCACCATCGATTTCAATTTCGAAACATTTATTGATTATCACACCAGGGTAATCGGATTCGAGATTGCCAAGTGAAGTATCATGAGTGGCTATCAGTCCTGTACCGCCTCCTGCAATTATCCTCTGAAGAAATAGTTTTGATCCTGTACTTTTATCCGCTGAATTTGTCCCCTTCAATATTTCATCGAGAATAAAAAACACCGGTTCACCATTTTCAATCTTCGACTTCAGCATGTTAAGTCTTCTGAGTTCCGCGTAAAAATATGATTCGTTGTCAGATAGAGAATCAATTGTCCGCATACTTGTAAAGAGTTTCCCGGGAATGAATTTCATATCCTTTGCACAAACCGGAGCGCCGGTCATTGCAAGAATATAGTTTATGGCAATGGTCCTCAGGAAAGTGCTTTTCCCTGCCATATTTGCACCAGATATAATGCAAACTGTTCCATTTTTCCCCAGAGAGAAATTGTTACACACTCTTTTGGTTTCATCGATAAGCTGATGGCCGAGATCGGTTGCTGAAAACATGTCGGAATTCCCCGATTCTTCCGGGTAGGCAAAGGCAGGATTATTAAATGCATAGTTGCCAAGACTAATATATGCATCAACTTGCCCGACCATTTCAAGCCAGACCGGGAAAAGCGTTCTGTATTCCGATTTCCATTTTTCCAGCCTGCTGATACTCTGATAATCCCATAAAAGCAATCCGTTGAGAATAACACCGACTAGCTGGTTATTCCTGGTATCAAAAGCCTGGATAAGTCTGCCCAGCTTTCTGACAGAGTAAGCTGCTGAAGCAGTTTCCCCGGATATATTCAATTTGATTTTATTTAATTCAGTGGAAGAAAACGACTCATCTTCAAATGCCATTAACAAACCGTACATCGATTGGAGGAAGTTAAATTTCTTTGTCAAAGCATTGTGGACCTCATTTATTTTTTTCAGCCCCACCGTAATATACAGGAGATTGATAAGAAAGATTAAAATAAATATTTGGTATGGTAAGATTCCCGTAATCAATAGTAAAAGAGTAGCTATTGCTGACACCGGAAGTGCAATATTCAGAAATTCCTTAATGGATGAAGGGCGTATGCCCTCCGTTGTACCGATCCATTGAAGCAACTCCGTTATATCATTCTTTTCAAGAGGTGTTCCCATTCCGGAAGCCATGAACTGGTGCCTCCATTTGTCTTTTACAGCTAGTTCACTGATCGCCTTCTGGCGAAGAGCAAAATTGCCGGCAAGTTTAAAAGGATCTGATAACCAGCCCGCAAGAATATCCCTCCCATATCCTGTAACGGTTCTGTTCAGGTATTGAAAAAGTGATGATGCACCGAATAGATCGACATCAAAAGAAAAGTCATGTCTGATATCAATATATGAACTGCCTTCATCAAAGGCAGAAAAATTACCTGAAAGAGCCTCTGCTTCATTTTGATTTATCTGAATAAGATTTCGCAGGAATTCTTTACGTTTGGAATGATCAGAAAAGAGTTTTATCAGCCAGAGGAACAATACGATTAACAGGATCATTAGAATTATTCCGGCAAATACACTTTTTGAGAAAGCTATCCATGCAAGGATCAATCCTCCTGTGAATACGACAAACCTGGAAGCCGAAAGCAATAGCAGTATTTTGTCTTCAGTTTTTTCGAGATGCCAATAGACTGACGCTGAACTAAGATATCTTTCTTTGAGCTCATTTTTCCCCATTACATCAAATTATTAAGCCCTTTATCATGAACTGACTTCTGCTGTTATACAGGTCAGAACCTGTCTGATCAAAATTCCAGGTCCATTCCTCATTGAACCGGCTTTCGGGAAGATCGGTCAGCAAGGTCGCCATAGTCTTCGTACTCCCCGATTTATTGGTGATAACTTCAGCATAATCAGTGATAAGAACAGATTTATGTTTCCTGAGAAAATCAATATGCTTCTTCTGAATTGTGCTTTTGAAAAGGCTCAGTTCTTCTTCTGCAATTTTTGATCTTTTTTTTAAAAGATCTATCAGAAGAGATTCGAGCTGTGTAAGAATATTGAGTGAAATGACCATACCCGGATCATCGCAAGGTTTATATTCTTCAACATTTATATTCTTAAGGCTTGACACCTTCCTGAAGAACGAATTCTGCCGGGTCATCTGCCAAACCTCTTCGATGAGTCCTCCTGTAAGATCCTGCTCTATCAACTCTACATTTTTATATCTGTTTACCTGGCTGGCCACGTCCGGAGGATGAACAATATCGATCAGGCACACCTTCCTGGTTCGCTCGAGCAGCTCCGCTAAAGGCAGATCAAGTAACCAGCCGCTGCCAAGAACTGTTACCTTTTCAGGCCTATATAAGTCCATTCCTCTTATTATCAGACTTCTACAGCGTTCCAGGTGGTTTTCCCATCCGCCTTCCTGATTTACATGATGAATTATAAGTCCTTTCTGATAGTTGTAATAACCCATCCTGTTCAACATCCTGCGATATGATATGCTGTGACTCATTGTTGTTTATTCCGCGCCCTTAATTCCTTCAGTTCAGAGGTCATAAACAGACTAAGTTTCTTTGCAAGATCTTCCGGAATATCAGTTCCAAAATTAGCAGGATAAATCGGATCCAATACCTTTATTGTGATATGATGACCACTTCCGAAAATAAGACCGTGCTTTGGAAGGATGCCCCCGGTTCCATCAACCAGCACAGGAAGTATTGGAACGCCGGCTTGTAATGCAAGCTGAAAAGCCCCTCTTTTGAAGAAACCTATTTCATTATCGGGTGAGCGTGTCCCTTCCGGAAATATCATTATTGAAATTTCTTTTTTAAGACAGTCGAATGACTTCTCGAGCATCTCTGCTTTGCTTTCCTCGTTTCCACGGTCCACTATTATATAGTCAGCCATTTTCAGGTACCAGCCAATCACCGGAACTTTGAAATTCTCAATTTTTGAGACCCATTTAAATTTATATCTGAGACAGTTAATTAACAGAATATCAAGCAACGACTGATGATTGGAGATTATTACGTATGTGGCTCCTTTCATTGTCTTGCCTCTTCCCTGCATATGGATAGTCCATATCGGCATAAGGTAAGAAATAATCAGGCTTTGTTGCATCAGAAAACAATGGATAATTGCTCTGTTCCTGTCAAAAGGAAGCGTCAGCAACCAGACCGCCAGGGTCAGAGGGAAAGTAATTACAACATAGCATATGCCTATGAACCAAACGATTATCGATTTTAAGATGTCCATGTGAAGTCTATCTTTCTCTGTGGATCTATGTGCACCTCTGTGTTTCTGTGTCAGTTCATATATTTTTGTTATACAGATGTTCAAATAGATACGCCGGGAAGTTATTACAAAGTTCAGGAGTAAAATAACAAATTAAAAGAAACCAAAGATCTCCTCCCCGGTTAAAAAAATATTTTCCCCCCTGAAAAATTCCGATAAATCCTCAACCATATGCCGGCAGCCGATAATTTTTTCTGCTGCATCTTTTAACTGGTCACTGCCTTCAATTGTGCAATTCCTTATTATACCACCCTTAACAAACATGCTGCATGTATGATGAACATTATTCAGGTCAAAGCAATTATTAAAGGTGTAGTCAGGACCATATCCCCAGTTCCATTCCCACGTCTTATATTTTGAATCAACAATAGTTTTTGCCCCGGATATTTCAGCATGAGTCAGATCATAAGGGACATTGCCCGGAAAATTCCTGATGAAGTAGTTCATCATTTCCGATCTTAGTTCGTTTATATCCCGCAGGCAATCAAGTTTTTCACTCAGGTTAGCAACCGATGAGGGGTTTGAGACAACGGCCCTGCTGATATAGTGAGAAGGATCTTTCCTTATCGAATTCCTTAGCATTTCCAGAGAAGTACTGAAAAGTAAAGTTCCATGGTGAAGTACCCTGTTGCCATGAATATGTTCAGCATTTCCTGAAATTTTAAATCCATCCACCTTAAGATCATTTTTCCCTTCAAAGCTTGCTTTAACCCCCATAGATGTTAAAAAATCTATAACCGGCTGAGAATACTTCCGGAAATCAACCTGCTTCCCATGTTCACTCTCGCTGATAAAACTGAAATTCAGGTTTCCGCTATCGTGAAATACCGTTCCTCCTCCTGAGATCCTTCTGATTACAGGAATCTGATTTTCATAAACAAACTTCGTGTTTACCTCCCTGTGGCCCGATTGATGCTTTCCTATAATCACAGAAGGGCTATTGACATAGAGCAGAAGATATTCCTCCTTATGGCTTTTAAGAAGAAGTTCTTCAATAGCCAGGTTAAAGAACGGGTCGGTGGTATCCAGATTTATGCAATGCATTAATTCTGTTTATTTAACTTTTAGCCCCAATGGGGTTGTTGAAAAAGTTAATTTATAATTGTAGAGGGTGTCTTAAAAGTTGCTTTTTTACCCCCAAGCCCCCCAGGGGGGATGTGAAGCTATCTGATATTCAATAAGTTTCCCCTAAGGATTTAGGGGTGAATATTTGAGAGAGAACTTTTGAGACACCCTCTACTAAAAATCTATAGTATTAAACTCTAATTAAAATAAGGTAGATAAATGTAGAGACAGGTCTGAGACCTGTCTCTACCAAAATCTACGAAGTTAAACTCTTATTAAAATAAGGACTGTATTTAAGTATCTTATTGTCAGTCAGGGTATAAAGGTTATAAATACCCCATCCTGTTAATGCTCCTACTATTGAGCCGCACAACACATCACCCGGATAATGAACACCAAGGTAGATCCGGCTGTATCCGATTAGAAGCGCCCAGACAATTATACTTATTGAATACCACCTCCTTTTTATAAAAAGCAGGCTCAGCAGGGCAACATTAAATGAGTTCGAGGCATGAGAGGAAACAAAGCTGTAAAGTCCTCCGCATTCGCCATCTACCAGGTGGACAATTCCCATAATGGCGGGAGTGTGGCATGGCCGCAACCGGTGGGTAAGATTTTTTAAAAGAACTGATACCTGGTCAGACACTGTTATAGCCAGGATAATAAAAAGGAGTATAATAAGGAACTTTCTCTTGTAGGTGACTGCCAGATAAATAAGAATAGCCAGGTATAGCGGTGCCCATATTAATTTCTCACTGAGTGCATGCATCACCTGATCTAGGAATGGTGAATTTAAGGAATTGATAAATAACAAAAGGTGCTGGTCGAGTTGTTCAAGCATTTTTAATATCAGTCGTAGTTAAGAACTTTCCATATCATGTCCTTTAAGGTAACAATCCCCTCTCCTGTCAGGGAAGAGATAAATACTCTGGGAATATCAGGCAGATCCAGTCTTATTTCCTTTATAAGCTCCTCATCAAGCATATCTGTTTTTGAGATTGCAAGCACCCTTTTCTTATCGAGAAGCTCAGGATTGTACATTTTTAATTCATTAAGAAGGATCTCATATTCCTCATTTATGTTTTTACTGTCAGCGGGTACCATAAAAAGAAGCATAGAGTTTCTTTCAATATGTCTCAAAAACCTTATACCCAGACCCTTGCCTTCATGTGCTCCTTCAATTATTCCGGGAATATCTGCCATTACAAAAGACTTATCATCTCTGTAGCTCACTATTCCAAGATTGGGTACCAGGGTAGTAAACGCATAATCGGCAATTTTGGGTTTGGCTGCAGAGACTACTGAGAGTAGAGTAGATTTCCCCGCGTTCGGGAACCCGACAAGTCCTACATCGGCAAGTATTTTAAGTTCAAGGATAAATTCAGATTCGATACCTGGTTCTCCGGGTTGGGCATATCGCGGAGTCTGATTGGTCGGGGATTTGAAGTGAACATTTCCCTGTCCTCCCCGTCCCCCTTTTGCCAGGATCTTCTCCTCACCGTTTTTTGTTATTTCAAATATTGTTTCTCCGGTCTCACTGTTTTTTGCTATGGTTCCAAGAGGCACCTGGACAATCACGTCTTTTCCTTCAGCTCCTGTTGATTGTTGCCGTCCACCGCCAACTCCGTTATCAGCAAAAATGTGACGCTTATATTTCAGGTGAAGAAGTGTCCACATCTGATCATTCCCTCTCAGGATAATGTGTCCTCCCCTTCCTCCGTCACCTCCGTCGGGGCCACCTTTAGGTTCAAATTTTTCCCTGCGGAAATGTGCTGATCCGGCGCCTCCGTTACCTGAACGGCAATAGATTTTTACGTAATCGACAAAGTTTGAACCGGACATATATTATTATTATTATTCTCTGTGGCTCTCTGTGTCTCCTCTGTGGCCCTCTGTGTAACAAAAAAGAACTCACACAGAGTTACACAGAGATAATTAAATTAATTTTTTCATAAAATCAGAAAGTCTCTCGAAAATATCATCAATTGAGCCCATTCCATTTACCGGCTGATATAGCCCTTTCTGACTGCAGTACTTTATAATTGGTTCTGTTTTCTCTTTATAAACATCAATCCTGTTTTCAATTACTACCGGGTCTTTGTCATCGGGCCGTCCGGATAGCTCAGCTCTGGCTATCAGTCTCTTTACCAGCTCATCGTGATCGACATCAAGAACAAGCATCTGATCTATCTTCATACCGCGTTCATGCAGCATCTTTTCGAGTGAAACCGTTTGAGCAACGGTCCTGGGAAAGCCATCAAAGAGAAATCCGGCCGAACCTGTACTATGATCTATCTTATAGGCAATCATTTCAATTACAACTTCATCAGGGACAAGTTCACCTTTTGACATAATAAGGCTCATTTTTTTACCCAGTTCAGTTCCGCCTTTAATTTCTGCACGAAGCATATCACCTGTTGAAAGATGAAGAAGATTGAATTTTTCAGCTAACCTGACTGACTGAGTGCCCTTTCCCGAGCCCGGAGGGCCAAAAATCAAGAAATTAACCATAGAATATAAATTAAAGATGTGTAATATATGTTGCTAATTAGTCGGAACCGAAGTCGAAGTCGAAGATTTTCAATGCTTCTGTCTTCGGCTTCAGTCCTTGATTTAACTGTATCAGTGCATAAACTGAAGGGAGATTACGTCCAAAACCATCATAATCGAGGCCATATCCGACAACAAAATCATTTGGTATTTCGAAACCGATATAATCGAGGTGAATGTTCTTGGTATAAGCAGCAGGCTTGAATAGCATTGCAGCAACTTTCACCTCAGTCGCTTTCCTTATCACCAGCTCATCAACAATCCTTTCCAAAGTATTACCTGTATCGACTATATCCTCAACAATAACAATTGTCTTGTTTTTAATATCTTCATTCCAGCCGATAAGTTCCTTAATTGATCCTGAGGAGCTGGTACCCTGGTAAGAAGCCAGTTTCACGAATGAAATTCTTGCCGGAAAGTCAATATGTCTGAAAAGATCAGCAGCAAAAAGAAAGGCACCATTCAGAATACCCAGAAAGACCACCTCCTTGTCTCTCAGATCGGCATTCACTTCTTGTGCAAGCTCTTCAATTCTCTTATGTATTGCCCTTTCAGTTAAATATTCCCTGAATCGTTTATCCAGGATCCGTATTTCTTTCATTAAGCAATATTTGAACTGTTTACCGGTGCGAAAATATGAAAATAATAGCTTATTTTTGTCCTTATCAGGAAGTTAAATTAAAATATTTTAAATGGAACCGATAGTAAGCATTATAATGGGAAGCACATCCGACCTGCCTGTTATGGAAAAAGCAGCAGAGATACTGAATAGTTTCCGGATCCCATTTGAGATGAATGCACTCTCAGCACACAGGACACCTGAAGAGGTTGAAAAATTTGCAAAAAATGCTGAGGCCAGAGGAATTAAAGTGATCATCGCAGCTGCAGGAATGGCTGCGCATCTTCCTGGTGTGATTGCATCCATGACCCCTCTGCCGGTCATCGGTGTACCTATCAAAGCTTCACTTGAGGGCCTTGATTCAATCTTCTCCATTCTTCAGATGCCTCCCGGGATACCTGTAGCTACGGTTGGAGTAAATGCTGCTCAGAATGCCGGGATCCTTGCAGCGCAGATCATTGCTACCGGTGACAGGGAAGTTATGTCAGCTGTTGTAAAATATAAAGAATCGCTCAAAAAAAAGATCGTTGAGGCTAATGAGGAACTGAAGGGCGTAAAATATCAATATAAAACCAATTAATATTCATTTTTTTTTAACCGCAAAGGTCGCAATCCCGAGAACTCGGGATGCGCAAAGGACGCAAAGAACTAATTTATAATATCTTGACTTTGCGTACTTTGCGTCTCCTTGGCGTGCTTTGCGGTTAATTCTTTAATTTTTCTTTTTACATTATTTAAATATTTTTTATCTTAGTGGTGGAATATTTTTGAAACAGTTGAGCTCGCTGCTGAAAATATCTGTTTCTTATTTACTATTTTCTTTCTCTTTAACTGCCTCGGGCGGCGATCCTTATCGTCCTTCAGCCGGAGCCAGCGAAGCAGGAACAGGATATGTATGCATTATGAAGAGTGGTTTCTGGTCCTCATTCCACAACCAGGCAAATCTGTCAAATAATAATTCATACGCTGTTGGATTTAACTATGAGGACAGATTCAATATCAGAGAGCTTGGAACCCGTACAGCCGGGTTGATCATTCCGGCAGGGAAAGCTTCTCTCGGAGCGATTTATTCACATTTCGGATACACCGATTTTCAAAGGGACATGACAGGCCTGGCCTGTGGACTGAAACTTTCGGATAAAATATCTGCCGGGGTACAGGTGGACTATTATTCAGAAAGAACCTCCGGAGAGTATGATAATAATCAATTCATTACTTGTGAAGCAGGTCTGCTTATAATTCCTTCTGAAAACACAAGGTTAGGTATTCACATTTTTAATCCTGTCCCAAATTCCATCAGGAAATTTAGCCTGCCGATGTCTCTAAGGATTGGTGCTGGAACTTATCTGAATAAATCACTTTTTGCAGGGGCTGAAGCCGAAATGAGCTCAGGAAGAAAATTATCGATCAGGACTGGTTTTGAATATGAAGTTGTCAAAAAATTCTGGCTAAGAGGAGGATTCAGCAGCCCTGGCAATTCATTCAGTTTCGGATTCGGATGGCAGGTGAAAATTGTGCAGATCGATATCAGTTTTATGACACACGAAAAGCTTGGTGTAACACCTTCTGTATCATTGATTTTTAAAATAAAATGAAATCCATTAACCGCAAATTAAGTAATAAAATCAAATTCTATTTTGAAGAACTTACACAGAGAGACACAGAGAATCACAGAGTTACACAGAGAATATAAAAATAATATTATGGAATTGAATGAAATCACAAGAAGAATTATAGGATGTGCAATTGAAGTACATAAGAGCCTCGGACCAGGATTGCTTGAATCAGCATATGAGGAATGTCTCTCCTATGAACTTATTAAAAACGGATTGAATATTAAAAGGCAACAACCAACTCCTGTAGTGTACAAAGATATAAAACTGGAATGTGGTTACAGGATCGATATTTTAGTAGAGAATTCCGTAGTTGTTGAACTAAAAGTCGTTGACGAATTTAATCCAGTTCATGAAGCTCAGATTCTTACTTATATGAAGTTTTCAAACAAATCAATTGGTTTATTGATCAACTTTAATGTTACGGTTTTAATAAATGGAATCAAAAGATATAGATTTTGAATCTGTGGTTCTCTGTGGATACTCTGTGCAACTCTGTGTAACCAAAGATATCTTCTTTATTTCTAGTAAATTATCTCAATTAATGACAAAGCATGTAATAATTATTTTTCTAATTCTATTCCCGTCAGTTGCTATTGGTCAGGAAACAACTAATTCAGAATTGATCATCAGTATTGCAGAAGAACTCGCCGCAGATGACTCCGATCCCGACGCGGTTACTGCCTTTGTAGATAAGCTAAATGAACTCACTGAGAATCCTGTAAAAATCAACTCTTCGAGTGAAAATGAAATATCCCGGTTATTCTTCCTTTCTGATTTCCAGGTAAAAGCTCTTGCAGAATATACTCATTCTTCAGGACCGGTCGTCTCGGTATATGAAATTGCTGCAATCCCCGGATTTGACAGGGAAACGGTGGAGATGATCATTCCTTTCATCACTCTTGAGAATAAGCTGGTGATTGATTCAGATTCTGTCCGGTGGAGAAACACCTTGATATCAAATTTCTCACTGAAATCAGGAAATAACAATTCAGCTTATTTAGGCACATTATGGAAAATCCTGACAAAATACAAATTCACTGCCACCGGATTTTCAGGAGGAATGACGATTGAGAAAGATCCGGGAGAAAAGCTGCTTTCCGGCACTCCTCCTCTCCCCGATTTCTTATCGGCATACCTTTCATATAAAGGAAGAGGAGTGATTAAAAGAATCATTGTCGGCGACTATTCCGCCAGATTCGGACAGGGTTCAAATTTAAACACCGGTATCCGCAGAGGAGTTTCTCTTACAACTCCGGGCTATATGTCGGCCAGCGATGAGATTGTTCCCTATTCCTCAACCGAAGAAAACAGGTTTCTAAGAGGTATTGCAGCTGAGCTTTCCCTCAGAAGTCTTGGAATATCAGTATATTTTTCAAAAAACTTCTCTGATGCTACAATTAACACTCCATCAGACCCGCAGAATAATTTCATTGAAAGTCTATACGCTGGAGGACTCCACAACACACCCTCACTTCTCAAAAAAAAAGATGCGGTTTCTATAGTATCTTATGGATTATCATGTTCGTACAACTTTAATAATCTGAAGGTTGGGCTGGCGTGGACAGAAAACCGGCTCTCACTTCCCATATTAGTGACAATAATTGATCCTGAAAAGATCTACTCTTTTACAGGCCACAGTAACAGTCTCTATACCGTCTATTACAATAGTTTTATCAGGAAGATCCTGCTTTTTGGTGAATTATCGTTAAATAATTATAACAGGATCGCTCTCATTCAGGGAATGTCTTTCAGGCCGTCAGACAGGTTATCAATCAATCTTCTGTTCAGAAACTATAGTGCCGGTTATACAACTTTCTATGGCCAGGGACCCGGATCCGGTTCAAAGACCAGCAACGAATGCGGGATACTGGGAAATTTTACATTCGAAGCTGCCAGACATCTGTTCATAAGCGCCGGATGTGACGTTTATAATTTCCCGTGGCTAAAGTACCGGTGCAGTGCTCCTTCTCGTGGAGTAAAGAAAGAACTAAAAGTCAGATATTTACCGACAGAAAAACTCATTTTTGATGCTTCATACGATTACCGGTTCTCTATGGCAGATAGTGCAGAAGGTCAGGGAATCCCGGCTCAAATGATGCTTATAACCAGCAGTTTAAGAGCATGTGCCCGTTATATTGTTAATGACAATCTGACTCTCGGTACAAGAGCCGACTTTAAAAAAGCTGATCCTTCGGGAAGCAAAGGTATGATGCTGTTTCAGGAATTAAGTTACCGTTTTACGAAGATTCCGGTTACGGTCTGGGCCAGGTTTTGCCTTTTCAATACTACCAGCTGGGATTCCAGAATATACACATATGAAAATGATCTGTTATACAGCTACAGTATACCTGCCTTATCAGGAGAAGGAAGCCGGAGCTATTTTATGGTCAAATGGTCAGTCAGAGGCCGGGCAGAGCTAAGAATAAAATACGCGATTACCTCTCTGATATCGAATGATAAATCATCTCCGGATACCGATGAAATTAAAATGCAGTTCAGGGTTGCGTTTTAGAGGTGAGTGCTTATGAGACAGGCGTTTTAATATCCCTTATGTTAAGCTGAAGGTTTTTGTTTCCTCTGAACTCATTCATCTCCAGTGAATAACAAATATCAAACGGATTCCCGCCTTTAATGTATTCAAAATGATTGGCCTGGCTGAAAGCTATAGCAGAAAAGCTTTTCTGACCCGTCGATTCGTGGCACAGATCTAGCTTAAGATGTTCTCCGCTCGATCCGACCATACGACCAGAACCTGTATCAAATACATTCCGGGAAACAAAAACCGGCGACATGTTTTCAGGACCGAAAGGTTGAAACTGGCTCATCGTTTTGAAAAAGTCTTCATTTATTTCGGAAAATGACAGTTGCGTGTCAATAAAAATACGCGGTACAAGCTGTTCCTCGGTTATTGTACTGTTCACATAGTGCTCGAATCTATCCATGAATGGCCTGATATTCTCCTTTTTCAGGGTCAAACCCGCAGCAAACATATGTCCTCCAAAACTCTCGAGAAGGTCGCTGCAAGCCTCAATTGCCTGGTAGAGATCATAGCCCTGGACCGATCTGGCTGAACCTGTCGCAAATCCGTTTGATTCCGTAAGAATAACAGTAGGTCTGTAATACGTTTCTATTAATCGTGAAGCTACAATTCCTATCACTCCCTTCTTCCATGTAGGGTTAAAAAGCACTGTTGTTCTGGAATTTACAGTTCGCTGATCTTCTGCGATCATTCGCATTGCCTCTGTAGTTATTATCCGGTCAACACTTCTTCTTTCAATATTGAAGTTATTGATCTCTTTGCTTATTCCGTTGGCAAGGCGGGTATCGCTCGATACCAGAAGATCAACAGCTTTGCTACCGGTCTCCATCCTGCCTGCAGCATTAATTCTTGGACCAATTTTAAAGACAACATCTTCAATTGTAAGCGATTTCGTTACTTCAGATTCCCTGATTATTTCCCTCAATCCGGTCCTGGGACATTCATTTAACCTCTTTAGTCCAAAATATGCCATCACCCTGTTTTCTCCGGTAATCGGGACGATATCCGATGCAATTGAAACAGCAACGAGATCGAGATAATGTGATATCTTACTGAAGGGAATACCATGTACCCTCGAATAAGCATGGACCAGTTTGAAACCTACACCGCAGCCCGACAGATCTTTATAAGGATAACTGCAGGAGGGTTGTTTTGGGTCAAGCACAGCCAATGCTTTAGGGATTTCTTCTCCCGGGTAATGATGGTCGCAGATTATAACATCGAGCCCTTTCGAACGGGCATATTTTACTTTTTCAACTGCTTTAATTCCGCAGTCAAGCGTGATAACAACTTTACAATTATTCTGATATGCGAAATCGATGCCCTGTATAGATACTCCGTAACCTTCTTTGTATCTGTCGGGTATATAATATTCTACGTTGGAGTACTGATCCTTCAGAAAAGAGTACATCAGAGCGACAGCTGTTGTGCCATCCACGTCATAATCACCATAAACGAGTATACGTTCATTCTTTTTAACAGCCGCAGATATTCTGTCAACAGCAATATTCATGTCTTTCATAAGGAAAGGATCATGAAGATAATCGAGACTTGGATTGAAGAAAGCATTCGCCTCATCAGCTGATGATATGTTACGCTGAACCATCAGATTTGCAAGAGATTCAGATACTCCCAGAGCTCGCGCCAGTTGTTTTATTACTGCAGGGTCTCCCATTTCCTTCACAACCCATCTTTTTTCCATCTTTCTACTCCTTAATCCAATTTAAATCAAAAACTTCCTGCAGATGCATTTTTACTTTGCTTTTAACGGCTTCAATGTCCTGGGCGGTTCCCAACTCTTTCCGGAGTGATGTAACACCTTTATCGGTAAAACCGCAAGGGTTGATATTGTTAAAGTAGCTTAGATCTGTATTTACATTGAATGCAAAACCATGCATAGTTACGTACTTACTGGCTTTAACTCCGATTGCACAGATCTTCCTTGCCTTGCCTGGAACTTCAGGGTCAAACCAGACACCGGTACCTCCTTCAAGTCTTGATGCCTCAATTCCAAATTCATTTACTGTTCTGATGATTGACTCTTCCAGTCTGTAAATATACTCTTTAAGGCCGACTTTAATCAGATCAAGATCAAAAATCGGATAACCTACAATCTGACCTGGACCATGATAAGTTATATCTCCTCCCCTGTCTATCCTGTAAAAAGAAGCATCTTTCGCTTTCAGTTGGATCAGATCGAGGAGCAGGTTGTTTTCTGATCCGCTTTTTCCAAGTGTATACACATGAGGGTGCTCGACAAAAATAAGTGTACCGGGGGGATTGGTCTGACCGGAATTGGCATCAATGTTTCCCTGCTTTTTGCCTTCAATAAGCCTGGTAAAAATATCTGTCTGATAGTCCCAGGTCTCTTTATAATCCATTTGCCCAATATCCTTATATATAACGCTATAGCTCAATTTAAAATTATTGTTAAAGTCAGGCTAATATAATTAATTTTATCCAGCCTTTATATGATTTTCTGCATGAAATGATGATCGCACAAGGGGTCCGCATTCTACATAATCAAAACCAATCTTTAGGGCCGAAACCCTGTATTCTTCAAATTTTTCCGGCATAATATACTCAACCACATCCATATAACCTGACAGTGGTTGGAGATACTGGCCAATAGTCAGAATTTTACAACCTGAATCATGCAGATCATTAATAGTTTGTGTGACCTCTGCCTCCGTTTCTCCAAGTCCTAACATTAAGCCTGACTTGGCTATATTGCCCTGATCTGATACATATCTTAAAACATCGAGGCTCCTGTCGTACCTTGCTTTTGTCCGAATTACAGGAGTAAGACGCTTAACCGTTTCGACATTATGTGAGATCACCTCTGGCCGTGCATCAATTATCTTCTGAATGAGTTCATGCTTCCCGTTAAAATCAGGGATTAATGTTTCGATCGTAGTACCCGGATTGATTGTTTTGATATATCTTATTGTTTCTGCCCATGCAGATGCTCCGCCGTCAGGAAGATCATCCCGATCTACCGATGTGATAACACAATGACTTAGTTTCATCTTTCTTACCGATAGAGCCAGGCGTTCCGGTTCTTCCTGATCAGGAGGAAGAGGTCTTCCTGTTTTTGTCGCACAGAACTTGCATGCCCTTGTGCATATATCACCGAGTATCATGAATGTGGCAGTGCCCCTGTTCCAGCATTCACCAATATTCGGACAGTTTCCGCTGGTACATATCGTATGAAGATGATTCTCTGCAACAATATGCTTGACCATGGAATAGGTTTCCCCGCTGGCTCTCTGCATTTTTAGCCAATCGGGAAGCCGCCTTCTATTTTGCATGTGAATTTTCATTATTTTGAAGGGGTCAAAGTTACAAAAAATTCCCTGCTTTTGAATTTTACCTTGTGCAGCTTTGAGGTTCATATCTTATTTTGTACACAAAAAAACTTATATTTGTTAACTTCAATTTAAGTCTCAATTTTATAAAAATATTAATTCTAATGGCGAATACTCAGTTAAAGATGATCAATAATTATCAGACAGTTATAGGTGAATTCCCTAAAGTCGGAATTCGTCCGGTTATTGATGGAAGAATGCGCGGAGTCAGGGAATCTCTTGAGGACCAGACAATGAATATGGCAAAAAATGCTGCAAAACTGTTATCATCAAACCTGAAATATCCCAATGGGAAACCCGTCGAATCTGTAATCGCTGATACGTGTATAGGAGGTGTTGCCGAAGCAGCAATGTGTGCTGAAAAATTCAGCAGGAACGGTGTAGGCATAAGCTTAACTGTAACTCCATGCTGGTGCTACGGAAGTGAAACTATTGATATGAACAGCGATATCCCAAAAGCGATCTGGGGGTTTAATGGTACTGAGAGACCGGGGGCAGTGTACCTTGCTGCAGCACTGGCAGGGCATACGATGAAAGGGTTACCAGCTTTCGGGATTTATGGACACGATGTACAGGATTCAGGCGATCAGACGATACCTGAAGATGTCAGTGAAAAGATTCTGAGGTTTGTGCGTGCTGGTCTGGCTGCATCGGTGATGAAGGGTAAATCGTACCTCTCAATGGGGTCAGTCTCAATGGGTATAGCCGGTTCAATCGTACGTGAAGATTTTTTCCAGGAATATCTTGGAATGCGCAATGAATATGTTGATATGAGTGAGTTCAACAGAAGATTGGATGAGGAGATCTATGACAAAAAAGAAGTTGAAAAAGCGCTTGAATGGACAAAGAAAAACTGCAGGGAAGGCAAAGATCTTAATCCTGCTCCTAAGTCAAGAAAACAAAAGGATAAAGAATGGGAAACTGTCGTTAAGATGACACTCATTGCCCGCGACCTGATGGTCGGTAATCCCAGACTGAAAAAGCTTGGCTTTGGTGAAGAAGCATTCGGACATAATGCAATCCTGGCAGGTTTTCAGGGTCAGCGGCAATGGACTGATCACATGCCAAATGGCGACTTCCTTGAGGCAATTCTTTGCTCATCATTCGACTGGAATGGGATCAGACCTCCATATCTTGTTGCCACTGAGAATGATGCTATGAATGGTGTACCTATGCTCTTTGGATATCTTCTCACAAATACAGCCCAGATGTTCTCTGATATCCGTACTTACTGGAGTCCTGAAGCAATTAAGAGAGTCACGAAAATAAAACCTGAAGGCCTTGCATCAAACGGTGTTATTCATCTCATCAATTCAGGTGCTTCAGCATTAGATTTCTCAGGCAGACAAACGAAGAAAAATGAGTCGTGTATAAAACCATTCTGGGAAATCACAGGAAAAGATGCAGCTGCTTGTCTCAGCGCTACCAGCTGGCCACCGGCAAATACCGGTTATTTCAGAGGAGGAGGTTTCTCTTCACAGTTTGATACAAAAGGCATTATGCCTATTACCATTTCACGTGTAAACCTTGTGAAAGGATTGGGCCCGGTTCTGCAACTGGCAGAAGGCTGGACCGTTGAACTGCCCGGAAAGATGAATAAGATACTCACTGACAGGACTGATCCGACATGGCCGACGACCTGGTTCGCGCCACGACTCACTGGAGAAGGACCTTTTACTGATGTGTATTCAGTTATGTCAAACTGGGGTGCAAACCATAGCGCATCGAGTTATGGACATATCGGAGCCGATCTTATCACCCTGGCCTCGATCCTGAGAATCCCTGTTTGTATGCATAACGTGGCTGAAGAAAAAGTGTTCCGGCCTAGCTCCTGGAACGCCTACGGTATGGATAAAGAAGGATCTGATTACAGGGCATGTCAGACTTATGGGGCACTTTACAAATAAACAATTTTGCTTTTATGGATTCACCTCAGGAAATCAGGAAAATAGAAATTGAACAGGAGACCCTCGACCATCTGAATACTACACGGAAATGGGCAATGTTTCTAGCAATTATCGGCTTCATCTTCCTGGGATTGTTAATTGTTATTGGCGCACTCGCAGGCACTTTTCTGACAGCTTTTAGCTCCGGTAACAAAGGTCTTGGAACCGGTGACTCCCTCATGCTCATACCTGTTCTGCTTGTTGTTGTGATACTCTTTTTCCCGGTTCTTTTCTTATTCCGTTTTTCAAAGCACGCTTCACGTGCAATACAAAACCTTGATAAACTGCGACTTCATAAAGCAATAAAAAACCTGAGATTCTATTTTGGATATACCGGGGTTCTGATAATTATTATTTTCATATTTTATATTATCGCTCTGATTGTTACAGGATCTTCCCTGGCCTTTTTAAAAGGACTGGGGTAATCGCAGGTTTCGTAAGTTCTTTTCCCTGTTAACCATTCAAATATGGGACAGGCTTCTTTTTTTCTCTAGATTAACTCCTGACTAATGCCAAAAGGTGATATTGTAATTGTTTTTGATTGTGGCGCAACTAACATACGGGTAATAGCAATCAACAGTAAAGGGGAAATCCTTGCGTCGGAAAGTTCTGCTAATGGTCCAAGATCCGATCCCTTTTTTGATTCATACAAGATATGGGATATAAGAGATATATGGGAGAAGTTGTGCCGGGCCTCACAAAAAGTGATCAGCCGGATTAATGCCAGTCATATTGCCGGAGTTACAGTAACTACTTTTGGTGTTGACGGAACCCTCTTTGACAGAAACGGGAATATGTTGTATCCTGTTATTTCATGGCAGTGTGAAAGGACCAATTCTATACTTAAGAACATAGACAAATATATTCCTCTCAATGATTTATATTGCGAGAGCGGAGTCCTTCCCTTCTCTTTTAATACAATCAATAAGCTCATCTGGTTTATGGAACAAAAGCCTGAGCTTGTTGAAAAAAGCAGTACATTTCTATTCATGCCTTCTATATTTTCATTTCTGCTGACCGGTTCCATGGTTAATGATATGACTATGGCAGGAACATCAATGCTGACAAATCTAGGTACCAGGGGCATTTCGGAAAATATATTGGGTAAAATCAAATTCCCCTTCGAAAAAATAGGGACGCCAGTTGAAGCAGGTACTGTAACCGGCAAGGTCAGTTCCAAAGCCTCTTCGTTGACATCATTGCCGGTGGGTACACCTGTAGTGGCTACGGGTCATGACACTCAATTTGCGATCTTCGGATCGGGTGCTGAAAGAAACCAGCCGGTCCTCAGCTCAGGAACCTGGGAAATTCTTATGGTACGATCTGAAACTTTCAGTTCAGGAAGGGAGCAAATGGAAATGGGAATAACAACCGAATTTGATTCAATTCCCGGATTGTTTAACATTGGTAACCAGTGGATCGCATCAGGGATTCTTGAGTGGGCACGAAGGACTTTATATCACGATATAAAGGATGATGTTTATGATGTTATGATTTCCGGAGCTGAAAGGGTACCGCCTGGTTGTAATGGAGTCAAAATCATTCCGGATTTCTATCAGGAGTCAAAAGGCAGACCTGCAGGTCAGATACTCGGTCTGACAATGGAGTCTACGCGTGATGAAATATTCCGGGCAATACTTGAAGCACTTGCTAAACGGCTGGCTGAAGCAAAGAGCTCTCTTGAAAATGCAGGTGGATTTAAAACTGAAAGCATCCTGTGTGTTGGCGGAGGTTCAAGGAACAGGCTCTGGAACCAGTTAAAAGCTAATTTTGCAGGTGTTCCTCTTAAAATTATTGAGCAGAAAGAAACTACTGTCCTTGGCGCTTCATTATTTGTCCAGGCTGCCTGTGGAAATGCAGCATCACCCGAAGAGGCAAGAACAGCTATTAACTATAAAACAGAGATCATTGAACCAGAAAATACCCCCCTGTCCCCCAATTGGGGGGTTTAAAGAATCTGGATAAACGAAAAGCCCCCCATTTGGGGGGTTAGGGGGTAGAAATAGGGAAATAAAAAAGTAATATCATATATTAGCTAATAAATCTTAAAAAATGGAAACGTCCTACTTCAACGGCAAAATACTTCCGAAAGATGAAATTAAAATTAGTCCCGATGACCGAGGGTTTCTATTTGCAGATGGCATCTATGAAGTTGTGAGATGGTACGAAGGATTTTTCTACGACATTGAGAGTCATGTTACCAGGCTTAAAAGAAGTCTTAGAGAGCTGAGAATTAACTGGCGCGATGCTGACCTGTTCCCTTCAGTTGCGAAGGAACTTATTAAGCTTAACGGTCTTGAGAAGCAGCCTGCAATGGTATATCTCCAGGTTACAAGGGGCGCTGCCCGACGCACTCATCATTTTCCTAATCCGGACGTTTCTCCCACATCTTATGCCTGTGCATGGGGATTTGCTCCTGATGTTAAATCGAGAGAGTCTGGAATTAAAGTCATGCTGAAGGAAGATATCCGGTGGACCAGGTGCGATATCAAATCAGTTGCCCTCTTACCGAATACTATGAGTTTTCAGGAGGCACATGAAAACGGATTGAAAGAATGCATTTTTGTACGAAACGGTTTACTTACTGAAGGAACTCACTCAAATGTCTTTTTTGTGATAGATGGAACCCTTTATACGCATCCTGAATCGAATCATGTCCTGTCAGGAATTACACGAAAGAATATTTTAAGGATCGCAGAGCAAGCCGGAATTAAAATCAGGGAGGAAGCTGTGCAGGAAAACAGGATCAGATTTATCCAGGAAGCATTTATTACAAATACCTCATCAGAAGTCACACCTGTAACAGAGCTCGGGGGAAACACCCTTGGATCAGGTGCCCCCGGCCCGGTCACAAGATTAATAAGCGATAAATTTGATAATGAGATAAAAGCATTAAAAGGCTGAATATCACAGTATCTCAAATGCATGTATTTTTTATCTTTGAAAAAACTTACAAAACGGTATGAGCGATATTAACTTAAGCGAACAGGAGCAGATCAGAAGGACCTCCCTGGATGAACTCAGAAAAATTGGTGTAAATCCCTATCCGGCCCCGGAGTACAAAACCAATGTTTTTGCACTGGATATTCTTGAAAATTATACACCTGAAAAAAACAATTTTCAGGAAGTCTGTCTTGCCGGCAGATTAATGAGCAGACGAATCATGGGAAATGCTTCATTTGCAGAACTAATGGACTCTTCAGGAAGAATACAAATCTATCTTCGTCGTGATGATATCTGCCCGGGGGAAGATAAAACAATGTACAATACCGTATTTAAGCACCTTCTCGATAATGGTGACATTATTGGCATAAAAGGTCATGTTTTTAAAACCCAGATGGGAGAAACGACTGTTCATGTCGATGAGTTTACAGTTCTGTGTAAATCAATCCGCCCGCTTCCTATAGTCAAAGAGAAAGACGGAATTGTTTTCGATGCAGTAACGGATCCTGAAATGAGATACCGGCAGAGGTATGTCGATCTTATTGTCAATCCTCACGTTCGCGATGTGTTCAGAAAAAGAACACAGATAATTAATTCAATGCGCGAGTTGTTCAATTCAAAGGGTTACCTTGAAGTTGAAACACCAATTCTTCAGCCTATTCCCGGGGGTGCTGCAGCAAGACCTTTTATCACTCACCACAACACTCTCGATATGCCTCTCTATCTGAGAGTTGCAAATGAACTTTACTTAAAACGGCTCATTGTTGGCGGTTTTGAAGGCGTTTATGAATTTGCCAAGGATTTCCGTAATGAAGGGATGGACCGGAATCATAATCCTGAATTCACTGTAATGGAGATCTATATCGCCTATAAAGATTATAACTGGATGATGACCTTTACCGAGGAGATAGTAAAGAAAGCTGCCCTTGATCTCCATGGTAAGACTGAAATTATGTATGGAGATAAACTCATAAACCTCAATCCTCCGTTTAAAAGGATCAGTATGACTGATTCCATAAAGGAAAATACAGGCATTGATATATCAGGTATGGATGAAGCCGGACTCAGGGGAATCTGTGATAAACTTGATGTCCCAACTACAGTTACGATGGGCAAAGGGAAGCTGATAGACGAGCTATTTGGTGCCAAATGTGAACATAACTATATTCAGCCTACTTTTATAATTGACTATCCTACAGAGACATCACCTCTCACAAAAATGCATCGCAGCAAACCGGGTGTGACTGAACGGTTTGAACTGATGATAAATGGAAAGGAGATCGCTAATGCCTATTCCGAGTTAAATGATCCTATCGATCAGATGGAAAGATTCCAGGACCAGCTCAGGTTATCAGAAAAAGGCGATGATGAGGCGATGTTCATTGATCTTGATTTTATAAGAGCTCTTGAATATGGAATGCCACCCACCTCAGGAATGGGAATAGGGATCGACAGACTGACTATGCTACTTACAAACCAGCCATCTATACAGGATGTCTTGTTATTTCCCCAGATGAAACCTGAAAAGAAACTGATAACCGATCCGGATGAAAAATATCTTGAAAAGGGAATCCCTTCAGAATGGATTGATCCCCTGAAAAAGCTTGGCTTCACAACAGTAGCCAGGCTCATGGAAGTTGAAAAGGCCGGAAAACTCGCCAATGATCTGAATGGCATCAACAAGAAAAATAAGCTTGGACTTCCAGGATTGAGTCCACAGTCGGTTGAAGAATGGTTGAAATAGAATTATGTTAAAAGTGTAGAGACAGGTCTGAGACCTGTCTCTACCATTAATGTTAATTCTCAGATTCTTTAATTCGCAAATTCTCAATAAAAATTATCAGCTTTTGTAAAAGATTGTAATACAAGCAAGTATAGAGACTAAGAGTCACTATCCATAATACCAGCAAATCGAACCAGAAGGTATCAATCTCGACATGCCCAATCTGTTTATAAGGTGCATACAGCTGAGCACGGCCATAATTTGAAAGAGGCTTCATATAGCCTGGCTCATATTTCTGAATTATTTTATTTTCTGTTTCAGTGTACTGATCAATCCTTCCCCTGTCCAGAACCACATTAACCAGTTGTTTATTTTCATAATGGTTCTCCAGATTCGCTAACCCTTCGTTCCCAATTTTATCCTCGATTGATCTGCTTGCAGAATCCTCGAGCTGCATGTACTCCTTGAACTTCAGCAGGAAATGGCTTTCTAGTCTGTCAAGGTACAATTTAGTTGCCTTCATACTTGTGGTATCAAACGTATTGATATTGAGGGGAATTTTTTGATCTTCCGGTACATTATTAATTCCGGCAATACCCGATAGCCAGTTTATGTAATAGTTGAGTTTACTGATATTATTGATATTATCATCTCTGTATAATATGCTGTCTTTATATTTATCCGTCTTCCAGAGATCATCCTGCAATGCTTTTATAAGAAATAATGCATAATAGTAGTTCTGGCTTTTCCCCATCTTGTATTTAAAAAAATCTCTTTCATACCTGTTGTTTTTAAATTGTTCCACAGCCAGAGCCTCAAATGACCAGCGTGCAGCCATCATATCGCCTATAACCGGCACAAATTCACCTGAAGTAAGGCTTCCCCGATGAAGCTTGTCGAACTTTACAAGGACCCCGCTGAATAATAGCTGAGGAATAATTATAAATGGGATCAGGATATAAATTGTTATGACTGAATTGAAAGCTGATGAGATGTTCAATCCAAGCATATTAGCAAAACAGGATGTAGTAAATAGTACTAGCCAGTAGGGCAGAGTCATACCCTTAATTTCCAATATGTAATTGCCTATCAGAATAAATGAGAGCGTCTGAATTGCAGAAATCATGAACATTATCATAACCTTTGAATTCAGGTAGCTGAACCAGCTCAGATTCAGAAATGATTCCCTTTTCAAAATTTTTCTATCCTTTACTATCTCCTCCGCACTTATTATTAAACCCAGGAATAGAGAGGTTATCACACACATAAAAAGATATGAAGGCAGGTTTTCGTTGTCTCTGAATATGTATTGATCCCCGCCGGTATATTTAGTAAAATATGACAGCAGAAAGGCCAGAAAAGGTGCTCCAAGCAGGCTTATTATAACATACTGCCGGTTAGCCAGCTTCGACAGGAAGTCCCTTATAAAAAAAATCTTTGACTGTTTTAAGAGACCTGGTATGCTGTAGAAATTTTCAGGAAGGATCTTCTTCTCTCTAATTGCTTTGTTGCCGGTTTTATCAGAATCCTCACGGTACATTTCTGCCCACTCCTGTGGTGAGACCTTTCTTATGTGTGTGTGTTTCCCATTCTCATTGATAACCTTTGCTTCTATTATCTGAAGTAACTGGTCGGAGTTTACATTCCCGCACGTTACACACTGATCTTCATGAGCATTGGCATAGCTCGCCCTGGTTTTGAAATAAACTATTGCCTCAGATGGATTTCCATAAAAAATCAGATATCCTCCCCTGTCAATGACCATAATTTTATCAAACATTTTGTAAATGTCGGACCCGGGCTGATGGATATTTATAATTACAAGTTTACCTCTGTCCGTCTGCTCTTTAAGCAGATTCATAACTATCTCTGAGTCGACAGAAGATAATCCTGATGTCGGTTCATCGACGAACAGGATTGTTGGTTCGCGGATCAATTCAAGGGCAATATTCAATCTTTTTCTCTGTCCCCCGCTTATGACTTTATTCAGGCTGTTGCCTACCTTCAGATCGCGGATCTCCTCAAGATCCAGCTCTGCCAGGGCCCTGTTTACTACATCTGCAAGCCTTTCTTCAGAAAGATTATCGAGACACATTCTTGCACTATAGTACAAATTCTGATAGACGCTGAGTTCCTCTATCAGCAGATCATCCTGCGGAACAAAACCGATAACTCCTTTAAGATGGTCCTTTCCTTCAAGAGAATAAAGATTATATCCGTTTATGAGCACCTCTCCGGTCTGTGGTTTCGTAATTCCGCTTAAAACATTTAATAAGGTTGTCTTGCCAACGCCGCTTCCTCCTAAAATGCCTACCAGGTTACCTGATTCTTCATGGAGGTTGAATTTCTGGATTCCATATCCGGTGTTCTTAAACCGAAGGTAGACATCAACAGCATCTATTGATACTTTGACTTTAAACGTATCTTCTGTGAATACACTCGAAATATCATTATAATATATCGTATTAATACCCGATCCCCTGATAGTAGATCCATGATCAAATGTATAGGTTTGCCCGGGAAAAATATTCTGTCCGTTTAGAAAGAGATCTTCATTTCCTGAGTACTTTAAAATATAAGTATTGATGCTTTCAATATGAAGAAATAAGATGCTGTCTGTGAGGTTTTCCCTGAATAAATGCTTTATTCCGTCAAATCGGGGTTCAGAATTATTATCGATGATCATTACTCTATTCTTATCAGGCACATCATTTACAGATTTCAGGATAAAAGACCTGATGTTCTGAAACTCTGCCTGTGAGATATTAAATGCCGCTGAAACAGTTTCGAGGAATTCAAGCTCATTTTCGGTTATTTCAGCACCGAATAGAATAAAATCCGTGAGCTGTACCATAACATATATCTTCTGTCTTTGCTGCAGCTCTTCGTTTATTTTTTCACATATGCCAAGGATCCTGACAGAGGTAAGTGAGGTCCTCTTCATATCTCTGATACTGCCTCTGTCAACTTTATCGCTATTGTACTGCGTAATGTAGTCGTCGAACATTTCCATGTACATCTTCACCAGTTCATTATTCAACTGGCGTGAGAGAAATAATCTGACTATATCCTTTTCCCGGCTTGAGATCTCAGAGATATCCCTTACATCACTGATCAATGCAAATAACTGTATCAGTGCTTTTAAGATAGGTTCAATCATTGGTCAGATAGTTATTTTCTTCCTCAACCTTAAAACAATAACTATTAAACATTTATCTTTGTTTTAAGTTATTCAAGATAGTAATTATTATGCATCTGGAAAAATATTTCAATCTGTTCAACAAGTTTTGATATTTCTTGTTGAATAAGGGAATCACATTTTTCAACTGCATATAATCATACTTTAAAAATGTCCCAATCACTTAGTTTTCTGGAATATCATGGGCCCCTGGATTTTGAAATAATGGATCATCTCCTGGTAAAACTTAAGGATACCAGTCATTTTATTGGTCTGGATAAGACCACCAGGAAAAGATCTATTCAATGGTTGTTGAATGCCTTGAAAACATCATTAAGCACACTGAATTGAATTTATTGAAGGACCCTGCAATGCGCTCTCATATCTTTATTGGGGAGGACAACAACAAAATTATTATACGGGCCGGGAATCCAATCTCAAAGGAGGTCAGGGATAATATTTCCAGCAGACTTGATCATCTTAATAATTCTAATGAGGCTACTTTGAAAACTCTATATGAAAATAAAATAACCAGTGAACTGAACCACGATGATATATGTGCAGGATTAGGATTCATATACATAGCCTTAAAATCAGGCAACAAAATAATCTACAGTTTTAATCCATTAATTAATGGATACTTATTTTTTGAAATACAAATAACCCTTAATAAATATATCATGAGAAAGTTGATTATCGAGCAAAAGTCCAGCTCGCCGAAAATCGTGCTTGATCCTGAAAAAAAGATCTACCTCATCGCAGGTGAATCAAGACCACCTGATGTCAGATTTATGGCCAGGTACTGTCGTGGCTCGAAGATTTCAGCTCACTCCTCATGAAGTCGGACGAGATGAAGGATCCGGTTATATTTAATTTCGATTTTGAGTATTTTAATTCCTCATCGGGCAAATTAATTCTTGATATCTGCAAGTTTTTAGCCGGAATGCACCTTAAAGGAGTAAATGTTAGTGTTAACTGGCATTTCGAAAAGGATGATTATGATATGCTGGAGGCGGGAAAAGAAATGTCGAGGATAGTTAAATTCCCATTTCAATATGTTGAATCTGAAATAAACTAAAATCTCTGTAAACTTTTTATTCTCCTTTTACAGGAACTATGATGTAAAGAAGATACCGGAAATAAAATGTTATCAAATAAATTATATGATCCAGATAATCAGTTTCTTCGGACAAGTTTCCTAATGAAAATGATTATACGGAACTCTTTGTTAATCCTCTTGCGGAAAATCTTTATCAGGATTTTAGGAAATCAGGTTATGCAAAACAATTTTCTGGGCGATTCGACAAAGAATTTAAAAACCTCACAATAGATGAACAATCATTCTGGTTTGACCTGGCAGCAGAAATACCTGGGAAATTCAGAACTTTAAATCTTTTCATCCGTCACTTTGAAGATTTTTGCCGGACCTGTATAATTACTGACAATGAGGTAAAAGTACTCGCACAAAAAGATCAGGATATACTTCTGTCTCACAAATCGTTTAGAGTTCAATTAAGGATCCGCAGAAGTTTTTTGTAGAACTTAATTATTTAATTCCTTTTGAACTTAAAAAGATCGGATATGAAATTATCAGGTATGAGGAGGCTTTTGAGATTAATATTAATATGATCAGAAAACTTGCGAGGGCAATTCATTCGAGATATCTGCATGAGATTAAGAACCAAATTTTAAAAGCTGATAATTACATTTTTTATAACCCGGGTAATTTGGAAAATCAGTACGTCTCTGATTTTGATGATCTGCCGGATGATATAAAATATTCCAATATAGATAATGCAGTCCATATTCCTACAAAATTATTATCAATCGGATACAAAATCAGACAGGTTAAAAAAGGCTTCAGGCCTTTTGCTCTCCATCTGAATCAGGAGGAAATAGAGACTATGGCCAGGGTTGAGCACATCAGGTGGAGCTGGGAAAAGCGATTGAATGGCTGGGTTTATGGTAACAGTAAAGATGAAGTTATAAAAACCCATCCAAATTTAATCTCATATGAACAATTGAGTGAATCTGAAAAGCAAAAGGATCGTGAACTTGTGAAATTAATTCCGGCATTCTTACATGATATTGACTATGAGGCGTTTCCTGTTTCACCAAATCGCATAAAAAGTTATCAGATGCGATAAAGCCTCAGAGCAGCATTCATAAGATCTTAGATGAAACAAGAGAAATGAATACTCAGATAAGAAAGCTAGTAAATCTGACTCCTGAGGTTGACGAAATGGTGGAATAAGAAACAAAAAGATAGAAGAGGCAATTGGCAAGGTGGAAAAAAGTTATAATTCTGCCCAACATATCCAGGAGACTTTTTTACCTGACGATCTTTATATCAGGGAATGCTTCACCGACAGTTTTGTATTGTTTAAACCCAAGGATATTGTCAGCGGTGTTTTATTTTTTAGCCGGCAGGAGGATCTGATCATTTTTGCTGCGGTTGATTGTACCGGCCATGGAATCCGGGTGCTCTTCTTATAAATTAGGGTATGGTATTGGACCAGGCAGTCAATGAAATAAAGCTGATGATACATCCTATATATTGCATCGTCTTTACAGCAAGATACACAGGTTTCTGCGGAACGATGCAGAAGGAACAGGTATTTCGGATGATATGGATATTGTACTTTGTACGCTGGACCTCCGGACCAACGCACTAAGTTACTCTGGCGTCAAAAACTCTTTATATCGTATTTCAAAAGGTGAGCTTATTGATTACCCGGCCCAGAACTCAACCAATGATAATTGTGAGGATGGTGATTGCCAGTTTATATCAACAGAGATTCAACTGGAGATTTCAATTTCAATATATATATGTATGGATGGGTTTTCGGACCAGTTTCACGGAGAAAAACATAAAAGATATCAGTCTGCAAGACTACAAAGAGCTTATTTACGTAAGTCTTACATAAAATATCCAAGTGTCAAACAAAGCGACAGGTTATATCAGGAAATGAGACATTGGAGGGACGAGAACAATGAGGATCAGACTGATGATATTCTGATTATCGGAATAAGGATTTAAGGTTTAGCATTCTTGTCTAACATGATGACTATGGTCAATAATCAAATCTAAATATCTAATTATAAAAAAGTTTATAGGTCATTTCTTTTGCATACTTGTGAACCAAGATGTACATGTGTTGTTTAAGATAGTTATAACGACATCTATGGTCGTTTTAAAATCATGTTTCAAATGGCAAGCATTGTTTTGGGTTATGATTCGGATATCTTTATCAGCTATAGTCACAACGATGCAGCCGCACAGGCTGGGTGACGAATTGGTTGCAGACTTTGCAGAAGCTGCAGGTTGCCATAAAAGAGCCGGTTCTGTTTACTTCGACATTAACCCGCATGACGGCCTTGCAGAGACTCATGATGTAGATGAATCACTTAAAAACTAAAGTGTCTTGTATTCATTCCCATTATTTCACAAACCTATTGTGATCAAAAAAGTTTTGCCTGGAAGTATGAGTTTATTACATTCAGGAATCTGGCTGAAAAAGATTCTTTCGGGCTTAAAGTGAAATTACAAAACGGCAATGTAGCCAGTCGCATTTTGCCCGTTCGCATTCATGAATTGGATAAATCAGATCGTCAGCAAATTGAAACTGAACTGAGAGGCGTTTTGCGTCCTGTTCATTTTATTTATCACTCCCCGGGAGTCGTACGTCCTCTGCTTGTTGGTGAAATAGACCCGAAATCGAACCAGGAACATTTATACTATCGCGATCAGATGAACAAGGTAGTGAGAGCGACAAAAGAGCTGATTACCTCGATGAAATCACCCCCTGGAAGAGACAAAGCATCAATCTCACTTAAAGGAGATCGGTGCACCGGCCCGGCTGGGGAAACAGGCGATCACAACATTGTTTATTTCCTGGTATGCTTGCGGTGGGAGTTTTTTACTTCGGTGCTTTTGGACGTGGAAAAGCTGAAACTGATAAATCGATAGCCGTACTTCCTTTCGATGATTCAAGTCCAAATAACAACCAGGAATATTTTGGTATCGGAATGATGGATGAAATTTTAAATGACTTGTTCAAGCTCAGTAATCTGAAGGTTATTTCGCGCACTTCATCCATGTCGTATAAAGGAACAGGAAACCACTCAGACAAATTGCTACGTATTGGAGGTAGGCGATATTCTCGTAGGCAGTGTTGAAAAAAACGGAGAGTCAATCAGGATAAGGGTTCAGTTAATTGATGGCCGGACTGATACCAGACTTTGGGGCGAGACCTATGAACGGGAATTCAAAGATGCATTCTCCATTTAGAAGCAAGATGCCAGGGCTGTGGCAGACGCTCTGAAAGTAAGAATGAGCCGCGATTGAGAAGCAAGTATTGAAAAGCCGCCGACAACAAATATGGAAGCGTATTGATCCCTCGTCCCAGGCTTCTACTTATTTTTGGTGGGAGAAACCTGATCCTGTCAAAGCCTTTGACCACGACATTGAGTTATTGAACAAGGCTATCTTCCCTCAACTCAAGTTTTGCTGAGGCATACTTCCTACCTTGCTTATCATTGGCTCAATGCAGGTAATGAT
>CAWBQN010000002.1:0-99633 GCA_963791065.1 uncultured Bacteroidales bacterium
AGTGAGGTAAAACCCTGATTTTCAGACCACACTGGTTTGTACTTGTCTTCATTATCATTCATTTACGATTTTCTGAGTGTACTGGTTTTCACTGATTTTCATAAAACCTGGCGGATTACCTGGCGGATTTTGAACCATGTATCCCATCACTCGGGATCTAATGCTTCAGAAATTTCATAATATCACTTCATAACCGTGGATTTAGCCTTCGCTCCAACCTTAAATTTCGACAAATACTACTGACAGTTGTCAATTACAACCATAAATAGCGTAATTACAACTATATGTATTTGTATTTTTTTGATTCCGGGAATGAAGCCAAATATCTTTGCAGTGTCGACAAAATAGAATAAAGAGATAGTAACAATAAAATAATGAGACTATGTTAAATACTAAGATTATTGGAAATAAAATTACAGACGCACGAAAGAAAATAAATATTTCTCAAGCTCAGCTTGCACAGCGTCTGTTCATAAGTTCACAGGCAGTCGGAAAGTGGGAACGGGGAGAATCAATGCCTGACATCATTACTTTTAATCGTCTCGCGGAAATTCTGGGTGTAGACCTTAACTATTTTTCGGAAGCCACAGAAACTGAAACCACCGAAAAAAAACCCGATGTGACTTTGGAAAAACAATCGCCTGTATTGCCGTCCGGAAAGCAAAAGAAAAAGCTTAGCTGGGATATGTCGCGTGGAAACTGGGTAGATGCTGACTTTTCCGGGTTGAAAAATCTGCATGAAAAATTCAGTTCTTCCAACATGCAGCGTTGTAAGTTTAACGGTTCAGATATGTCGGGTCTCCTTCTGAAGGGAAATAATGTTGATAGCTGTGACTTTTCAGGTTCTGACATCAGCAGCAGCCACGTTCAGAGTTCCAACTTAGGGAACAATATATTTAAGGACTGTTCCCTTAAAGAAGCTGAATTTTCAGGAAGCAATATCGACGGCTGCGATTTCTCTGGCGCCAATCTTACAGGAACTGAATTTTCAGAGAGCTATATGATGGGCTCCAATTTCTCTGGCGCCGATTTTACTGGAGCGACATTTATATCTGGAGGCTTCCAGAAAAACCCAATAGCTAATGCAGTTTGGAATCGCACCTCTTTTAATGCTATGTGGATTGTCGATATCGTTTTTGATGGTACAATGGAGGACTGTTCTTTTGAAAACTGCTCCTTTAAAAATGCGACATTCCAGAATGCAACGCTTATTAACAATTTCTTTAAAATTAAAAACAAGAGATTAAAAGGTATTCGGTTTATTGATTGCAAGGCAGATCGGATGACTTACGAATTCCTGAAAAGCGGAAAAGCAGATTTAACCGGAATCACGTTGTTAATACCATAAGGAGGAAATGAATAATGTCACAGAATGATAGCGCCATCATGGTGCAAGGGTTGAAAAAATCCTATAAAAATGTCCCTGTACTGACAGGAGTGGATCTTGAAGTAAAAACAGGCAGTATTTTCGCGCTGCTTGGCTCTAATGGTGCAGGCAAGACAACGATTGTTAAAATCCTCACCACGCTTCTGAAACAAGACAGCGGAACTGCAACCGTAAACGGATTCGACGTTACGGCAAAACCAGGTAATGTGCGGCAGTCGATCAGCCTGACAGGGCAATTTGCAGCCGTGGACGAGGTTTTAACCGGACGGGAAAATATTATTATGATTGGCAAACTGCGGCACCTTAATAATCCGCGTCAAATAGCGGAGGACTTGCTCAAACGGTTAGGATTGACTGATGCCGCAGACCGGAGGGCGTCAACATATTCGGGAGGCATGCGCCGCAGGCTCGACATCGCCATGAGCCTTGTGGGAAAACCGCAGCTCATTTTCTTGGATGAGCCGACCACCGGTCTTGACCCCGAGGGACGTATTGAGGTTTGGAAGATTGTCAGGGAGCTGGCTGGCACCGGTACTACGGTATTCATGACCACCCAGTATCTGGACGAGGCTGAACAGCTAGCCGACAGGATTGCCATTCTTCATGAGGGCAGGATTATCGTTAACGGAACGCTGGATGAGCTGAAGAAGCTTTACCCGCCGGCAAAAATGGAATTTATTGAAAAACAGACGACATTGGAGGAGATCTTTCTTGCAATTGTCGGTAAAAAGGAGGAAAATTAAAATGGAAACAAGAAAGAATTATTTTTTCAGTGATATGGAAGTTATGTTGGGACGATCCCTGCGCCATATTTTTCGCAGCATGGACACCATCATAACGGTTACACTCATGCCGATCATGTTTATGCTTTTATTCGTCTATGTGTTCGGAGGAGCTATAGAAACCGGAACGGATAAATATGTGAATTACCTGCTCCCGGGCATCCTGCTGATTGCTATTGCCAGTGGTATATCCTATACGGCTTACCGCTTGTTCTTGGATATGCAACGAGGCATTTTTGAGCGGTTTCATTCAATGCCGATTGCTCATTCCACAGTGTTGTGGGGCCATGTGATGACCTCACTGGTATCAAACGCCATTTCTGTTGTGGTAATCATTCTTGCAGCGCTTATTATGGGCTTTCGCTCACCTGCGGGGATATTGTCATGGCTTGCCGTAGCCGGTATCCTGGCACTGTTTACACTGGCGCTGACCTGGATAGCGATGATTGCCGGACTGTCCGCAAAATCGGTGGACGGTGCAAGCGCATTTTCCTATCCCATTATCTTCCTGCCGTTTATCAGCTCGGCATTTGTACCAACCCAGTCGATGCGACCGGTCGTTCGTACCTTTGCCGAAAATCAGCCGGTGACCTCAATAGTGGAAACGATCAGGGCGCTACTTTCAAATCAGCCTGTCGGCAATGAAATATGGATTGCACTGGCATGGTGTATGGGAATTATGATTGTGGCTTATGGCTTTGCGATGCGGGCATATAAAAAGCGGGTGTGAAAAACAAAAAAATGTTGAACTAAAAAAGGAAGGAGTTTAAAAATGTTTGTATCAGTATTAAATCTTACAAAAAGCTATAACACAGGGATTATTACCAATGTACTCAAAGGTGTAGCTCTGGAGATGGAAAGAGGGCAAATCGGAGTAATATTAGGACCCTCCGGTTCGGGTAAATCTACGTTGATGAACATTATCGGTGGAGTGGACAGGGCGGATGATGGCACGGTCGTAGTGGACGGTGGGATTATAACGGATTTAAGCGATAACCAACTGGTGGAGTACCGGAGGGAGAGCGTGGGCTTCGTCTTCCAGTTCTATAACCTCGTACCGAACCTCACAGTGGCCGAAAATATTGAGGTTGTGTCGAACATCAGTAAAAGCCCGCTTAAAACGGACGACGTACTTTCAGCTGTCGGGCTTTTCGACAAAAAGAACCGTTTCCCCCGAGAGCTCTCCGGTGGCGAGCAGCAACGGGTATCGATTGCGCGTGCCATCGTCAAAAATCCAAAACTCCTTCTCTGCGATGAGCCTACCGGAGCGCTGGATCTCGAGACCTCGCGGGATGTGCTGTCGTTGCTCCAAAAGGTAAACACACAGTTTGGCACGACTATTCTGATGATTACCCATAACAGCGCCATAGCCGGAATGGCACACATTGTGTTCCGGCTGAGAAGCGGCGAAGTTGCGGAAGTTAAGAAAAATTTAGAGCTTATCGAAGCAGAAAGGATTGAATGGTAATGGCACTACAAAAACGCATATGGCGTAACATAAAGGAAAACAAAGGACGGTATATCGGGATCGTTATACTGATCCTTATAGGCAGCTTTTATTTCATAGCGGCTACCGGCATAGCTAATAACCTCGAAAAAATGGTCGTCGGTTTTGCCGAAGAATACAAACAGGAAGACCTGACATTTTCGGTTGACAAGCCCATTGAGGATATTGCGGAGATCGAGAGAAAATCAGGTGCGCAGATAGAGGCTTACCGGCAGTACGATTTAAAAGTGCCTGACGGAGAACTGAGACTGCTCAGCGCTGGCACTAAGATCAATATGCCGGCGATAATATCAGGACGCAGCCTTAAAAATCCGGGGGACATTTTGATTGATCCGTCTTTTTTAAGGATGCACCACCTGGATATAGGCGGTCAAATAGAGCTAAACGGCAAAAACTTCAATATCGTAGGTACAATGGCTGTGCCTAATTACGTTTACATAATCAAAAACCTTTACGATGTGCTGCCAACCAGTGGTTTTGGCATCGGGGTTGTTTCAAGCGCGGATATTGAAGCATTCCCGGAGGCAGTCACGGTCTATGCGACATACTTTGACGACAGAGGGAATATAAATTCCCAGACAGCAAAGTTACATAGGCTTTTAAGCGAAAAAGGGTATTCTCTTTCCGAATGGATGGACTCCAGGAGTAACAAGCGCATCAGCATGCCCTGGGCAAACATTTCCAGTATGAAGTCTATGAGTTTCCCCGTATCAATGGTTTTTTTCCTGCTAAGCTGCATTATTGTAGGGGTGATGATCATACGCATGGTTAAGTCCGACGGCATAGTCATCGGAACACTGTATGCGCAGGGCTACCGTCGCAGTGAATTGACCCGTCATTATCTGGCGATTCCTGTACTGCTGTCCCTGGCTGGAGGTATTGCTGGTGCACTGATCGCACTGCCTTGTGTCAGGCCCGTTGTTGGTTCTATGCTGACTTCTTACATACTGCCCGATAAAGGCATTACCTTCTTTCCAAAAAACCTGACGCTTGCCGTACTGATGCCGGTGGCTTTTGTCGGCCTGTCAAGTTTTCTTATTATGCAGAAGATACTTAAAAAATCTGCTGTCGAGCTGATGAAAGGCGACGGGCAAAAAGCAAAGGTGAATTTTATAGAACGGGCACTCCGACTGAACCGGTTTAAATTCAATACCAAATTCCGGATACGCGAGCAAGTACGAAGCATACCGCGTCTGTTATTCCTTTTGCTTGGTGTGAGCGCCGCGTCGATGATATTGCAGTATGGTCTTACGTTCAACTACTCTATGGATGTGGTGATGACAAAGGGGGCCCTGGCGAGATATTTGTATCCCCTGGAGTATAACTTCAAGGAAGTAAGGAATTTACAGGACGGTATTCCTGAAGGGGCAGAGCCGTACAACGCTTTACGCTGCTATCCTGAGGGCAGGGAACGGGTTGAGTTTTATCTCGTGGGTACGGAGCCAAATTCCGTCGGTTTCAGGATAAACGATCTGCAGGGCAACGCGCTGCCCGGGGATCAGGTAAATATCTCATACCCGCTGGCCAGCCGGCTGAATCTAGGGGTAGGAGACACTATCAGTCTTATAAACAAGCTGGATGGAAAATCATACAGCCTGAAAATCGACGGGATTGTCGAAGCCTATGGTGAGCAGTTCGTTTATATGCCGCTTGACGAGTTCAATCAAATGACCGGTCAACCGGATGGAAGCTACCGTACGCTGCTCAGTAATCACGAGATAGATTTTGACAAAAATCTGCTTGCCGGTGTGATGGATGCGCGGGATCAAGAGTCATATAAAGACCTCGCCAGGCCGACGACGGTTATCGTTATGTCTATAACGATCTTGGCCTTGCTTATTGCGGTCATTATTATCTACCTCGTGACATCTCTGATGATTGATGAGAGCCGCAATTCCATCTCTCTGCTCAAAGTGATGGGTTATCGCCGGAAAGAGCTGGCGAAGCTGATCCTGAACAGCTCAGCGCCTGCTGTGTTGGTTGGCTTCTGGCTGGGGCTGCCGTTGATGCTGGCCTTCGGGAACAATATTTCCTATTACGTCGCGGATATGACTAATATGGTGGTACCCATGATTGTGAACCCGCTGTATGTCGCGATAAGTTTTGTGTTGATTTTTGCGGTATATGAGATAACCAAGCGGTATTGCGGGAAGAAACTTGCAAAAATTTCCATGAGCGAGGCGTTGAAAGCGGGCATGGAGTGAGTTGTTTGGTCGAAACCCCATATTAAGTACAATCATCGACAAAAAAATGGAGGGAAAGCGACACAAAAGCTTTTAAAAGAGCTTGCAAATACCAGTTCTATAGTACTTTGACTAAAAAGCAGGATATGTCCCGGTTAATTTAAATTATTGTTCAGTTAATGTCATTTAATCGATTAGAGCCTCCGCCAAATTGCATTTAAAATTCCGTCAAGAAAAACTGACCTATTAAATGGGTCAGTTTTTCTTTGTCATCCAATGAAGAGGGCTTTAGTACCTGTTTAATTTTGAACAAAAAAGATCAAAAAGAACAAGAACCTGGCGTAAACCTGGCGTGAAAAAAAAACCACTACAATTTTTCTTGTAAGTGGTTGATTTTCAATGTGGGCCCAGCTGGGCTCGAACCAGCGACCCCCTGATTATGAGTCAGGTGCTGCTAACCAGCTGAGCTATGGGCCCAATAATCTTTGTTTCTGGTTTCTTGTTGCTTGTTAATGGTTGTTAATACGTTAAATTTCAATTAACTAGCAACCCGCATCCATGTAACCAGTAACAACCTTTTAAAACGGACTGCAATAATAGTTATTTGATAGGAAATATGCAAGAACTGGACTAAAAGAATAAATTATAACTTATTTGATTTCCTTAATAACTTCAATGATCAGCCTCAGAACATTATTAACATTCTTATTGAAAACCTTAATTACTTCTTCCCACGAAACAGGCGCCTCGTCCTCCTTCCAGGAATCATAATCTGTGCTCATGGCTATAGCGGCATACGGCAAACCGAGCTCATTTGCAAGAATGACCTCAGGAGCGATTGACATGTTTATAATATCTGCACCCCATATACGGAACATCTTCGATTCAGCCCTTGTTGAAAAACGCGGACCTTCAATCGTAACGATCGTCCCTTTTTCATGAATTTTAAGGCCGATACTCCTTGCAGTGAATATAATAAGTTCCCTTAATTTCCTGTCAAAAGGATCAGCCATCGGCGCATGCTTCATCTTTCCGGGTTCAAATTCTTCAAAGAAGGTAATATTTCTGTGCCTGGTGAAATCAATGAACTGATCGGGGATAACAAGGTCACCCCGACCAGATTTCTTCCCTCAGACTTCCACATGCCGTTGAAGAGATAAGATGGGTACAGCCGGCTTCTTTCAACGCATGAATATTTGCCCTGTTGTTATATTTGCGAGGGAGGGATGGTATGCAACCATCCATGACGGGAGAGAATAACAATTTCGGTACCGTTCAATGAACCGCACATCAGCGAGGAGGAAGGCGGCCCGTATGGTGTATCAACATGCTTTTCTTCAGGAGATTGAAGAATTTCAGGATTCTCGAGACCGGAACCGCCGATAATGCCGACCCTTATCATCCTTCTTTTTTGAGATACTCCATCAACACATTAACAGCCTCATCGACGTCATTACCAAATGAAAGTATCCCCGCCCTGTCTCCTGCCATAACAATGATCCTTTTCTCATAAACATCAGAATCCTTGAATAGCCTAAGGATATCTTTTGCGAGACCAATTGTCCCATAATCCATTGACGGATTTGTTGTTGGCACCTTATAAATAAGCTCGTTCCATAGCTCTATACTGTGAACATGCACAACTGCATTCGCACCCGGATCAGCTGAATATATTGCAGCATGAGTCAATGATTCGGACGAGGCTTTCAGAGGTCCTACGCATTGAACGGCATTATCTTCGATATTAAATGAATTAACTCTGACATAGTGTCCGGGTTCCAGCTCAGGGATCTCACCGGTTGCTGATCCCGTAATTACAAACTGATTGCCGCCTTTGATCCTCATGCTTATATTTCCAAAACCAACACCGTTCTCATAAGCGCCGATAAGGTCCATATTGTACAGAACTTCCCTCCAATAATTAATTACTTCATATTGTTCATCAGAAATCACAGGCCCCGACTGGTTCCAATGACAATTGAATTTAACCACGCCTTCCATATTAATTGAATTTATACGAAAACATTTCTTTAATATCCTTTTCTGCAGCCCTGCATATCCCTTTTTCAGTTATTAATCCCGTTATCAGGCGAGCAGGTGTAATGTCAAAAGCATAATTAACAGCAACAGTATTTTCCGGACAGATGCGGACTGACCGGATCTTTCCGTCAGCAAATCCTGAAATGTCAGTTACCTCTTCAGCGTCACGTTCTTCTATAATGATCTCTTTCTGGCCATCTCTGATATTAAAATCAATTGAAGATGAGGGTAATGCACAATAGAATGGGATCTTATTATCAAGAGCAGCCAGCGCTATCAGATATGTTCCGATTTTATTTGCTATATCTCCGGTTCTGGTTGCCCGGTCACCTCCGACTAAAACGATATCAACTCTGTTTTGTTGCATCAGGTGACCACCTGAATTATCGGATATCAACGTATGCGGAATACCATTCTGGCCGAGTTCATATGCTGTGAGTTTTGCACCCTGATTTCTTGGCCTTGTTTCATCAACCCATACATGTACCGGAATACCCTTTTCGTGTGCCAGATAAATAGGTGCGGTAGCGGTCCCATAATCTATACAGGCCAGCCATCCGGCATTACAATGAGTTAGTATGTTTACCGGAGCACCCTTCTTCTTTTTATTTATGGCTTCAATCAATTTTAATCCATGTTTCCCTATCTGACGGCAGTTTTCCTTTTCCGTATCACAAATTTCAATTGCCGCATCATGAGCTTTTTTTGTCAGTGAAACCGGCGATTGCTCATTGCCGAGACGGGTCATCACATAATTAACGGCCCATGAAAGATTAACTGCTGTAGGACGGCAGGAAACCAGGTATCGGGCTGCATTTGCAAGATGTTCCCGTATGTTTGTAAGAGAATTGATTTCAAGTGTGGCAAGATAAATCCCAAAAGCACCTGCCGCACCAATCAGGGGAGCGCCCCTGACAGTCATGTCAGCTATAGCATTATAAATATCGTCAACAGTGCGGAGATCTTTTATTTCAAAGGAAAAAGGCAGCTTTTGCTGGTCTATTACGCGAACAACTGCCGGATCACTTTCATCAATCCAGATGGTCTGATAATTTTGATTGCCTATCTTCATTTCCTAAGTCCTTCCTGACCCCCGGTAAATAAAATATCAAAAATACAAAATATTAGAGTATTTGATAGCTACGCATTATAATTAACAAGCTCTTGATATTCAAATCTACTCACCTCCTTTAATCCCCCTCTCTACTTCGTAACTACCCCTATACACATCTTTAATTTAGATTGGAATTATCAAAATTAATTACCTGAAGTAATTAGAATTACTGATCATCAGCAGGAGTTTCCTCACTTCGTTCGGAATGACAGAGTCATATTGTGAAGAGAGAGGGAAGAAGTGGCGATTCGCAACACCAATTGGTATATTAATGTCATTCTGCTGCGAATCGCCACTTCTTCCCTCCACAACTTAGCAAACATTGTCATTCTGAACGAAGTGAGGAATCTCCTTCTCCCAACCTGTGAGGTTTCTGGTCATCTCTGATAGACTTGTAATAAAGTATTACTAAATAAATGTGTATAGAGGGTAGACTTCGTAAAGAGGGGAAAACTACATGATATATTGTGTATTACACCCCTTCTCTAAGAATTAGAAAGGGGGATGGGGGGTGAGTTCATTGAATACAGAAAGGTGTTGGGGGCAAATCCTTTTCGAATTATCGACCAATTCATTCGAAGCTATTGACATTATTTCTTAATTTTATTATCTTTGTAATGAACAGGGGAAAATTCCAGATCATCTATTATATGGTTAATAAAGAGGAGTTTAGAAGAAAAGTGATTCTTTCAGCAGGAGAGATTTTCAGCCATTACGGGTTTAAGAAGACTACCATGGATGAGATCGCAAAAGCCCTGAAAATGGGGAAAAGTTCTATCTATTACTACTTTGACAGCAAAGAAGATATATTTGAAGCAGTGGTCCTCTATGAGGCTAATGTTCTTAGAAATGAGCTTACTACAGCTATAAAAGCTGTTGAATCTCCTATAGATAAAATGAGAAATTATGTTTTTGTAAGGATGAAGTCGTTCGAAAAACTTTCAAACTACTATAATGCCATCTTTGATAAGAATCTTGATCATTTTGATTTTATTGAAACAATAAGAGAAAAATATGACCGGGAAGAGCTGGCAATTCTTCGTCTTATCATATATCACGGAGAAAGGAAAAAAGTGTTTAATGTTGTGAATAGTGAATACACGGCAATGGCAATTCAGACAACACTTAAAGGACTTGAGGTTCCCTTATTCTGGAAGAAGAAAGAAGTGAATATTGAAAGCAGGCTGAATGCGATCCTTGATGTATTGTTCTATGGTATTGTGAATACCCGGTAACAATTTTACAGGAATGTTATTTCCGGATAATTTCTGCTCTCTTTTTCACCTTAAGGCTCCAGTATAAACCGGCAATTCCCAGTAAAACAAAAGGGATACTCAGCCATTGTCCCATATTGAGCTTCATAGTCGCTTCAAAGGCAACCTGAGGCTCTTTCAGGAATTCGATAAAAAAACGTGCTGTAAAGACAAGGATGCATAACAGGCTTATAAGCATGCCCTGAACGTGTTCTCCCTTTTTACGCCAATATAATCTGTAAAGCAGAATAAAAATAGCAAGATAAGCCAGTCCTTCATATATCTGGGTAGGGTGTTTAGGAGCAACCTCGTGGTTCCTGAGGAAAACGAATCCCCATGGTACAGTAGTTTCGATACCATAGATTTCAGAATTCATAAGGTTCCCCATTCTGATTAAAAAACCTGACAAGGCGACGACAATAGCAATCCTGTCGAGAGCCCACAGGTAATCCTTTTTCTCTTTTCTTGCGAAAAGCCAGATTGCGGTAAGTATTCCAATGGCAGCTCCATGGCTCGCCAGACCGCCATGCCAGATCATCAGGATCTCAAGTGGATGTCTGAAATAATACGCTGGTTCATAGAAAAGGCAGTGACCCAGCCGGGCTCCTACTATTACTCCAATGGCCATATATATGGTCAGGCGGTCAAGAACAGCTTCCCCAAGATTTTCATTTTTGAAGATCCTGTTCATAATAACATATCCAATCAGGAATGATGAAGCGAAAAAAAGGCCGTACCATCTTACGGCAAAAGAGCCAATGCGGAATATTTCTGGATTTACATTCCAGGGAATTACGAGTAAATGCATAATTAACCTTTTTCTTTAGGCCAAAGGTAGAAAATATTATTATTGATCAAAAACATAACTCCTGATTACAGGAAGGGTTTAAATTCAATATCGAAATGAATCCCCGCGAGAACATTTTCCTTTGCTTACTGCGCAGTCAGTAAGCATCAATAATTTACCTTAGGGGATCGAAGATTCTTCGTAACTTGATACGAAGAGCTTCAATCTTTTAAAAAATGATGTAAGTTTGTAATCTGAAAATAACACATTGAATTTATGCATAAACGGATGCTTGACCGTATATTTTTTATATTAGTTGTGATAATTATTATTGCAGCTTGTGCTAAGATAAGCACTCCGTCAGGCGGCCCCAAAGACAGAACACCTCCGGTGGTGATAAAAACAGTTCCTTTATACGCAGCGAGAAATTTTCACGGTAACAAAATTGAGATCACCTTTGATGAATATGTTGTTCTGGATAATATAAATGATAAGTTCATGGTTTCCCCGCCAATGAAAAAGAAACCCAGAGTATTCACAAGGGGAAAAGGAGTTGAGATTGAATTTGTCGATAAGCTTAAAGACAGTACAACATATACCTTCTATTTTCAGGATGCAATCAAAGATCTTAATGAAGGCAATATCCTTCAGAATTATCAGTTTGTACTCTCCTCCGGACCAGTAATTGACTCGCTTTCTGTTACAGGCAATATTTTTAATGCATTTAACCTTGAGGTCCCTGAGAAAACAGAGGCACTTTTGTACCGGGAGCTTGCTGATTCTGCTGTAAAAAAGCACCTTCCGGAATATATCTCCAGGGTCGATCAGGATGGTTATTTCAGGATTAATAATATTCGTCCCGGGATTTACAGGCTATATGGACTAAAGGACCTGGATAACAGTAAAAACTATAATTCTCCTGATGAAGAGTTTGCATTCATGGATTCAACAGTTATTATTACGCCTGAAAAAAATTTCATACCTGCCCCTCCTGTTGTTAAAGATACAACCTTAGAGAAAAAAGTCATAGTTAAAGCTCCTAAACCCGGGAAAAAGGGGATAAACAAAAGCTCCTCAGCTGCAAATGACACGGCAAAGTTAAAAAAGCCTGAACCCGTTCCTCTGACAGGTGAGTATGAGCTCTTTTCTTTTGCTGCGATTAAGAAAGCACATTACCTGGCGGGATCCAGGAGGGAACAAAAGAACCTGATGACTTATGTACTTTCCCTGCCTCCTGACACAATGAGCTTTGAATTTTCAATTCCCGGAACAGCAAAGAAATCATATTTTACGGAATACACCAGGAACAGAGATACCCTGAAGGTATGGGTGGTGGATAGTGTACTCTATTCCCAGCCTCTTATCAGTACAATTGTCAGATTCCCTTTTACTGATACTCTGGGTGTGACCGGATATAAACAAGATACAGTTCCCATGAGATTTGCTGCGCCCAGGCCGACAAAAGGAACTCCCAAAAGTCAAAAAGAATGCTTTCACCGTTGAGAGTAACATACAATCAGGCTTTCTTAGACCAGGACAAACTATTCTTTTTAAGTCAAAAACTCCTTTCTCCCCACCCGACACATCAAGGATAAAGCTTTATGAAGAAATAGAGACAACAAGGCAAAAAGTACCCTATTCTTTTATTAAAGACACTACAAATTCCTGCAGATATTTTCTGACTGCGAAACTGGGTGAAAAGAAGAGTTACCTCTTTGTGGCAGATTCAGCTGCATTTGGTGATATTTATAATGGTCGAAACGATTCTATCGGAATAAAATTTTCAATCAAGGACCCTGAGTCCTATTGTAAACTGACCATAGATATTAAAAATTATGAAGGTAGCAGGATAATCCAGCTGCTTGACAAATCTGAAAAGCTGATTGCAGAAAATTACGCGGAAAAGGATGGCAAAACTGTTTTTTCGCTACTTGATCCTGGAACCTATCGCGTTAAGGTTATATATGATCTCAATAGAGACAGGAAATGGACCACCGGAGACTTTGATACACACCGGCAACCGGAACCTGTCAGTTATTATCCAACAGAAATAGAATTAAAGCCAGGCTGGGAACTCAATTTTACTGATGACAAGGCATGGGATATCAGTTTGAAAAACTTTAAGGATCAAAAATTGCGTCAAAAGAAAAAAGGCAAATAGAAATACTTGTATATATTTTAACTGAGGATTGAACCAATAAATATGAGAAAATGAAGGAAGTTGTTGCTGGAATTGACATCGGAGGGACTAACACTTCAGTTGGGTTGGTTGAAAAATCCGGGAAAATTGTTGCGGAACAAAAACTCTTAACGACAGATTATCCTGAGATCGGTGATTTTGTCTCAGAGCTGGCAGGCACAATCCGCGGACTTATAAAAGCCAATGGCGATATTAAAGTGACAGCTATCGGCATCGGCGCCCCTAATGCAAACTATCATCGGGGAACAATTGAACTTGCTCCGAACCTTGCCTGGAAAGGTATTGTTCCGATTGCAGAATATATAAGAAAGAAAATTGATGTTCCGGTAGTTATCACAAATGATGCAAAAGCTGCTGCCATAGGAGAAATGAAATTCGGTGGAGCAAAAAAAATGAAGAATTTCATTGTTCTTACATTAGGAACGGGTCTGGGCAGCGGGATTGTTATCAATGGAGAGGTTCTGTACGGATATACTGGATTTGCAGGTGAACTGGGACATACAATAGTCGTTCCGGGAGGCAGAGAATGCGGATGCGGTCGTCAGGGCTGCTTCGAAACTTATGCTTCAGCATCGGGTATTGTCAGGACAGTCCTTAATCTGCTGAGTGAAATGAGGGATGAGAGTACACTGAGAGACATTCCTCCTTCGCAGCTGACATCTAAAAAGATAGCCAGGGCAGCAGCAAAAAATGATCCGGTTGCTCTTGAAGCAATGGATTATACCGCTGAGATGCTGGCATTCGGAATAGCAAATGCCGTGGGTTTCTCCAGCCCTGAAGCGGTTTTTCTTCTCGGCGGTCTGGCGCAGGCGGGAGAGGTTCTTTTTGGCCCGGTAAGGGAGTATCTGGACATGACTGTTCAGCCAATATTCAAAGGTACCGTGAAAATATTGCCCTCGGGCATCTCTGAAAGCAATGCTGCAGTTCTTGGGGCTGCTGCTCTTGCATTGAATGAATTAAAGTAAAATGAATTTTTAGGAATGATAAAAATTTTATATTAAATTTGGTTCTTTAAGTTCCGAAGTAAAACGCATTAAGAAAATGAAAATCGCAGAAGTACAAAAACTGGAGTTTAAATCTGAATGCCCTTCACTTGAGGAACTTTCCGGGAGAATGGATCAGCAGAAAGGACGACTCCTGATCGATACAGTTAACTGGAAAGGATATAATTATAAACCCGATGTGGCCCTGTCAATAGCCTACAGTAACCGTGAAATATTCCTGAAATATTATATAACTGAGAATTATTTTAAGGCTGAAAAAACTGAATCAAACCAGATGGTTTGCGAAGATTCATGCGTTGAGTTTTTCGTTTCACCAGAAGATGATGGGATATATTATAATATGGAATTTAATGCTATAGGGACTTGTCTGCTTGGAATTGGAACAGACCGGGCCAGCAGCAGAAGAGCCGCTCCGGAAATCATTTCAAAAATAAGAAGACTATCGACGGCAGGATCGAAACCTATAAAGGAGAAAACAGGGGAATTCGATGGACAATAACAATAGCTATCCCTTTTGATGTCTTTTTCAATCATCAGATAACCAGATCTGAAGGGCAAGATCTTCAGAGCAAATTTTTATAAATGCGGCGATAAACTTACGGTCCCTCATTATGTCACCTGGAATCCGGTTAGAACTGAAATGCCGGATTATCATCAACCGGAACATTTCGGACTTTTAAAATTTGTATAATATGAAGAAATACCCCTCTGACGCTTCACGCCATCTCCCCTAAAGGGGAGCCAAAACATAGAGTAAGAAAGAACACATAAACTAACAGAATCTTAAATTATGATTAAAGGCAATGCACTTATCGGGCAATCAGGAGGACCAACATCGGTAATCAATTCCAGCCTTGCAGGAGTTATTGAAACTGCCATTTCTTCATCTTTCATAAAGGAGATTTATGGGATGCACTTTGGTATTGAAGGATTCATGCAGGAATGGCTCTTATGATCTTGGCCGGCAGCCCCGAAAAATCATTGAAGGATTGCGCACATACACCTTCTTCGGCCCTGGGATCATCACGGCACAAGGTACAGGAGAAAGATCTTCCCCTGATTCTTGACGTGCTGAAGAAATATGATATAAGGTATTTCTTTCTTATCGGAGGAAATGATACAATGGATACAATTCACAGGGTTGAGACATATTGCAGGAATGAAAAATATGAACTTACCGGTATCGGAATTCCCAAAACTGTTGATAATGATCTGTTTGGGACTGATCATACCCCTGGTTTTGCTTCTGCAGCAAGATCAAATATCCTGAATGTGATGCAGGCCGGGATACTTGCCCGCGACATGCAGAAAGTTGACAAGTTTGTTATTTACCAGACAATCGGCAGAGATGCCGGCTGGCTGGCAGCAGCAACGGCACTGGCAAGGAAAAATGAAGAAGATGCTCCCCATCTTATTTATGCACCGGAATTTCATTTTGACAGTGAGAAATTTCTAAAAGAAGCTGAAGAATGCATTAAGAAATATGGCTGGGTTTCGATTGTCTGCGGAGAAGGATTAAAATATTCTGATGGAACTCCGGTAAGTTCATGCAACAGCTAAAGATAAATTTAATAATACTGAGTTTGGTGCAATGGGAGGATCAAGCGTTGCACTGAGTCTTCACCGGATGATTAGCAGGAGAATTTGGATACAGGGGTGAATTTCAAATCACGGAGTCGTTGATAATGTGCGACTTCGTCAGAGCATCAAATGTTGACCTCGACGAAGCATATCGATGTGGTGTTGAGGCAGTTAAACTGGCAGAGAAGGGAGAATCAGGATATATGGTAAGCATTAACAGGACTTCAAATAACCCCTATACAATAGAATTTGGGAAGGTCCCGCTAAAAGAGGTTGCTGTTTCTGCAAAACCGATGCCGTTTGATTTTTTAATTCTGAAGGGAATCATGTATCTCAAAAATTCATTGATTATATAAAACCACTTGCAGGAGAACTTCCGGAATTTGTACAGCTTGAAAAAATATTTGCTAAAAAGAAAATAAAACATATTAAGTCATGAATAAAGAATTTAATAAAGTTGCGCTGTCATTTCATGCTCATCCCGATGATGCTGAAGCATGGAATGCCGGAGTGCTGAAACTACTAAAAGACAAAGGTTATAAGATCGTTATAGCAACAATGACCGCCGGAGATCTTGGCGGATGTAATATGACAATGGAGGAGACTGCAAGACTCCGGATTGAAGAGGCAAAAAAAGCAGCTTCAGTTCTGGATGCGGAGTATTATATGCTCGGAGGAGCCGATGGATTTCTTTTTGATACAAAGGAGATGAGATTAAAAGCAATATCACTGATGAGAAAAGTCAGGGCAGGAATCGTATTTACTCATCTTCCTTCCGATTATCATTCCGATCACAGGACAACTGCCAATATTGTTGAAACAGCAGCAATGGTATCTTCTCTTGGAACAGTTCCGGTAAATGAAAAAGCCCTGGAAATCACGCCGTTGCTTTATCATACTTCCCCTTTGACTTTATCAGATCCGCTGGGATCACAGATAGTGCCTCCTCATTTTTTTGTTGATATAAAAACAGCAATTGAAACAAAGAAAAAAATGCTCGGGTATCATATCTCACAGATTGAGCTAATGCAGCATATGCATAAAATGAATGATTTTTTCGGATATGTTCTTGAGGGAAACCGTAACTACGGGAAAATGGTGGGAGTTGAATATGCTGAAGTATACTGGCAGCATCTTGGAGGCGGATTCCAGAAAGAGTCCCAGGTTCAGAATGATCTTTCAGAATTTCTAATAAATAAAATATAATAATTATGAAACTAACAGAGGAAAAGTACAATAAGTATGCCCTTGTAAGGGAAATGATGGAAACTCCTGATATCATCAAGTCCTTTAAACCTGAAGCTGCAACACGATTTGCCGAAGCTACAGGGAAGCGCAAAGGATTATTTCTTACAGGAGAGGGAAGCAGCAGGATATTTCCTGCAAAAAGAGCAATCTATACTTCTCATAAAAAAGGTTTAACCCTGCCTGTAGTAACAGAAGGATGTACCCAGGCTGAAGAGTATAATCTGAAGGACTATGCAGTTTTTGCAGCATCAAATTCAGGCCAGACAAAAGAAGTTATCCGCCTTACAACCTCACTTAAAAAACAGAAACATACCGCAGTTTTTGGTCTTACAGCAAACCCGAAGACCAAACTTGAAGAAATTGCTACAGATACGCAGGTATTGATCTGTGGCAAGGAAAATGCGGTTGCAGCAACAAAATCGGTTATTGAGCAGGGACTTTTCTATGATTCATTACTCAGGATCGTAAATGGTGAAAAAATGGACGGTCTTAAAGATCTGGCTGAAAAAACAGAAGAGGCTCTGACCTTAAAAATCGATCCGGCAATAACAGCAATAATCAGAAAGGCAAGTATGATATACTTTGCAGGAAGAAATAACGGGGTTGCTGAAGAACTTGCTCTTAAGACCAATGAGATTACCAGTAAAAAATCAGCATTCCTTGAAGGAACATTTGCAGTTCACGGAATTGAAGAGGTAATGGATAAAAGTGAAGTTCTTATATGGATTGAACCATTTGAAACGGAGATGGAAAAATTCAATGAATGCCTGGTGAAAGGAGTTGGATTGAATATCATTGCAGTATCAACAAAAAAGACAATGTTCCCGACAATCATTATTCCTGATGGAGGTCAATATGCTGAATATGTTCAGCTTGCAGCAGGATGGAATATTCTTGTCGAAACAGGGATCTCTCTCGGAATAAATCTTGATAAACCTACAAGAGCACGAAAAGTAGGGAACGAATATATTCCGGAATAGATCGTTAAAGAAATAAAATCGCTTGAAAATCAATTTATTTACCCCTGCCCCAAGGGAGAGTAAATTGATTTTCTTCGCTCTCCCTGGGTATGAGGGAACGAAGAAAATCAATAAATAATTAACCAGAATATTAGTAAATGTTATATTTACATATATAATGTAATCATTTTTAACAATGGCAAAAAAAGAGGTAGCAGTTGGAATAGATATCGGAGGTACAAATACGGTTTTTGGATTTGTCGACAGGGAAGGGAATATTCTTGGTGAAGACAGTTTAAAGACCACGCATTATGATGAAATTGAAGTATTTGTAGCTGCATTATATGAAAAGATACAGGTCACAGGCCAGAAGATTGGGAATGGGGCCGAAGTAATAGGATTTGGAATTGGTGCTCCCATGGGGAATATAAATAAAGGAACCATTGAACATGCGGCAGGACTTCCATGGAAAGGGATTGTTCCTCTTGCAGAGATTTTTAACAGGCATACAAGCCTTCCGGTTATTGTGACAAACGATGCCAATGCAGCAGCAGTTGGAGAGATGGTTTACGGTGGTGCCAAAGGGATGAAAAATTTTGTTGTAATTACTCTTGGTACCGGACTGGGCAGCGGATTTGTCATTGATGGGAAACTGGTATACGGACATGATGGATTTGCCGGTGAAATAGGACATACTGCAATCCGGCCGGGTCCCTCTAACCGCGATTGCGGATGCGGAAGAAAAGGCTGTCTTGAAACATATGTTTCTGCCACCGGATTAAAAAGATCTCTTCTGAAGATAATGGCTGACAGCAATGAACCAAGCGAGTTGAGGAAAATCAGTTTTGAAGAACTCGATGCCGAAATAATTCATGATGCTGCAAAACGGGGAGATTATATTGCAAAGAGAGCATTTACACATACTGGACAGAATGCTCGGATTCAAGCTTGCCGATGTTGTTGCACATACAAATCCTGAGGCAATTTTTCTATTTGGCGGACTGGCCCTCGCCAAGGATCTGATTTTTGAGCCTGCAAAAGAATATATGGAAGAAAATCTTCTCAGCATTTACAAAGGTAAAGTGAAACTTCTGCCTTCACAGTTAAGTACTCATAATGCAGCTGTCCTTGGTGCAAGTTCACTTGTATGGTCAATCAGTAAATCGTGATTAACAAATTAAATCCTGCTAGATATGGCCAATTTCCCCGTGGTACTTAATCATATTCTTGGGATTGTTTTTATTATTATTGTGTTTGCTCTTGCATACGCTTATCTTAAGCCCCACCGGCTTCATAAGCACAGGCTGGTCTCAACATTTTTCCTTAAAATAAGCTATCTGTTTTATTTGCTTGTCCTTCTGATAATAATTTATCTTTCAGCACTTGTGAGAGGAGGCCTTGAAACGGTTTTCTTCGGAATTGAATTTTTTGCATTTCTGATTGTTCTGTTCGTTCCGACCATTGGCATTTTTGCAAGGAAACTTGGGCAGTTCAGTAAGAAACGGGAAGGATATAATTATTTTTTTACTGTGGTAAATATTCTTTCGATAGTAGCTATTCTTGTAATGTATTTTATTTGATCAACTATCATTTTAAACAACGCCAAAGGCAACGAAGACCAGTGCAGAAATTTAAAACCAAAATCTATGATACAGGAACGTTTAATCGGGTATATTGAACAGAGTATCAGACAAAACTGGGAAATTGAAGCTTTGTCAAATTATAAGGAGAAAGGATATTCTTATAAAGAGATAGCTGAAAAGATCCTTAAACTTCATATTCTGTTTAAGGGATCAGGAATAAAAGAGGGTGATAAAATAGCCCTGGTTGGCCGGAACTCCGCCAACTGGTGCGTCACTTATCTGGCTGCGGTCACTTATGGTGCAGTAATTGTTCCTGTTCTTCCTGATTTCAAACCCGAAGATCTTACCAATATTATCAATCATTCTGATTCAAGGCTTCTTTTTGTTGATGATAAAATTAATGAGACTTTAGATATAACCAGGATACCACTGATAATCGGAGTTTTTTCCCTTGATGATTTCAGGATGATAAAATCGAATGATGCTGATTTAAAGGGATTATTCTCATCACTCGATGAGGAATATTCAAAGGCGTTTTCCCGAGCTAAAACAGGAAGATATAAAGTTTTCTGATATCTCGAATGATAAACTTGCTGTAATCAGCTACACATCCGGAACAACCGGTTTTTCAAAAGGTGTAATGATTACTCACAACAGTCTTGCTGCAAATGTGAGGTATGCACAGAACAATATGCCCCTGAAACCAGGTGATCCTCTTGTATCATTCCTCCCGCTTGCTCACACATACGGTTGTGCATTTGAATTTCTTTTTCCGTTTACAATAGGATGTCATATTACTATACTGTCAAAAACACCATCACCCCAGATTATTATTCAGGCTTTCAAGGAAATCAAACCAACTTTGATCTTGTCAGTTCCTCTGGTAATTGAAAAGATATTCAAAAAACAATTAATGCCGGTTATCAGCAAGCCTCATATGAAGATATTGCTGGCTATTCCGGGCGTGAACAAACTGCTTTATAAGAAGATAAGGGAGAAGCTACTGAAACTTTCGGAGGAGGATTTCATGAAATAGTAATAGGAGGAGCTGCATTTAATGCTGATGCTGAAAAGTTCTTTAAGAAGATCGGATTCAGATTTTCAGTTGGTTATGGAATGACCGAATGCGGACCACTCATCAGCTATGCTTCCTGGGATACCAATAAACTTGGTGCATCCGGGAGGGCTGTTGACACTCTGGAGGTGACAATTGATTCTCCGGATCCCGGAAATATTGTCGGTGAAATAATTCTGAAGGGAGAAAATGTGATGACCGGATATTACAAGAATGAAAAAGCGACCACGGAGATGATCGATGAAAAAGGATGGATGCATACAGGTGATCTGGGAGTAATTGATAAGGATGGAAATATTTTCATAAAGGGAAGAAGTAAAAGCATGATCCTCGGGCCATCAGGACAAAACATTTATCCCGAGGAGATTGAAGCTGTCATAAATAATAAAAATTATATAGTCGAATCTGTCGTTATATCAGTAGACAATAAACTTATAGCACTGATTTTTCCTGATTATGAAATGATAAAGAGGGACAATATTTCAGATGAGCAGTTAATTGACTATCTCGATAAGACAAGAAAGGAAGTGAATGAAAGGTTGCCTGAATTCATGGCAGTAAGTAAATTCAGGATACATCCTGAAGAATTTGCAAAAACACCCAAACGAAGTATTAAGAGATTTCTGTATACAAAAGAGTAATTGAGAAAATTTCTTAAAGCTAGACTGGGAAATGCAACAGGAGTAATCTAAAATAGCCTTTGTGAGACTTAGTGATAACCTTAGTGTCCCTTTGTGGTAAAGAAATCAATTAACCACAAAGGATCACAAAGGAACACTCAAAGTAACACAAAGGGGAAAAAAGCAGCCTGAATGAGGAAAAAGTAGAAAAGGGATTATTAAAATTATTATGGATCTGTATGTTGTAATTGTAGCGGGCGGGAGTGGCAAAAGGATGGGTGCTGAAATCCCCAAGCAGTTTCTGAGCTTGCAGGAAGACCAGTTCTTATGCACACAATTGAAAGATTTAAATTATTCAGTGATGCGATAGAAATTATTACTGTGCTTCCTGAAAACCAGCTGCGTTTCTGGATTGATCTTCAGAAGAAACATTCATTTTCTGTTGCCCATACCCTGGTTAAAGGCGGAAGGAACCGGTTCTTTTCAGTCAGGAATGGACTCAAGTTTGTCAACAGCCCTGGTCTGGTAGCCATTCACGATGGGGTCAGACCTTTTGTTAGTCTCGATACAATAAAGAGATGTTTCGAAACTGCTGAAAAACTGGGTAATGCAATCCCTGCAGTTTCTCCGACTGAATCGCTGAGAATATTACTGAGCAGGGAAGCCTCCCTGTTAACCGGTTGAATGTCAAACAGATACAAACTCCGCAGGTTTTTAGCACTATACTGATTAAAAATGCTTACAAACAGGAATATAGTCCTGAATTTACTGATGATGCCACTGTTCTTGAAAAAACAGGAGAAAAAATCAACCTTATTGAAGGACCGGGAAAATATAAAGATCACCAACCCTGAAGATCTGATTATCTCAGCTGCTCTTCTGAAAACCATTAGCTGAGAATACCCCTTTTAACCCTTTAAATTGCCCCCAAAACCCCCTAAAGGGGGGCTAATTCTCAGTCTTTCAATAAATTCATTAGGGACTCCGAATTAGTTCCCCTTAGGGGGAAAGCCGCGAACCGGCAGGGGGTTACGCCTTTGCGCCGTTTGGCCTTTTTTCATATCTTGCGGTACATTTCCAATCCATATATGTTTGAAAAAAAGGTTTTTGATTACAAAGGACTTGAAGTAAGGGTCTCTGATTATGCCAATGAAGGCATACTTGACATTTTGAATCATGCTGTACAGGGATCTGAAGGGGGATTAAGATTTTCACTTCAGAATATTGCCCCAAGGATCGCTGCATATAGAGATCAGATCAGATTTGTCTCCCTTTATAAAAAAAATCAGATAACAGGAACGGTCGGATCGTGTTATCGCATTTCAGGTCAGGGATTCCTGCGTTATCCTACTTCATATCTGCGTTACCTTGCTTTTCAATCAGTCTATCAGACTGATGTCAGCTGGAGAAGACGAAGGAAGGCTGTTATAAAACCTGAGAAGGACGATAATTTCAAACAAAAAACCCTTGAAATATTCAGTAAACCTCATTTGCTGGATCTTAATAATGTTTTTGAAGGCGACAAGCACATAATGTATGCCTTTTTAGAAAGTATGAATGAGAGGTCTAAAAATCTTGTACATCAGGCTGGATACGAGTATATAAGATCATTCCTGACTGTTGCATTCAGCAGATTTTCTCCAGGTTCTGATCCCCGGGTTGTTAAACTCAGTAATGAGGAAAAGCCCATGATGGAAACTCTTCTCCGGGAATTTTATCGCGATTACTCATTTTTCAGCACAGATTATTCTTTTTTCGGAGATAGATATTACGTTCTAAAAGAGAAGGAGGAGATCATTGCCGGAGTGAGTGCTATCCCTTCAGCATATAAAGTATATGATGTTCCCGGAGTCTGGGGATGGGTAATGATGAAGGTTCTGCCTAAAACACCTTATTTCCGGAGGCTTTTCAGACCGGGAGAATTCAGATACCTGGTCCTGGATGCAATTTACTGCAAGAAAGGGCGTGAAGATCAGCTGGGTACACTTTTCGAATCGGCCTGCGCTGCAGAAGGATTTCATACCGGACTGACCTGGCTTGACGATCATAGTCAGCTTTACGATAAAATGAGGACTGTCTGTAAAGATGGGTGCACTGAACAGGATGCTGAATGCAAAACCTGGATTGGTGTACTCGAGGTTTATCAATCTGTCTGAAAAAGAGAAGGAATGTTTTTATAATGCGCCTGCATATATTTCTGGATTTGATTTTTCATAGAGAGGATTAACATGAAAAACTTAAGGATACATTATTTTCAACATGTTCCCCATGAAGGATTAGGCAGTATAAATGAATGGGTTTCTTCAAACGGTTATTCGCTTACCTCCACAAAGTTTTTTGAAGATCCCCGGCTGCCCGGATTAGCTGATATAGACTGGCTGATCATCATGGGCGGACCAATGAATATTAATGACGAGGAACACTATCCATGGCTGGCTGATGAAAAAAGATTCATACACAAGGCTATTGATGCAGGCAAAACTGTTTTAGGTATTTGCCTGGGTTCACAATTGCTCTCAGCTGTGCTGGGTGCTAAAGTATATAAGAACAAGGAAAATGAAATTGGCTGGTTTGATGTTGAACTTACACCTTCTGCACAGTCTGGAAAATTATTTTTTGGAATGGGCAGAAGCTTAAGACCGTTTCACTGGCATGGTGATACCTTTGACTTGCCTGACAGTGCGATCCACCTTGCTTCTTCAGCAGGTTGCAGAAATCAGGCTTTTATTTTTGGCAGCAAAGTACTGGGCCTGCAGTTTCATCTTGAGCCCACCCACGACTTATTACTTCAGATGATTGAAGGTGGCAGGAAAGAATTAACAGCCGGGAAATACATTCAATCTGAAGAGGAGATACTTAAAAATCTACAGCTGATTGATTCGAATAAAAAAATATTATTTATTCTCTTAACCAGACTGGCAGAGCAGGATGGTAACTGAATAGCTCCCTGCCTGAACACTATAAGCAGATTCTGAGTTCTTATTTTTCGAATAAGCTGCCCAGAGATCCAGCTTCTTTTCTGCTATTTGCACCATAAGGTGCCAGGGCCCTGATGAGTTTCCATAGATATGAAAGTCGAAATTAACAATCTACGGTGAGTAAGCAAAATGATTGAATAAAATTATTATTTTTACCCGGAGAAGGGTTGTTAAGTGCCTGATTTGTATCTCATTACGGGCACTCCCAAGATTTTAATTTTGAATTATGTACCTTTTAAAGCGTTTTTAGATAGGTTTTTTACCCTATTTTATGGTTATAAAAAGGTACATTTTTTAATACTATAATTGAGATAAAACAAAAGGTATTATGCCAGCAGAAAGTGATATATGATAGTATGTATGGTTGGTTACACTCTATTTTACTTTACTAAAATACTTAAGAATTAAATCATCTAAGAAATACCTATTATAAGGTTTAAAGAAAAAATCATTAATCCCTTGTTTTGAAGCATCCTGTGTAACATCTGAATATGAGTCAGCAGTTTGCACAATTATGATTACATCTGAATTAAACTCCCTTATTCTTCTTGCAACCTGGTAGCCATTGCATTTTGGCATATTAAAATCCAACAATACCAGATTTATATCAGAATTATTTTTAAACAGTTCCAGAGCCTCTTCTCCATTCTCAGCAAATAAAATCTCCTTACTGTACCTATTTAACATATTGCCGAGTAAAAATCTTAAAGCCGGGTCATCATCCGCAATTAGTATTTTTAGATTTGTTATCTTATTCACTTCTTCAGATACTGAAGCAATATTTTTGATAAGTGGTACAGTGGTGGTTGGAATTGTAAAATAAAATATTGAACCTTTCCCAATCTCGCTTTCAACCCATATTTTACCACCTTGTTTGTCCACAAATTCTTTACAGAGTAATAATCCAAATCCTGTTCCTTTCTCCCTGGCAGTACCGAGAGTTGTTTGAAATTGTGAAATATCAAATAGCTTTTTTAATCTCTCCTCGTCAATTCCAACTCCATTGTCGGAAACAGAAAATAAAATGTCTTGATTTACTTTCTCAGCACTCAATTTTATCTTTCCTTTGGGGTTTGTAAACTTTATTGCGTTTGAGACAAGATTCCTGAGTATGGCTTTCAGCATATCAATATCAGCGATAACAGTTATGTCCTCCATTGCAGAACAAATAAATACGATATGTTTTGTAATCGCATTTGAGTTGAGAATATTAATTATTTCCGCACATATATTTTTAAAAGATATTTTTTGTGGTTCAAAGGGAAATTTCCCTGTTTTTAATCTTGACCACTTTAGCAGGTCTTCCAGAAGAGCGTACGTATTATGTGAAGAGTTATAAATTTCACCTACAAGATTTTCAATCTCAGGTATTGTGAGGGTATGAATATCTCCTAACAATAGTTCTGTATAACCAAATAGTACTCCAAAAGGATTTCTTAAATCATGTGAAAGAGCAGAAATGAAAAGGTCCTTGTCATTATTGAGTTGAATGGAAAGACCAAGTTCTTTATTTGTTATGGTCAGTTCATCTAAGGCAATCTTAAGATTTTCTTCAGCTTGTTTTCGGTCAGTGATATCTACCATGCTTATATCTGCATATTTCCTTGAATCGTTAAATGCACCAACGAGATAAACAATGAGCGGCAAGCTGTCTTTTTTATTTATGGTAACCTCACATGATTGTTTCTCTTTAGTATCGTAGATTGCCTTGAGAAAATTATTAAATATTTGTTTCGTTTCAATTGATACAAAAAAACCAAACAGACTTTTTAATAAGTGGCTACGTTCTTTGCCCAAAATTTTTGCAACATAAAAATTAAGTTGTATAATTTCGCCTTCAATTGATATGGTTAAATAACCTGTTGGTGCAAAGTCATATAATCCTATATACTTTTCAACAGCACTTTCTAAATTATGCTTTGCTTCAATGAGTTCCTGATTTTGAATTTCAAGTTCAATCTCATGCACTGCAAGTTCATGGCTTAGTTTAATCGCATCAGATTCAGAAGAAGGTGAACTAACACCTAACTGACGTTTATTAAGTAATTCTTCTGCATTTTGTCGAAGAATTTCAGCTTCTGTTAAATTTGTTAACTTTTTCAAGAGTTGTATAAATTATGTTCCTGAAGAATTTTTATGGTTTCTTAATTCTGCTTCCAAATTTTTAGCTACGCGTTATATCAATAAAGGTTACAACTAACCCGTCTATTCTTTCATCCGATGTTCTGTATGGCATAATCCGGACTTTAAACCATTTATTATTCTGTGCTGAAATATCACTTTCCCTGAATATTAAAGTTTTTAATACTTCTCTGGCATGGTCGGCTATTTCCGGATAATTTAAATCGGATACCATTTCTGTAAATGGTCGTCCAATATCGGTGGGTCGGAGTTTAATAATAGTAGTTATTTGGTCAGTAAACCTTCGGATATTTAATTCTCTATCAAGAAACAGGGTAGCAATATCAGTACTATTTAGAAGGTTTATCATATCGTTATTTGCAGCAGTAAGGTCAGTTACCTTGCTCTGCAACTCAATGTTAACAGTATGTAGTTCTTCATTCAGGCTTTGCATTTCTTCCTTCGAAGTCGTAAGTTCTTCGTTGGTAGATTGCAATTCCTCATTAGTTGACTGTAGTTCCTCGTTAGTTGACTTTAACTCTTCCTGCGCTGTCTGCATCTCTTCACGAGTACTTTGCAACTCTCCCAGGGTGCTTTGTAATTCAAGTTCCTGTTCCTGCACACGGGTTGTTAAAATTTGTTTCCCTGAGGTTGATTTTTTAATCTCATGTTTAGGCACTATTATCACATCGGTAAAAACAATCATGATAGTTCCACTAAACTCTTCAGGTTTCTCTGTTGGTTGAATAGTTATGTTTACAAGCTGGTTACCTCCGTTGTTTTCTACTTTTATGTTCTTCAAATAAACCAGTTCAGAAGTTTGTTTTGCTTTTCGAACCGCAATTAACAATTCATTGCGTAACCCTTCACGAGCCATCGCATATATGTTCATATTAGCTTTCCCTGCTGCAGGTTCTAAATACTTTCCGGTTCGTCCCGTAATATATAGGATATCGCCATCCTGATTAATCAGGACGCTGGCTGGTGCAAAATGTTGAAGTATTAATTGGTCTGCATAGTTCTGTATGGTATTGCCAGTTTTAGTAACCTTAAAAACTACCTTTGCTCGCTTTATTGAAGGAGTAAAGGTATTTGGGAATACCATCCTTTCAATTTCCTTTGGAGATATTATTCTTTTGTAGATTTTTAATTTTGTATCGTAAGTTGAAAAAAGTAATTCTTCAGAATTTACATTTTCAGCAGTTCCAAGAATCATGAATCCGGATGGATTGAGGCTATAATAAAACAAATTCATGAGTTTCTTTTGCAATTCAGCTTCAAGATATATCAATAAATTTCGGCAAAAGAGAAAATCCAATTTTGTGAATGGCGGGTCTTTTAAAACACTATGCGGAGCAAATACTACCATTTCCCGTATCGAAGAATTGATAGTATAAGTGGATTCATTAACCGTAAAAAATCTTGATATTCTTTCGGAAGAAACGTCAGTTGTAATATTTGACCCATAAACTCCTTTCCTGGCTATTTCAATTGCATCATTGTCAATATCAGTGGCGAAAATCTGTAAAGTTATATTTTTGCTTTTCATAACCTTTTCATACGCTTCTTTGAAAATAATTGCAAACGAATATGCTTCTTCACCTGTTGAACAACCAGTTATCCATACTCTCATCAAATAACCGTTTGGCAATTCATTAAATAAATCGGGCAGGACCTGTTCTTTTAATTTATCCCAGACATTATTATCACGAAAAAAATTAGTAACGCCAATCAATATTTCTTTGAAGAGAATTTCCAATTCGTGAGGGTTTTCCTGAAGGAAACGTACATAATTGGTAATCTTATCCAATTGATGTATAATCATGCGTCTTTCAATACGTCGGTATAGAGTATTTTTTTTATAAAAAGAAAAATCGTGACCCGTTTGTGCACGGATTAATATTATTATTTTTTCGAGATTGGTTTTGTTTTTATCTTCAATTAATATTTTCTCTGAAATAGTGGGGTTATATTTGAGATAAGCTATGAGTTTTGTGGGCAATTCACCTGCTGATGCTACTATATCTACTGAAGTTGCTTCTAAAGCACTACACGGCATTCCATTAAATTTCGATGTCAAAGGCTCCTGAACCAACACCGTGCCTCCTTTCTCTTTTATTGCTTTTAGTCCAATACTTCCATCTGAACCCATACCCGAAAGTATGATTCCAATGCCTCTTTCTTTCTGGTCGTCAGCCAATGAACGGAAAAAAATATCAATTGGAAGGCGTAATCCATGAACCTCAGTGGCTTCAAATAAATGCAAGTATCCGTTTAAAATTGACATGCTTTTATTAGGTGGTATTACATACAAATGTTCCGGCTTCACTTCCATCCGGTCTGTAACCTGCATTACTTTCATTAATGTAGTTCGCTGAAGAAGTTCCGGAAGAATTCCCTTATGGTTTGGGTCGAGATGTTGAATAATTATGAAAGCCATCCCGCTTTTTTCCGGTACGTGGACAAAAAACTGCTCCAATGCCTCAAGTCCACCTGCTGATGCGCCTATGGCAACAATAGGGAAGGTGGGAGGCTGTAAATTCTGTTTTTCAGCAGCTTTTAATAAAGTTGTTTCTTTTTTACCCTTTTTATTGCTAACGTTTACCATAAGTTAAGGATTTATGAATATCATATAACAACTCAATAAGCCTTTCGATTGATGATATAAAAAGTTGACTTTTCAATATAATTGTACTTCATCACTTCAAATTAGCCTATTCCATTGCCAATTGTAATGAGACTAACTTAAAACTCGTTTTTTAATCAAAGAAAACACTTTGATTAAAAGATTGATTTACAATATATCTCCAAAAAATCAGGCTTTGCAAAACGCATAGCATTTAATCGAAAAGATATGTTTATGGTTGTAAAGTCATGCCCAAAAGGTATTACAAAAGAAAGACTCCAGAGAATAATTGAATACGTAAAAAATTAGTTCCCCAAATCGCAATATATCTTGGTATTTTACGAGCCGGGGAACTTTGAAAACCTAAACAAGTACCTTCAAAGACTATTGCGAAGCTATAAAATAATTAATTATCAGAAATTTAATTCAAAAAGACATTTTCGTTTAATAATTTTCCTCACGAACTTGCATATATGCTTTAGGATGTAAACAAGCCGGACAGTTTTCCAATGCTTTTTCCGATTCATATACATATCCGCAATTCAAGCATTTCCACCAGACTTTACCATTTTTTAAAAAAACCTTATCTTCTGAAACGTTTTGCAGTAGTTTCAAATACCTCCGCTCATGTTCTGCTTCAACTTTTGATATCATTTTAAAGGCAGCAGAGATTTCAGGAAATCCTTCTTCTTTTGCAACTTCGGCAAAATGCGGATACATCTCGGTCCATTCTTCATTTTCTCCTTCTGTAGCAGCTTTTAAATTCTCTTTAGTAGTACCAATAACTCCGGCAGGATAGCTTGCGTTAATTTCTGTCATTCCACCTTCCAGAAATTTGAAAAATCGTTTAGCGTGTTCTTTTTCCTGGTTTGAAGTCTCCATGAAAATGGCAGCAATTTGTTCATAGCCTTCTTTTTTGGCAACGCTTGCAAAAAACTCATATCGATTTCTTGCTTGTGATTCCCCTGCAAAAGATTTACACAAATTTAGTTCTGTCTTTGTCCCTTTTAATGATTTTGTCATGATGTTAATTTTAAAAATTTAAATTTCATTGCAGTTGGCACAGTATCCAACCTCTTTTCCATAATAGTTTTCAAGTTTGATAAGTTTTCAGGTAGTATCTCTTTGCCAATATCAAAAGTACTTTATTTTCCAAAATGATGACTGTCTGAGGAAATAATGTGAACCCTGTTAATCATTATTTAAAACATTAAAAGGATTTGTAGTTCTCATACAGCATACCAAATTAATGGAAGGTTATTTGATATAAATAATACAAGGAGGTATAATGCTTATTTTAGTCATAAAAAACCTCATTTATATTTTTGGAGGGGTAATTTTCAACCAGGGTGTTAAACTTTATACCAATTTATTACAGAAATGTTCCTACAATTTGAAACAACAATATTTTTAAAAAGTCTTGCGTCTCTTTTAAAATGCGGGTATCTTTGATAAGCTAAAAGAGCAGTACTGAAATTTCCGCAAGTAGCAATAATTTCGTTACAAATGTACCTTTTTAATACAAATGCAGAAATTTACATGTGTGCTGAATTACAGTAGTTTAATAAAGAACAAAACAGAGTTTTTATGAATATTTACGGGTTGTTAGCTCAGTTGGTTTAGAGCATTACCTTGACAGGGTAGGGGTCACTGGTTCGACTCCAGTACAACCCACATGAAAAAAACGCAAACAGACAGATAATGTCTGAATGCGTTTTTTGTTTGTCTACCACCGAAGTTTGACCAGGAATAATTTCTTTATTAATTCCGAAGATTTAGTAACTTTATTAAAATAATAGTAAATGGATATATTTTTTTGACTTTCTGGATATACGAAAATATTTGTGTGAAACATATTAAGCGTTCCTATGAAAAAGTTCATGTTAATCTGTTTTATCTTGTCAGGATGTTTATCAATAGTGACCTATTCGCAATTTGAGTATAATAAGCCGGATACCACTGTGAATCGGCACAGGGAAAGAGAAATGACATTCGCCGCATCTCCGACTCTTCTCATGAATACTCCCAATGGAACGCAGCTGGTGGGAGGAGTTAAACTCGGAATTTTCCTGGGTAAGAGATTCAGTGTTGATGCAGATCTGGTGATAGGACGCGATTATGTTCATGCAGGTCCGGGTCTGATCGGATTGCCATTATATCTGATCGCATCGTCTGGCTCTCAAAATGATGAATTCTTCTCATGGGATGATGAAAGCAGCCTTACAAACTTCCTGATATCGGTAGCTTTTGTAGCGTTGTCATTCGAACATGTTTCCTATCATATCCCGCTAAGTGAAAATGTTGAAATTTCACCTTACGTGAGTCTTTTACGATATAAATATGCTTACGTCCATCATAATTATTCAGATGTCAATTTTGTCGGTGAACAGTTCAGCTTTGCATCAGGACTACAAATAAATAATTACTTCGGCAGATTCGTTCTTTCTCCTTATGCCGAATACAACATTGGTTATAAAGACCATATTTCAGGTTGTAATATTGGAGTTTATTGCGGAATATACTTCCCTGGTAAATAATGTGAGGTCTAAGTCAATCCGGAATTGTGCACTTTGGACATTCGAAGTCTGATCCGGAATACCAGACTAAAATACCTCTTTTACGAATATCAGAAAAAGTATTCCAATAATAATTCTGTAGTAGCCGAAGTACTTGAAACCATAATTCTCAACAAGTCTTACAAATACTTTAACTGCAATCCAGGCAGTTAAAAATGCCACTACCAGTCCAATGCATATAAGAACTATTTCATGATGAGAAAATACGATAGGTGTTTTATACAAATCGTATCCCGTGGCAACCAGCATTGTTGGAACAGCCAGCAAAAACGAAAATTCCATTGCCTGTTTCTTATCCAATCCGTTAAATATTCCGCCCACAATAGTTGCCGCAGCTCTTGACACTCCGGGTATCATTGAGATACTTTGACAAAGGCCGATTAAAAAAGCATTTTTGTACGAGATGTTTTCAAGAGAATCTGTTTTACTTTTCTGGTTAACCACCTTTTTGTCGATAAGAATCAGTACTATCCCTCCTAAAACAAGAGAAATGCTTACAGTTATCGGATTGAACAAATAGGTCTTTATAAAATGATAAGCAAAAATACCGATTATACCTGTAGGAATAAATGCTATTGCCAGCTTAAAATATATTGTAAGTCCCTGTAAAAAACGTCTGGCATATAAAAAAACTATTGCCATGATAGCACCTATCTGTATTGAGATCTGAAAAGTCTTCACAAAAGCATCTTCCGGAATACTCATTATGCTTGAGGCCAGTATCATGTGCCCGGTAGATGATATCGGAAGAAATTCAGTTAAACCTTCAACAATTGCTAAAACTATAGTTTGAATAATATTCATTTCGACTTTATTAAATTGGGAATAGTTTATTATTCAGGAGAGATATTTTTTGGTGCAGTAGCTTTGCTACCGACTCTGCTAACGCCTCGTTGGTCTCACTTAAAGCTCATGGATCTTAATATTCCTGAACCATACCGGATACCCATGATCCTGAAGGCCGATGAAACCTTCCTTTGAAATTCCTTCAGTAAAGCCGGGGAAACTCTTGAATTTGCTGTTAGCAACCATATTATCCCATGCCGGAGTCCATAGTTCATACTCAACAACTTTGACTCCGTTCTGGACATGAGTGACTTTGCCATTTTTAACCGTGATCACCATTGTATTCCACTGGCCGGCAGGATGACATGTTTTAGGATCAGCTGCTATCATATCATATAATGAACCTGCCAGATGACTCGGTATTTTATTGTCGGTTGCATCCACATTGTCGAGGATCTGAACTTCCGGTGCCGCATAATAAATTGGTTGCCCTGGCACTTCTCTTACATCATAGAAGATTCCTGAGTTTGCCATTTTACTGGCCTTCCAGTCAACCGACAACTCAAAGTTCCTGAATTTCCTTTCACCGAATACTATGTCCCCGTCAGAGCCTTCACCGGGTTTTTTGCCTTCTGCTGTAAATACCTTCATTGTACCATTGTCAATAACCCAGTTTTTAGGCATGGCTGTTCCATTGCATTGTCTCCAGCCTTTAAAATCTTTACCATCAAATAACAGGACCCAGCCGTCCTTCTTCTCTTTTGCGGTAAGTTTATTCAATCCCTGGCCAAAGCCGGGAAGCATGATAAGCATTGCTGCTGCACATGATAATGAGAAAATAATGTTCCTTTTCATATGTGATATTTATTAAGATAAATTGCTGATGCAAATTACTCAAAAAATTCCACCATAGTACAGATTCATCCTAATAACTAAGATTTTTCGCCCCCTTATTTAACCTGTGAGTCAGACCCCCTTATGTTCCCCCTGACAGGGGAATAAATCTCAATGTTTTAGTCTGATCTGCCTTAGTAGCAGAGTATTTTCGCCCCTTAAGGGGAGATGCTGCGAAGCGGCAGAGGGGTATCTCTCTTTGAGTTGAACCCCCTTGTGTTCCCCCTGTCAGGGGAAAAATACTCAAGTATTAGCAGGATTTGGCGTGTTAATGAACTAAAATACAATTCATTACAAAAAATGACTAAAAATATAGTCATTTTCTTCATAAAATATTTGGATGACTACAAATATAGTCATATCTTTGTGGTGAAGGATTGACATAATAAGATAAAAGACAAAAGGTAAAGGATAAAAGTTAAGTAAATGCAACTGACAAAAGCAGAAGAACAGGTAATGCAGATATTATGGGACATGAAAGAAGGTCTCGTAAAGAATATCCGCGACAGTTTCAGTGATCCGAAGCCTGCACGAAATACAGTATCGACAGTATTAAGAGTGCTTGAGAAGAAGGGTTATGTCGGACATAAAGCATATGGGAATGTTCATCTTTACCATCCTCTTGTATCTAAAAGTGATTACTCTAAGAGTCAGTTATTCGGACTTATGGAGGGTTATTTCAACAACTCTTTTCCTGCTATGGCATCATTTTTTGCCCGTGAAAAGGATCTTACAGTCAAGGAACTCGATGAGCTGCTCGAAGATACCAGGAAGGAATTGTCAAAAGCTGAGAAACAAGGTAATAAATCCCCGAAAGGGGGGAACAAAAATCGGTAAGAATGGAAGCATTTGTTTTATATCTGCTTAAATCAGTGATCTGGGTCACAGGTTTTGCTCTGGTCTATGGTCTTTTTCTGAGAAATGAAAGATTCTTCCAATTGAACAGGATCTATCTGATTGCCGGTATTCTGACCTCTTTCATTTTTCCGCTGTTCTCAGTACATTACACGGTAGTTCTCCCTGACGTCAAAAATTTGCAGACCGTTAGTGCTGCAGCCAGCCAAATTCCGGATACTGGTAACAGTATTGTTCCTACTCTCAAATTAGCATTAATGGTTTTATACGGTCTTGGAGTTTTATTTGTCTTAACTATAATGATAAGACAGGGACTTCAGATTATCAGATCTATAAAAAAATCTGAGATCATTGCTTTGGATCCGGTAAAACTTATACTAACGCCTGAATATGCCTCTTCGTTCTCATTTTTCTCTTATGTGTTTGTCAATCCTTCAATTACAGACCTTGAATCTAAGGAGATAATGAATCACGAACTGGTGCATGTCAGGCAGAAGCATTGGTTTGACCTGGTGCTTGTTGAATTGCTCTGTATAATACAATGGTTTAATCCTGTTGTCTGGATTTACGTCCGGTTCATAAGGCAGAACCATGAATATCTTGCCGATCAGGTGGCGCTGCAGCGAACATCAGATCCGGCAGTTTACAGAGCAGCTCTCCTGAATCAGATTGTCGGCGCTCCTGTTGTCAGTCTGGTTAATTCCTTTAATTACTCACTTAACAAAAAAAGATTTAACATGATGAAAAATATAATAAGCTCACCTTACAGGAAGTTGAAGATCCTTCTTATTCTTCCGGTTTTTGTAATTATACTGTATGCCTTTGCCAGGCCGGACTATAAATACAAATATTCAGACGAGAGTTCCGGCAATAAGAGTCAGTTATCCGGCGTCCAGACAAAACAAGTTAAAGGAACTGTGGTTCAGCAGGATGGCGAAGCTTTACCTGGTGCAACAGTAGTTGTACAAAATACCACTATGGGTGCCTCCACTGATGCCAAAGGCTTCTTTAAGCTCGACAATATTCCGGACGACGGCCTTCTGATTGTCAGTTTTGTCGGGTATAAATCCAAAGTTGTGAAACCTGATTTCACATCAGAAATGACTGTGAGCATGGTTAAGGACACAATTAAATACTTAAATCTGAATATTGGTACTCCGCCGCCGCCGCCGCCCCCTCCGCCATTGAATTCTGATATTGCCACGCCAACCACCTCCGCCATTGAATTCCGATATTGCTACACCACCGCCACCACCGCCGCCACCTTCGGATCTCAATAATGGAAAAAATCACTCGTTGTTATTGATGGAGTTGTAAATGAAAAGGATGGATATTCTAAGACTAACCCTGACGACATTAGATCCATGAATGTATTTAAGGATGAATATGCTGTAAAGAAATATGGAGAAAAGGGGAAAAATGGAGTTATTGAGGTTACAACTTTTAAGCCAGTGAAAAAAGGCCTGAAGCCAATAAAGATGCATATGTTGTAGTTGAAACATTACCCGAATTTAAGGGAGGAAAGGAAGCAATGGTTTCATGGATAATTTCAAATCTGAAATACCCTGCTGAGGCAGTAAAAAATAAAATTACCGGGAATGTCGTGGTAAATTTTTTGGTTACAAGCTCAGGTAAGGTAAAAAACGTGACTGTTTCAAAGTCAGCATCTCCGCTATTGGATGCTGAAGCTATAAGGGTTATCGGCAGCATGCCTGACTGGAAACCCGGAATGCAGGCCGGGAAATCGGTTAATGTCCAGATGCAGGTGCCTGTGGAATTTAATTTGAAATAATCTTCTAAATCAACAGAACAGAATATTCAAAGGCCGTCTCAAAACATAATTGAGACGCCTTTTTTATGTGAGTTTTTAGGAGCGGTTGTGTGGTACGTCCTGGTTCGTTTCTTTTTGGGCGAGCAAAAAGAAATGAACAATCAATCATTGTCTTTATCGACAGCTGCTTTGAAAAACGCAGCATGCACCGTTGCAGGACATGGAGAATCAAGTCCTTTAACAGCTTTCCAGATCACTTCATTGAATTCGGTATCACTTACCATATCTTCTTTTGTAAAATCAAACTTCTGACTTTTTTCCTGCCAGGTGCTACGGGTCTGATTTATAAGATTAAGATCAACCTGGCATGGTCTTACAGTAAATGCAGGATGATCAGGAGTATTGTTCATGCATCTCCATAACGGTGTGGAAGAAGCATCATATTGTGTCATTGGAGGCAGTCCAAGTATAAGCTCCATGGTACGGAGCAGGGAGGTGGTTGTATAGGGAGTATGATCTACAAAGCCTTCTTTCACATAACCTCCGGCCAGGTAAGCAGTGCTTCTGTGGGCATCGACATGATCAGGACCATTTTGTGCATCGTCTTCAACTATGATCACCAGGCTGTTTTTCCAGACACGGCTGTGGCTGAGATAATCAACAAACATACCTACCGCCAGATCATTGTCGGCAACATGGGCAAATGGTGTCGGCCGGTTGAGGCTTAGTCCTTCAGTATGATCATTGGGAAAACGTATTGAGCTAAAACGCGGGAGAGCATCTGCAGCGAGAAGTGAGTCAAAATCATGTTTCCACTGCCGGAACCGGATAGTATCGCGAACTGACAGATCCCAGCTTGTAAAAGAAGGGCAGAAATGATCTTTTAAGACCGCAATATTTGGATCCTTATCTCCCATAAATTCTGCATAAGTTCTATAGCTGATACCGTTCCGTTTACAATTATCCCACAGAAATCCATTTTTATTGTTTGCAATTTCCATCCCGCCTTCACCGGGATATTCTCCTCCTCTTCCTCCATAACTTGTCGGCCAGTTTTTCTCAAGAAAGTCAGTTGCATATGCTCCCATGCTCCAATTATGACCATCAGCACTTACCTCTCCGTTAACGTAAAAATTATCAAGCAAAACAAATTCGCTGGCCAGGGCATGCTGATTGGGTGTTATGTTCTCACCGAAAAGAACAAGGTTGGGATCTCCGTTGCCTTGAGGCATGTCACCAAGAACCTGGTCGTACGTGCGGTTCTCCTTAATAATGTAAAAAACATATTTGATTGGAGATGCATCTCCTACTTTCATCGGGATAGGATTGCCCTTAGCTCCTTCAGATTCCAGCTCTGTCTTTTTATTATATGGAGTGTTCCTGTAAACAACCTGTGAATAGACTGTCATTTGTTTTGCAGAGGGAGTATTCAGAATTTGAAGTGTTCCCCTCAGAAGTCCTCCAATATATTGTACTTTTATTTTATGCTCTTTTCCCCCTGCCTGGTACACTACTTCATCCCCTTTCGTGTTCGGATTCGGGCCATAGGGATTTGCATGCGAGGATAAACCTTTTCCATTGCTTACAAGAATTTTGTTATCTGCTGTTCTGACACAGGTCGGATACCATGCTGTGGGGATAAAACCTTTGCTTTTACTCGATCCCGGCTTAGTGATATCAAAGACAGCCAGGCAATTATTATCAGCATTGGCAATGTAAAGTGTTTTATCATCGCTGCTGAGAGCTACGCTGTTCGTTGTTGAACCGGATGGAGAACCAGGATACAGGGCTGAATTCAAAGTCTCAATCACCTTCATTTGAAGAACATCAATGACCGATACAGTATTGTCATTTGCGTTTGCCACAAACAGGTATTTCCCGTTCCTCGTAATGCATAAATCGTTTGGATTGTCACCAACGGAAACTGAACCGTCGATTTTCTGCTTTTCAGTATCAAAAATTATTACTTTGTCACAACCCCAGCATGAAATGAAAAGCAGTTTCCGGTCGGGAGATAAAAGACATGTATAGGCTTCACCTCCGAGCGGGAACTGAGAGACCACTTTTTTAGAATGAGTATCAAGCACATATAGGGAATTGTTTTCTTTTGTGACAGCATAAAGCCTGTTTCTGGAATCATCGATTGCCAATCCTGCAATTGAAATTTTTTCAGGCCAGGGTTCTCCGATACGTAAAGAGTCATTTATCGTCAGGCGATTGTTCCGTATTGAATACCTGATAATTATGTTATCATTTCCTCCTGAGGCATAAAGATAATTCCCGTCATCAGAGAAGGCAAGTCCCAGCCAGGCTTTTCCAATTATAATTGAATCGAGGATCACCTGCTTCTCAATATCCACAATCTGTATTGTCTGATCACTTTCCCCGTTATTTGTCACAGCCGCAAGTTTTTTTGAAGGTGACACGGCAATATTCAGAGGCAGATCACCCAGAGGCAATAAGTTTCCTACAGGTGTCAGCTTCCAGCCATTCGGAAGGGAAACGGTATGCGCTTCGATTTCTTTCAGTGTCTGGCCATGAAGATCAATACACAGACCAATTAATATTATTTAAAAAAGAATCAGAGTTCTTTTCATAAATCCATTCAATTTCGTCATTTTAATAAATCAAACGAATAAATTCCCTCCTTAATTTCAATTCGCCGTCATTCTCTTTTTAAGTTCCTCCGGCTTTAGCGTTATCAGATGCCCTATTTGTTTTCCACCACGGTATGTTACAACTCGCAATGTCACTGGCCCTTCAGGAATATCGACAGGCTTGATATATTTAGGTGAATAAGTATTTGGCATGGCGCCATCAATCGTATAAAAAATATCGAGCCCCGGGACTTCAGATCCAAGTTCTGCAGTCATTTTACCTTCTTTACCTTTAACATTTATGATTGCATCGTAAATTGCAGTTGAATAATTTACACCTTCCAGATCAGCACGAGGAAATTGATTTTCAACACGCTGTATAAAATTAGTCCAGTTTTTTGATGAATTTGGTGACCAGAAATCTTCAGCCAGTGCCCAGCCACGCGGCCATGTCATATATTCAGCATGATGCAGTGTCACAACCTGTTCAGTCCACAGATTACCCTGACCACCAAGTATATACCTGGCATCGACTCCCTCAGGAACAGGATCAAAGCTGTAGCATTTGGTTAACCTGAGATCAGCGTAGATAAGGGGTTCGATTGTTCTTTCACCCTGCTGATAATCGAGGTATGCAAAAGTTGTAGGCGTCATTACAACATCATGTCCCATCTTAGCTGCCTCTATTCCGCCCTTTATGCCCCGCCAGCTCATTACGGTAGCCTCAGGTGCAAGACCGCCTTCAAGGATTTCGTCCCAGCCAATAAGTTTTTTGCCTTTGGATTTAAGGATCGTTTCTACCCGTTTCATAAAATAAGCCTGCAATTCCTCCGGCTTGGTCATGTTCATTTTTTTCATCAGTGCCTGGCACCCGGCATCTTTTGTCCAGAAGCCCTTATAGCACTCGTCTCCGCCGACATGAATGTAGGGATTCGGGAAAATGGCAGCCATTTCAGTAAATACTTTATCGAGAAATTCATATACTTTTTCATCTGAAGGATTAAGCGTATTATCTATATTCATCTTAAAGGTGCCATTATCAAACCATTCAGAGAATGAAGAGCCAGGATTGACCTTTGTGTTCGGATCTTTAGTGCAGCTTAACTCAGGATAGGACGCAATTGCAGACATGCTGTGTCCGGGAACATCAATTTCGGGAAGGATTGTGATATACTTATCCTGTGCATATTGAATTATCTCCTTGATGTCGGCTTGTGTATAAAATCCTCCAACAGTTGCTGCTTCACCGGGTTTTGGTGCACTGCGGTCACCGAACTGACCGAAACGCGGAACACGCCAGGCCCCTACCTCGGTCAGTTTTGGCAAACTTTTGATTTCAATGCGCCATCCATTATCATCTGTCAGATGCCAGTGAAGGGTATTGAATTTATATCTGGCAATTTCGTCAATATATTGTTTGACCTCTTCTTTTGTGAAAAAATTACGGCTTACATCAAGCATAATTCCTCTCCAGCCAAAGCGCGGGTAATCAGTGATTTTAACTGATGGTATTGTCAGTGCTGTATTTACTGCCGATTTGCTTTCAACCTCCTTAGGAAAAAGCTGAAGCAAAGTTTGCATACCGTAGAAAAGGCCGGCAGGTGCATTGGCTGATATAATCACACCTTTTGCCGAGGCGTCCAGAGTATAACCCTCTTTTCCGATTTGCGGCACTGCCACCTTATTCAGGATGAACTGAATTGAACCAGCTTTATCCTGTTGTGGTTTTATTGAGAAACCGGTAGAGTGATTAAGCCTCTCCGAGAGCATATCGGCGATTTTACGGCAATCCTGACTATCATAGCCAATAGTCGAATTATTTGTCAGTGTAAATGATCCGTCAGATGGTTGTACTTCAACAGGCTGCGGAATAATTTGAATGGATGGTTTTTGTCCATATACAGTTACAAGAGAAAATAAAAGCAATAGCAGGACCAGTTTTTTCATAGCAGGATAATTTTAATTTTATTGGTATGTTTTGATTATAGATCTTTAACAAATTTCAATTTAAATTTCTTCACCTGATATTATTCTTCACAATTCTAATCCCTGAATAACATCATTTTCAATGAATTCAGGAACCTTTCGATCGGTCCCCAGGAGGCTGTAGTATTTTTTTTTACCGGTTGTTCTCAGAACTTTAAGTACCTCTTTTTTGATTCTTACCACTATTTTCCCATAGATCTCCAGCGGTTCACCATCAATATGAAACCTGGTTTCATCAGTCTCGATGACTATTTCCTTGTCGGTTTGGAAATGCCTGACATATTTAGACTTATTGATTCTTTTCGTAAATAGCCTGATGATAAAAAGCGAACCCAATATTTTCGGGAAAGGTTTAATAAGTACTATATCAATGAATCCGTCATTAGGCTTTGCCTCCGGTGCTATAAAAGCATTATTCCCGAATTGTCTTGTGTTTGCAATGGTAAGAACAAAAAGTTTTTCCGAGATAATCTCCTTCCCATCGCATTTTATTCTGACATGAAAGGGACGAAGCAAAAGGAATGTCTTAAATGTCAGCCAGACATAAGGCAGGAATCCCCGGAGTTTAAGGTTATTGAAAGAGTGGGCAACAAAGCTGTCCAGACCTATTCCGGCAACATTAAGGCATAGCTTGTTATTTATCTCGATCACATCAATGTCCATACTGTCGGCTCTCTTAATATCCGACAATAATGACCTGACATTCATTTTGAAGCCAAATTCCTTTGCAAAACCATTTCCTGAACCAAGTGGCAGAACGCCGAGGATTTTGTCGCTGCCAACAAGTTGCGTTGCTACTGTGTGAACTGTTCCGTCACCTCCGGCAGCTACAAAGACATTATACTTATTGAAGTTTTGTTTTATAAGTGATCCGGTCTCTTCCTTATTCATTGATTTGCAGCAGCATAATTCACTCTTACGTCGTTCAAGTTCTTTAGATACAATAAAATTTACAGGCGGGACACCTGATGTCGGATTCAATAGAAAGAGTGCTTTATTTTTATTTTCCGCCACATATCTTTTCATGCTCAAATTTAAATAAGATTTTTTCAATGTGACATAATAATTGGGTTAATCATTTCTATATTACCCGAAACCCCCCAGTGGGGGCTTAATCTCTCACTTTTCTCTGTGGTACTCTGTGCTTCTCAGTGAATCTCTGTGACAGTTCTTGAATTTTTTGGTTACACAGAGTGACACTGAGACCCACAGAGTTACACAGAGTTGGATAGAAGCAGATACTGACTTCTCTTTGCGCCCTTGGGTTTTATCCCGATAGCTATCGGGACTTTGCGTGCTTTGCGGTTAATGGATTTCAGCCACTTTGAACCCCCAACCCCCCCAGATAAAGATTAGTAGACTTAAGTGAAAGGATAGGGAAGGTGTAAAAATTAAATGCTGAGTAGCCTAATTTAGGTTATAATATGAGGTTATGGATATTGTATCCTATTCCATGAACGGATACTTATAATCAGTTGCCGGGATAAGTGTTTCCTTAATTGTTCTTGGACTCACCCACCGCAGAAGGTTAAGGTGGCTTCCTGCCTTGTCATTGGTTCCCGAAGCTCTGGCTCCCCCGAAGGGTTGCTGTCCCACCATTGCTCCTGTCGGCTTATCGTTAATATAGAAGTTGCCGGCAGCATAACGCAGAGCACGGCAAGCTCTTATCATAGCATATTTATCATTGCTGAAAATTGCACCCGTGAGCCCGTATGGTGAAGTTTCGTCACATAAAGTCAGAGTATCATCGAATTTATCATCCTTATAAACATAAACTGACATTACCGGGCCGAATATCTCTTCTTCCATCGTGAAGAAATGAGGGTTCTTGGTTTCGATAACCGTTGGTTCAATAAAATATCCCTTTGACTTATCGCCATTGCCTCCGGTAATTATCTGCGCATCCTCAGCTGATCTGGCTTTATTAATGTACGACATAATTTTGTCAAAAGAACTCTCATCTATAACAGAATTTATATAGTTACGGAAATCAGACTCATCGCCTATTCTGATCTCTGAGGTCATCCTCATAATATGTTGTTTCGTCTCTGGCCAGATCGATTCAGGAATATATGCCCTTGAAGCGGCGGAGCATTTCTGACCCTGGTATTCAAAGGAACCACGCACAATTGCGGTAGCCAGTTCAAGAGTGCTTGCGGAAGCATGGGCAAATATGAAATCTTTGCCACCTGTCTCACCAACCAGCTTAGGATATGATTTATAATTCTGCAGATTGTCAGATACCTGTTTCCAAAGGGAGTTGAAGGTTGAGTTGGAACCAGTAAAATGAATGCCCGCCAGATCTCTGTGTTTTAATACAATGCTGCTTATTAAAGAGCCTTGTCCGGGAACAAAATTAATAACCCCATCAGGCAACCCGGCTTCCTGGAATACCTTCATCAGGTAGTAGTTCGAAAGGAGAGAAGTTGTAGCAGGTTTCCATACCGTGGTGTTTCCCATAAGTGCAACACTGGTATTCAGGTTTGAAGCTATTGCTGTGAAGTTAAAAGGTGAAACAGTAAAAATAAACCCTTCAAGTGGCCGGTATTCAAGGCGGTTAATATTCTCACTTTCAGATATTGGCTGTTCCTGGTATATGAGTGAAGCGAAATGGATATTGAACCGGAGATAATCTATGACTTCACAGGCAGCATCAATTTCAGCCTGAAGAACATTTTTACCCTGGCCCAGCATTGTGGCTGTATTGATCTGATAACGATATTTTTTTGAAAGCAGCTCTGCAGCCTTTGCCATTATTGCTGCCCTCTCCATCCATGACAGTGTCATCCATTCACATTTGGCATCAAGGGCAGCATTAATGGCAAGGGTAACTTCCTTCTCTGTGGCCATATGATAAGTTGCAAGAACATGGCTATGATCTGAAGGCATCACAACCTTTCCTGTCTTACCTGTCCTGATCTCTTTTCCTCCAATGATAAGCGGGATATCGATTACCTGGTTTTTTTGAACTTTAAGTTCTTCCTCAAGCAGAAAACGTTCCTGACTACCAGGCTTATAGGATAAGACAGGTTCATTCTTCGGTTCTCTGAAATTGTATATGGCGTTATTCATTGTAAATATTTTTTGTAAAAATGATCCTTATTCTGATTTAAATTAATGATTTTTATCTTATTGTGCCCCGATCCTCCCTATAACTTCTGAAACGCAATTACTAAACATCTTCTTTCCGGAAATGTTCGGTTATCCATGATCTGAAGAAGTTCGCTTTATATTGTTTTTTGTAGTAATTTGGATTCAGTTTTAAACCGGATTAAAATTTTTAGTAAAACCAGAAATATGTCAGAATCAAAATTTTACCATTTTCCCGCCTCCGGATCATTTTATGGTGTTGAAACATTGGAGGGGGCTATTGCAGCTGCTGCTGAGGGTGGATTTGTATGGTTCAATTTTTATAAACCCTCAAGGGAGATACTTACTTCTCTTATTGATAAGATAGGCATTCATCCCTTATCCGTTGAGGACTGCTTTGATGAAGAGCAGGTCCCCAAGATTGAGCATTTTGTGAATAATACATTTATTATTTTTAATTCATTCAGTTACCTGAAATCTATACTTTTTATCGATGAGATAAATCTTTTTATCGGGAAGAACTTTATCATCACGATAAGCGGACATAATTCAGAAGAAAGAAAGCCACTGAACAATATAGAAGGGATCATTGAAAATGGGAATACAAATGCCAAAAGTGGTCCTGATTACCTTCTGCATATTGTGCTTGACTGGTTGGTTGATGAAAAGTACAAGGCATTTGATGATATGGAAGAAGAGCTCGAGCGAGCCGAAGAGTCTCTTCTTGATAATGTGGAAAAATTTCAGCCGGTACAGCTCATAAGCATGAGGAAAAGCCTGATGAGGCTTAGAAAAACATTATATCACGAGAGGGAGATCCTGGTAAAAATCTGCAGGTTTGATTGTCCATATATCTCTGAAAAAGCTATAGTTCATTTTCGTGATATATATGATCATCTGGCTAAATTCTTCGAACTAACTGAAACATACAGGGAGATTGAGACGAGTCTTATGGAACTATATACATCGTTGCTTAATAACCTGATGACTAAAATGTCGAATGATACGAATTCTTCTGTAAGACGACTTACTCTCATTGCTACTATTTTTATGCCATTGACCCTGCTGGCAAGTATAGGTGGGATGTCGGAGTGGTCCATGATGACAGGGCCTGATCACTGGAAGGTTACATACCCGCTTTTTCTGCTGGGGATGGTCATTATCGGAGTCGTCAATTACTTGCTTATTAGAAGGATGGAGAAAAAGAAGGAGATTGCCATTACTGCTCCAAAGATGGATTGATTGACCAGACAGTATAATTGAGAAGGGATCCTGCTCATGATCAACCCATCCCCATCCCCATAGTAGTCATCTTAAGCTCTGGAGATGAATGAGATACTGTATAAAAAAGTTTCCCCTCCTTTTGAAGCTCTCCCACAAAGGATTCTAACCAGTGAGATTTAACTCCTGTTCTTTTTGAATCGGTCCGAAATTGCAGTTTTTTCCGCAGGAGTTATTTTTGTAGCTTTTTCAAGAATCAGAATAAAAGCGGCCACCTCTTCATCGCTGGCAGGGCATCCGATATTTTGAAGAGGTTTATCCGGAGCGGCTCCTTCAGCCTTTATTTTCGAATCTGCAATGAGGGTCCTGTTCTTATTAAAAATCAGAAAAAACGGAATTCCCTGGTCCTTGCCTCCAAACTTATTAAAAACCTCCATCGCATCGGGGTTCTCGAGATTTTTCTTATCTGCCTTCTCAAGAATGTCGAGGTACCTGATCACAAAATGTTTATCAAAAAATTCCTTGCATGAAGGATCATTAACGGACGCTTCAAATTTTTTACACCACCCGCACCATGATGCATGAAAAACTATCATTACACTTTTGCCATCTTTCCCGGCAAGCTTATATGCGTCATCAAGGATTTTGACCGCTTGCTCAGGTTTATCCTGTGCATTTGTGATACCTGAGATTAGAAAAATTGCAGCAACCAGTAAAAACCTGTATTTCATTTTGTGAAAGTTTTAATAATTAATCAGACCAGGACCTTTACCCTTCCGGGTTTTTTGCCATTCCCGAGGTCAAACATTGCGAGATGCTTTTCTCCGTATTCCCGGATAGCGTATGAAAAGAAAAGGCCTGAGAGGATGTCAATACTATAATGCCCGCGTGCCAGGAATAATGCAGTAATGACTATAACGAGACAGATCATTATCAGATATTTATAGCCCCTGTCCCTCACAAGCAAAAATAACAGGAAAACGTTTCCTGCGTGTCCTGATGGATATACACCCAGTTCATAATTTGAAAATCCGTGAAACAAGGGGTCCGATCCGTTGAACATTGGCGGATTTCCAAATGGGGTCAGGACAATAAAAATACCTCTTACTATATAAAAGATGCCAGTCATTAATAAAAACATTGGGATCCTGTTATAATCTTTTCTATGTACTATATATATTAAAACGAGGAAAATAGGAATGAGGCAGCCGACATCATAGATAAGAGAAACATTGTAAAATGGCAGGTTATCGAGGACTAAATCCGAGAGCATAGGCAGGGTTTTTCCTGCACTCATGTAATTATGAAGATAGGTTTCAGAAGCAAAATTTAAACCTGCTCCTGCAATAATTGAAATGACACCATAATAAAAATACCTGCTTTTAATCACCGGTACAATGGAATGAAGCATATCCGATAAGGAATTAAGAAGTCTGTTTCTATCCGTCTTACTATGATTCATTTACCTTTAATCTAAGCAATTGTAATTTATTCAGCTATGGGTGTCTGGATAAAAATGCGGAACAAAGATAAAAACTTAAGTTGATTAAACAGGTTATGAGAAGAACCTTTAGTCTGACATCTGGTCATACGTTTTCACTATCTCGTCAGCATACTCTTCCGGGGCTTCAATGTGGCCCCATCCTGTAGGGGTTTGCCATAGTCCATCGTAAGCCGAATCACGATATGAACGTATAATGTGAGGGATTTGCTTTTCAGTCAGAATTTCATCGAGGAGCATTGCCTCTATTTCATTTTTAAACATCAGTATTTTCACAGGTCTGTTCATGTCATTTATTTTCTGTTTTGTACTACTGCGCAATTATTAAGGAGGACATCCATCAAAAATCCGGAACATTCACCACGTAGGGTGATCTCGTCGCCGGGTTTGAATTTTGAAGTATCACTCAAGGCAAAAGTACAAATTACAGATGACAATTCATTGCCGGTTTTAAGAGCCAGGTTCAGATGACTGCTGTCTGCCCTGGTTATTGACAATATGGTACCGTTTACTTCAAGGATTTTATTTATATACCTGGCCGAAGCTGTTGCCTCATTTGCTTCAAAATCTTTTTGGAGGGCAGTAGCCGGAATAATAAAATCGGGTTTGACTTTGGAAGTATCGGGGTGTTTGAGATTGAACATATACAGGCCCGCGAAAATTCCCCCAAGGGCGATAAAAAGGACCACAAACAATGAGATTTTAATGTAAGGTTTCATTTGGGATGAATACTAAAGATTCTCTTTTCCGGTGAATTGCCTACTTATTCGCAGCCGGAGTATATTTCATAGCAACAGTAACTTCCAGCGTTTTATCAATTTTGTCTCTTACGACCCCGGGGATTGTTATCTTATAATCTTCAGGGACAACACTAAATTTAGAATTCGCATTAATACCGCCGCTCACTACTTCGATGGTTCCCTTTGTATTGATCTTGTTGGTCACATCATGGATCGTCAGATCGCCTTCAACTGTAATAATATAAGTTCCCGGTTTCGAAAAATCCACATCTGAGAGATTTGTAATTTTCCCTTTAAAAACAGATTTTGGAATTTTATCCGATTCCATATAATTCTCATTGAAATGTTCTTCCATAAGGGCTCTGTCGAAATGGAATGATTTGATAAGTGCCTGAAAAACCATTTCTCCGGTGGTGATATCAAGTGCACTGGCTACCTGATTATTGTCTGCTTTGATCTCCTCCAGAGGAGTATGGGAATAAAAACCGATATAGCCATTTTTGGTCAAATACTTTTGTGCATTTCCAGCAATCACAACATTCAGAAAGAGCGCCAGTAAAAACATCCGTTTCATAATGATTTAGTCTTTTAAGTAAGGGTATGAATTATTATTTTGTCATCAATGTACCAACGGCATTTAACCGGTTCCTCGATTATTAACAATAATTTGCACTAATAGTTTAAAGTTTTCTTGTGTTTCATCAACGTAAATACCCTTGAAATATTAAAACCAAAATGAATATCTCCTTTTCTCCATCTTCCGGTTGTCGCTCCGATAAATTGTTTTTCGGTCATGCCGAGAGAGTTTGTGAAAAAGAGTTGAAATACATGACCGCCGGTCTCTATATCAAAACCCAGTGAGAGTGGATTATAGATCGGTTGACTGAGATAAGTTTTTGGATTTGCAATGTAGTAGTACTCTCCGTTGAAGCTGATCCTTTTCGAGAGCTTCAATCTGGCCCCTGCGCCCAAAGCAAGGATGTCATTGGGATCAAGTTCGGTGGCAACCAGATTACGATGGAGATAAGTGGGAGTCAGCTGAAACGAGAATCCCTCACTTATTTTCCTGGCAACCAGTATCTGGGTCACATAAGCTAACCGTGAGGTAAAATAATTTGTTCTGGTCTGATCGGAAAACTTTAATGTTCTCATTGCTATGGAAGTTACAGCTGAAACTGACACTGGCATCTCTATTGCACCTGTTGACTGCCGTAGAATGCTGAATTTAGCGAATCCGTCATAGGTCTTTTCAAACTCTGATCTGCCAATACCAATCATGACCCAATTGAAGATCCCATACTCAAGACTCAGGTGAATGTTTGATATGTCAAGACCCCAAAAGTTATAACCTCCGGAATTAAGTGTTCCGAACCGGTGTGATATTCTTACATCGAGTTGTCCTTCAGGCATCCTTTCTATGGAATGTCCATTCAGCACCCTCGTGGATTTGAAAGTAGCCGTCGTGTAGTTTGTTCCCTTTGAAGAGTCCTGGCTGATAAGGTTCATCAGGTCATCCTGGGCAAAGATCCCTAACGTAAAAAGGGATAACAGGATAGTAATGGATAATCGTCTCATGATTAATATGTTATTAGGAGGATTTAGTTATTGGGCATTCCGTTTCTTACCCATATATCAAATTGTGCAACTGAACAACTACCCAGCCTTACACCCGGTGGCATGGGGTAGGGCCCTGTCTGCTTAATTGCCGCAACCACCTTGGCAGAATTTGTCATTACATCTGAAATATTCTGCAGGCGGATCCCTCCTCCAAAAGATGAATTGCCGTTTGAATGGCATGAAAAACAATTGTTGCTGAGAATTGCGGTTATTGTCACGCTGAATGTAACGTTAGAGGTATCGCATGCACTTGATATTGTTGGATATAATGCTTCCTCATTATCATAATAGCAGGAAACAAAGAAAAATAAAAAGATGATTATTGTCGTAAGAGATAGGAATAAACGCTTCATCTTCAAATAATTATTAATTGTTTGGAAATCCATTGTTTATCCATATTTCAAATTGTCTGATTCTGCATGCAGAGAAGGTAGAGCCCACAGGCATCTGGGGAACACCTGACCCTTTCAGCGAGTTTATTAATGCACCACTTGAAGCGATTGTTGCAACGTTATTGTACGCTGCCAGCAGAATATTGCCTGATGGAGCATTTCCACTATGGCAACCTAAACACGAAGTTTGAATTATTGGCCAGATAGTTCCCGAAAATGTAACAGGATTTATTGTATCACAAACCTCTCCGCAGTTTTCGTTAAGGGCACCATAGCTTATCCATTTTCCGATTGAGTCGATCTCCGCTGCAGTCAATTGAGGACTCCTTGCCGGCGGCATTTTTGATTCTCCTCCCGCAATTGTTAAGACAATGTATAACCTGCTTGTGCCAGGATTCCCAGGGGTTACTGAGCCTAATATATTGGTATATGTCGTATAATTATATCCTTCCTGATTTGTTGCCGCATCGTGACATCCGGTAGAGGCACATCGTGATATAATCACTGGCAGGATATCGCGGGTAAAGCAGGCACGTGCTACATAAGTATTTCCTCCTCCTCCCTGTCCTGTAGTATCTGTGCAAGTGGTTAATGCGGCCCCTTGTTCTATCCAGACCCTTATAATTGTCCTGTTTTCCAGTGACAATGGCTGACCGGGGGGCATATGGTTTTCCCATTTCGCAATAAGTGTCTGATAAACCCTGCTGGCATCAGGATTTCCCGGCGCAACATCCCTCATTATGTCAGCATAAGTGTTAAGAGGCCTGCGTTCCTCCCTGCCCCCTCCTCCATGACAACCAGGCATGGCACAATTATTAATAAAAATGGGCAGGACCTGACCTGTAAAACAGACCTCAGGCAGATTTGCGATATTTGCTATATGAGTGCAGGATGTAAACCAGGAAAAAATTGTGAGAAGTATTAATAAGGTTAATGACAAAACAATCTTATCAGGCTTCATTAGTTATATAGTAGGTAAATAATCTTTCTAATAGTAAAACTACTGAAATTTCCTTTATTTATTGTACAAGTTTATACTTTTAAAAACCTGCCAGGTCCTTTGGGAACTTTGCCTGAACTTTGCGACCTTCTGGTACAGGTTACATAAAAAGAATCCTGAATTCATGCTCAAAATTGGGGGTGAAAATATCTTTACCCAAATTCTCTTTTATCTCTTCAACGGGCCAGTATCTTCCTTCGTCAATTTCATCGTTATTGATTACAGGCAGGATATCGGAGATTGTTGAAAAGGAGTTAACCAGCTCCCTTTCACGAGACGATTCCCATACATATTTACTAAGGAATTCAGGCGCAAAATTATTTAATCCGAGCTCCTCGTCAGCTTCCCGGAAGAGAGCTTCTTCAATAGTTTCACCGAGACCGACATGGCCTCCCACCGAGGTGTCCCATTTTCCAGGTTGAATATCTTTTGTTTTTGCTCTTCTCTGCAAAAACAGCTCACTATGTGAATTAAAAAGGTGAAGATGCACAACTGGATGCAGAAGCATGCTATGGCCATCATGGCACACTCTGCGGGGTGCTTTGCCAATACTATTCCCGTTTTCATCTACAATAGGGAACCATTCTTCGGGATCGGAATAATTCATAGAGTGCTAATGAAAAATTTAAACGCAAAGTTCGCAAACTTTTAACAAAGAACATAAGGATCTAAATGATTTTCTCTGTGTAACTCTGTGATACTCTGTGCAACTCCGTGTAAGTTCTTAGTTTTTAGTTACACAGAGTGACACAGAGAAGCACAGAGAACCACAGAGAAAGTAAGATCTTAGTTTTCATCATATCACAGTAAACCCGCATCTTATTGTGTTCCCATCCTCATCCACAACTGTCAGAGTATGGTTGCCTGAACCTGCCAGTATCTCAACCTGATGAATGAACCGGGTTATGCCAATATATTTATCATCAAGATGCCAGAAGATCTTTTTTGAGGGATCCCTGTGAGCAACCTCAGTGATAACCCTTGTCAGTTCTCCTGTCTGATCGCGAGGTATAAAAATTTTAATACCAGGTGTAGGATAGATAAACTCCATAACGGAGATAGTCTTGCTGCCGGTACAACCCACCGCAGGAGGGGGAAGAGCCCTATACCCGGAATGTTTTTTCCTGTAAAAATATTCCATGGCAGGCGGAAGAACAAACCACGATTCATTTATCATATCTGCCGGTGAAACACAATCAGATGTTACCTGAAAGGTTTTTGCCCTGTTTAAATGGACTATCCGGTGATACGGACAGGCTTCGCTTCTTAATCCGTTCAGGCAGGCAGCCACTTCCATTGTTTCCTGACAGTCAGGTCCGGCCCTGAACCCGCTCTTGCTGCAGACCCTTATCATTGTCAGATCTTCATACGGGATTTTAAACCATGAACCTGTCCCCATAATATTGACCAGCTCAAACAACAATGGAGCAGCAGCGGTAATACCCGTCAATCCGGGTCTTCCTTCTCCTGTTGCATTTCCAGCCCAAACGCCAATAACATACCGGGGAGTGGTTCCAACTGCCCAGCCGTCTCTGAATCCAAAGCTTGTCCCGGTTTTCCATGCCAGGTCAGGTGATGAGGCAAAATATTGCCAGCCCGACTCGCTCTCGGGACGGTTAACCTTTTGAAGCGCTTCATATGTCAGCCAGATTGATGAAGCGGATAGGGGGGGATCGACATCTTCTGTCTTTACGATATTTATACCTGATTTCGGGATGAGGACCGGGGCATGGTAATCCTCTTTATAATATTTATTTGTATTCAGGAACCGGTTCAGTACCCTGGAAAGAGAGGCATACGCTCCGGTGAGATCCCATAATGATGTCTCTCCGCCACCCAGGATAAGAGAGAGGCCATAATAATCGGCAGGTTTATTAAATCCTGTAAAACCTGTTTTGCGGAGAAGTTCCAGTAATTTTTCAGGATTATATTTTTGAAGCATTTTAACAGCCGGGATGTTCAATGATTGCGATAGTGCGAAGCCAGCGCCTACGGCCCCTCTGTAAGTCTGGTCAAAATTTTTGGGCGAGAATCCGGGAAACCTGACAGGGACATCGGCGATTAGTGAATTTGGCAATATATCACCCGAGTACTGCATGCCTGCATAAAGAAAAGGTTTAAGGATACTTCCGGTACTTCTGAGCGATCGGACATTATCCACATCTCCGCTATGGAGACTTGCATTATCGAGAGTATTATTACCGACATATACTAACACATTGCCCGTTTCAACTTCTACGATAAGACAGGCGGAATTGAAGATAAAATTTGCAGCGAGATCTTTCTGATGGGCATTTAAAATCTCTGTTGCCCGTTCCTGAAGCACAGCGTCGACTGTCGTTCTTATCGTCTCGCCCTTGTTGGTTTGATAGAAATGATCCGTAAGATGAGGGGCTTTTGAGGGTAATGGTTTTGGTCCTCCCGGGAGAGGCTCGTCCAAAGCCAGCACCATAGTAAGAGAGTCAATATATTTTCTTTTATGCAGCCTTTTAAGGAGATTATCACGCCGTTTCTTAAGAATCTCCTGGTTTCTTCCGGGGAAGACAAGTGCCGGAGAGTTCGGGAGAATTGCCAGGGCAGCAGCTTCAGCCCAGGTTAAGTCAGCTGAAGATTTTCCCGTGAATCGCCAGGCGGCGGCTTCAAGTCCGACGGTGTTTCCTCCGAATGGAGCATTTGATGCATACAGCTGGAGTATGTTCTTTTTTGAATGAAATAGTTCCAGTTTTAAGGCAGAAAGAATTTCTATGCATTTCTCTTTGTAGTTTCTCGGTTTATTACCCCTTGAGATCCTGGCAACCTGCATGGTTATTGTGCTTCCGCCACTGACTATTTCTCCTGCTTTAATATTATTATTCAAAGCCCTTAATATTGAAACAGGATTGACACCTGGATGATAATAGAACCATTTGTCCTCAAAGGTCAGCAGAGCTTTTTCAAATTTATCAGGGACTTTTCCGGAAGCCGGAAAACGCCATTGACCGTCACCGGCAATTCTGGCCCCAAGCAAACTTCCGTCGCTGGCTTCAACAACAGTTGAAAGAGGAGCCCTGAACACAGGCAATGGTGAAAGCAAAACCGGGGTAATGAGTACCCCGGCTGACAGGACAAATATTTTAAATTTTCTGCCCAATTTATTGTCCGGTTACTACTACCTGATTTCCGGGAATTCTTGAATAACAATTTGGTGTGTACATTGCTTCACACCATATCGATGGCTGATAAAATTCCCCTTTATATGCTGCATTAAGTATCAGAACAAAAGTTTTGGTTTGCCCCTCTGTTAAGCTGAAATAGGTGTTTACCCTGTCATCCCTGAAGTCGCGGTAATCCGAAGTACTTTCCTTAATTCCGTAATCTGCTTCAAACAGCCTCGTATTCTGAATTTCCCAACCACTGGGAACCATTTCTGTAAGTGCAATATTCTGGATCATTGAGAATGTATTGTTGGTGACCTTTACAACCATCATGAAATCAGAACCTTGTTTAAGATTTTTCTGATCAAGGGGTTTCAGGCTCATATCCATATAATCAATTTTCATGCTTAATCCTTTATCTTCACGTGCCCTGTCGGAGACGAGTGGGATCCCTTTCCTTGTAAGGGTTACATACAGTGGCTGCTCGGATTTGTTCTCAATGGTAAGCGAGTTATTATCGCTACTCTGATTCAGATCTTTTGACCAGACTTGTTTCGAAGGCACTGTCTGTTCAGATTTGTTACCGTTTAAGGTGAATGTTATTTTTGAAGGACCGTTTTTATCACCTGGTACTGTTTCTGTCCATTTCATATATGAATACAAACCCCATGCAATTGATTGGGTACTGTACCAGCTCTCATTATTGAAATTATCACAGATCGTCTTTAGTACGGGTAACACCTGTTCCTCATTTTTTAAAATCGTAAGGGTATATAATATAATAGCTTTATCGCGCATCTCACTGCCATAATAATAATTACAGAACTCGACCTCAGTTCCGGTATTCCTTACATCGAGCAGTCCTGCCGCGATTTCAGGCCTTCCGGTTGTGGCAAATGTGGCTGCCAGCAGCCATCGGGATAATTGAGGAATGTTCGGAGATTCCCTGAGCCTGTTCATTGCCCCTTTTTCGGGCTGACCGGCAAGAGCCAGCGTAAACAATCTGTATGCCTGATCGTTGGCTGTCTGTTTGAACATAGCATCATAACGCCAGTCCTGTGCTGCTTTTCTCTGGTAACCAAGCCATCTCTGTCTAAATCCTGAAGGGATACTGTATCCTTTCCTTTCAGCTTCACTCATAAAATGCCCTGCATATGATGTCACCCAGTTATCTGGTTGGCCTGAGCCCGGCCACAAAGCTATACCACCATTGACCATTTGTCTGGAAATAAGTATGTTGATGGCTTTTGAGATGTTATCCGAAACAGATTTTGAGATCGCATCATTACCTGTGAGATCTTTGAGCCATAACTGTGGAAATGCCTGTGAAGTTACCTGCTCGGAACATCCATGCGGATAATCAAGAAGATATTCCATTCTTTTCTCAAGGTTTATTGATGGAAGTGACGAGACCTCAATTGTGGCAGAATTAGATCCCTCTATTCCAAAAGGTTTGAAGGATGTTTCAAACTTTTCACCCTTTCTTATCACCTTAAGTTCAGTCCGTAACTCAGGCGGATTAGGACTTCTCACTTCGATCTCCATATTATAGGCAGCGCTCTCTCCGCCACCGGTTGCAGTAACACTTATTTTTGCCACACCGGTTTTACCTCCCGCAATAAATGAAAATTCCGATTCTTTCTCACCTGTACCTGACACGGATATACTTTTTGTTTTCTCCTGAAAGCTGATAAGATCATTTCCTTCGGCTTTAATTGTAATATCACTGATACCGTTTTTCTGAATGAAGAGGGAAACCGGGAGCGCAACTTTTTCGCCCGGGCTGACAACTCTGGGAGCGGTTACAAGTATCATCAGAGGATCGTTAACAAGTACGGATTTCTCCGCAATGCCAAAAGCCCTGTCGCTTCCGGCTATGACCATTGTCCTTACTGACCCGGTATACTGAGGCAATGTAATAGTATGAGTATTGATTTTCCCTGCGGTCAGACTAAAAGGACCAAGGAATTTTACCACCGGTACAAACCTCTTTGCTTTATTGGCAGATTTATCAATAACGGCTTCATCGCCACCTGTAGCAAATACCCTGTCGAGAGTTCCGCCGAAGGCTCCAAGGACAAAATCATACAGATCCCATGTCTGGACGCCTAGCGCCTCGCGGGCATAGAAATAGTTCCATGGATCGGGAGTCTTGAAACCTGTTATATCAAGCAGCCCCTCATCAACGACCGCCAGGGTATAGCTCATGGAATTTCCGTTTGCTTCACTGACTTTGATCACCACTGGTTTTTGTGAACGGATCTCATCAGGCATTTCAATTTTCGGTACCAGCCGGGTCTGAGGATCTTCGACCATAACAGGCACAACCCCGTACAACCTCATTGGCATATCGTTGACAGTCTGGGCATGAGGCTGGATCACAGTAACGTATGCATAGACATTAGGCGCCATCTCAGGTCTTGCCTTGAATGAGACAACGGTGCTGCCTTTCTCAGTACCTACCCGCATTTCATCCAGAACACCTTCAGCGTTTTCAAGAGTTACGATTGCTCTCGCATTTTCGGGAGCAGGGAAGGTGAGTTTTATTTCATCTCCGGTGTTATACTTTTCTTTATCGGTATTGATTGCGAGCAAAGTGGCCCCCTCAGTATTTCCTTTTGAACCATATTCCCAGGGCCAGTCTACAAGTAGAATTTTACCGGTTGAATGGCCACCGGGAGAGGTAGCTCTTATCAGATAACGACCCCATTCCTTTTTATCAATGTTAAATGTGAAAGAACCCTCTCCGCCTGAAGTGGTAATAGTTTTTTTAATTACAGGTTTATAATTCTGGTTGGAAATAAATGAAGCAAGATTTTCCTCATCTGATTCCCACCACCATCTGTACGAGATTTTATAAATTGTTATTTCAACTTCTGATCGGACTGGCTTTCCTTTCTCATCGACCGTGACCAGTCTTACTTCATTGACTGCATCAGTAAAAAGCATTCTGCTTTTACCTTTAAGTCCTGGAAGGTTTATCCCGACGAATACCGGATACGGTGCATATTTATAGCTTGTCTGGGTAATACTTTCATCACCTCCGGGCTCTGAGGCTTTAGCTGTAAACACAGCATTCAGCATTCCGGGTGCATTTGTCGCTTTCCCCGGATCAAAAATAATCGTAGCATTTCCTTTATCATCTACTGCATCTTTAAAAATGTTTACAGTTTCTGAATGGAATTCGCTTATAGGGTCATCAAATTCATATTGTCCGTATTTGTCAAATTGTGTTTTTGTATGCTTCAGTATATAATCAACAGATGCCTTAAGGTTCTTTGCCACGGTTCCATTAAGCCATTTCACATTGAGAGTTCCTTTTGCAACAGGATTGGACCCGCCAAGGATCTCTCCCGGGAAATTCAGATTTATTTTCAGCCTGTTCGGTTTTACAGTTTCAATTCTTACCCGTTTTGTAAATGTGGCACCCCCAATTCTGAAAATGGCTCTATAATCACCAGTGACAGCATCAGCAGTGGTTTTTGATGTAAAAACAAGCAGGTTCTTACTTTCGAGTTTCTGAACCTGATTATCAACTTTCTGTTCGAGAGGATTAATAAGTTCAAACTGGACAGGATGTCCTTCGGGAAGATTTCCTTTCATATCTTTTATGAATATTGAAAGGAAAATTGAATCACCGGGTCTCCAGACATCTCTTTCGCCATATATAAAAGCCTTAATTCCGTTTTCGGGTTTGTTTCCCGCCACGTCGAATGAACTCAGTGAAAGAGAAGCTCCATCATTTATTTTAAGCCAGTTCCTGTCTTTATCTTTTTTTGCAATGACCAGGAACGGTTTTCTTTCACAATGAATAGCAACGGACCCATCCTGATTGGTCGTTCCCGAAGAAACATGCTGCATCTGTAAATCAAATACTTCAACTGATACTTCATTTAACGGCATAGCGGTAATGAGATCGTTGACCATAACATGCAGTATATTGTCTTCCCCTTTTTTTGCCATCAGTCCTAAATTTGACGCCAGGACATTTTTTGAAATCATTCTATCGGGACTGTAGTAAGCGTCATTACAAGGATTATCTCGCTGATTCCAGTCAAGACCATATCTGTAGTAAACGTCATACTCATCTTCGCTATAATAATTGTCGGGATCGTCCCACGATTCCTTGTTTTGCTCAGCAGCCATCTGGAGGGCTTCTTCATATTTACTCACTTCGCCTGTGGCTATACAGGGATAAAGAGAGTAAGACCTTCTCATACCCAGCTCTACCTTATATAGTATACCAGGTTCAATATTTATGTATTCAGCAAGATCAATAGTATACAGGCTCCACTGACCATCATTCATTGCTGAGCCGGTGACGAGATCGACTTTTCCTGAATATACCGGACGTCCGAACCGTTTTATCGAATTGCTGCCGGTGATATCATTTTCCTGAAGAAAATAAGGAAGGTTGTTATCAAATATCTTGATTATTCTAAGGTCAACAGCTTTAAGGTTTACAGCCCTGAAGGGAAATATCAGATTTTTTGAAGAAGGCAGTATCACGCCTTTTCCAACAGCCGCTATTGACGGGTTTAGGGAAGTGAAGTCAAGCTGTTTTGAAAAGGACTGAGCGAGGTTAGCTCCTTTATTATTTTTAATTGTCGGCTCCACATGAAGCATGACAATTCCCTGTAACCTTTTTAGCCGGCAGGATGCTTATAATATTCGAAGCAATACTCAGCGTATTTTCCGTTAATGGATCTAAATGAATGAGTCCTTCAGTTTCCTGGGCAGGATCAATGGCATCTGAAAAAATGATATCTATTTTCTGACTGCCATCCGAGCTTGAAATTACATCCAGAACACTGAATTCCCCGGCAGGAGGTATATTTATTGTGGCAGATCCTTCTTGTTTTACTCCGCCTGAAGAACCATCCCATGAAATAAGAAGTCCCTGTACCTTGTCAGTGCGGTCAATACCGGTTACAGTGAATTTATGAATGAGACTGGCAGAATGGTCCCATGTTATTTCCAGCTTTTTTCTTCCCAGTCTGGAATTCAGGTAATTTTCGATTTCTGCAGGTTCTATGAAATCGGAAGCTGTTATCTGGCCATGAAGCAGATAGCCGTTTCCTGCAGCACCTGAACAGTCAAGGGCTCCTATAGTCACATGGAAGTCTTTTTTGACAGTCTGGACCTTTAATGGAAATACTTTCAGCCGGTCATTCACTTCAGAGAGTTTGTCCAGGTTAAGATTAATCGAGTAGGTGGTCTCAGGATCGAGATGTTTTGATGGAGTAAAGACAAGAGTTGTTTCATCTTTCCATTCTGTTTTCCCTTTAACAAATGGTTCAAATACAAATAATCCTGAAGCCGATTTGTCAGCCTTAGCAGCAAATTCGGGTGTAAAGTGTATTTCAATAACTGAATTGGCCGGAATAACACCTGAAGTATATCCTGAAATATATTCACTGAAGCCTTTGTCAAGAGGAATATTCACGGCGACGGCTTCAGTTCCCTGATTTTTTATTTGCTGTAATAACTTATTATTCTTTGAACCACAAGATGTTAGGATAAGAAATACAATAAGGATTGAAATGAGTTTTGCAGATTTCATTTTGGGGTGGTTAGGTTCAACAGTTGATCAGATTGGTGAATCTAATATACATAAATATTTATATATTTCCCTCCAACTCCAGGGACCAGGCGTCACTTAGGTCCTCCTCTTTACGAAGCAGAGATGGTTATGAAGGGGGTGAGTACACATCGCCTATCGCCTGTTATACATAATACATTCCTACGGCGTCACCATCTCCGTCCTTAGTTTAGCGACATAGTCGCGTATCTTATTCAATGTTTCAACTGTAACAGTCATCTGGCTCCCGGTGGAACGGAAGACCTGCTTTGCAGTATCAATTTCAAGATCGCCTTTTTTGAAATAGATATCAAAAGAGTCGAAATAGTTTTTCAGGTATTTAAGTTTCTTTGAATAATAAACTACAACAGGGTCATCATAATAATTTTTCAGGAAGCTCAAAAGAGTGGTAAGAGTGTATTTCTGCTGTGCGATCTTCTGTACAACTTCAGAATCGGGCCTGTCAGGATTATAAACAAGCTGGGTGGCAATAAACATAGCTTCGACCCAGCCACCCATAATCATAAGACCAGCAGTGCTTTCTCTTCCGCTTTCACGAAGGTGTGCTTCCATTTTGGTATAAGCATCGTTCATGAGGTACAGAATTGTATCAGGATCTGAGATATCATTTTCCACTTTTTTTATAGGTCCGGTGAGGTAACTGTCGGGAATGCCGAGTTTGTTGCTCATATCACGGATAGTTACCATATAGTCGATCATCTGCTGTCCTATTCCAAAAACCTTAAGATATCCGAAATCAACTCCATAGACGCCGGTATTTATGGATGCTTTTGAGATGCTTAAATAGAGATCCCTGTTCGAAATAGGATTCAGAGCAGCATTATTGTAAGTGATCCCCAGCCTGTTAAATATTGCGCACATTTCAACAGGAGTAAGTATTCCATAAAAGATCTCATTCTTTGGTAAAGGGAGGTGGCTTTTTGTGGTGTCGGATTTGTAGGTTGAAAAGACCGGTTTAAATGAATCCTTTTCTTTTACACCTTGTCTGCAGGAGACTGAAAGAAATAGAATAAAAATAATAAGGATGATAATTGGTCTTCCCATACCGTTAGTGTTAAGATATCAAAAATAGCAATTAATATGGATCAGTATAAAGAGAGATGAAAAATTAGATTTCTCCCCGCCCGATTCGCAACACCAACTGGTATTAATTTCTACTGCGAATCGCCTCTTCTCCCCCCCTGTACCCAAATTACCGTGTCATCCCGAGTTTTTATTCAAAAAATTTGCACATCCGGTATAATGACAACTAAAGATGTTTTGTAGAATTACGATCTAGCTCTTTCTTTTGAAAGATATACAATATAAAAAAGGCCGTAGGCCTTATATATCTTAACATCGGGCGAAGCCCGATGTTGAACATCAACAAAACTTATCAAGCTCCGTAGGAGCGAAATAAAAACATCAGAGATAACGGTCTTCATAAGGGATCCCATATGCTTCCAATAGGTTCTTATATTCATCCATAAATGAAACTTTTTCATGATGTTTCTTTTGGTTCAATATATACCTTTTTACCGCTCCAACACCTGAATTACTGATTGAAAATCCACCATAACCATCCTGCCAATAGAAGTTGCTGTAATGTATTCCCTTAGTTTTTATCCACTTAGATGAACTCTTTTTGACCTCTTCTGCCAGATCAGCCGGAGCCATGGTCTTCGGAAGTGTGCATAGAATGTGAATATGGTCAGAGGTTCCACCTATTTGTAAAGGGATTGATTTATAATTCTTAAGAATTCCTCCAAGATAAGAGTATAACTCATTTTCAATGTCTTCCTTTATAAACCTTACATTGTCTTTTGTATGAAAGACAATGTGAACATAGATTTGAACAAATGATTGTGGCATAATTATTTCATTTTACCAAATTTACGAAATCTTGTTCAAAGTATAGAAGATAGTTTGGTGTCCAGGTCTGGAGTTATTTCGCCCACTACGGGGCTCACTAAGCTTCTGTATCTTATATGCAGGGCGTTGCCCTACTTTAAATTATTATGCCCCTAACGGGGCTGAATAAATACAATCCCTCAGTCTCCTGCTATTTTGAGTTAAGTATCTTTAAATAAGCAACATGATAAAAAGTTGTCATTTGTAGCGCCAGCGAGGAATCTCCTTCTTAAAAAGCAGGATATTAAGAAGAGCTGATTGGCGAATATAGGAGCGGGAATGCAGGGGTGGAAAAGGGGTGAGTACTGTATGTCTTACAGCAAAATCCTGTTCCCCAGTTTCCTTGAAATTAATCCCAGGACAACACTAAGATTTGCATATCTTTTTTGCAGCTGTAGTATCTTCTCAGTGTCGTTGGCTTTGACGGCTTCTTCAAGAAGTGACATTATCTCTTTTCTCTTAATCATTATTTTATCACTCTTGAATTTGAGAACGGCATCACCTACAATCTCTTTCAGCTTCATATCTTCCGTCTCAACAAAAGTTTGCTTATCCTTCCAGATCCTGCTCAGCTCATGCGAGTCGGCAAGCAGATCGGCTGAGAGACTTGAGATCTCAGGATCTCCATGTTTTACGAATTGTTTGTCACCTGTGATCAGACCATGCTCGACATGAAATCTGAAATCGGCAAAGATCTTTGAACATACTCTGTCATCAAACAGAAGATCGTCAGATGTTATTTCCCTGACAATATAATCGGCTACAGATAGCATCTCCTCTTTGCCATCTTCTTTATTCAGGGTCCTTTCAAATTCTACATTGCCGAATTTTAAAAGCAGTCTGATGATCTCCTTTTCAGAATAATACGTAACAGTCTCGCGTTGAACAGGCCTGGCTATAACCGGCGGAGGAACAGGGAGGTCCTCGGGACCCGGATATTTATTCCTGTCCTGGAAACTTTTATGCTGCCGGAGTTTATTGACTTCATGATATAGGATGGGCTCACTGACCTCAAGTACGGTACTGCATTCCTTTATATATACTGTTCTTGTTATAGCTTCGGGGATAACAGCAATTGACTTTACAACATCGCGTATCAGATCTGCTCTTTTGACCGGATCATTACTTGCTTCAGAGAGAAGAAGCTGCGTCTTAAAACGTATGAAATCAGTTTCATTCTCCTTAAGGAATTTCCGGAATTCCTCATTGCTTAATTTTTTTGAATAAGAATCGGGGTCCTCGTTATCGGGGATAAGGACAATCTTGACATTCATCCCCTCTTCAAGCACCAGGTCAATACCCCTTATGGAGGCTTTAATCCCGGCGGGGTCACCATCATAAAGTATTGTAATATTCTGGGTAAATCTTTTTATAAGCCTTACCTGTTCCTGCGTAAGAGAGGTTCCCGATGATGCCACAACATTTTCAATATCTGCTTCATGTAACGACATGACATCGGTGTAGCCTTCAACCAGGAAACATTTATCCTCCTGGGTTATCGATTTCCGTGCCTGGTATATACCGTATAATATTCTGCTTTTATGATATATCTCTGATTCGGGAGAGTTCAGATATTTAGCTGTTTTGATATCAGTTTTAAGTATTCTGCCTCCGAATCCGAGTACCTGTCCGGAAAGAGAATGAATCGGGAACATCACCCTGCTGCTGAACCTGTCGAAGATGCGGTCTTCATGCTGAACTGAAAGGCCGGTCTTTACAAGAAAATCCTGTTTGTATCCATCTTCAAGAGCCTTTTTGGAGAATGCGTCCCGTTTCTCAAAGCAATAACCTACCTCAAACTTTTTCAATGTATCCTGACGGAAGCCCCGTTCCCTGAAATAGGTAAGTCCGATAGATATTCCCTCGTCAGTATGAAACAGGTTTTCAGAGAACTGCCTGGCAGCATATGATGAAACCACAAGAAGACTCTCCCTCTCATTCTGTTTTTCCAGCTCTTCCTGTGAAAGCTCTTTTTCAATGACCTCAATGTTATATTTCTTTGCAAGGTACTTAAGCGCTTCGGGGTAGGTCAGATGCTCATGCTCCATCACAAAATTGACCGAATTTCCCACTTTTCCGCATCCGAAACATTTGAAAATCTCTTTCGATGGAGATACTGTGAATGAAGGTGTCTTTTCATTATGAAATGGACATAACCCCAGGTAGTTCACTCCCCGTTTCTTAAGGGGAACAAACTCCTGTATCACATCAACAATCTGAGCGGCATCCAGAATTCGTTCTATGGTTGAGCGGTCTATCATGGTTCAAAGATAGGGACTAATTTTCAGTTCTCTGTGTCCTCTGTGCTTCTCTGTGCAACTCTGTGTAAGTTCTTGCTTTTTTGTTACACAGAGTTACACTGAGGGTCCACAGAGAGCCACAGAGAATGAATATCACACCAGGTTTTTTCTGAAATACTCCACAGTCTTCGCCAGCCCTGTCTCTGCATCAATTTTCGGGGACCAGCTCAATTCCTTTAAGGCAAGAGAAATATCGGGCTTACGTTGTTTCGGATCATCCATTGGAAGAGGAAGATAAACGATCTTCGATTTTGAGCCGGTCATTTTTATGATCATTCTGGCCAGTGTGTTGATTGTTATCTCAACGGGATTTCCAAGATTTACTGGTCCGGTAAAACTGTCAGGAGTATCCATTAATCTGATAAGACCATCGATGAGATCGTCAACATATTGAAAACTACGCGTGTGGGAACCATCGCCATATATCGTAATGTCTTTACCTTTAAGCGCCTGAACTATGAAATTGGAGACGACCCTTCCGTCATTTGAATTCATCTTTGGTCCGTAGGTGTTAAAAATGCGGGCTATTTTGATACGCACATTATTCTGATTGTGATAATTCATAAAAAGAGTTTCAGCACATCGCTTCCCTTCATCGTAACACGCTCTTGGTCCCAGTGTGTTGACATTTCCCCAGTATCCTTCATGCTGCGGATGTATTTCAGGATCGCCATAGATCTCACTTGTTGAAGCCTGAAGGATCTTTGACTTTGTCCTCTTTGCAAGCCCAAGTGTATTGATAGCACCCATCACCGATGTTTTGATCGTCTTAATGCCATTATACTGGTAGTGTACAGGAGAAGCCGGACAAGCCAGGTTATATATCTCATCCGTCTCAACAAAAAGAGGCATTGTAACATCATGCCGTATCAGTTCAAAATAGGGATTACTTGTGAGATGGATGATATTCATCTTTGATCCGGTAAAATAATTATCGAGACAGATCACTTCGTGTCCGAGATCAAGTAACCGCTCACACAGGTGAGATCCTATAAATCCGGCACCGCCGGTGACGAGTATGCGTTTCATAGGTTAGTTATAATAATACAAATATAGATAAACCTATTCAAGCTTAAATCAGAAGGTTCTACAAGGTTTGCTTAGTCACTACTACCTTCACAACCCAGTCATCAATATCTACTTCGCGTATATTGGTTCCATCGAAAGTTTCTTTTAACTCGACAGAAGTGGCAAGCGTCTGTGAAGCGATATAGGATGAATGTCTGGTTACCGCTTCATGCACAAAGTCAAGATCTTCGATAGTAACTGTGATTTTATCAGTAACATCAAACCCGTTTTCTTTACGGATATTCTGGATCCGGTTCACAAACTCCCTCGCGATACCTTCATAACGCAGATCGTCAGATACAGTTGTATCAAGAGCAACGGTCAGCTTACCGTCATTTGCCACCTGCCAGCCTGGTATATCCTCTGAAATTATTTCAACATCGCCGGTGTTCAGGATAATCTCCTGTCCGTTAACAGTAATTGCATGAGTTCCGGAGTTTTCGAATTCGACAATTTCCTGCGGAGTGAATTTGGAAATCGAGTTGCTTATATCCTTCATAAGCTTTCCATATCTGGGACCGAGCGTTTTGAAATTAGGTTTTATTTTCTTCACAAGAATTGAGGAAGTATCATCGATATATTCGACTTCTTTGACATTGACTTCAGCAAGTATCAGGTCTTTTACTGCTTCAAATTTCTCCCTGAAGTTATTATCAGGAACCGGGACCATTATCCTGGCCAGCGGCTGGCGGACTTTGAGGCTTACTTTCCTCCTCAATCCAAGTATCATTGAGGATATTTTCTGGGCAATCTCCATTCTTTCCTCAAGTGCTTTGTCAATAAGTGATTCATCATGTTCGGGAAACAAAACCAGGTGAACCGAATTATCTTTATGTCTGCCGGTTACATCATTCAGATCACAGAAAAGGCGATCCATATAAAACGGAGCGATTGGAGCTGCAAGCTGGCTGACTGTCTCAAGGCATACATAAAGGGTCTGGTAAGCAGCAAGTTTATCCTTGTCATAATCGCCGCCCCAGTACCGTTTCCTGTTGAGGCGCACATACCAGTTGCTCAGATTCTCAGTTACAAATTCCTGAATAGCACGTCCGGCCCGGGTCAGATCATAATCTTTATAACAACTGCTAACCTCTTTAATAAGTGAATTAAGAAGGGAGATTATCCAGCGGTCTATTTCGGATCTCTCGCTGACCGGGATCTCTTTTTCTGCATACCTGAAATTATCAACATTTGCATAGAGGGAAAAGAAGGAATAGGTATTGTATAAGGTTCCGAAAAACTTACGTTTTACTTCATCCACGCCTGTAATGTCGAATTTAAGATTATCCCATGGCTGAGAGTTGGTAATCAGGTACCAGCGCAAAGGATCGGAACCATTTTCCTCAATTGCAGAAAATGCATCGACGGCGTTTCCGAGTCTTTTCGACATTTTATTTCCGTTCTTATCAAGAACGAGCCCGTTTGAAATAATGTTCCTGAAAGCGACTGAGTCTGAGATCATGGTAGCTATGGCATGCAGAGTGAAAAACCAGCCTCTTGTCTGGTCGACTCCTTCTGCAATATAATCAGCAGGGAACATTTCATTGAAATTGTCTTTATTCTCAAAAGGATAATGAACCTGGGCATAGGGCATCGCTCCCGAATCGAACCAGCCATCAATCAGATCTGCTTCGCGGAACATTTTCCTGCCGGACTCACTGACGAGGAAAATTTCATCAACGAACGGACGATGCAGATCGAAATGTTCGTAATTTTCAGGAGAATTATCTCCTGCTGTAAATTCAGCGAGAGGATTTTGCTTCATGAATCCGGCTTTGATCGATTTTTCAATCTCGGCTTTTAGTTCAGAAGCGGAGCCTATACATTTTTCCTCTTTTTTGTCTTCAGTAATCCATATCGGAAGAGGCGTTCCCCAGAATCTTGTACGTGAAAGGTTCCAGTCAACAAGATTTTCAAGCCACTTACCAAACCTGCCGGAACCTGTGGATTGTGGTTTCCAGTTTATGGTATTATTAAGTTCAATCATACGATCGCGGAATGCTGTTGTACGTATGAACCATGCATCGAGGGGATAGTAGAGGACCGGTTTATCTGTTCTCCAGCAATGAGGATAGCTGTGTATCTGCTTCTCGATCCTGAAAACCTTACCCTGTTGCTTAAGCATCACTGCTATTTCAACATCGATCGTATCTGCATCGGCAGGGATATTATCATCATATTCATTTTTTACCGGATGAGCTTCGAACGCAGCATAAGTTTTTTTGTTGACATTATTCTTAACAAAAGTCGCATCAAGATCTGCAATCGGGACCATATAGCCTCTTTTATCTACCATAGGTCCAAAGGAGCCGTCCTTTCTTTTAACAAGAAGTGGAGGTACCCCATTTTCGTTTGCTACCTTGTAGTCGTCTGCACCAAAGGTAGGAGCAATATGAACGATCCCGGTACCGTCCTCAGTAGTGACAAAATCACCGATCAGTACCCTGAATGCACCTTCACCCGGGTTCATCCAGTCGATAAGCTGTTCATAATTTATGCCTTCAAGCTCCGCCCCGGTGAATTCCCCTGAAACTCTGAAGGGGATCTTTTTATCACCGGGTTTATATTCGGTGAAGTCAAGTCCTGCATTCGATGCAGGAAACAATGAATTGAGAAGATCTTTAGCTATTATTACTGTGACTGGTTCACCGGAATAAGGGTTGAAGCTCCGGACTTTTATATAAATTATCTCTTTTCCTACAGCGAGGGCAGTATTTGATGGAAGCGTCCATGGAGTCGTTGTCCAGGCCATCATATGTACATCGGCAGTATCTATCTTATTATAAAGGAATTCCGATTTTTTATCTCTGGTAAGCTTAAATAGTGCTATGCATGTGGTGTCCTTTACATCGCGGTAGCAGCCTGGCAGGTTAAGTTCATGGGAGCTTAAGCCGGTACCGGCCGCGGGAGAATATGGTTGTATTGTATAACCCTTGTAGAGATGACCATTTTTATAGAGTTGCTGGAGCAGCCACCAGAGGGTTTCTATATAACGGTTATCGTAAGTTACATACGGATGATCCATATTAACCCAGTATCCCATTTTCCTGGTAAGGTCCTCCCAGCGATCGGTGTATTTCATTACAGCTTTGCGGCATTCCTTGTTGTAATCTTCAACAGAAATATATTTAGGAGAAGCTTTATTCCCAATATCTTCCTTTGTGATACCAAGAGCTTTTTCGACGCCAAGCTCAACGGGCAGTCCATGGGTATCCCATCCTGCCTTTCGTTTCACTTCATAACCGCACTGGGTCTTGAAACGGCAGATTGCATCCTTGATCGTACGTGCCATCACGTGATGAATTCCAGGTATTCCGTTTGCTGAAGGCGGTCCTTCATAGAATACAAACTCACCTTTTCCGTTCATTTCACGTACACTTCTGTTAAAAGTATCATTCTCATCCCATATTCTGAGAATCTCCTTATTTACCTTCGAGAGATCAAGACCTTTATATTCAGGAAACCGTTTCCCCATTAAATTTTCGATTAATATTTAAGTATAAAAAATTTCGGACAAAGATAGCAAATTTAGCAATAAAATCACCTTCTCTGTGGCCCTCTGTGGTACAGATGGCTATGTATTACTGTCTTCTCTCTTTTTGCCTCTCCCTAAATCCCTCCCCCAGGGGGGAGGGACTTAACTATGTGATTATCATTACACTCCACCCCTTCTCCCCTGGGAGAAGGGGACGGGGGATGAGGTAAGAAGACAGAGAAGTTACACAGAGAAAATCCATTTAGGTCTTTGCGGCCTTTGCTAAAACTTTGCGACCTTTGCGGTTAAAAGATTTTATATTGTTTGAAACATGAAAAAGCTTGTCATCCTGACCGGTGCCGGCATGAGCTCCGAAAGCGGCATTAAGACCTTCAGGGATTCCGGCGGACTCTGGGAGGAGTACGATGTTACTGAAGTTGCAACACCTATGGCCTGGATGAAGAACAGGGACCTGGTTCTGAGATTCTATAATGAAAGAAGACGACAACTGGCCTCCAGCAAGCCAAATGACGGTCATTTCGGGTTAGCAAAGCTTGAAAAATATTTTGATGTGCACATCATTACGCAAAATATTGATGATCTGCACGAAAGGGCCGGCAGCACAAAAATCCTCCATCTTCACGGGGAACTCACAAAAGCACGAAGCAGTATGGATCCATCACTTATATACGACATTGGTTATAAAGATATAAATCCGGGTGACAAATGTGGAAAAGGAAGCCAGCTTCGTCCTCATATTGTGTGGTTTGGTGAAGAGGTTCCAATGATGGATGCGGCGGTGAATCTTACAGGGAATGCAGATATTTTTGTTGTCGTAGGATCGTCTTTGAATGTCTATCCGGCAGCAGGTCTGATCAGCTATGCGCCAGCCAGGGCATCACTCTGGCTCATTGATCCGAAAGAAGTCGCGATTCCGGTCAACAGGAAGGTTGAGGTGATAAAGGAGAAGGCGTCGACAGGGGTTGCTGTTCTTACAGAGAGACTATTAAAAATGGTCTTGTAGTTCTTCACCTCTGTGGTCCTCTGTGGATACTCTGTGGACCTCTGTGTAACAAAAAAGAACTTTCACAGAGTTACACTGAGAGAAGCACAGAGAAACACAGAGTAAATCCAATTGAGGTGTGAATTAATTATCTTTGTACCACTTTTCAATTTACAATGGCCAATTTATCAAATCAAAAGCGAAAGATAATTCTTGCCATAACAGGAGCCAGCGGTTCCATTTATGCATACAAGCTCCTGGAGAAGCTTCACAATATACAGGCGCCGGTGAAGGAGATTGCAGTAATTTTTTCAGATACCGGCAGGGAGATATGGAAATCAGAAATCGGGTCAGAATTTCACGCAGAAGGAGCAGCGAAGGAATACAACAACACCTCGTTTTTTGCTCCGTTCGCATCCGGATCCTCCACGTATGATACTATGATAATATGTCCTGCATCGATGGGTACAGTGGGACGGATCGCCAATGGGACTTCCGATGACCTGATAGCGCGTACAGCCGATGTAATGCTTAAGGAAAGAAGAAGGTTGATAATTAGTTCCCCGTGAGACTCCCTACAACCTTATCCATCTTGATAATATGAAGAAACTTACCCTGGCAGGAGCAATTATCTGTCCGGCAACGCCTTCATTCTATAGTAATCCCGGGACGATTGATGATCTGGTAATGACGGTGGTTGACAGGGTTATTGATCTTGCCCGGTTTGACAATGATGGATTCAGGTGGATGAATAATGGTTGACATCACGATCATAAAGTTCTTCAGGAAGCACCATGTCCTTACAATTGCAACGACTGTTGAAAATGAACCCTGGTGTGCTAATTGTTTTTATGTTTATCTTGAAGAAGAAAATATGCTGGTCTTCACTACTGATGCTGATACCCGGCATGGAAAAGAATTTGTCAAAAATCCTTTGGTTGCGGGGTCGGTGGTTCTTGAAACTTTGATAATAGGAAAGATCCGTGGAATTCAATTTCAGGGAATTATCTCAGAACCTGAAGGCAAATTGTTATCAAAAGCAAAATGGGCGTATCTCAAAAAATTTCCTCCGGCAGCGCTCATGGATACTCATCTATGGGCTGTAAAACTTACTCATATTAAGATGACGGATAACAGGTTAGGGTTTGGGAAGAAGATCATTTGGACACACGACGCACGGCTCACGACACACGGTGAATAAATCACCGTGCAGAATAGAGAATTTAAAGAACTAAATAGAATCTATTATAATTTATTCTGATGATCTCGATTTAATGAGATTAGTCAGCATGGATGAAATGCCTTTGCATTCATTCAAATAATACTTGGCTTCTTCCTCATTCAGGTATCCTATTTTAGAGGAAATAGTAAGCTGAGTATAAAGTTCTGCTGCCGATCCTTTTGCGATAAAGAATTGCCTGATAGCTTGCTTATCAGTTCCGAGTTCATCACCTTCGGAAATATTACTGGAAATACTCACAGATGATCTCTGTATTTGATCTTTTAATCCAAAATCTTTAACAAATGATTTGTTCGTTCCTGTTAACTTATAGATTGAAACTGCAAGTTCAACGGCTCTATGCCAAACCTTCAAATTTTCATAATTGCTCATAGCACAGCGAGATTAAGTGATTACTTTTTATTCCAAATCAAATTTAAAGATCATTTTTAAAAAGTCAAAACAATTCTTCGTATTTGAGTCGTGTGTCGTGAGTCGTGTGTCGTGTGTCCTTTTACTAATTTTCTCTAACTTTACACCCATTAATTTAATTCTGATAATAAAATGTTTTCCGGAATTATTGAAGAAGCTGCGCAAGTTGTAAAACTTGAAAAAGAAAAGGACAACCTTCACATAACCATGAAATGTTCTTTTGTCAATGAACTTAAGATCGATCAGAGCATTTCTCATAACGGTGTCTGTCTGACAGTCGTAAAAAAAGACGGAGGTACATATACTGTGACTGCCATAAAAGAGACGCTTGAAAAAACTAACCTGGGCCTCCTTAAAGCAGGAGATAAGGTAAACCTGGAGCGCAGTACCCGATTGGATGGACGCCTTGACGGACATATGGTACAGGGACATGTTGATCAGACCGCAGTCTGCTCTTTGGTTAAGGAAGCTGGAGGCAGCTGGTATTACACTTTCGAGTATGAGCCTGCCCAGGACGATTATATAACTGTCGAAAAAGGATCAATATCGGTTAATGGAGTAAGTCTTACTGTAGTAAACTCAAAAGCCGGATCATTTGAAGTGGCAATTATTCCTTTTACCCATGAAGTCACTAATTTTCACCAGATCAGGAAAGGAACAGTTGTCAATCTGGAGTTCGATATTCTGGGGAAGTATATCGCAAAGATAGTTAAACAGCAGCTGGGGAGATAAGAAGCAATCCACCCCTCACAATTCAGGACTTTCTTCAGTTTCTTCTTCACCACCGGCATCCCCTCTTTTCTCCATGCCATTATTCCTCCATCCAGAGAATATACTTTAGTAAATCCCTCTTCTGAAAAGAATTTGGCAACCCTCTTGCTTCTGAATCCGGACGTACAGTAAAGAAAAAGGTCACTTTCCTTATCTAAAGTGTCTGCTGATACTTCCAGGTTTCCCGAAGAAGGGATATTGATTGCATCTTTTATTCTTGATTTCCGGTACTCAAAAAACTCCCTGACATCAATCAATACTGCCTTTTGCGCCTTTTGATAGGCAGCGAGGAATTCAGCGGGAGGCAAAGATTTGAATTTCAGGGAATCATTAGCCTGTCCTGTCGCTATTCCGCAGAGGAGCAGAGTAAATAATATTGCTAATAAGTAAGTTTTCATATCTGAAGATAAAAAAGCCGCTCCATTTCCTGAGCAGCTTATTGCCTTTACGCCCTTTGACCACCGTAACCCTGGCAAAAGTGGTTTGAGCCATTATTTCTGTTTCATCTTTGCATCCATGCTCAATGTAGCATGAGGTACAGCTCTGAGTCGTTCCTTGGATATTAGTTTTCCTGTTTCACGGCATATGCCGTAGGTCTTATTTTCAATTCTGATCAGGGCAGCCTGAAGATGTTGAATAAATTTCTCCTGACGTTGAGCTAGTCGTCCTGCTTCCTCTTTAGATAAAGTTGTTGCACCCTCCTCCAATACCTTGAAAGTCGGGGAAGTATCCATTGTATCATTGCTCTCTTCATGAGTAATGCTGGACTTTAGTATTTCATAATCTTTCCTGGCTTTATCCAGCTTCATGAGGATAATTTGTCTGAATTCCTCAAGCTCATCATCAGAATATCTTGTCTTTTCAGCCATGGCTAAAATTTTAATTATCCGCAAAGGTATTTAATTTTTATTAATTTAAAAATCAAGGGAATTAACTAATCACTTTTTATAAAGAAATGGCACAACGGCACAACGGCACAACGGCGCAACGGCCTTGCTGAGAAAGTTTATTAATAATTATTGGGATTACGATATGCAATTTTAGGAAACAACTAACATCCAGTTAATCTCAGAGAAAAGTTATATCTTTATCCTACGTGCTAACTTTTATTTATAAATCTAATATCGCTGTATTATGGGAAATTTTCAAGAGCTTCGTGTGTGGCAACTGGCTAAGAATTAGCTGTGAGAATTTATAAACTAACTCAAACGCTGTCATTTTCAAAAGACTTTGGATTGAAAGATCAGATTCGAGATCTGCCGTTAGCGTACCTTCAAATATTGCTGAAGGTGATGAACTTGAAACAGATAAACAATCTATCCGTCATTTTTATATTGCAAAAGGTTCAAGTGCAGAGTTGTTAACACAACTTATCATTGCGGAGGAAATTGGATATCTTGAGCCGATGCTTTCTTCACGCCTTTGCGCCGTTGCGCCTTTGCGCCGTAAGTCTGTAAGCGTTAGTTGCTTCTTGCCTTCCTGAATAGTATATTCCAGCTCGATTTCCAGAAATAACGGAAATCTGTATAGACAGGATGTTTGTCGAACGCATCAAGGTATTTAAGTTCGGAAGCCTGTATCGACTCCAGATCGCAGGGCATATCTGCATAAAATGGTGGAATAAGTCCGGGTTTATATTTAATTCTACGCTCCTGAAGCTCTTTACTGTATAATTCAAAATAATGTTTGCTTAAAGGCCGCACGCCAACAATCTTCATATCGCCACGAAAGAAATTCATGAGCATTGGCAGCTCATCGAGAAAGGTTTTTCTGCAGATAGCACCCCAGGAGGTTATACGGAAATCATTTTTAAACTTACCACCATCCTTAAGATTGTGTATCTCATAGACATATTTCTGGATATATTCAGAATAGGGATGCATAGTCCTGAGCTTATATACTTTAATCATCTCACCGTCTTTGCCTACTCTTGATAAAGCAATCAATGGGCCATAAACATTACCATTTATCGGAAAAGGATCTTTGATCTTTCTTGCTTCAATGCACAACAGGTTCCCTATGAATGACTCCTGCTTGATCCTGAATCCTGCCCTTGAGAGTCGGCCCAGCGCTTCGGCACGTGAGATGACCGCATTATCGCCATGTGTAAGGAAGAGGTAGAATCCCCTTGTGAAATTGAGTTTCGGAAGGATCCGTTTTATTATAAAATCAAAAATATAATAGATATAATTCAATAGGAACGGATACTTTTTTAAGAGTCTGCGTTTCCTCTGGTCCTTTGTCTCGACACAGCAGAAGAAAAAACCTTTCTCTGCAAGCTTAGTATTTACGGCATCGAGAAAGCTGTCGAGTTTTTTTATGTCATTGATCTTATGGAGATTGATGATATAATCATACTTGTCTTTCACCAGACTTGTAATATTAAAAATGGTTGTGGTCGATAACACAGCTGTGTGATCGGTAAAATTGCTACAAGTCATATTCAGGATTGCCAGAGCCATTTCCGATCCGCACTCATTTTCGATCGCCAGGGCAATCCGGGGATTTACCTCAGTATGTTCTAACTTTTGATGCCCATTCCCGTTAGTTTTCTTTACAAGCTCATATTCACTCGGCCTCCTTTCCGGTTTGTATTTATCATAAGCGTCAAAATCCTGTACAACTGCCTTTTTGTAAGCCATATATACAGAGCCGAATACCAGTTCAAGAAATGTGGCAAGCAAAGCTGTTCCAAGGACAATGGTTCTTGAATATTGGATCTCTCTGATACTATACATTGCAAGAGCAGTAATAGATACCGCAATAATATTACTTGTAAGAACCCTGGTAAAGAGTGATGAAAAGTTGATGATCCTGCCGCGGTGCATTTTCCCGTTAATCAAGTGAAACTATGATCCACATTACTGCGAGACCAAGGAAGAATGGTGTATGCGATGGAAGATAAAACCTGAGGCTTGCTGGCTTGGTCCATACCATAGCAAGAAAGGATACAGTCAGAATGACAATATCTGCAAGGAGTGTTATTGTCCTGAATTTACGCTTTTCCATCAGTCAACTGCAAACAACAGGTTAGAGATAGCGAAGTAAATAAAAATTTAGGAAGATTATTCACGGAAGAGGTAATTATCATAATTAAGATGACTGCAAATAAATCAATATTGCGACAATTTTTCCTCTGTGGCCCACAGTGGTTCTCTGTGGTTCTTTGTTTCTAAGTGGGACTCTGTTTGACAAATTGTAGAGACGCCCAAGTTGGGCGTCTCTACCACACATTTCAACCAAATCTGTTTCTTTGTGGTTAAAAACCATAACTCATCCCAAAATTCACTGTATTCTTTTTTCCGAAAAAATATTCCGGGCTCCATCTTGCATCGCCAGTTATATTGCTGGAGTAAAATGAGAGCCAGGTATAAAGATCATTTATGACCTGGTAAGAAGCTTTAATTCCAAATGATGTATTATGCCATTGAACAAAAGCCAGCGGCGGGTTACCAATTCGGTATGTGCCAAGTTCCGTATAATCCGGACCACGTATCGCATCAATAAAAGAAAGATTTATATCAAGAGTTCTTAAAGGACGGTAATCAAAAGCAATATACCATTCCCTGGAGTTGTCTTTCAGATAATATCCCAGGTTATATCCTGCATTCTCAAATGTCAGAGTAGGCACATTATGTTGATATGTCAAAGGATAAGTATATGTGAACTCAGTTGTGAAAGAAAGGTTGGGAAATGGGAGATCATCTAATCTGAATCCTGCTTTATAACTTAAGAAGTTCCATTGATCTTTTTCAGTGAAACGGCTCACTGACAGTTCATCAACGAACAAAGTGGCATAAATATGAGTGTTTTTTATCTGTCGTGAGCTGATGTCAAAAAACATTTGTGAGTTCATGTTTGTAATGCCATAGGTTAAGGAATGATCAACCGATTTGTAAAAGAAAAGTGGTATCAGATAAGCCGGACTTGCATTATCATTATCGTAAACAATACTGTTTCCTGCCGATATGTTGAGATATTTAAAAGGGGTGAATGTGAACATATTGGCAGCTATGAACTTTTTATGATATACCCTCCTGTAACTGGTACCATAGCTATTTGTGACCCAGAAGGAATGAGTGCTGTCGACGACCATAGAGTTTAGCCAGCCATGGAAATAATTGAAATCAAACCATTTTACCGGAGAGATATGAAGCCTTAACTGGACAAATGTCGGATTATTTCCCGCGAAAATATTTGCTCCGTTGTAATTGTTGCCCCATTGCTGGTTATCTTTTACCAGTCCGGCATTTCCCCATTTCCACGAATAAGTTATCCCGCCTTTCATCTCGCTCCAGTCAGAAGTACCTTTTATAAGGCCGTTAACCCTGGGGGTGAGATATTGGGGCAATCCAAGAAGTGGTTTCTCATGATTATCAACAAGTGAAGCATAGAATCCCCATTTCTGGATATATCCGCGCGCTTCTGCTCCGTTGCGTGCATAATAGGCAACGCCCGAGGAGTTGTCAAATATCTCTCCTCCGAGCACAGGATTTATTGTCAAAGAGAAAACTGAATCCTGATAATAGAACAGATCTATCCGTTTCCGAGGGCCATTTTCTCGTTGTTCTTTAGAGCCATTGAGCCATTGAGCCGTTGAGCCGTTACGCCTTTGCGCCTTTGCGCCATTAAGCCATTCATTATAAACTTCTTTGCAGAAATCCATCAGATAGAAGTCTAGCTCTTTCTGCTGTCTGGCATTAAGCTGATCTTTATTCTCTTCTGCCTCTTTAAGGCGCTTTGATATGAATAACCTCGTGTAAGGTTTTATAGCTGAATTGATTGATATTATATGGTTGTTTGCCAGTTCATCAAGGAATTCGTATATCCCGGTATTGCTCACCGATTGCGGAACCTCCTGGCTAAATAGATTTGTATTCAGTACAATTATACTGACAATATAAAACAGGAAGAGTTTTTTTCTCAGGTCAGACATGTGAGGTCATTTGTAAGCAAATATATAATTAAATAGAATATGAAGGGGTATGCTGTTTAAGGTAAGCAGACTACGATGTGCCGTTTGCGGACTACCAAACTTCGAAAGGGATCAATGCTCTTGAATTGAGTAAATGGGCTTCTCTGTGGTTCTCTGTGGACCCTCTGTGGAACTCTGTGTAACTAAAAATTAAGAACTTACACGGAGCTCACGGAGGAGCACAGAGATTCACAGAGGAAATCCAATTGTTACTTAGCGGCCTTTGCAACAGCTTTGCGTCCTTTGCGGTTAATTGATTTCAAGCTTACTTGTTGAATGCTCTTAAAAGAAATGAACATTTAGCTTAAAAAAAATTATCTTTGAAACCGTTTTCAATAGACAAAAATGAACGGCCACAACAACATATTCTCCGAAGAAGAAATAATTATTAATCCCGGTATCTCTGAAGAAAAATGGTATGCCCTATACACACGTCCGAGAGCTGAGAAGCAGGTATTTCAACGACTCGTTGAGGAAGGCATTGAAACCTTTCTCCCGCTTCAAAGGACCTACAGGATGTGGAGCGACCGTAAGAAGCTTGTAGAAAAGCCACTGCTCTCGTCATACATATTTGTAAAAACAAAAAAGAAGCATTTTCCCCGGGTCTATAAGATCATCGGTGTGGTAAAATTTGTCTCCTTCGAAGGGCAACCTGTCTCAATTCCGCAGAACCAGATCGATAATCTTCGTCTTCTTATAAACAGTGATGCTGAAATAGAAGTCTCGTCGGAAAAATTCGAGCAGGGTGATAATGTTGAGGTAATAAATGGCTCTCTCATCGGCCTGAAAGGCGAATTAATTAAAATTGGCAGTAAAAACCGTGTTGTGGTCAGGATCGACAAGCTTGATCAGAATCTTATACTCAAGATACCGATGAGCTTTCTGAAGAAGGTTTAACAGCTGATCGGGAAATTATTGCCTTAAATATTTGTTGCTGGTTGCTTTAACAGAACGCTAAGGAGGAAAACCGCAAACCGGTTAACGAATTATCACCTTTGCAACATATCGTCTTACTCCGGACTTTAATTCAATAATATAAATCCCCCGCTGTGCTGGGGCATCAACCTGTATTAATGAATTCTTTCTAAAATCCATATCCTGTAAAATGCTTACAGTTTGTCCGGTAGTATTGAAGACTTTGACAGTACCTGATTTTCCGTTCCAATCATCAGTAAGTGGCTGTATATTAATCAACCCACCTGCTGAATAAATATTGAAACTACTTCGTGATAATATGTTATCTTCTAAACCTGTTGACAGATTTACTATAAGTGTTTGTGGTACATCAGCAGCTGCATTGTAAATAATATCTCCTGGCTGCGATGCGGTAATTATTGCTGATCCGGTGCCTACTATATGAACCAGATTTCCTGTTACAGTTGCAACAGATGGATTATCACTTGTATAGGCAACGCTTAGTCCCGAACTTGCTGAGGCTGTAAGAGCAAAGTCGGCGTCTCCAAATGTTTTATCAGGAAGGGCTCCAAAGGTTATTGTCTGATTTAACTTGGTTAACGGATTCACTGTTAGCGTCTGGGTATATCTGGCAGGAGCATAAGTGCCATTGCCTGCCTGAAGTGCAGTAATATCAGATGTTCCAACTGACAGAATAGTAATATTACTTCCTAAGGAAGTTGCAACAGAAAGATTTGAACTTGAATATGTTATTCCAAGCAGACTCGATGCTGTTGCCCCCGGATTGAATGGTGGATCTCCAATTAGTTTGTCAGGGATAACGGGGAAATTGATAGTCTGTGACCTTAGTGTAACTAGCCTGATCTGTAAATGAGAACAGAATTCCTCCGGTTGATCCGGTTATATCTCCTTGCGTATATGATACAAGCACAGTTTCTGTTCCGGTAAGAGGTGTTGCCAGAGTCAGCACAAAAGTGCGAGGATCTCCGGCTTTCAGGCCAGCTGAGCTAATTGCTGCACGAATTCCATCTACAGTCACAATAAACTGATTCTGTTTACCTGTCGGGTCAGCCATATGTATATCGAACTGAATTTCCACATTTGTACTTTTTGAAGTGTACAATACATTGGGAATCTCAGGAGAACTTACATTTATTGTAATTGTTGCTTCAGGAGAACTTCCGCCGTTGTCGCTGATTTTAAAATTAAAATTGCCCACTGAGTTACCAGTGTTTCCGGATGCAGCATATATGATATTTCTATTTATATCACTGACATTAGTTGGAACAGAGGATATTAAACTGCCTCTTGTACCCCGCATAATACTGATAAAGTTGTCCCTGGGCAGGCAGAGATGTGATAATTGCACTTTTAGCAGAGGCGTCTCCTCCAGTATACTCCAGTTTGATCTTCTTATCCTGGTTCTGTCCTACCCAGATCATCTGAGGAACTGCAGCGAGTGGCGGAGTGGCACTTGTAGTAAACCTTTTTATCTCACACCAGGTCGTTCCTGTGGCATTTGTGGCAAAAACACCCCAGTATAAGGTTGTGTCAAGAGTGAGACCTGTAACTTCAAATGATGTAGCTGTCCCCGCAGAATAGAATGATGCTCCTCCCAGGTCAGGAGAATTGGAGATCAGTAATGCATATGAAGCTGCATTTCCAGCATCCGCCCATGAAAAAGTATAATCAGTGCCAATAATAGCATCCTGAGGCGGACTTAATAGTATAGGTATTCCTGGTTCAGGCAGTGTTATATTAGTTGTGAGATATATCCCATCATAGATAGCATCTGTGTTTAATGTATAAGTTGCACCTGAAGGAGTATATGATAAAGCCTTACCGGTTGTAACGGCAGTAGAGTCATGATAAGCATACTGAACTCCTGCTGTCCCGTCTGAGTTCTCAATTCCTATTGCAGCATTTTTACCATGGGCTATTGATGAGGTGTTATCAACTATAATGCGGTATTGGACCTGTATTATGTTCGATGTTTCATGAAGAATGACTGCAAAAGTTCCCATATAGGCAGGAAAACGGTGAAATCCCATATTCCTGAACTGGATTATCAGTTTTCTGTTCGGAGCAGACCCCTATAGTTGAATACAAAATTGATCCGGAACCGTCAACAGTAAGATCATCCCAGAAAGCAGCTATGAAGTTATTCGGTGCAGCAGGATCAGGAATTGCATTTGAAATGAAGGAAATATTTGCAGGATCGGCTGAGAATAAAACCAGACCATTTGTACTGACATAAAACTGACTATAAGAGTTTCCAAAATAGGTAAAATTAAATCCTATGTTAAATGGCCCATAAGCGGCATCATCGACAGGCCCGGCCTTGATAACAGAACCCTGGTATATCGTTTCCGGAGACTGGGCGCTTATTCTTATGCCAATAATAAGAAAATTAAAATTGAAATAACCCGGTTTTTCATAGGTCAGGATTAAGTTATAAATCTGTGCTTCAACCAGCAGAAAAGGCTAATCAGGCATAAATTTAACGAAAATAAATCATAAAGGTTTGGAAATAAGGGCAATTATTTCAAAATAACACGTAAATTAGTTCTGGTTTCTAGTTGCTAGTTGCTTGTTGCGACTTGTTGCTCGTGCTAAAGTAGAAAGGAATAATTATGAAGAGTTATAAAGATTTGGAAATTTATAAGCTGGCGTATGTTATAGCTATAAGGGTACACAAGGCATCACTTAAGTTACCTCAGTTTGAACTATATGAACAAGGAAGTCAAATCCGAAGATCGACAAAAAGCGTAAAGGATAATATTGTCGAAGGATACGGCAGAAGAAGGTATAAAGCCGAGTTTATTCGTTATTTAGTTTATTCTCAAGCTTCCTGCGATGAAGCAACTAATCAGGCAGTTACTGTTATTGAACTGTACCCAAAGATTTCAGAATTTGTAGAAATTCTTAAGGATCTTGACACTTTAGGAAAGATGATTAACAATTTCATCAAATATGTAGAATCTGATTGGAAAACTTAGCCAGTTGCTAGTTACGAGTTGCTAGTTGCTAATTATCGTAAGCCAAGTAACCAGCAACCAGCAACCAGCAACACTTAGAAACAAATAAGAGCCAAATCTCAGGCTCGTATTCTCTTGAAATTCGTTTTAAGAGAAGGGCTTATCCCCGAACGGGCTCTGAAACGGAGTATCATTACCCTTTTTCCCGCCACCCCTCAAACCTCTTGGATCAGGGTTGGGTGGAATATCAGTCATCATAACCAGAGAAATTGAATTATCCAGCGCTATCCTGGAGATCTCCGGTTTGCAGTACGGTTTCTTAGATGATATATTTTGGTGAATGGCTTTCAACTGTGAATTGATGATTTCAGAATATGTTACAAAAATACTTTTTAAAATATAATTTACAATTTTCCATTAATTAAGTTGCATGTTACATAGTGGGTTTTCTTGCACAGCTCAATCTGCACCATGTATTTTTCACCCAGCACCCAGCACCCAGCAACCAGCACCTATTTTATAATGACCTTCCCCACATATCTCAACAGCCCTGATTTTATTTCAATTATGTAGATTCCTTTTGTAACCGGAGCAGCGACCTGGATCAGGGAGTTTTTACTGAACTCGGCATTATCGATATATCCTGCATTTCGACCCATAAGATCAATAACTCTTACAGAACCTGACTTCCCATCCCATTCATCAGCGACAGTCCTGATGTTGATCATATTGTTTGCAGGATAGATATTAAAAGTATTGTTCGAGACGACCGGATTATCAATTCCGGTAGTTATTGTACCAACCTTCATGACAAACCTGTCAGCCAATTGTTCCGGTTGAGGCCTGAAAAAGTTAATAACAGGTGTTGTTTTAAGATTGGTACTAATGCCTGTAGTATTATCAGTCAGAGTGACATCATAGTTATCAAGTCCCTGTAATTGAGTTGTGGTAATAGAATGGTTACCCGAGGCGGTAAGATTAACAACAACAGGTATTTCAATGAATGTGATCAGGAAATGGCAGACCATCTATAGCAAAATCTGAACCCTCTGAGACAGTGTAGATAGAAAGAACATCGGATGAAAGAAACATTTTTGGTGCATCAAAATCATAATCAAGTCCTGATTTTGCTGCAGCATCAAAACGCACCACAGTCTCATCAGATAATGTGTCCTGTGCTAATTTTAAACGAACAAGAGGTATTATTTCCAGCCCTTTATACCTGGCATGGATACCGCCCTGTACACGTGCTTCTGCAGGAAGGGTAATGGAATTTCCTGTGCTGTACGTCTTAATAAAGAACCCCTGCATTGGTGGCATAATACCAGTTACATCTGAGGGTATGCCAACTCCGTTTATGTAGGAACACTGAGTATTGTCTCTTGTAAAGTACAGGGATTTACTTGTACTTGAGGGGTAAGGGGTATTGGTTAATATATAATCCCAGTCGAGACCCGAGGAGAATGGGTTGCCGAGAAGATTAAAGCCGTTAAGTGATGAGCTGCCAGGAGGGGTAGTAAAATTAAGATTCATTACGAATGTTCCTGTGTTAAGCTGACCAGAGAAAGTGTATTTCCTGTCAGTGGTTGCAAAAAAGTCATAACCGTTTCCGGGAGTAAGATTAGTAAATGTTGGTCCTCCCATACCTCCTGTTGAATATCTGTAGCCGTCATAAGCAATCCAGCCGGAGGCGAGGGTACCTGAAACCTGGTTGTCATACCAGCCGACTACATTTGTTGTATAGGTCGGAGCAAATGTACTTACGGGCAATAAAGCAACTGGTGTGGAAATAAAATGCCACTTATTAAGTTTCAGTGTTGGTGCACCCGGATTTCCTCCTGTAAGAAAAATTTCAACAGTTGCCGTGACATTGGTATTGACAATAAATGAGCTTATACCTGTTGCATCGGATTCCAGCCTGAGTGTAGCACCAGTCGTTCGCAGATTATTAAATGTAGCTTTCGCTCCCGGATTTAAGATCATAAATTTACCAGACCCCATCACATAACCTACAGTTGGATCACCTGTAGGATAATTGGTTAGTCCAGACGGAATAATAATATCACCTGTGCCCTTTCCTGTACCCGGATCAAGACTCGCATCCCAGTTTGCTGCGGTTGCCCATAAGTTGTCGTTTGCTGATCCATTCCACCGGTTGTATTGAACTTCATAAGCACCAATATCATAAGGTAAAGATCCGGCCATTCCCAAGGATATCTGTAGTTGGAGCTCCCGATTGAAGTTCCTGCATCACGGCATGGGGAAATAAAATTTATTCTATAGTCTCTGAACCCGGAGTAACATTAACAAAATTTGGACCTGCCGGATCATTATTTGTCCCACTCAGATTAATACAGGAAGTATAACCTGTTGTATATCCTTGTATTGCACAAAAATTAAAATCGGTAGCAGAAGAATCTGATCTGTGTAATAATTTATTGAATTCTGCAGTTCCCCAGACAATTGTATTATAAAGCTTTGGCCGGCTTGAATTAGTGATTACCATAATACGAATATTATTTCCGGGATTATTTAGTACTTATATTTGAAGCAATAACACAATTATAAAACTGACATTGTCCTACGAAAGTCACCAATAAAATACACCACCACCTCCATCCATCCGTGAGCAGGTATTATTATACAATAATGCAATTGATAACAATTGGAGCTGAATGTTGATAAAAATACAATCCTCCACCTCCAGTATGTAGCTATATGTTTGAATAAATATTGACAATTATTAATAGTTGGATTGACATTTGCATTAACATAATATACCACCTCCCCAAACAGCATAGTTATTTCGTATAGTACAATTTGAAATTGTAAGACACTGTATGAGTTTATATGTATACCACCTCCATATCCTTCGATCAAAAGTGACCAGTTTTCTGTCCCAATTGCAACTATACAAAATTAAGTGAATTGACAAGTAAATCCTGATGTCATCTTCTGAAATGAAATATGACCCCAGGTAGCCTGAGTATTTTTTGTAAAAGTAATATATGAAGAACCAGTGCCATTTGCTGTCAGAATTCCATTATTTGTAATTATAAGGTCTGAGGCAGTCGTGCAAAACTTAACAGTTACTCCGGCCTCAATTGTAAGGGAACCTCCAGTTGTAATAGTTAAATCCTGATTACCGGTTTGTCCAACATAGATAGTGCCACCGTTATAAGCTAAAGGTCCATGTCTGTGCATTTGTAATTGTTCCACAATAAGCAGTAGCCGGGGTTAATCCATCACCTACTAATTGACCAGTCACAGAAACTCCAATTAAAATAGCAATAAAAAAGAGTATTGTCTTTTTCATATCGCTGATTATTTCATATTTAATTTAAGACCCACAATAGGTTATATTAGGTTGCATCAATAATTAACTAGTAGTTAACTTACAAATATAATATTTATTAGCAATTAGAGTTAATGAGAAATGATTAGAATATTGACGAATGGAAATCAGGTATAGCGGCTTGAGGTTTGCGCTATCACGGTTCTATGACTCAATCTTAACTTCAAATCTCAGCCTTAAAATAACCACCTGAGTTTCCCGATTCTAAGCGGATACATCAGCAATACTTTAAACAAATTGCACTTATATCTTTCTTTCATCCAATTCATAGAAGGGAAGGTATCACCTATCAGAAATCGTAACCGGTACTTTGGATTGATAGAACGAGATTCTGGCTTTGTATGCTGGGTTTACGGAATTCTTTTTTTGTGCCCTGCATCGGATCTGATATAAACCGGTCAGGGAATTTAAGAAGATTGAATCATCGAGCAGTATAATATCAGTATACAAACGTAATTGACAATCACCTGAAACAGCATGGTGTTCAAAATGGTGCATAAGATATTTACATTGCATCTCCTATGAGAGTATTAAGACCTTGGTATTCCTTATGGTTATTTCAACAGCATCTGAAAAGGGATCTTTATAATTTGTCTTCATCTGAAATTCTTCGATCAAAAAAGTAGTATGTATCTCAAGAGCATATCCGTTTTTATATAATGCGGGAAGGTGCTGTCCGAAATCAAATATTATTTTTTTGAAAAGAGGAGATTTAACAGGTTCTGGCATAAAGCCATTCTTTTGAAGCAGTTCCCAGGCTTTGACAGATTCTCCGGGTTTTATCAGAATATCATTGTCGTTCATTTGCCGCAAACCCCTTGACCCGTAAAGGGTATGCTCAAGTGCCATGCCTTTCAGCAGAATATGTTTAATGTTCGCTTCGCAAAGTAAAGCATTAACCTCTTTCCAGCGTTCTGTCAGCCAGGTGTTCCGGACAATGCTCTTCATAAGCCCGTTTTCCAGAATTGACATCGCGTCTTGCGGAACTTTCCTTTCAAGTCCTGATTCTTTAATATTATATGCAGCGAGTGCGATTATGCCATGGGCGTTTATCAGCTCAACAAGTTTATGCCAATCCTCAACTTTATCGAGAAGCTTTGATAATAAGTCAAGATTGTGTTCCTTAAATGGATATTGACATAATAATAACAACAAGTCTTTCATATAGCGGTAAAGTTAGGTTATTTCTTTCTACTTTATGAAAGGGCTTGCGGTTTGCGGTGTGCGGTATTTTTAGGATAGACGATTTTATTTCATCTGACGCCTTACATTTATAAGTCTAGTCAACATTGAAGATAATTTATCACAGGTATCAACTAATTGACTTTTAATTTCAGAATCAATATAACCAATCTCGTTGGCAATTATTAATTGTGTCATAAGTTCCGCAATAGATCCTTTAGCTATATAAAAATATCTGACTGATAATTTATCCGTACCTGATTCATCTCCTTCAGCTATATTAGAAGGAATACTGACTGCAGATCTTTGAATCTGATCTTTGAATCCCAGATCTTTTCTAAACTGAAGATTTTGAGTCATTTTGTAAATTTGAACGGCAAGTTCTTTGGCAATTTGCCAAACACGAAGTTTCTGAAAATTTCCCATGATGCAGCGATTTAAAATTAGTAATTAAGTTAGCACTGGATATAAAGATAAAAATTTTCTGTGAATAAAAAAGACCTGAGGTTTTAGGCGCCGCACACCGAAAGCCGCATACCTCAAACCATTCATTTGATTCCACAAGAATTATCGGTTAAAAATAATTTCAAATTAATTATAAATTTCTTGGAAATATGAAAACATCGAGTAAATTTGCTACTCAATAACCTGACCTTAACCTGATGATTAATGCCCTGATCACTTCTGAAACAAGGATAAAGCTCCTCAGGAAGTTTTTCCTTAACAGCAGCACTAAAGCTCATCTCCGGGGGCTTGAGTCTGAATTTGGTGAATCCTCAAATGCAATCCGTCTGGAATTGAATCGTTTTGAAGACGCGGGTCTTTTACATTCCCTGCGTGATGGCAATAAAAAAGTATATCAGGCCAATCTCAAGCATCCTTTATTCGGTGATATACATAGTATTATAATGAAGGAGGCGGGTATTGACCGGGTGATTGATAAAGTCATTCACCGGATAGGGGATCTTATTTGTGTTTATCTGACCGGAGATTTTGCCCGTGGGAAAGATAGTCCGGTTATTGATCTTATACTTGTAGGGAAAAACATTGATCGTGAATATTTAGCCAGGAAGGTGATGCAGGCTGAGGAACTGGTCGGGAGAAAGGTAAGTTATGTAGTGCTTCGTCCCGATGAGGCAGATTGTCATCTTAATGAAACTGAAAAAATCTGATCTTCTTCCATTGTGGAACAATGAAGACAATAAGTTGATATTACAGAATACCGGGTCAGCCGGCAGAAGATAATTACGAAATGAGCGACGTGTTTCAGATATAGACTGGAAACGCTGCAGACATAGATTCTCAGGGCTAGTCGGGCACTTTTAAGGATGTGACTGACCGGACGGAAGTTTGCCAAATAACAAGACAAAAGATTAAAAGTAAAAAGATAAAAAGTTTGAAGAACAAACAATAATAGTGTGGTTAATTAAAACAAGTAAAAACGAGTTAATTGACCAGATAAGGTCAACCTCTTCATTACTTTTGTCTTGTGACTTTTATCTTTTATCTTTAACCATACTTTACTCTTTTTCCTTTTACCTTTCCACATAGTTTGCCTTATAATTACTAAAATGAAACAAATTCCTCTCATTCTGACCCTAGTTCTCTTACTGGCCTCAGGTTGTACCAGCCAGAAAAAACTAGCCTACCTGAACAATCTTCCCGAACCAAACAGGGAAGCAACCTTCCCGATGGATATCCCTGATTACAAGACTTCAGCCTCGTGATATACTATATATCACTGCAAAGGCAATGAATGCTGATGGTATGATAACGGATTTACTTATCATCCGGTATCATCGAGTAGCAGTGCTCAGGGTGAATCGGAGGTTTTTATTATGGTTATGATGTTAATCCTGAAGGAAATATTATTATCCCGGCTATCGGGACTATAAAAGTTGAGGGACTTACACTGGAGGAGGCAAGAAAATTGATCCAGACTTTTGTTGATAAAGTATTTAAAAACTCAACTGTTGATTGTAAGCTGCTAAGCTTTAAGTTTACGGTAATCGGAGAAGTGCATGCCCCGGGATCATATATAAATTATAATAACTATCTGACTGTTCTTGAGGCGATCGGACGTGCAGGAGGAGTAGGTGACTTACGGGAACCGGCATAAAATACTTGTTGTCCGTCCGGTTGATAAAGGAACCAAAACCTTCACCCTGAATTTACAGGATAAACAAATACTTTCTTCAGAAGGATATTTTCTTCTTCCCAATGATGTTGTGATAGTTCAACCGCTCAAGCAGAAAATCTTCAATCTTAACCTGCCGACAATTTCATTTATTATTTCATCATTTACAGGTGCAATCAGTATGACATTATTACTTATTAATTATTTTGGGAAATAGAAAGTTTATAGTGTATCGAGTTTCAAATTGGATTATAAACGAATAAAATCGAAATATTGAATCTTATTCATCTGAACTCTATAACTACATAACGCAATAACATTTATCAAAATGGAACCAACCAACTACCCACCTCAATCAAACTTCAGCGAAGAAGAAAGCATCGACATAAAACGGTATTTGTCTCTTTTCATGAGCAACTGGTATTGGTTTGCCGTGCATTGTTTATTTCATTGTCGTGGCTTATGGTATAAACAGGTATTCCAAAAAATATATTCAGTATCATCTACACTTCTTATAAAAGATGATCAGAACGGGGGAATGAGCAGTATTGCCACAAGTGTAATACCGGGAGGAGATATTTTCAAAAGCCAGCAGAACCTGAAAAATGAAATGGAGATCCTTAAATCATACAGGTTGAATTATATGGTAATGAAAAGCTGACAGATTTCCATGTTGTTTACTTTGGTGTGGGAAGAAGAGGAATAGTTGAGTCAATGATGTATAAAACCTGCCCGTTCAAAGTAATATATGATTCTCTTGAACTTGAACCAAAAGGAGTTAAGGTGGGTATCACAATATTGAGTGAACAAAAATATAAGATTGAACTTGATGGGAAGTTGAACTTTGAAACGGAAAAGAACTTTGGTGAGAGGTTTTCTAAATATGGATTTGATTTTATTATTGAAAAAAGGAATCCGGACAACCCTGTTTATTCGAAAGGTAATTCAAATGGTTACTATTTTTATTTTACTGACCCCGGAAATCTTGCAAACCAGTACCGGGCAAAGCTTTCTGTGGTTCCGAGAGACAAAGATGCATCACTTGTAACACTGTCAGTTTCAGGATTTGTTCCTGAGCAGGAAGCTGATTATCTGAATATGCTTATGGAGGTATATATCAATTACGGTCTCGATTTTAAGAAACAGATTGCCGAACAAACAATTAAATTTATTAACAAACAGCTTGATATAATATCCGATTCACTTGAGGTCGCTGCAAAAAAGCTTGAGAATTTCAGGAAGGAAAACAGTTTTATTGATCTCAAAGGACGAGATTACAATTATGCAGAACAGACTTGAAAAAAGCGATATTGAAAAAGCGGATGTAGAACTGCAGCTGCAATATTACAATTATCTTGCGGAATATATAAATGATAAGAATGCCAATGGCACAATTATCTCTCCTTCAGTTATTGGTATAACCGACCAGGTTCTTCTCAGTCTTGTTAATGAACTTTCAACTCTCCAGCAGGAAAAAGAAAAACTCAGGCTTTAATATTGAGGATAAACCAGCCTGCACTTAATCAAATTAGACAAACAATTAGAGGCTACCACGTGAAGCTCTCAGGGAAAATATAAGAAACTGCATTGCCAATCTGAATCTTTCAAAAGCTGAAACGGAGAAAAAAATATCCTTAAATGAAACTGAGATGAGCAAGTTACCTTCCACTGAAAAAAGGTTTGTTAATATCCAGAGGCAGTTCGATCTTAATAATTCTATCTATACTTATCTCCTTGAAAAACGTGCGGAATCAGGTATTGCCACAGGCATCAACATTGCCTGATAACCGCACTATCGACTATGCCCAATTAAGGGGTCTTGTAAAACCAAAAACAAAAAAAAATCTGATGATTGCCCTTGTTCTGGGACTGTTGTTGCCTGCAGTAGCATTAGTCCTGATAGATTATTTAAACAACAAGGTAATAGATAAAAAGGATGTGATGAGAAAGACAAAAGTTCCTGTAATTGGATATATAAGTCACAGTGACAGTAAAAATGAGATACCTGTTGTTGAAAGACCAGCATCTTCACTATCCGAATCTTTCAGATCGGTACGCACAGCTTTAAAATATTATGTAAAGGAAAATAAAGTTGCAGTTATTGCAGTATCATCTACAATAAGTTCAGAAGGGAAAACATTTATTTCAATTAATCTGGCTGCTATAATAGCAATGCTTGGCAAAAAAGTTTTACTGATCGGACTTGATCTCAGAAAACCACGAATAAACAAAATATTTGAATTTGAAGACAGTCCGGGTATGAGCACTTACCTCAGTGGCAACTGCGAATATGAAGAAATAATAAAAAAGACCCAGGTGGAAAATCTTTTCTATGCTCCATCAGGACCGGTTCCTCCGAACCCGGCAGAGCTTATTGAAACAGAACAGATGAAAAAGTTCATGCAAAGAGCAAAGAAAGAATATGACTATATTATTTTTGACACTCCGCCTGTTGCAATTGTAACAGATGCTCTTTTGCTTGCCGAATATGCTGATATTAACCTTTTTATTGTCCGTCAGAGATATACTTCACTTAATACTATCGAACTGATTGAGCAGCTTAAATAACCATGGAGAACTTAAGAATATGGCTATTATATTAAATGATATAAGCTGTTTCAGGATATTATGGATACGGAATCAGATATGGCTATATGCGCGGATATGGATACTCATACGGAACATCTTATTATGGAAGTAAATATTATGGAAAATATGGCAATACGGATAAGACGAAAGGATATTATACTGAAGAATAAAGGCATAGATTAAGATTAAGGTTAAGAAGCTAGTAAACTCTCAACCTCAGCCTCAACCTCATCGTCAACTTCAACCTCAACCTCAGAATTGAAAAACAACGGAAAATCAACTGAATCAAATCCTGAAGTGGGATCTTGAAATCCGCCCCAAACGGCATCTTCTTGATATAAACCTGAAAGAGATCTGGGATTATCGTGATCTGTTGATTCTGTTTGTACGTCGTGATATAGTGGCAAAATATAAACAGACAATTTTGGTCCATTCTGGTTTATTCTCAATCCTCTTATCAGTACATTAATGTACACTCTGGTTTTTGCCGGAATCGCAAGAATACCGACCGAAGGAGTGCCTCCGCAACTTATTCTATCTTGGGGGGATTGTTGCCTGGAGTTATTTTTCAGCCTGTCTTGAATGGTACTTCTTCTACATTTGTTAAGAATGCCGGTATATTTGGAAAAGTCTATTTTCCCAGGCTTATTTCTCCGTTATCAGTAATAATCTCATCATGGTTAAGCTTTCAATTCAATTATTATTGCTTGCTAGTTTTCTATGATTTATTATAGTCTTACAGGTTATCAATTCAAATAAATCAGTCATGTTTTTATTTGCCTGTTCTATATAATTATACTGGCTTATTAGGATTGGGTTTTGGAATGATTTTTTCGGCTATAACCACAAAATACCGTGATCTTACAAATTTGATAAGTTTTGGTGTTCAGCTATGGATGTACATTACCCCGGTTATTTATCCTATCTTCTCAGTTCCTGAAAAATACAGGATGCTGCGATTATAGTAAATCCTGTTAGCTCCGCTAGTTGAGGCATTTAAGTATGGTTTAACAGGTGCCGGGAGTTTAATCCTGGACGGTTGATTTATAGTGGAATATTTACTCATTGTTCTTTTATTTATTGGAGTAGTAATTTTTAACAGGACTGAGAAAATTCATGGACACTGTCTAAGGTTAAGGCTAAGGTTAAGGTTAAGAGACTTAACCTCAACCTCAACCTCAACCTCAACCTTAACCTCAACCTCAACCTCAACCTCAACCTCAACCAATGTCACCGTTATTAAAATAGAGAACGTCTCAAAACAATACCGCTTGGCTCTCATCGGTACCGGTACTCTTAAAGGGGACTTCAGCGCTGGTGGTACATATGCGTGGCTTGCCAGATCCTACCTTAAGATAGGCCAGGAAAATAATCTGTCAACCGCAAGCTTCTAACTAACGCGGCATCACCTGATGATTATATCTGGGCATTAAAAGATATTAATTTTGAAGTACAGCAGGGTGAAGTACTTGGAATAATCGGCAAGAACGGAGCAGGAAAATCAACACTATTAAAACTATTATCGCAGAGTAACAGCTCCTACAACCGGAAATATTAAAGTAAAAGGACGTATTGCATTTATTGGAAGTTGGAACCGGATTTCATCCTGAACTGACAGGGCGTGAAAATATTTTTCTGAATGGTGCAATACTTGGAATGACAAAAACGGAAATATGAAAGTAAATTCGATGAAATTGTTGATTTTTCAGGGTTGCCAAATATATTGATACTCCTGTGAAGCGTTATTCACAGTGGTATGTATGTTCGGCTTGGCATTTGCAGTGGCGGCACATCTGGAACCTGAAATTCTGGTTGTTGATGAAGTACTTGCAGTTGGTGATGCTGAATTTCAGAAAAAAGCAATTGGTAAAATGCAGGATGTGAGCCGGAATGATGGAAGAACAGTTTTATTTGTAAGTCATAATATGCTTGCAGTAAAATCACTATGTAAAACAGGGATCTTATTGGAAAATGGACTTGTTACACAAAACGGGAGAAATTGAAAATGTAATAGATTTTTATCTAGAACAAAATAACAAATCAATTTCTTCATTTGTTGACATTCAAAAGGAAGCAAATGGATTTATCGTTGATAAATTAGATATATCAATAATGGTGTTAATGGGAATTTTAATATTGAAGAGGATTTGGTTTTTGATATTAAAGTATCATGTTTAAGAGATTTTGATTTAATCAATGTAAATATATTTTTTAATACTAGTTGAAGGATCTACAATATTTGCTACATGTTCGCAAGCAGAAAAATGTACAAAGGAAACTATTTATTCAGATGTATAATACCGGCAAATACATTAAATGATATATTTTATAACATTGATTTAATGGTTGTTGAAAATGGAAAAAATGTCTTACATAATTTAAAACAAATTATTTCAATTGAGGGAATCGAAGGTAAAAGATCCGGAGGTTGGCTGGGAAAGTTTCCCGGATTAATCAGACCACAATATTTTAAATGGAGTAAAATAAAATATGGATGAATAGTTTTAGAAGAGCTTTAGAAAAAAAACTTTTAAAATCGCAGATATAATAATTTTGGTGTTGAGAACTATGATGAATATCGTTTTGGTGAATTACCTGAAATAAATGAACCACAATTGAAAATTATTACTAAAATAAAAAGAGTAATAAAAAAGATCATTGGGTATAAGAAGAGACAATTTTTAAATACACATAAAGAATTTCTAACAAAATATAAAGATGGATTACAAAGAATTTATGAACATTAAATATGAGGGAAAGAAATTACTTGTTGATATTATTGCATATCAGACTACTTGGTTACAAAAAAGTTAAATTACCAAGAAATAACAAAGAATATTGGGATGCTATAGAAATCGAAATTCTTTAGCAGACAGAAATGATACTTATGACCCTCATTTTTTGCATTTATTTTACATAAATATGATTTAAGAAAAATCGGATATGATATTCAACTTTATTTTTCCGGATTAGGAATTGCAATTGATTTTATTTTTGAGCAATATGCTTATAAATCAGATGAAAAGACTATTGTTTCTGTTGAAAAAGGGGATATTGTTCTAGATTTAGGAGCATGCTGGGGTGATACTGCTTTATATTTTGCCAGCAAAACAGGGGAAAAAGGTAAAGTATATTCATTTGAGTTTATTCCGGATAATATTAAATTATTTAATATAAATATTTCTTTAAATCCAAATTTGAAAAATCAAATTGAATTGATTCAATTTCCGGTATCAGATAAATCAGGTGAAATAATTTACTTTAACGATAAGGGCCAGGAAGCAGAATAGAATTTAAACCATTTGAAGGACAAACAGGGTATTGCAACTACTATTTCAATAGATGATTTTGTCAAGAATAACAATATTACCAAAATTGATTTCATTAAAATGGATATTGAAGGAGCAGAACCTCTTGCTCTGAAGGGTGCAGTTGAAACAATAAAAAGATTTAAACCCAAACTGGCAATTGCTATTTATCATAGTATGGATGATTTTATTAAAATTCCTATATGGATTATAGAATTAAATCTGGGCTATAAATTATATTTAGGTCATTATACAATACATTCAGAAGAAACAATAATATTTGCTAAAGTTGAAGAATGAATAAAAATCCAATATACGTTACTCAGCCATTTCTTCCTCCTCTTAGAGGAATTTCAACCATATCTTGAAAAAATCTGGGAAAGCAAAATTCTAACTAATAGTGGTCCTTTTCACGAAGAACTTGAGAACAGCTTTGTAAATATCTTGGGAGTAAAATATATTTCACTTTTTTCAAATGGCACACTTGCCTTAGTAACTGCTTTACAGGCATTTAGAATTACAGGTGAAGTTATAACAACTCCTTTTAGTTTTGTGGCAACAACACATGCATTATGGTGGAATGGTATCAAACCTGTATTTGTTGATATTGAACCAGAAACATTTAATCTTGATCCGGATAAAATAGAAGCAGCAATTACTCCTCAGACAACTGCAATTCTTCCGGTGCATGTTTATGGTAATCCTTGTAATGTCAAAAAATTAAAGAAATAGCAGACACTTATGGTCTAAAAGTTATTTATGATGCATGCCATACTTTTGGAGTTACAATTAAAGGAATTCCTGTTTTGAATTTTGGTGATCTGTCTGTAATGAGTTTTCATGCCACAAAAGTTTATAATACTTTTGAAGGAGGAGCAATTGTTTGTCATGATAAAGAAACAAAAAAACGGATTGACAATCTGAAAAATTTCGGATTTGTAAATGAAACAACTGTTGTGACTCCGGGGATTAATGCTAAAATGAATGAATTTCAGGCTGCAATGGGTTTATTGCAGCTAAAGTATATTGATGAATCAATTGAAAAGAGAAAACATAATTGCTGAACATATATAAGGAACCTTCTGAAAAATATTAATGGAATTATCTTATTTGAAGATATATCCGGATGTAAAGCATTATTATTCATATTTCCCGATATTGATTAAGAAAGAAAAATTTGGTAAAACAAGAGATGAAGTTTATGAAGAATTAAAAAAACATAATATATTTAGCAGAGATATTTTTATCCCTTGATCAGCCAGTTTCCAACATATAGGGGCCTTGAATCAGCCCAACCTGGGAAAATGCCGGTTGCAGAAAGAGTGACCGAGGAAGTGCTTTGTCTGCCAATTTATCCTGATCTGGAACTTGATAGTGTTGATTATATTGTTGATAAAATTAAAGAAATGCAAGGATGAAACTGGCAATAATGCAGCCATATTTTTTCCCTTATATCGGCTATTTTCAGTTAATAAATGCTGTTGATAAATTTATTATTTTATGATGATGTAAACTATATAAACAGGGTGGATAAACAGAAACAGAATTTTGGTGAATGGGAAAGATCATCTCCTAACTTTAAAACTGAATAATGCAAGCTCATTTAAGCTTATTAATGAGATAAATATCATTAATAATAGTGAGAATATTTTGAAAACTATTATTCAGGCATACTCAAAAGCACCGTTTTTTAATGAAGTACTTCCTTTAATTCAGCAAGTTTTTCTTTCTATGTCTGAATCAATAAGATTTCAAAAATTGCAGAAATTAGTGTAAAGAAGGTTCTGATTATCTTAGTTTTAATACCATCTTAGAGACAAGTTCAGAAGTTTATTCAATGACACGAAGTCTCGGTGGTGAAGCAAGACTAATTAAAATTTGCAAGATAAACTACGCTGACTCCTATATTAATCCATCTGGAGGAAGGACTCTATAATAAAAAAAACTTCAAAAATGCTGGTATTAATTTATTTTTATTAAAAATACTATTTCATCCTACAGACAGTTCCAAAATGATTTTATAGCGGGTCTGTCAATAATAGATGTATTGATGTTTAATCCAAGAGATAAGATAAGAGAAATGATTTGCAATACGAATTAGAATGAATCCGATAGGTGGTTATTTTGAATTAGAGCTTCGAAAAGGTGAGAGAATATCACAAAAGTGCCATTCGATTAAATACCGGAAGAAATGCGTTAGAACTGATTCTTAAAGTAAAGACAATATAAAAAAGTATTTATACCATATTATACTTGTGATGTAATATTAGAACCATTTAATAAATTAAAAATTGAATATGAATTTTATTCAATTGATGAAAATTTTGAGCCATTATTTAACTATAATATAATTAAGAAAAATGAAGGATTTCTTTACACAAATTATTTTGGATTGAAGGATTCTGTTTATTACGAATCTTTCAGCGAATATGCAAAATTTAATAATTGATAATTCACAAGCTTTTTATTCTAAACCCAACCATGGTATCCAACATTTTATTCTCCCGTAAATTCTTTGGTGTACCAGATGGTGCATACCTTTATACTATGCGCAGATATAAATAATGGATTTTGAACAAGGATAAATCAAGTGGGAGATTTGATCATTTGTTAAGAAGAATAGAATATGGTGGTGGAGGAGAGTTATAATCGATTTGTTAACAATGATGACAGATCCCTAATAGGTCAACCAATAAAATATATGTCAAACCTTACTCAAAGACTACTTAGGAGTATTGATTATGAAGCTATAGCAAAAAAAAGGAGGAATAACTTCAGTCAAATTACATAATGTCATTGGTTCAAACTTAATTATTTAAAAATTGATTTTAAAAATGATTTCGTCCCGCTATGGTTTATCCATTTTTATCTGAAAAAGAAGGATTGAGGAGTTATCTTATCCAAAATAAGAGTATATCTAGCTCAGTATTGGCCAAATGTTTTAGATTGGTGTCAGGAGGGTCATTGAAAGAAAATTCGCACAAATTTATTAAGTCTTCCAATAGACCAACGTTATTCAGAAAATAATATGCGAAACTATTATTGACATGATTTTAAATTATGCTTAACGTTCTTATTCGTAAGTTATCAATTGAGGATGGATCGATTTCCTACAGGTGGAGAAATGATCCGGAAATATGGCAATATACAGGCAATAAACCGGATAGAATTATTACAGAAGAGATTGAAAGGAATTGGCTTTCAGAGAAACTTACTGAAAAGAATTCTTCACGTTTTGGTATTATGGCAGACAACAACTATGTTGGGAATATTCAAATTACAGATATTATTGAAAAGAAGAGAGGACAATATCACATTTTTATAGGGGAAAAATCCTTTTGGGGAAAGGAATTGGCACAGGCAACAGCACAAATCATCAGATTCGCCAAAGAAAAATTGAATCTCAAAGAAGCTTTATTTAACGGTTAATTCCAAAAATACGTATGCAATAAAGCTTTATGAAAATTGTGGATTTGTAAAGGTCAATGATGAAATTCTAATGAGTCTGGATTTATCTAATATTCCCTCGCCGTTAGTTAGTGTTTTTGTCATGACGTACAATCATGAACAATTTATCGCTCATGCGCTAGACGGCATTTTAATGCAAAAAGCAAATTTTGATTTTGAAATAATTGTTGGAGAAGATTTTAGCTTAGATAATACACGTAAAATACTTCTTGATTTTGAAGGCAATTATCCAGGAAAATTCAAATTTCTTTTACATGAACAAAATATTGGCGCAATTGCAAACCAAATTGCAGTCCATCAATGCTGTAAAGGCAAGTTTGTTGCTTTATGCGAAGGTGACGATTATTGGACTGATCCTAACAAACTCCATAAACAGGTCAATTTTTTAGAAGCAAATGAGGATTTTGCTATTTGTCATCACAATATGCAAGTTATTGATCAAGAAGGTAGGTTGATTCGTTTATCAAATGAATCAAATCAACGAGCGGTCACTAATATTACTGACCTTGCCAAAGGAAATTATATTTATACTGCTAGTTGCGTATTTAGGAATGGTTTATTTAAGAATTATCCTGAATGGTTCCGGTTTTCTCCAGTTGGGGATTATGTGTTACATTTATTGAACGCACAGTTTGGCAAAATAATATACCTAAACGAGATAATGGGTGTTTATAGGATACATCAAGGTGGTATATGGGAACATAAAAATGTGGTCTATCGTCAAATCCAATGGCTAACGCTATTATTTTTACTTGAAGGTAAATTTGAAGAAAACGTTAATCGGATTTTAATTACCCAAAAAGAGGATATTAAAAACAGTATTGTACAATCGTATGAAATATTAAGGACAGAGAATGAAATAACTAAGCAGGAATTAATTAGAGTTAAAGGTTCTATTGCTTATAGAATAGGGTGTATTATTATACGACCTTTTATCAGATTAAAAAGAGTATTTCGAAATGCCTAAAGTTTCAGTCATTATGCCTAATTATAATCATGCAAGGTTTTTACCCAAACGTCTTGAAAGTATTTTTAATCAAACATTCCGGGATTATGAAGTGATCTTATTGGACGATTGTAGCAGTGACAATAGCCTTGAAATATTAAGACAATATGCATATAACCCAAGTGTCACATTTTATTGTTAATAGGACTAATAGCGGAAGCCCTTTTAAACAATGGAAACTGGGACTAGAATTAGCTAAGGGTGAATTTATTTGGATTGCAGAAAGTGATGATTGGGCTGAACCCAATTTTTTGGAGGTTCTAATTCATGAAATAAAGAAAATAGATAATTGTGGATTAGCTTTTTGTGATTCTTATTGGATTGATGAAACTGATCAAGTGAAGGAAGATTTATCTATTTATAAAAATAGTGCATTTATTAAGGAGGGACTTAATGAAGTAAAAGAACAGTTAGTATTTAGAAACACAATTCAAAATGCAAGTTCAGCCATCCTTAGAAGAGAAAATCTAACCCAAATAGTAAATGATATTACAAAATATAAGTCATGCGGTGACTGGATACTCTATACAGAAGTTCTATTAAATTCAAAACTTCTATTTATACCTGAAAAAATTGAATTATTTCCGGTGGTTTCATAATAACACTTCAAAAATTTCCAGAGCGAATGGCAATGGATAACTGAAGGTATTGATGTATTAAAAATAGCACGAAAAAATAATAACGTTCAGTGAGAGTGAGAAAAGACACATTGTAACATTTTGGTTGGATAAAATAAGCTTGTTACCAAGAAATCGAATAAATATTCTTTTTAAGTTATTTAACTTCTCGCCTCTGATTTTTATCACAGATCTATTTTAACAATGTTCGATAAAGTAGTAATACTAGTAATATCGCATAAATCTATTTTAGGAGAAAATGAAATAAACTCTCTTAATCAGCTGTATAAGGTATTAGGACATTTCCCAATTAAATTTATTTGTCCGAAAGGGCTAGACGTTAGTTTTTATGAAGTAATTAGTAAGAAAATTGAATTTGATTTTGTTGATGCAAAGTGGCTTTCAGATTATTGGATGTTTAACAGATTTAAATTAAAACCGCAACTCTATTATAAATACAAGGGTTATAAGTATATACTTTTTTATGAACCCGATGCATGGGTATTTAGAGATGAGTTAGAGCAATGGTGTTCTAAAGATTATGATTATATTGGTGCTCCATGGTTTGAAGGTGGCATAATGCAAATAAAAATTCACAAATAATAGGAGTGGGAAATGGGGGCTTATCTTTAAGAAAAGTTAAGAGTACTTATAAAATCCTCCGAAAAATGAGATTATTTTCATTTTTTTATAATCAATTAGTATTAAATAGATATCTAAAGATTTTAAATAAGAAAAATTTCTTAACAAAAAAGCTGATTAATTATCTGAATCAAACGACGGGACATTGGGCTAAATGAAGATTACCAAATATTTCAGTTGTCAGAAGTATACAAATGGTATAAAATTGCTCCGTAAAAAGAAGCAATAAAATTTTCCTTTGATGTAAATCCAAGTTTATTATATCAGATGAATGATTCAAAACTTCCGTTTGGTTGCCATGGCTGGAACAGGTATGAGAAGGAATTTTGGGAGCAGTTCATCAAATAGAACTAATAATTCTAATATTAAATTGTTAGAACCTTACATATAAACGTATGATTAAAACACTATTAAAATCAATTCTCCGTTTATTCAACTATGTACTAATAAAGAAGGAGTACATTTGATAGATTTGAGAGATTATCCGAACAAAATGGAATAAATGACTGGCAACACAATGGTAGATTCAATGCGTCGGTTAAAAGCATTAGGTATTAATCCGGGTTTAATTATAGATATGGGAGCAGCAAAAGGTAAATGGACTGAGAAAGCTCAACTGATCTGGCCTGATTCAGAATATTTGTTAATCGAACCATTAAAGGAACAACTGGAACAGATATCTCAATCTTTGAAGAATTCAAAAAAAGTAACTATTATTGAAGCTGTGGCAGGTAATGATTCAGGGTACAGTCAGTTTCAATGTATCTCCTGATCTCGATGGCAGCGGTATATATGGGATAATGAAAATATAAGGAATGTCCCTGTAATTAAGTTAGATGATAAAACAAAAAATGTCAATGATGGAATTTTGTTGAAGCTGGATACACACGGATATGAAATTCCCATATTTCATGGAGCTGATCAAACTCTTGAAAAAACAGAGGCAATTATTGTTGAAGTTTATGGCTTTTATATATCACCAACCGCAATTTTATTTCATGAAATCAGTGATTATTTATTTGAGAAAGGATTTCGTTTATTTGATATTGCAGATGTAATGAGAAGAGATTCAGATAAAGCATTCTGGCAGGCAGATGCAATCTATCTGAAGAAATCTAATATGGATCTTTGCCAATAATAAATTATAAGGAATGAGTTTTCCCAGAATCAGCATTGTAACCCCATCATTCAATCAGGCAAACTATTTAGAAGAAACTATTGATTCAGTGCTTTCCCAAAACTATCCTAATCTGGAGTACATAATAATTGACGGAGGGAGTACCGATGGATCTGTAGATATAATAAAAAATATTGAAAAATACTTATCCTTCTGGGTAAGTGAGCCTGATCATGGACACGGGAGTGCCCTGAACAAAGGATTTTCCAAATCAACTGGAGAAATTATGTCATGGTTAAATAGTGATGATAAATATTATCCCTGGACTTTAAAAACAATTGCGGAAGTCTTTACCTGTTTCAATGATGTTAAGTGG
>CAWBQN010000003.1:0-6850 GCA_963791065.1 uncultured Bacteroidales bacterium
ACTATTCATGAAATCGATACCCTATCCCCGATTCAGTAATCAGGAACTTAGGTTTCGCAGGATCATCCTCGATTTTTTTCCGGAGCTGAGCAACAAATACCCTTAAAATCTGCGTCTGTCCAATGTAGCCAAAACCCCATATTTCTTTCAGTATAGCCTGATGGGTCAGAACTCTTCCGGAATTTTTTGCCAGAAGTGCCAGCAGAGAAAACTCGGTGGATGTTAATTTTATGATTTCATCATTCTTTCGAACAATGTGATTTGCCAGGTCGAGTGTGAGTGTGCCGAACATCAGATTTGGGTTTAAATCTGTTCCGGCGGCAGGTCTTAATGCCACTCTAATGCGTGCCAGAAGCTCACCTGTCTTAAAGGGTTTTGTGAGGTAATCGTTTGCACCATTGTCAAGTGCATTAATAATATCATCTTCAGAGTTCCTGACAGAAAGTATTATTATGGGCTTCTGATACCATTCCCTTATTTTTTTCAAAATTTCGATACCCTCTATATCCGGCAATCCCAGATCAAGAATAATGAGTGCCGGGCGATGTGTAGCAGCAGCAATCAGACCGTCCTTTCCGTTGGCAGCTTCAGAAACCTTAAATCCATTTGATGAAAGTGTTATCTCAAGCAACCGCCGGATCTGCACTTCATCATCGATGACAAGTATTGTCTCCGTCAGGTCCATTTTTCAATTGTTAAACCTTTTATTTCTTCAGTTGGTATCTCAGTTGGTATTCTGATAGTAAATTTTGCTCCTCCATTTTGTCTGTTTTCAACAGTAATTGTTCCCCTATGAGCTTCAATAAATCCTTTAGCGATTGAAAGGCCCAATCCGGTGCCTCCGGCTTTTGAACCTTCAACTCTGTAGAACTTGTTAAAGATAAGGGAAATTTCCCTCGGAGGAAAGCCCGGTCCCCTATCCATAACCTGTAAAGTTAGTATTCCTTTGTCATAGAACGCTTTAACCCGCAGATTTACAGAAGCCGGAGCATATTGGGTCGCATTATAGAGCAGATTATAAAGCACCTGTTCCATCAAGCCGAAATCGAGTTTTACAAATGGCATATCTTCGGGTATGACTACATGCAGATTAAACGGCTTAAGTTCATCCTGAAGGCTTTCAGTTACTTTATTTACCAGATCATGAATATCACACCAGTCAAGCCGTGGAGAAATCCGTCCGCTTTCGAGACGTGACATGTTCAGCAGGTTCTCGATAAGACGGTTTAAACGTTTGGAAGCTTTGAATATTTCAGTAGAAAGCTCCTTCCTTATTTCCCCGGAATGATCAGTTGAAAGCAGGGAGTCGGAGGCTCCCATTATTGTAGCAACAGGGATCCGCAGTTCATGCGATATGGAGTTAAAAAGTGTTTTATACAGCTTATCTGACTCAGTTAACAAAAAAGCCTGCTTAGCCATGCTCCGAAGATATTCCCGTTCAAACTTCCCTGATATCTGGGAAATAAATGCCTCCCAGAATTGCTCTTCACCCTGGGTAAAAACTATTTCCTGCTGGATTGCAATCACTCCAAGATTCATCTGGTTCCCTTTTAACGGATAAAATATAACTGGATGAAGGCAGAGTATCGGTGTGCCTTCCTGCTTTGGCAGAATGCTGAAATGTCCATGCTGCTACGCTCATATCGTTTTTGGAAAGAGTAATATTAGTATTTGACTGACTCGCGTACTCAAGTTGGTCTCTGTCATTTTTAAGAAGGATCCTGGAATCAAGATTAAAATATTTTTTTATATCGTTCTTTGCAATAGCAACAACCTCTTCTACACCGGTAGCTGTAGAGAGTTCCCGCGTCAGCTGATACAGGGCATTTGTCCGTTCCTCCCGGATCCTGATCTTCATTTCCTGCCTTTTGATACGTGAGGTAAGAACACCGCTAAGCAACGCAATGATAAAGAACATTATCAGCATCAGCATATCCACAGGCTTATCGACATGAAGGGTATAGGGCGGCGGTATAAAGAAAAAATCCCAGATAAGGGCACTCAGTGTGGCTGACATCAGGATCGGTCCTGTACCAAAGAAAAATGCAAGTATTGAAACAACAAATAATAATGCAAAAGATACGACCTGATAACCAATGATAGCTTTGATCAGAAAACAGATGCATGCAGTCAGAAAAATAATTAGAGAAGCTGTTAAATATTGCCTGACATTTGAAGTGAAGGATGGCAAGGAAACTTTTTTCTTATATCTGTCTTTTGCCTGAACGTCAGAACCTAAAATATATACATCTATATTACCACTGTAACGGATCAATCTGTTTACAAAATTACCAAGCCGGAGCAGGGTCAGCAGGTTACGAACGCGCGGTTTCCCAATGATTATGTGAGTGATATTCTCTTTCTGGGCAAAATCAACGATTGCCTTAACCATATCATTATTGGTGACGATCCTGAGCTTAATGCCCAGTTGTCTGGCCAGGTTGATATTCTTATTTAACTGTTCACTTTCTTTTGTGTCGGTTTTATGTGCGGTTTCCACATAGATTGCCTGGAGATCAGCACCCATTGTATAGGAGAGGTTCTTGGCCCATCTAAGCAATTTGGCTGATTGCTGGGTGTGACTTACGCCTACAAGCAGATGCAGCCCTGATTTCCATGGACCTTTAATCCGCTTAAGCTGCATATACTCATGAAGTTGTTTATCCACACGATCAGCAACAATTCTCAAAGCCATCTCGCGCAGCGCTGTAATGTTTCCCTTCCGGAAAAAGCTCTCGATCGCTTCTTTTGATCTTTCAGGAGCATAAACTTTGCCTTCGGCGAGTCTTTGAAGAAGTTCATCAGGTGTCAGATCTATAACCTCAATTTCATCGGCATTTTCAAAGATCTCATCCGGCAAAGTTTCACGGACAATTACACCCGTTATCTGCGAGACGGTATCTGACCGGCTCTCGAGATGCTGAACATTAACAGTAGTATAAACATTTATGCCGTTGTCAAGGATCTCCTGGACATCCTGAAATCTTTTTGTATGACGGCTGCCGGGAGCATTTGTATGTGCCAGCTCATCAACCAGGACAAGCTGTGGCTTCCTGGCGATAATTGCATCGAGATCCATCTCATAAACTGTAGTGGATTTATACTGATAGGTTTTCCGTGGAATCAGTTCAAATCCCTCAGCAAGCGCAGCCGTCTCCTTCCTGTTGTGAGTTTCGACATAGCCAATAACAATATCGCACCCTTTTGATTTCTCAGCCTGAGCCGTCTGGAGCATTGTATATGTTTTACCGACTCCGGCACACATTCCGAAGAATATCTTAAGCTTACCCCGTTTACTTTTTTCTTCCGCTAATTTCAATGCGGCAAGAAGTTCATCGGGATCAGGACGGGAATCGTCAATGTCCATATAATCACTGTTTTTCGAATTTTGAAATCATTGCTGCTGCCTGTTCTTCGAGGGTCTTTATCCTGAACAGCATTTTTTTCAACTCTTCAACATCATTTACTGTTAAATTTTCTTGTATTCTCATCTAATAAAGTTACAGACATTTTCTGTTTATTCTTCTTTAATTTTTCCGCCATTTCATTAAGGAGAAGCGAAATCTCATGAAACTCATCTTTCCCATCGAAAAACAGGCGCTGATCATAATTGCTTGAAACAATCTCCTTGATGCCATTGTATAATTGAAAAAATCTCTGGTTAAAGTATGAGGCAAAGCTGAACGTGAAACTCATTCCGATCAAAAAACATAAGGTTGCCAGTACAGTCATCTGAGTAAGAGCACTTTTTGATGTAGCTTTTGCATCATCAGTTTTAACTTCCAGGGCTTTGCCATTCATCTGGGACAATAGTAACAATTGCTGGTAAAGATCACCGGACTTATTTTGCAGGTAAAGTATACTGCTCGTTAACGATTTCGTGATTTTACAATCTTTAAAACAGAATCCTGGTACTCAATATAACCTGTCTCAATATCCGACACAAGTTTACCTTCACCTGGTTCTGTTATATTGTTTTTTTCCAGACAGAGAGTGAATGATTAATAGAGCTTAGATATTTGGAAATTTTCAGGCTGTCGGGTTTCTGTTTAGTCAAAAAGCATGTGGTAATTTCCTGGTTTATGTTCATTATGCCTTCAGACATTTCGCGGGCATAAACAACCGATAAATAGTTTTCCTTCAGAATTGCACTTGTCTTGTTAGAGAGTTTATTCAGATAATAACCTGAAAAAACGGATAATACAAGAATGATAATAAATAAAAAAATCATTCCTAATGTGAATCTGGTACGGATTGAATGTTTCATGATAATATATGATTTAATTTGTTATTGGTTATATTCATTTAATTTTATCAAGTTCAATATTTAGATTCAATACATTTATGCGTTTCTTCACCAAGAAACAAAAACTGAGGCATTTCGGTAAGATCATTTATCTTCTTAACAGTTTTTCTTTTGATATCATCAAAATGTCTGGCTTTGACAATCCGATCCACCTGTAGTAAGGCCGCTTCAGGTGAAATATCGGGATCGAGTCCGCTGGCAGATGCAAAAATCATTTCCTTCGGAATAGCGGAAATCGTCTACAGAATTCATCCTTGAAAACAAATTACGTCGTGCAGTGACCTGCTTTTTTAAGGTATCACTTGTGGGACCATAGTTTGAGGCACCGGAAGGATGGGATTATAACCAATTGCCGAAGGTCTTGACCAGAAATAGATACTGCTGTCGAACTTCTGTCCGATCAGTTCAGAACCTATAATCTTACCATCTTTCATTATCAGACTTCCGTTTGCCTTTGAAGGAAAACTTAACTGTGCCAGTCCAGTCATTAACAGAGGATAAATAATTCCTGTCAGGATTGTCATAACCAGTAAAAATTTAAAGCTATAATTGTTTGTGTTTTCATGATTATCTTTAATTATTAATATTCTGATTATTAAATCATATGAATTGAAACAAGAAGCATATCGATCAGTTTGATACCGACAAATGGAACTATAATTCCTCCAATACCATAAATAAGCAATATTTAATGCCAGAACGCGATTGGCTGAAATAGGTCTGTATTTCACACCTCTCAATGCAAGAGGAATAAGGGCGATAATTATTAAAGCATTGAATATGACTGCACTTAAAATTGCACTTTCAGGAGAAGTAAGTTTCATAATATTGAGCACATTTAAAGGAGCTATTCCTGAAGATGTAACATATAATAAGGTTGCAATTGCAGGAATAATCGCAAAATATTTAGCAACATCATTTGCAATACTGAAAGTAGTCAGAGCTCCACGGGTCATCAGCAATTGTTTTCCGGTTTCAACTACCTCAATAAGTTTCGTCGGGTTACTGTCGAGATCAACCATATTCCCGGCTTCGCGGGCAGCCTGTGTACCTGTGTTCATAGCCAGGCCTACATCAGCCTGTGCAAGTGCAGGTGCATCATTTGTGCCATCACCGATCATGCCGACAAGATGACCGTTAGCCTGTTCTTCCCTTATCCTGTGGAGTTTATCTTCAGGTTTTGCTTCAGCAAGAAAATCATCTACTCCCGATTCAGCAGCAATCGCAGCAGCAGTCTGCGGATTGTCACCTGTGATCATAATTGTACGGATACCCATCATCCGGAGTTGAGCAAAACGCTGCTTGATACCTCCTTTCACAATATCTTTAAGATGAATAACATCCAAGAACCTGATTATTTTCTGCAACAACCAATGGTGTTGCCCCCTGACGGGAGAGATCTGAAACAATTTCTTCTACATTTTTTGGGAAAAATCCATTATTGTTTTCAATGAATTTTCTTATTGCAGATGAAGAGCCTTTCCGGATACTTCGCATCTGACCATCAGGACTTTTCAAATCAATGCCACTCATGCTTGTTTGTGCAGTAAACGGAATAAATGCAGTATTCAGATATTGCATCTCTGCCCGGATATTAAATTGTTCTTTTGCCAGCACCACAATTGACCGGCCTTCCGGTGTTTCATCAGCAAGGGAGGCCAGTTGAGATGCATCAGCAAGTTGTTCGATCGTAAAGCCCTCTGCAGGAATAAACTCGGTTGCCATACGGTTTCCCAATGTAATTGTTCCTGTTTTATCCAGTAGCAACACATCAGTATCTCCTGCTGCTTCAATAGCTTTTCCACTTGTTGCAATAACATTCTTACGCAATAATCTGTCCATCCCGCTTATGCCAATTGCGCTCAGTAAACCTCCAATGGTTGTAGGAATAAGACAGACAAGAAGTGAGATCAGAACAGGCAACGTAAGGTTGTGATCTGCTGACATACGTGAAGCTTTAAGACTATAACCAAAATATGCCGGCAAGGAAACCACTACCAACAGGAAAATGATCGTCAGTCCTGAAAGAAGGATTATCAATGCAATTTCGTTTGGTGTTTTCTGACGTTTCGCTCCTTCAACCAGAGCAATTATACGGTCTAAAAATGTAAAACCGGGTTCTGAAGTTATTTTAATAGTGATCTGGTCGCTGATAACTTTGGTACCCCCGGTAACAGCGCTTCTGTCACCACCACTTTCCCGGATAACCGGTGCCGACTCCCCGGTAACAGCAGATTCATCAACACTTGCAATCCCACTGATTACTTCACCGTCGGCCGGAATTATATCTCCTGCATCACAAATCACAATATCACCTTTTCTCAATTCAGTTGCCAGTACAATTTCCTCTTTATCATTCGTAAGTTTACGGGCTTTGGTCTGAGTGCGGTTTTTCCGTAAACTATCTGCCTGGGCTTTACCCCTGCCCTCAGCGACTGCTTCGGCGAAGTTGGCAAAAAGGACTGTGAACCACAGCCAGAGCGTTATCTGAAAGTTAAAACCCCAAAAATGACTTCCGGAAATATCTGTAATAACAATAACCGT
>CAWBQN010000004.1:0-118104 GCA_963791065.1 uncultured Bacteroidales bacterium
CTGTTTCGCTGTCCCGGCCAAAGAAAATATTCTTGTCTTCCCTTGTATATGAATCCAGGAACTTGAAAGGTAAGACTACCTTATCATTTCCCTTTTCACCAACTATTTTTTTACGTGAAAATATGTCATCCAGGGACGGTTCAGTATTTTTGATTTCATCTGACATTTCTAAATATTCCTTCTGATGTCAATTGTCCTGTATTGCATGTATTTACTTCAATATTGCAGCATATCCCTTATAGTCAAGGAAGACAGCCTGTTCTGCAAAGAATTCATAAAACTTCAATAAAGCACTTATGGTTTCAAACTCTATTGTAGTTCCTGAAAGATCAAAAGAACCTCCATTCCATACAGGTTTGTACTTGGCGGTTTTGTTCTTATCCCAACCGGTAAACATAAAAATATCGGCAATTTTGGTTTCACCCTCATTCGAATAGATTAGCAAAGGATCAAGATTGAGATAATCTTTTTCCTCACTACCTTTTGCTATTATCATTGCAGGAGTATTTACTATCTCCGTGAGAATTTTGCTATAGGCATTGAACTCTGAGCTGTTTCCCGTCACCTCTGAGAAAGTATGAAAGAAACTGGGATTATTCCATTTAGGGTACTTAACCGATATGTGGTCAACATAGAGAAATGAATAATTCATAAGAAATTTCAGTTCCATCAGAATCGTCAGCAAATGCATTTCACCTTCAATGCAGTATTCGTCTATCATTCTGCTTGTAACAACAGATTCTGGTTCAGCAAGTACATTGCGGATATTTGTCAGAATATTAAATGAATTAAGAATTTTACTTTCAGAACCATCTTTTTCGAAGAAATATCCTTTCAATTCATTTATAAACATCCCGACATCGCTGTTATGGAATAACTTAACACAACCTTTGGCAAGCGAAATCCATTTCCCAAATGATGTTACTGAAAAAAGATGCGGAAAATCCCTTTTAAAAGAATCGGGGACACTTATTGCAGATTTTGTAACATTTTCAAGCAGATCCACAAGTGATATCAGGGAAAGCAATTGAATAGTTGTTTCAGAAATTTTAAGGATCTGCATTAATCGTTTCCCATCATGTGCGAGATACTCCTTGGTATTAAGCCTCCTGAATTCGAGTGCAATGGGATAAGGAAAATCATTCTCTATTTTCCTTAGTAACTGTCTGTCAATTTGAATGCTTACAGAAGGTTTGTCATGAATATCCGGACCTATTTCTTTTTTAGTTTCTTCCTCTCTAACTGGTTCATATGTGCTCTCTTTATCTGTTAAAACCTTCCCGGTTCTTATGCCCGAAACTACCTCTTTTATAGCATTTGCCACCTTGTTTATCTGATCGCGATAAGAGGTTTTATTAACATTATCCTGCAGCTTATCCTCCCTGGCCCTTAAGGGTCTGTTTACCCCTGGTGACTTATAGATGAATTCAACACCTCTCATGGTTCCGCCTAAAACTGATTCAAAAAGTTTTATGTCGTCTATATCCAGGTCATGAATACGGACTGGCAAAACCCTGCTTGCTACATTATTGTTTGGAAGTTTAATCTTTAGTCCATATTTATCATTTGATGCCTCCTTAATAAAAGTTTTAAACTCCTGAGTCCATGCAAATGAGTTGGGATCACAATAAGTTTGTGAAATTACCGGAATAAAAACAAGACACTTTAATTTCTCTTTCAGTGATGCATCAACATCATGAGTAACCAGAAGTCCATCGTGCGGATTCAAATCAAAATAGACACTAACATCTTCCTTGATAGTAGCGTTGAGTTCACTTTTCAGATTGTCCACAAACTCTGTTACCCAACCATCATATTTATTATCTCTCTGACGGTAACTTATAAAAATGTCATATTCAAACCCCTGAATGAGACTTGCCATGCTTTTGTTTAAGGATTGATAATCTTTTAAAAGAATTACTATGAAACAAATTAATACATATTGGGTTGAATTATTACCCATGCGACTAACAGATGATACTATTAAAAAGTTTATTTCATATTAAGAAAAATGACGATCATTGTCGGTATTAAGTTTTTGGATATCAGTAATTAGACTATTCTGCTTAGGCCACAAGTAAATCAGTAGTTTCATAATAATTTAAGTCACCTGCGTTAAGTAAAGAATCCATTGTACTTTTTACTTTGGTATAGTCCATATCGAGATAAAACCCAAAATATCCAATTTTCTCACTCTGCTTTGAATTGTATGATTTTGTATTACAGGAGCTTAAGATACCCCGGTCATTAATGTCTTGCAATTTTGACCGTTACTATAACAAAATTGATATCATTATGTTATTCTTCTGGAAATAATAACACATAAGTTAAAGGATTCCAACCGTCCCGGAAAGGTGCTGAACAATAACAAAATGGTTTTGTTAACTATTAATTATTAGAAAACAGCAAAACTATGAAAACAAAGATTCATTCAACTGCATTCTTTTCACAAGGAAAAAGTCGGGTCCCGAAGCAAATTCAATTTGCTTTTTTAGTCTGTTTATTAATTATTGCCATATCCTGCAAAAAAAGCAATTCATCTGATGTCGTATTCAAAGCTACACTAAATGGAGCAAGTGAAACGCCGCCAAATTCGTCTGTAGCAACAGGCGCTGCAACTCTGACATATAATAAAGACACCAAAATATTTTCAATTGTTGTTACTTTTTCGGGCCTTACCGCAACAATTTCTCACATTCATAAAGCGCCTGTTGGAGTTGTGGGAGATGTGATATTCCCTTTCCCATCGCCAATAAAATCACCCATCAATTATACTTCTCCTGTATTAACAGCCTCACAGGATTCTGCTTTGAATGCAGATCTTTACTATGTTAATATTCATTCAGCAACATTTCCTGACGGGGAGATCAGAGGCCAACTTATAAAACAATAGATTATCCTCATCTCGGTTTTTTTTAATCACTTCAACAAATATCGAAAATATATTTGCCGGGCTATTAAACCTTTAGAAATAGTTCAATCTAATATTAAAACGATTTATTTCAGTGAACTCTTTGGAAATTATAAAGGTCGCACCGGAAAGCAGCGACGAAAAAAACCGAATATTTGGACGATTTAAAGAAGGAATAGGATTGGGGTGATTACATCTTTTTTACAAAGAAAAAGACAGAGTCTACGAGAAGGAATAATAAGAAACGGATTACCGTTCCATTAACAGAAAAATTATTGGATTCAATTTCACGAGTCGAAGATAAGAGTAGTCCGTTCGTTTTAGGTAAGCTAACCGAGGGATATGATGAAGAAACTTTTAAGAACAGGAATCATAAAATCAAGCAGCAAATTAATCAGAATCTCCGGGATATAAGAGAACAACTTGAACTATCCCGTCCTCTCCAATTGGGTACTGCCAGAGATTGCTACGCAAGTTCACTTGATAGAAATAATGTTCCCCGTGAAAAAATCAGTTCCATGCTCGGTCACAGCAATATGATTATAACTGAGCACTACCTGGATGGGCTGGATCCAGACAGTACCTTTGGAATCAATTCAGCAATTCAGTGATGAGATAAAATGGTTTTAAAACACGCCAGGTAATCCGCCAGGTTTTATGAAAACCAGTGATAATGTGTACACTCCCAAAATCGTAAGTGAATGACAATGAGGACCAATACAAACCAGTATAATCTGAAAATCAGGGTTTTACCTCACTCATAATCAGGGGGTCGCTGGTTCGAGCCCAGCTGGGCCCACAGTAAAAATCAAACAGTTACATCCTTAAAAATGTAGCTGTTTTTTTTATGCGCCAGGTTTACGCCAGGTTTTGGACTAAATAGAGCATTTTAAGATTGCCCATCCACCGAAACGAGCTGTATTAAACTTAGTTCTTCGGCATCTGGTTTATCGGGTCAAACGGTTGAGCGCCCTTATCAATTACAACATTTTCTCCTGCAGTCATTAGCCATTTCCCGTTTTGTTCTACATAAACAAGTGTAGCCAAGGCATCAGTAGGTCCTGGGGTTTTTCCGTCAGGTAATGGAACAGGATTTGGATCAGAAAAATGCCACAAAAGATGAGCTATAGCCACATCTTTAGTTAAAAACCGGATGGCAACAGACTTTTTCTCACATACCGATGTTTTAAACATTGTATTATGATAGGCCTGGTGAGCATATTGTGATTCCTTTCGTCCTTTCCACCACATACCTACCACATTCACCCAATCGGTATTTTCTGTGGTATAGTTATTCATGTCATCATAATTATGATTGTTCCAGCTATATATCATAGCATCAATCTGCTTATTGATGGCAGCTTCATCTTTGGTTCTATCTTGAGCAAGAATAATCCCGCATATGAACAAGAAAACAGTTGTAGTAATTACATTTTTCATAGCTTTTGTTTTCTGGTAAAAGTAGCTCATAGAGAAGGCGAAAGCATAGTACAAAAGCGACATATTAGGAATACAACGGGTTAAAAAATTTTACGGGTGACTTTAAAAGCTCTGATTCAATTAAGGATGGATTTACCCCCGCAAATTCCTGAAAGTCCCGAATGAGGTGCATCTGGTCAAAGTATCCGCACTCATGAGCAATTGTTATCCAGTGAATACCTGGCTGTTGTTCCTTTAGAATCCAGGCATGCGAAAATCTTACCAACCGGGAGAAGTATTTGGGTGGTAATCCTATCCGTTGCTGAAATACTCTTTCAAACTGACGGGTGCTTAAGCAGGCATCAGATGCCAGTTGGTCAATTTTAATTAATCCTCGTTCTTTAATAAGCAAAGTAAGTACATGATCAATGGGTAAAGGTTGTTTTAATCTGGCAGAATGTTTAAGCAGAAAACTTTCAACAATTGTTTTCATTTTGTAAAAAGAATCAGCCTCTCCTAATTGGTCATTTACCTGGTTCACCTCATTCCCTAACAGCTCCTGACCATCGAATGCATCATTGCATAAAAGCTCATTCATGGGAATGCCTAAAAAACGATATAACCCTCCCGGCTGAAAACCAATGTTAATCACCAAATGATTAAACCCAGGAGTTATATGATGTCGATTGATGTTGGGACCAATCACAATGGAAGGGGAAAGAGTTTCCTTTTTTCCCTTGGATATATCTCTAACATCCACACGATCTCTTACATAAAACATTAAAGAGTGCTCGGGAAGCGGCGGGATAGAGAAACTGCGTGAGTTTTCCATTGCCTCAAACTTCATCTCATTTATCATAATGTTGTTTACAAAGCCTTTTAAAGCTGGATGCGGCTCGTAATATTGTTGAAACATGGCGCTCTTTATATATTAAGTAATAATAAGACATTCAGATCTTAATATACTTAACAACAAAGTTCAATTGCAATTGTTGTTCGGATTCTATTATCTGGAGCCCAGCTGGGCCCACTTTTGAAAATCAACCACTTACAAGGAAAATCTGTAAGTGGTTTTTTATTTCACGCCAGGTTTATGCCAGGTTTTGAACGAAAATGAGGTGTTTTTGACCGAAAAACGAGTTGGAAATATTCCTCTCACTACAAGAGCATTATCAGAGATAGCATGATCGGGACTTCTGAATGGCCTTTTAGTCAGGCTGGGGACTACTTGCACTATGTAGTAGAAAGAGATGCCGCTGATATCACATTTCAGAAATAATCTAATATGACGCAAATATAAAATTGACTTTGGACTGAAAATGGCGTAAATTTAGAGATTAGCCTTCTTAATTGGCAATCATGAAAAGTCCATTTTTAATTATCGTTTTTCTAAGTATTTATTTAGAATGCTTCGGCATCAACAATAGCAACATATCATTAAATGAATTATATGGCTATTCAAATGCAGATTCAATCCCTGAAAAGAGAGCATTCGGAACATTAAAGTTTAATCCAATTCAACTGATCTTGAGTGAGGTCCCTGTTTCATTTGAGATCTATAGAACACCAAAAAGGAGTTTGCAGTTCCAGGTTGGGTTTATTTTTCCCAGAAGAGATAGTAAAATGAATCAAACTGCTTTTAATTCTAATGGAGAGGAAGGTTCTGCGACCGATAAGGGACTTTATTCCTACAGGAATAGCCCTTTTAATAATGATTTTGGGATAAACCTGAAAACGGAATTCAGGATCTATTCCAAAGAAATTAATTCACAGCAAACAACAAACCATAGAAAATCTTTCTATTATGCCCCACAGTTAACATATAAATCCTGTTTTTATAAGGATCAGACATTTGCTATGCACTACAGTGGGTTTTCACATTATCAGACAGAATCTAAATTTTCACATATCCTGGGAATTGGAATAATGTTTGGCATACAATCATATAATCATGGTCTAATAACAGACTGGTATGGTGGTTTTGGGCTCAGGAGTCGGACAATGTCTGTCACGGTCAATAAAATTTACAGCCCAGATTCCCGTCCTAATTCAACTATCTAGTTATAGTTTGAAGTAAAAATTATTAAAATATTGTAAATCAATAAAATATGTTGATAAATAGTGTTAATATGTTGATAATCAAATACATATAAATTAGGTATAATTAAAAAAATCCTCCAGGTTTAAGTCGCGAAACATTATAACCTGAAGGATATGATAGAAAAATTTATTGCAATTTACGTTTTTATTGATGATATCATGATAGAAATTGGTCATAAAGAACCTGTTAACCGTAATTCTTCTGATTCCGAGCTGATTGCAGTGGCCCTGATAGCTGCCAAGTATTTCCATGGTAATATCGATCATGCTATTAGTTTTGTTAAGTCTACCAACCTTATTCCTGGAATGCTCAGTAAGAGTCGTTTTAACCGGCGAATACACTCAATTTTCGAGTTGATTATAGACCTATTTCTAAATACTGCTGACATAATTAAAAGATTAAACATTTCGTCAGAATACATCATAGACAGCTTTCCTGTAGCTACCTGTGAAAACATTCGTATCTGTCGATCCAGGCTCATTAAAGGTGAACAATACAGGGGCTATAAACCTTCTATGAGAAAATATTTCTATGGGTTTACAGTTCAGGTAATTACAACCGTGGATGGAATACCAGTTGAATTTGCAATGCACCCTGGATGTTATCACGACATTGATGGGATGAAAAATATGTTCTTTGATCTGCCGGAGAACAGCATTGTATATGGCGATAGCGCATATACTGATTACTACAATGAGCAAGTATGCAGTGAGGCAGCAGATATAAATTTGATGATTGCCAGAAAAAGCAACACCAAACAGCCTCATGAGCCATGGCAGAACTTTTTGATCTCTGATTCCAGAAAAAGAATCGAGACTACATTCAGTCAGATATCCAGTATGTTGCCAAAGCGCATTCATGCAGTAACAGTCGATGGATTTTTGATGAAAGTGATTCTCTTTATATTCGTTTTTACCATAAATGAGAAGTTTTTATAAGTAGCAACTTGAATTAATTATCCAAATACCACGTCCGATAATGTATCTTTTTACCCTTTTGTAAACTTTGGAATGAGAATGGGATTTGAATTATAGCAAAACCATTATAACATTATGATAATAAGTTCACTGGGAAGCTTATTTAATTGCTTAGATGCGCCACTTTATTTTGAAATAAATATTATAAGACCATTTTACTTGCTTTGAAGCAAAGCTCACCGTGATACCGAATGGCTCTGGGATTATCCAAAGACAATTAATCAATACCTTAAAAACACTATGGAGGATAACTTCAGACTGTTTGAGAAATATTCCGATTATGTGTTCAATTTCACGGGCGCTAGGCGATATAATATGATGAAGGAATGCTATCCTGAATCTTATAAAAAAGTTAAGGAATATATCAGACAGGGACGATGGAATGTTTCAGGTTCATCGGTTGATGAGGGAGAGGTAAATATCTCTTCTTCTGAGTCAGTTCTGAGGCAGGGTCTTTATAAATAATGTAAATCGAAGAAAATATAGTTTTCATTGTCATTGGATCTATACAAGAAGCGGCAATTCCTTTTTGCTGTTTATATGTGATGTCTGCAATACTTATAGAAGTATAAAGGGAATGCCGCATAGTAAATTACAGCAGAAAAAATTCAATATCAAAATATAAGTAAATGAATTTCTCAACAATGCAGCGAGATGTAAGTCCCCGGAATCAGCTCCGGGCTTACTGTTTTAATATTTTTAATAAGAAATTCGTAACTTTGATTACAAGAGATGAATAGACAACATGCTTTTTTATAATAGGTAAGCAGTTATAGAACCGTCTATAAAATGCTATTTAGTTATCAATAATACCATGAAACCGTTTCAACCTATTTCTATATTGTTAGTATTACTGTTTCTTTTTACACACAATATGTCAGCCCAAAAGAAACAGATAGGAATTGATGTTGGCTTTGGTAAAACACAGATGGATCCATACTACAATCCACATACTTATCCATATAATGGATCTTATAATGGTTTCGAAGATTATTTAGAAATCGGATTAGGTTATCAGTATACTCCCAAAAAAATATTTAGTATTAAGACTGGATTGTACTATGAGGATAGGGGTAATTATAATCATATACGCTATATAAAAGTGCCGGTTGGTATTGATTTCTCAATTGGAAGTATATTCCAATTTGTTTTTGGCGCTGGATTGTATTCAGGTTTTTTGATTTCACATACTGGTCCTATGTTTGGTTATAATGATCCAAAAAAGAAAAATTATGGTGGTTATGGGAATTTAGGAATTGCCTTTCAGCTTTCACCCAAGGTGAATTTGGATATCAGATATCAACAGGATTTTGATTTGATACCTTTTTACGAAGATCACAGAGGACCCCCAGGAGGTAATAAATATACAGATGTATATAGAGGGTTTGATAGTTTTATTAATATTTCTATGAAATTTATGTTAATTGGAAAAACCAGTGGCTCTGATCATCTTTCGTCGGAATAAATTGACCACAAAGAACTTGAGTTAAGAACTTGTTGTTTTTTTATGTATGTTAATTGTATCCTGACCGGATTTTGAAGTGGTCAAAGAAGGACTGATTTTACACTTTGTTTCAGGTTACAGGAGGTCAGTAAGTATAGCTGTTTAACTCGATATTATCTTTTGAAGGAATCCACACTTACTATAAAAGCCGGTAGCTTTAACCGGAATGATTGTCAAAATTTTATTTTTCTCTAAATCAATTTTTTTACTCCGGACTTTCATGGTCAATTAATTCCGGCGATGAGTGGTCAAAGGCTCTGGCATTTTCACTAATGTGAATGACCAACATTACTTTCATATCTAAAGGTAAATATGCCACACGAAATTGTATTTCCATATGTTGTATCAACTCCATACTCAAGACATACTGATGTACCACAAAACACAATTCCACTAATATCTACTTCCATTTGGGTAATATTGCTTACCAATGGATCAAAAGTTGGGATTGCCCCATATGAGTCATCATGATCTTTACATGAATGCAATATCATCACAAGACAAAAATAGATATTAGCAGATAATAGAGTTCCTAAAATTTTATGAAACGAGCCCATTAAGAATATATTCTTGAACACTATATACACAAATTTACAACTTGGTAACTTTAAAGTCAAACAAATTTATTTAAACAATCTTCAATTCAATTTATTAATCAGCTTATAGGATATAGATTATTCTTTAATAGATTTCATCTGTTGGCACTTAGTATGTATTTCAGATAAATAATTATCTTGCATATATTCAATCGACTTAGGCATAATTAAAAACTATGAAAGAAAATTTGCAACTTCAGAAGATATTTTCTATATTGCTGATCTTCATTATGTTGTCACAGTTTTCAGGTTGTATAGGTTTCAAAAATATCTCAAGAAATGAACTTCCCACATTTCAATCCAGCAACTATCATTATATAATCCATTGTAAAAATTCAAAGTACCCGATCGAGAGTACTATAATCTCAAATGGGATATTATCAGGCAAAGTTGATTTCAAACATTCATACCGTAGAAATTCGATTCAAGTATATGTTTCTTCCGACACAGTTATATTGATTAATAAGGAAAATATACTAAGTATACCTCTCGAAAGTGTTACAAAAGTTAAAAAGTCAAAATTTGCCGTAGGAAGAACTATCTCAGTTGTTCTTGGAAGTTCATTCACTTTAATGGTGCTGCTTACCGTTGAAATGTTTATGCAATTAAAACATTATTAATATTAAGTGATAAAAAATTTAATAATATTCAAACTATTTTTTGTTGATTTTTTTAAAATATATACTAAAGTAGTCATTAATCTGGGCACTAAACTATTATAAAGTCGTTAGGTGGCGTAGCTTTTTAAAGTCATGGTAAACGGGCAGGACTAAGGCTATGAAACTTAATAACCCGACGCTTTAAGTAGTAGCCAATTGCATCAGGGCTAATAAGAGCAATTAACTAGACTGTCCTAGTTGTTTATTCAGGACATATTGACCCCCCATTCAGGTTAATTGACCCCCTTGCCGGAGGCAACATCCCCGAAGGGCAACCGAAGAACGGATTACAATGAACGCTTAAAAACTTTTTAAAATTACTATTTTTTCTTTCTTCTCATCGACTCACCGGATAATTCTACTCTGTGAGAAGTATGTACTAATCGATCAAGTATTGCATCTGCAACAGTGCTTTCACCTATTACATCGTACCATTTATCAACTGGTAACTGTGATGCTATAATAGTTGAGCTTTTCTGGTGACGGTCCTCAATAATCTCAAGTAACATCATCCGGGTCATGTCATCCAGTGGCTGCATACCAAAATCATCAATGATTATAAGATCTTGTTTTTCAATTCGCTTAATTTGCCTTATGTACGACTCATCAGCTTTTGACATACGAAGCATTGTAAATAATTTCTGTGCAATAAAATAGTTGACCTTATAACCAAGCTGACAAGCCTGATGCCCAAGTGCAGATGAGATATAGCTTTTACCAACACCTGTTTTTCCAGTGATCAGAACATTCTCGCTATTCTTTACAAAGCTCCCATCAATAAAACGCAGTAGCTGTGTTTTGTTTAAGCCACGTGGAGTAAAGAAGTCTATTTCTTCAATGCTGGCTCTCATTCGGAACTTTGCATTCTGTAGTCTGCGGCTGGCTTTTAAGTTTTCTCTTTCATCCCATTCTGCTTGTAAAAGCAAGTTGAGTAATTCATCATTACTTATTGATTGCATGTTTTTTGTCGATACTATACCTTCATAAGCAGCTCTCATTCCGGGGAGTCTTAATTGTTGCATTAAATGCTGGATTTCATGTGTCATTATTTTTTAGTTTGGTTTATTTATAATATTCTGCTCCTCGTATATTTTCATGCAAGGGCAGAGTTAAATTTTCTTTTTTAGTGTCTAATCGGTCAAGCTTATTGTTGATAATCTGTTCTATTACTTTATAGTTAAATGCACCAAAAGCGGTTGCTCTCTGACAAGCTGCTATAAGACGATCCTTTCCTGCTTTCTTCTCAAAGGATAGTATTCCAACACAGCTTCTGTATGTTTGCTCGGGATAAGATTTATTTTCAAGTACGTTCACTATATAAGCTTTTACATCTGGATGAATGTGACCGGCCCACTCGATAAACTTAGATGGATTCCATTCGCTTACAAACTGATGACTTGAAGGAAGATGTTCTTTAACCGTTGTGTACTTATAGGGTCTGCGATCTCGCAAATGGTAAGCAATACGCTCTCCCGCGAGATATACACTGACATGTGTTGCAGTATAAACTATCTTAACCTTGTTACCGATATATTGATAAGGAACACTATAGTAATGCCTGTCTGGGTGCAATTGGACATAGCAGTTTTTCATAACCTTAACCTGAAGGTATTCTTTCAGTTCCCAACGCTCCTGGGCAATGGTTTCCCGAATTCTCAATAGTTTTAACATCAAAAGGTCGATCAACTGGTTGCAACTTTTGTCCGTTCAGGATACCCAGAGGCACAAGAGGTCAAAACCGACCTCTTGTTTCTTTTTATGACATCCTGAAACCCCCACTATTTCAAAGGATGAGATGTACAGTAATTTTCAAGGAGAGGGTTGCAACTTTTTTTTTAAAGAAAATGAGTTTTTTGGCAGAGTTGCAACCAAGGGTCTTCTTCTTGGTGGCACCGTGTGACTTCCTGTAGTATTACTCAAGTTTCACTAACATTGGTGCCCTTTACAGTAGAGAAAAAAATTAGGAATGTTTTGCACTCCGACAAGAGCTGAACTCAATTATAAAAGTATTGAACTAGGAAGATATAAAACCATTTCAATCCGGGATATTGGGTTTAAGGTTGATTTAGGAGCAATCGCATGCAAAGAAAAGCATCGGGAGCTCGTAGATTGTAAGCATTCTCTCCTCTGAGTACGGAACAAAACCGTTAGAAGTATGTTATCAAGGGTACACATTTCATTAATTTTATTCCACGACTGAACAACCTCGGTTATTTAATAACTTATAAATGGAAAGCCAGACATTTTCGGGAATCCAGGTATTAGGAAATATGTCCTGGGGTACGCACTTCTGCCAGTTTTACAATACAAAACAAGACCTTCTTGAGATTTTAGTTCCGTATTTTAAGGCAGGGCTCGAAAACAATGAATTTTGCCTATGGATAGCTTCAGATCCTATTGACGTTAATGAAGCTACACTAGCATTGGAAAAAGCAATGCCAGAGTTTAACAATTATAACATCCAGCATAAGATTGAAATTTTACCATATGCAGACTGGTATCTTCAGGGAGGCAATTTTAATGTAGAAGTCGTAGTAAACAGATGGTATGAAAAACTGGTGAAATCGTTGGATAATGGGTTTACAGGAATGCGGGTCAATGGCAATACAGGATGGCTTAATCGCGAGGTTTGGAACAATTTCATTGAGTATGAAACGGAGCTAAATCGATTCCTTTCTAAAAAGCGAATGATCGCCTTATGTACTTATTCTCTGAAAAAGAGTAAGGCAACAGATGTCCTGGATGTTGCTCTTGTTCATGATTGCGCCATTTCAAAGCGTAGTGGACATTGGGAAATTGTTGAGGTACCTGAATACAAAAAGTCTAAAGCCCAGATACAAAGCGAAAACGAAGAGCTTGAACGCCGGGTAAATGAACGGACCAGACAACTCGATGCAACTAATAAACAGTTAAGAAATCTTTCAGCTAATCTGCAAAACATACAGGAGAATGAACGAACTGCGATTGCTCGGGAAATTCACGATGAATTAGGCCAGCAACTCACCGCATTAAAAATGGAAGTTAGCTGGCTGAATAAAAAGCTGCCTGATAATATTTTATTAAAAGAAAAAGCAAACGAAATCCTGATTCTGATAAGATCAACTCTAAAAACAGTAAGAAAGATCGCATTTGAATTGCGTCCGAATATATTAGATGAGCTGGGATTAATTACAGCACTTAAATGGCAGGGTAAAGAATTAGAGAAGCATACCGGAATTAAAACCCGGTTTCGTACTGTACTGAAAGATTTTACTCCCGACAGAACCCTCTCGACAAATATTTTCAGGGTTTATCAGGAAGCGATCACAAATGTTGCAAGGCATGCTCAGGCGACAAGGATTGATTCCACTCTTGAATTAGCAGATGACATGATAAGGCTAATTATTAAAGACAACGGACAGGGATTTGACCCGGATGAAGCCAAGAAGAAAAATTCACTGGGATTGATCGGAATGAAAGAACGAGCATTAATGATACAGGGAGAACTTAAAATTGAGAGCGAAAAACAAAATGGTACTACTGTTACTCTGAAAATACCGTTGTCCAAAAAGAATAAAATGGAATCATGAAGTTTTTAGTTGTTGACGATCATGCTCTTGTGCGGAAAGGATTGCTCCAGATATTGCTGGAAGAATTCCCATTAGCCGAAGTTGGGGAGATTGCCAACGGTAATGATGTTGTCGATGAGGTTATGAAACATAAATGGGACGTAATCCTTCTTGATATATCCATGCAGGGAAAAAATAGTATAGAGATCCTGAGGCAGATAAGATCTTCCGGAATAATAACCCCTGTACTTATGGTCAGTATGTACCCTGAAGAATTATATGCAGTCAGAGCATTAAAAGCCGGGGCTTCCGGTTTTATTAATAAAGAAAGTGCTAATGAAGAACTTCTACTGGCTGTTCATAAAGTATTGGCCGGACACAAATACTTTTCTCCCAATATAGGTGATACATTAGTAGAGAGAGTGGGTGAGAATTGGAAAAAATCAGCCAATGAATTTCTCTCAGACCGAGAAATACAGGTACTCCAACTCATTGCCAGAGGTGATTCGGTGAAAGAAATTGCGAGCCAGTTATCCATAAGCCCGGCAACCGTTGCAACTTACCGCGTCCGAGTGCTTGGGAAACTTGGATTAAAATCAAACGTTGAGTTAACACAATATGCTATTCGCAATAACCTTGTAGATTAGTTTCAATTTTTATGTCATAAATTTTATGACATAGGCTCACATTTTTAATTACAAAATTGTTTTTTCAACAATTTACCTTTGTACCTCCACTTTTGGGTGTTCAATTTAAGAAGATGAAAATTCAATGTGCAGGTGTTGGTGTTGAACATTTAGAGAAGGCTTTGCATGAAAGTGAGAGGCGTTTTACCCAAATGTTAAGTAATATCGAATTGATCTCTATGACACTTGACAGGGATGCCAAGGTCACCTTTTGTAATAATTATCTGCTTCAGTTGACAGGTTGGCAACGCGATGAGGTGATCGGTTCAGATTGGTTCAATCGCTTCATACCTGCTTGGGACAAAAATGTAAGGGCTAATTTTTTAAACTTGTTGGATGACCTACCAAAGGCTTGGCATTATGAGAACGAGATACTTACACGATCCGGCGAACGGAGACTTGTGCACTGGAATAACACAGTTTTGCGGTCAACATCAGGAGAAGTAACCGGAACTGCAAGCATTGGTGAGGATATTACCAATCAAAGGCAGGCAGAGATAGAACTTACAATTAGTAAAGAAAAATACCAAACCATTGTTGAAAATATAAATGAGGTTATTTATGAAATTGACTTTGATGGCATAATAACATATATCAGTCCTGCAATACAATCAATAGCGGGTTTCTCTGACAGCTATTATATCGGTAAATCAATACAGGAAGTTGTATGTGAAAAAGACCTGAAGAATACCATTGAAAACTTCGATCAAATCATCTCCAGCGGTGTTAAGAATCCTATTGAATTTAGGATCAGGACTAATTTTGATGAATTTGTCTGGTTAAGGACATCGTCAAATCCTATTATTATTGATAAAAAAATAACAGGTATAAGAGGAATCGCTATGGATGTCACAAAGCACAAGAAATCTGACGAATCTATAAGAAAACTTACAAGAGCTATTGATCAGAGTCCTGTTTCAATTATTATAACAAATCTGGAAGGAGAAATTGAATATGTAAACTCCCAGACACATTTACTCACCAGCTATACTAAAGAAGAATTAATCGGAAAAAATATCAGGATATTCAATTCCGGTGAAAGACCTGTGAAAGAGTATGAAAATCTTTGGGAAACAATAAGGTCCGGAAAGGAATGGAAAGGCGAATTTCATAATAAAAAGAAAACAGGAGAACTTTACTGGGAATCGGTTTCAATATCACCGATTCTGGATGAAAAAAGCTGTATTTCACATTACCTGGCTGTAAAAGAAAATATTACAGAAAGAAAGAAACTAACATCTGATCTGATTGAAGCAAGGATCAGAGCTGAAGCAAGCGACAAATTAAAAACTGCATTTCTGAATAATATATCGCATGAGGTTCGTACACCACTGAATGGGATTCTGGGTTTCTCAGAAATGATAATTCAGCCAGGCATTTTACAGAAAGAAAAAGAATCTTACCTGGAAATACTTAATGAAAGCAGTGAACGTCTGCTAAATACAATTACGAATTTTACGGATATTTCTCTGATTGTATCAGGAAATATGGAAGTGAAATTTAAACCAGTTGATATATCACTTTTACTGGATAGGATTTACATAAAATATCTTCCGAAATGCAAAGCCAGAAATCTTGAGTTTATAATACAAATCCCTTCAGATCTAAAAATTCCTTTACTATGTAATGAAGAATTGATTGAGAAAGCACTATCACATCTGCTTGACAATTCATTAAAGTTTACAATAAAAGGAAGCATTATTCTCGGTGCTAATTTCATCAACAGAGAATTTGAACTATTTGTGAAGGATTCCGGTGCGGGAATTGGTCAGGAAGCACAAAGTACTGTATTTCAGATTTTCATGCAGGAAGATTCCGATTCTACCCGAGGTTATGAAGGAAGTGGATTGGGCTTATCAATCGCAAAAGGATTCGTAGAATTAATGGGTGGCAGAATAAAGATGGAATCGGAGAAAGGCAAAGGAACTACGTTCTATTTAAACTTTCCATAAAAACGTCTTACTCCATCGTATTCACTTACAAGCTCATTTGGTAAGCTCGAACTTGAGAACTGGATCTTTTCCCTCACTCCCGCCCTCACACTCACACTGAAATAAATGCTCATCGACTTCTTATTTTAAACTGGATTTGCAACTTTTGTCCGCTCCGTGTCCCGAACGGGACATATTCTGATTTTATTCTTTAACTCGTTGTATTAGGATTTCACTTCCTTTCAGGTGATGGGAAGCAAAATTTTTATCAGATATCATTCCAGAACCCCGACAGAGCAATTCTGGTTGCATTGCTGACAGAATTATATATTCCAAAGTACAAATATTACTCAATTATGATCTATCGTAAAAACACCCTTAAAAATTAATCCAGAACTATATGTTAATATATTCCTACCTTTTAACTGAATAAAATCTGATGCAAAATTCACATATCCGCATCAATTCTAGCCCTCCGATATAAAAATCTTTTACCTTTGGACCCATTTTTCAGACCTGGAATTTTGTTTTTCGGCTTTTTTTCTTTACATTTTTATTGAACCATATAGATGGTGATAAAATGGTAAAAAGCAATAGAAATGGAAAAGAACGATAGATTTCTTGATGTAAAACTCGTTGCAGAGTACATACATGTTTCAACATCCTTGATTTACCTGGTGGTCAGCAAGGATCGGATACCTCATATTAGGATTGGTTCCCGCACAATCTTTGACCGTCAGCAGATCGATCAATGGGTATTAAACGGTAGTAAAAAGGTGGAAGATCTACCTCAATTATCGAAATTGTAACCATAATTGAAGAAATGATTACTGTTGTACTAGATAAAAGAAGAAAACTGCGGGATGATAAGTATAATCTTTCGATTCGGGTCTGCCGCGGCAATATGTCTCCTTCGCTAAAATTGCCCACCGGGCAATTTCTTAACGCTCGGTCCGGTTCGAGCCCAGCTGGGCCCACCTTCGCCCGCCATAGCTTTAGCGACGGCGGGCTTTTTTTAACATCCGAAATACATGGTAATATCTTTGAGATTACCTAAAAGTGATACCATTCTATTAATGGCGTATATCGTTAGAGTAAGGGATGGAGAAAAACCTGGAATATATTCAAATAAAATGTTTAAGAAAGTATATAAACATCCAAATTTTGACAAATTGGTTTCTATTCTTAATGAAATAAAATATCTGGAGGCTTCTATTTGATAAGCGGATTTATTTATGAAGATCTATAACTGACGCTTTAAATACTTCTTCAGGAATATTGTCGATCAAATCACCTATCGATTCCTTCCTGTGCATCCTTTTTACCACTTCCGCAAATAATGGTGCAACAGATATTATCTTAATTTTGGAAGACCCTTTTACCCGTGGATTATTTATACTGTCGGTCGATATGACCATGCTGATATCGCTTTTCTCGATGGCATCAACACCTTTTGAGCTGAGCGGTAGATGTGAAAGACAAGCTATAATACTCTTTGCTCCCCTTTTCTTTAATATCCTGGCAGTTTCAACAATCGTTCCACCTGATATGCTGAAATCATCAATAATTACCGCATCCTTACCTGAAACTTCTCCGATTATCTCCATGATTTCTGCATTTTCATCATGACTGATTCTGGTTTTATCGCCAATAGCAAAATCAACTCCCAGTTTTGCTGCAAATTTCCTTGCATTTTTTACAAATCCTGCATCAGGAGAGACAACCACAGTATTAGCGGACATTATTGATTTTATATGTTTTGCCAAAAGGGGGCTGGCATACAAATGGTCTACCGGCTTTTTAAAGAAACCCTGGATCTGAGCCGCATGCAGATCCATTGTTATTACCCTGTCTGCTCCTGCCAGTTCAATACATTCTGCACAAACTCTTGCCCTGATCGATACTCTTGACTCGTCTTTTTTATCCCCTTTAGCATAGCTGAAATATGGGACTATAGCTGTAACATATCTTGCTCCTGATCTTTTAAAGGCATCCATCCAGAATAATAATTCAACAAACTCATTACTGGGATCCAAACCGATTGGTAAAACCAAATAGACATCCTCATCGCGAACATGTTCCTCAATTCTTACGTATGTATTACCATCCGAAAAAGTTCTCACAGAAGTTTTCCCCAGAGTTATTCCAAGATATTTGCACATGCGTTCTGAAAACTCCTGACCGGAGCTTCCTGCGAATATTTTAATATCTGAATCCATCTCTGTTATTTTAAGTGTGGTAAATCTTTCATAGGTTGAAATCAGACACGGAAAGATATCGTCTTTCACAACCTGTGAGAATGCTCTAAAATACTACAAACCTTGTATTTATCCTAATGGAAATCAGATAATCTATATATTCCAGGAAGATTTTAAGACCTCACAAGATGGTGACAAGAATAGCTGAGTTAACCCTTCGGATCGGATTTTTATTTAATATACCCAATAAAGCATTTCATATAACAATATTACTGATTGGTCAAAATCAACCATATTTTATAACAAATATTAACATTTTATAAGTAGTTTTCGGAAAACCTGAATCAATTTTTGGTTTCTGGAAGAAATAGATTTTTAATTGCTTAGCGTTTAAAATAATCACTTATTAAATGTCTTTTACATTTATTAGCATGCATATAAATAATATTGTAAAACAAGAGACCAGCAAATCTGATCCACCCTTAGTGGTTGATCTGGACGGAACTTTAATAAAATCTGACCTTTTATTTGAAGGATTAATTCTTCTGCTAAGAAAACATCCTTTATATTTCTTCCATTTATTCATTTGGTTATTTAAGGGGAAATTGAGATTGAAAGAGGAAATATTTAAGCGCGTCAGGATTGATCCGGCTCTTTTACCTTATAATACGAATTTTCTGGATTTTTTAAAAAGTGAAAAAGAAAATGGAAGGAAATTAATTCTTGCTACCGCCAGTCCTGTTGGAAATGCAAGGGAAATCGCTGAGTATTTAGGTCTGTTTTCAGAAGTTCATGGTACACAGGATCATACGAATTTGAAGGGAAGCACAAAACGAGATCTTCTGGTAGGATTATTCGGAGATAAGAGTTTTGATTATGCCGGCAATTCAAAATCTGATTTTGTAATATTCCAAAGTGCCCGGGAATCAATTTTAGTCAATATGACCAAAACAAATGAAATCAGGAGTAAAAGGAATTTTTCTGTCCGGTCTGTTTTTGAAAGAAAGTCAGAAAAAGTCAGCTATTTTTTAAAATCGATCAGAGTTTACCAGTGGGCAAAGAACTTCCTGATTTTTGTTCCTTTTATTACTTCACATGGTTGGAATAATATTAGTTCTATTCCTGCTATTATTATTACGTTTTTATCAGTTAGTTTTTTAGCATCTTCGGGATACATTATAAATGATTTGTTGGATTTAAATTGTGACAGGATCCACCCAAGGAAAAAAAACAGACCTATCGCTTCAGGAAATTTTTCAATTCCAAATGCTTGCATAACAGCATTTGTTTTAGCTATATTTGGATTTGGAATGGCAATATTTATTGATAAATCACTTATTTTCTTATTACTGTTATATTTTTGCTTAACAATAACCTACTCATTAAATTTTAAAACCATTGAGTTAATTGATGTTTTTTCTCTTACTGCTCTATATTTAATCCGAATTATAATTGGCGCTTTTGTAATTAATGTAAATTTATCTTTTTGGCTTATAGTATTCTCTATATTCACTTTCTTTAGTCTCGCTCTGGTGAAAAGATATACAGAGATTATGATAAAAAAATCTCAAATTGAGATCTCCCTCTCCCGACGGAACTATACAGGAATAGATTTGCCATTTATAGGGCAAATAGGAATTTCCAGCGGATTAATGACAGTCGTTGTTTTTGCTTTGTATATTAATAGTCCTGAGATCAAAATCCTTTACTCAAATCCTGAAATTCTTTGGATATTTTGTTTTCTCCTTCTTTACTGGATTACCCATATTTGGTACTCTGCATTTAAGGGTAAGATGACTGATGATCCGATAATTTTTTCTTTAAAAAACAGAAGAAGCATGATAACAATAATATTAATGGCTATTACATTTTTTCTGGCGCTATAATTTTGAATTTGATGAAAATTAATTTAGGAATATACCTGAAAGGTATTGAAAAATATATCTTAAACATTGATAGGAAGATTGTTTCTGGCTATTTAATAACATTGGCATTATTGTTCATTTTAAAAAGAAGCAATATCCAAATATTAAATCATGATCCAACTTCATTTGTTTTGGTTCTGATACTTTGCACGTCTTTATTTTTAATGATAAAAAATAAACCTGATTCTTATCTATTGGGAGTACTTGCAGGAACAGCATCATTTGCCTTATTATTTTTTCTCTATAAAGCCTACAAAGTAATATTCCAGGTTAATGAATGGGATTTTCTTTGTTTTTATTTATTCGGTAAAGTCGGAGCTTCAGGTTTAAATTTTTATGATCCGGTAAATTTTACAAATATATTCTCGGGATTAATAATTCCATTTAAAGTAAGTCAGAATTTTCTATTAGAAATTATTCAGGTAGGATTCTGGTATCCTCCCCCGACAATGATGCTATTTGTTCCGCTGGGATATTTGAACAATATAGTGACAGCCAAGATAGTATGGGAAATTTTTGTTTTAACTTTTCTTGTTCTCGATATTATCTTATTTGTAAGAATAATTAAAATTAATGACAATAAATGGATCAATATTTTTATTGTTTTAATTATGACATTAGCCTTTCCAGCTACTAATGGCACACTAACCAGCAACCAGACAAACTTTATATTACTTTTCTTTATTTTGCTGATATACAAAAATCCGGAAAACTGGAAATCTGGCATCTATCTGGCTCTTGCGGTATTGATAAAACCAATTGCTGCCATATGGTTTTTGTATTTTCTTATCAATAAAAAATGGATTCCCCTGGTTTCTTTTATTTCAACTGGATTTCTGATTGTAGCTATTTCCGCTTTATGGTTTGGGCTTAATAGCTATGTAACCTTCTTTACATCTCCCCCAACATCAAGATTACCTGCATTTGTCTTTACTGAATCAATTAATCAATCCCTTATGGGAATGATTTCAAGATTAAGTCTTAAATCCTGGATTAAATCATTTCTTGTCAACAAAGAAATATTTGTAGTTGCAGTGTCGATGGTAATGACTATAGCGACTTGCATAGCTTCTTCTCATCTCGCAAAATCAAACCAAAGGTTCTCCTTTTTAATCTTTATCCCACTTTCATTACTTATCTATCCAAGTTCTCCTTCACATTACGCTGTAATTCTACTGCCAATATTTTTTGAAATAGTCAGATTAAGAAATTATTTAGGACTATTGCTACTTACCTCTTTCATAGTATTAATTTTTATAAGCAGTTTTTTTACAAGCTTAAGCCTATTATGTGTCATTTTTCTTTTTTCATTTTCTAAAACCTTATACATTAATCTAAATAATAAATTGAATGCAGGGATTGGGAAAATGCTGCATTATAAAACCTGATGAAATAATCCCACTCAAAAACATTAAAAATTTATAATAAAACATTCAATTTGGCTAAAAATGAGTTTAGTTACATCGAAGGAACTGGTAAGGATACTTAGGAAGAAAAAATTCAATGGATCTATGGTTGATAAATTAAAAGTTTATTACAGACCATTTATTTGTCCATTTAATGAGTTATTGGCTTTTGCCGGGAAAGATGATTCAATTTTAGATATTGGTTGTGGAAACGGCCAATTTATTTATTTACTGTCAGAAGTCATTAACCCCAGAAGTATTATTGGCATTGATATTTCTGAAAAAATCATTGTCCGGGCAAAGGAATATTTGAAGGATATTAGAAGGATTCCTGTTTTGTTGGAAAGTTATGACGGATTGAATCTGCCAGACACTTTTAACGATGTTTCTTTAGTTTACTTAATTGATGTACTACACCACATCGACTATCCTAAACAACAAACATTTTTGAACCAATTATTTTTGAAAATGAGGAAAGGATCGCGGCTAATACTTAAAGATATTGATGCATCAAGTTACCTGGTATTTGCCAACAAACTTCATGATAAAATACTGGCAGGTGAAAACAGCAAGGAAGTATCTTTAGCTACGGCTTTAGGACTTTTAAAATCTGCAGGATTTGATATAAAACAAACTAAAACAAAAAGACTTTTATGGTATCCGCATTATACTGTTGAAGTTCTTAAAGTTTAATAACCCATAGGATTTTGGCAGCGTAGATGTTATGAAATTATTGAAAGAGTATCATAATTTTTAAAAATCTCAACTTTATTTTCTCTCCATTGTTAATACTGATAATGATGTATTAAGCAGATACTTATATCTAAAATATCAGCAAATTCTTAATTTTTGAAATAAAACAAACCATGAAATGGATTACCCGGGAACGACCTAAGATTGACCGCATTGCTTGTCCATGGTTAATAAGGAACTTTGTTGATAATGAAGCTGAATTCATTTTCATTACAAAGGAGCAGGTTTGGTCTTTGGGCTATCTCTGCCGGACTTTCCTTTAATTACAAAGATGATCTTGAAATGCAGGCTTACGGAATGAAAATTTACGATGCTCTGTATAGCTGGACAAAATATTTTTCCAATAAACAACACTCATAAAATTGAAAGTTGAAGTAACAGATACTGAGTTAAAAAAAGAAAAGCAAAACGCAGCTGAATTTCTTGGATTGAAAGGGAATGTAGTTTCCCTGCTTATAATTACTTTATTAATCTATTCAGGCGAGAAACTTTGGGAACGGTTCCTTCCAAAATATTTTGAAAGTATCGGTGCGACAGTTCTTATTATCGGGGGATTGGGTTTTCTTCAAAACATGCTTGGTGCGATTTGGGCTTTACAGGGAGGATACCTGGCTGACAAATTTGGTACACGTAAATCTTTCTTCCTTTTTAACATTCTGGCTATCGGAGGGTATCTCATTGCCATAATATTTACCACATGGATTGCAGTCTTTATCGGGATGATATTCTTTTCCGCCTGGAGCAATATTTCATTACCTGCCAGCATGTCCCTTATTACCAGGGCTCTCGGTAATAAAAAAACAGTGATGGGCATCTCTTTGCATTCATTTATAAGACGCATACCAATGGCTCTCGGCCCGGTGATCGGCGGAATTATAATAATGCATTTTGGTGTTATTCACGGGATTAAAATTTCATTTTCATTATCCATTGTTCTTTGTCTTTTGGGACTGATTTTTCAATTCAGGATAAAAGACCAAAAAAGACCAGTTTATGAACAAATCCATCCAGTATTATTATGGAAGCAGATGGACCTTCGCCTTAAAAAGCTTCTGGTTTCCGATATTCTTATCCGTTTCTGCGAGCAAATTCCATACGTTTTTGTGGTCATTTGGTGTCTTGACAGGATAAAAATCTCACCGCCACAATTCGGTGTGCTGACTGCCGTGGAAATGAGTGTAGCTGCAATGGTTTATATTCCTGTAGCAAGTTTTTCAGGCAAACTGGAAAAGAAGCCTTTTATAGCAATCACATTTTTCTTCTTCACAATCTTTCCTCTGATTCTCTTTTTGAGCAGAAGTTATTTTTCTTTATTAATTGCTTTTGTAATACGCGGACTAAAAGAGTTCGGAGAACCTACAAGAAAAGCTCTGATAACTGATTATTGTCCTGAAAAGACACGGTCAAGAACTTTCGGTCTCTATTATTTTGTACGTGATTTTATTGTGTCGTTCGCGGCCTTTATCGGAGGATTGTTATGGATGAAGAGTCCGGAACTGAATTTGCTCTCTGCCACTTCCTTTGGTATTCTGGGAACTATCTATTTTATATTGTTTGGGAAAAATGCAGATTCTCCTGCTAAAGAACAAAACCAAAATTCTTCTTTTATAGGAACTAATAAGGCTCATTAAACTATTTTGCTAATTTTTCAATTTAAATAATTAATATAATGAAAGGATTATATTTTTTTCTCTTACTGCTGATTATTTCAAATAGCAGTTTTGCGCAACAGGACGACTGGAACGAACTGTGTGACCAGATATCTGACAAGGATTGAGAACTTAAACTTTTTAGCTTGTTATATTCTTTTTCTTCCGATATCGGGCAGGAAAACAGTGAGTACACCGATAAGTGGCAAGAAAGCACAAACATGGTAAACATAATCGATGCTGGTTTTATCAGCCAGCATTCCGAGCAGAGCAGATCCCAATCCTCCCATGCCAAAGGCAAAACCAAAGAATAATCCCGAAATCATTCCTACCTTACCCGGAATAAGTTCCTGTGCATAAACCAGGATCGCTGAAAACGCAGAAGCAAGTATCACACCAATCATTAAACTAAGTACAGTGGTCCAGAAAAGGTTGGCAAAAGGCAACAACAGTGTAAAGGGCGCGACACCGAGGATAGAGAACCAGATAACATACTTTCGTCCCACCCGGTCACCAATGGGGCCGCCCAGGAGTGTTCCGGTGGCTACTGCAAAGAGAAACAGGAACAGATGCACCTGCGAAGTTTGTATCGATACATTGAACTTATGCATCAGGTAAAAAGTAAAATAACTGGTGATGGATGCCAGATAGAAATATTTTGAAAAAATAAGGACCAGCAGAATCACCACGGACCAGGCGACTTTTGTTTTCGACAAACCATGGCCTTTTATTATTTCAGTAACTTTTTCCCGCATCCTGTTCATATGATGGGTATACCAGCTGCCAACATTTAAAAGCACAATAATCGCAACCAGCGCAAGTATTGAAAACCAAAGGATACTCGACTGCCCAAAGGGTACGATGATCATAGCTGCAAGTATGGGCCCCAGTGATCCTCCCAGGTTGCCACCTACCTGGAAAATGGATTGGGCCAGTCCCCTTCGGCCGCCCGAAGCCATATACGCAACCTTCGATGCTTCAGGATGAAAAACAGACGATCCTGTTCCGATTACAGCTACCGAGACTAAAAGCAAAGCATAATTTTTTGCCTGAGAAAGGAGGATTAACCCCAAGAGTGTAAAAACCATGCCAACAGCAAGAGAATAAGGTTGCGGTTTACGATCGGTATATAATCCGATAAGCGGCTGAAATAAAGAGGCTGTTAACTGAAATACAAGGGTAATGATCCCTATTTGCGAGAAGTTAAGGTGAAAAGAATTCTTAACTAGCGGATATATGGAAGGGATAAGTGACTGAATGGTATCGTTAAGAAGATGAGAGATGCTAATGGATAATAAAATGGGAAATATCATTTTCCCTGCTATTTCGCTGGCTAATGCTGCTGAGGTCTGATCGTCCTGATTTTGCATATTTCTGAAAATAAATCTACAAAAATAAACATCAATTGGTAACGCAGGTAATATAAACAATCAGATTTGAGCCAGTAAATATTTTAGTGAACATGACACGCATTGGCCGAAATGAATTGACCACGAATAGCTGGAGAAATAACAATTGCGTATATCGCATTTATTTCTATTGCTAAAAGTCACTTTCGACTTGGAAACTAATGTTTTAGCCAAAGGTCAAACCAATCAAAGGCTTCCGATTGCATTTTTGAATCAAACTTGTGTCCTCCCGGATAAAACGAACACTTATACCGATCAGCAGCATTACCTTTTTTAAAGACATCCTGTAATATTCTGTCAGCAACATTCATTTCCGGCAGGGTATATAAGTCATCTTCTGAATTGTTAAGTACCAGAGTCGGAAGAGGTACTCGTAATCCAAGGATTTCCGGAAAGTCCAACTCATTGGGGAGAATCGGAACATATGTCATCCATGTATGTGTAAACGATTTATTAAGAACAAAATCATTCCATGTTGTCATGAATCCTACACAAACAGCACACCTGATTCTTGGATCCAGACCACCCATAAAAACGGTTCGCATCCCTCCGCCCGATAATCCTCCACATCCTACCCTGTCCGTATCAACATCTTTTCTAGAGCATAAAATATCCAGGGCTTTCCGGTCCTCACCAAAAAATACACCAGGCCAGGTAGTGCCGGCGCTGAATAAAGACTTGGCCATTACACTCTCGTGGTCAGCTGCCCATTTGTTATACTCTTCGATATTCTTTGGATCTTCAGGATTATCATCATTCTTACCCTGACGTAATCCTTCAGGTACGTCTTGAAACATTACCCGTCGGCTTGCAAAAGGGAAGGCATCAGGTACTAGCACAACATAACCTCTCCTGGCGATTTCATTAGCCCAGGCTTTACCGGAGTAATAATTCTGCTGATGCTCAATCATAACGGGATGCTGAACATTATTTGTTTTTGTAATTTTCCTGGTGCCGAAATACTTATTTCCTCCATGATCATGAAAAGCAAGAATACCCGGCAAAGGTGTCTTTGCATTTTCGGGTTTCATAAGAATTGCATCTGTCGGACGACCGTAAGGTAATTGCCAGCTTAGCTCTTCTACATGCAGACCATCATAGTTGTACTGCCTTTTTATCCTTACCTCAGGGATACCTCCGGTTTCCGGAATTGAGAGTCGTTTTTCAAGGCACCTTTTAGCAGTTATTTGCCATTTATCCGGGTCTGACCATTCTTTGTTCCTGAAGGACAGAGAAGGCAATTTCTTTTCGATAAGAGAAGAACACCATTGTCCATATAACCCAATAATACTAAGGTTTTCCTTTCCTTGTTCCATGGATTCTATATTAAGACTGATTTTTGCATTTGAAAAATCAAGGCTCGGATCATGCTTCAACACAAATCCCCCTGAAATTTTGCTCCCGGCTATGCTTAGTCCCGCCATGCCAGCATATTTAAGAAATTTTCTTCTGCTATTTTTCATACTTCTGACAAAGAATAAACTGAAGAATTAACTTGTTTTGGAAGATGTGAATCATGTAAACTTTTTAGCTTGTTATACAACACTTTAAATTAATTAAAGGTCCATCTTTGCAGTACTATATCAATAGTAGATCTTTATGAAAAAAACTATATTGCTTTTGCTTTTATTAATGACTGCACTTGTAGTTAATTCGCAGACCAACATATTAATAACTGACAAATATGACCGCACTCCCATTCCTTTTGCTGAGCTTAAGGTACCAATAACTGATTTTATATCAAAGCATTATGTCGGTTTCATTATTAATCAGGCAACACGGGTTGTAAAAAATAACGTCATCACTTATGAGATAATCATTGTTCAGGGGACAACAACAGATACTCTTATTTATGACCAAAACTATAATATAGCTCGTGAGATTGTTCAAAATGATTCAATTCAAACAACTAAAAGGAAAAAGAATTAAAAGAAACATCTTAGGCGAAGCTTATATAAATACTAATGTTTCTTTAACTATTTCATTATTAGTGTTTATCCCATGCAATTTTATGCCAATATTTGATAATGTAGTGTGCAGCACATCCTCAATCGGGCCAAAAGCATCTATGATGTCTTCAAAGTCGGTTATCTCATTATAATCATCAAGTGACATGTAAAGGTGTACGATAAGTGAAGAGTCAGGCTTATTAATTTTGATCAGGATTCGGAATATTTTTGATAACCATAGAACAGACGAAGTATTAAAATACTCAAGGTTAATTCTTAAATTAGTTATAGGTCTTGCTTCCGGTAGATATTCAGTTACCCAATTTATAATAGGTTCATACACATTAGCAGCATTCTCAGGAATAGATTTGCCAGAGAATATAAGATTACCTGTAAGATTATCCAATTCGACTTGTGGAGTATTTGCAGTTTTTTCTATTACAAGTGGTTTTAAATCCTTTATGATCTGGTACTGCATGGTAAGTTAATTAGGTTCTCGTAACTCTTCTTATTAAACAAAGCTATAACCTTATTTTAATGTAGTAATTATGCTGTGTCAAAAACTAAACCTCTTTCATCAAAATAAATTAGTGTTAGTGGAAAATAAGCGAATCAGATTAAATTGACTTTGGCTTAAACAAGTTATAACTTTGTCAGGATATTGTTTTTTCAGTATTACTTATACCTCTTCTTGTTCAAATATTCTAAACTTAAAAACCAATTTTATGAAAACAATTTTAATCATTAGTTTGGTTACTTTGGGATTTCTGGTAACAAGTAACTCTATTGGTCAGGGATTTGTTGCAGAAGTCGGAGATGACGGATTTGGAGCTTTATATGGAAATGCCTGCATCTTAAAGCTTGGATCGGGTGAAGAGATCCAGGGGAAATTTGTTGGTGGCACTGGTTCAATGAACGGACTCAATAAAATCTCTATTAAACTGGAGAATGGTGAAAAGGCCAAATTTGTTCCTGAACAAGTTATTTCATTGCGTATAAAAGCTTCTAAGCTGTTGAAGTTATTTATGGTTTCAGAGTCCAGCAATTCAATTAAAGAGATGGTGAATTCAGATTTTAATGAAATTGTAAATCGTGAGTACATAATATTTGAAACTGCACTTACAACAAAGAAAACCGATACTTACAGACTACTGCAGTTATTAAATGCAGGATTTGATAATAAAATAAAAGTTTTTGCAGTACCAAGTAAAAAGACAGGAGGCATTAATGTGGGAGGACTCCAGGTAACAGGTGGTGAAGCCAGGGCTTATCTTTTTGTTAAAGGAAATGAAAAGGCAGTAGAAGTAAAAAAAGGAAGTTATTCCAAAAATTTTGAAGAGCTTTACTCGGATTGCCCTAAAATGCTTTCAACTTTTCAGAGTGAAAAAATAAAGTGGGATGATGTTGCTTTACATGTATTCGCATATGATCAGGCCTGTAAATAGAGAAATGAGTCATTCGAACAAGAGATACAGCCGCGAAACACTCGGGTGCCCTAAAATCCCGACAATTATATCTGTCAAAATTCTAATTGTCTTACTTATTTGATCTTAAAACCGCATCCGAAATTAATCATCCATGAATAAATCCTGGTTTCATCAAGAACATAGCCATAATTAGCACCCGGGAACCTGCATTCAAATTCATTTTTAAGATAAATATAAAAATCATCCTTGAATTTATATCTTAACCCAAGTCCAAGTGACGCACCATACTGGTACTTTCTGAAATAGGTAAATTCCGGGTCTCGTGTGGAAGGAGAAACTCTGATTACTTCGTAATTTATATTTGACAGGAATATATTGTTATAGCTCAGGGAAAAGAATGGTTGCAGTTTTTCCACAGGCACATTGTATTCTAATGTTAAGGGTACACGAACAATAGAGTATTTTGTATGGATCCAGTAGGGCAAATCATATTGGTTCAGGTTGTTTTCAAAATCTCCCTCGAAGTTATTTGTCGAATAATTGAATCCAACCAGTAAATTCCACATGGAGAATCCTTTGAAAGGCATAAGCCTTAATTGTAATCCGATATACGGCTTAATTTCATAAACAATATTTTTAGAAGTTTTCAATCCCAGCCATGAATTTATGATCCCAAGGTATGGTTCTAAATAAAGACCTTTACTGGTTGATTTAGTGAAATCAATGCAATTAAAGTCTTTGCATACACTCTTATGATAGTCTTCTGTAATCTTGATCAGTGGCCGGTAATCAAAAGCTGTATTTGGAATTTCTTTCAGCACTTTCGGACTTTCCTGGAAAAGATACTGCAAAATTCTTTTATACTGATTTGAATTTTTAAAATACCTATCTTCATATTCTCCTTGAGGTCCTGTGCCTTTTACAGTTACCATTGATCCTTCATTTGATAATCGTGACAGAATAGTATCCTTTTCAATAAAATAATATTCTCTCCCGGGATCTTTATAATAATAAAGGTCAATGATTCCATCAACAAGATATTCTAAAAAGATCTTTTTCTTTAAAGAGTCAATTTCAATTTCTTTAGAAACATAATATTTCCCATTCTCAATTCTATAAACTCTTATATCATCAGGAGAATATACTTTAGGGAGCTGATTCTTCTCTTCTTTGAAAACACAGCTCTTGCTATTTTCAAAATTTGATTTAAGTTTAATAAATCCCCGCAGGGTATCAGAATTGTAAGTAATAATATAACCTGGTCTGTAACCCTGTTGTCCGAAACTGATAAAGCAAAATTGTAAAAATATCAAGCAAAATAAAAAACACTTTTTTCTCATTTCAAATGGTTTTAGTTGTCAACAAATATAGCTACGCGTCAGGTTAGTTAATTTACTAAAAGAGATAAAAAAAACGACTGCCTTCATTAGCATCTACCAATTTAATAAATGGCCGTTTACTTACATCTCCGAATAAGAGATCACATTTTATATAATAGGTCTGTCCAAACTCTATATTAATTTGGATTTCGGTTCTTTTATCAATCATAGCCCAAAGGGTATTTAACCCCTCCTTTCTGATAGCAATGGTTTTCTTAATATTCTTATTGACTTTACATATTATTGAATCATTTAAATGAAGATCGTAGTCAATATTGAGTGTATCAGGTTCGCAGTAAATGTTCAATATGGCATAATTATTTTTTGATTCTGTTTCTCTATATATTGATGTTTTGATATCTACTAATCGTAATATTTTTGCTGTTATCCTATGACATGTACTATTGCCAGGAGGGATGTGGTCAACTATTTTGATTGCATTTCCGCCAGCTTTTTTTGCTTCATCTTTTGCTGTATTTAATACATCCTGGAAAGTGCAATTCTTGCTTGCTGTAAAGCCTGTATCTCCAATTTTTACAGTTCCAAGGACTTCGGCATCAGTAGGTATTTCTGAATACAATCCAAAAACTTTAACAGATTCATCTGTACTTGACTGAGGGATACTTTGCTCGAGTTTTGTAGTAACTAGAGGTGTGCAACATGACAATAAAAATAAAATTGAAATTAGCAAATAAGGTAGTATTCTTTTCATATTCTTATAAATGACTTCCAAATTAGGGATAATTTCGCACAATTCAAGGTAGTAATTTTCTTTTAGACGTCAGGTGTTGTAGCATTTTAAAATCCTGCCGGCAGGCAGGTTTCGTGGACACGTTTTTTTCTAGTCAGAGGATCGATCATAAATAAATCCCTACCTTTGCCCAATCTAATAACTTTGGATGTTTAAATTTAATACGGATTTGGTGAAGTAAATAACCTTTGGTATTCTACCCTAGGTTGTCCCTTAATTAAACTCAGGCATATTCTTGTCAGAGTTATTTTCATATCTATATATTAATAGTAGTATGAAGCCAGGCAAAGGATAAATAGTATTCTTCTGCAATGGTTTCAACAATATAAATTTAAACATCATGAGTAACGAAAATAAATCAATTCACGAATTCGACTTCAATTTAATCTGCGAATATTATTCAAGTCTGGAACGACAAGGGCCCGGTAGTCCCGAAGTAACCATTAAAGCCTTGAGCTTTATCGATAATCTTACTAACGAATCCCGTATTGCCGACATTGGTTGTGGAACAGGCGGTCAGACAATGGTGCTGGCGCAGAATACGCCGGGACAAATTACAGGTATTGACCTGTTTCCCACTTTTATTGACCTTTTCAACTTTAATGCCGGTAAACTGAATTTTCAAGATAGAATTAAAGGTGTCGTTGGTTCGATGGATAACCTTCCTTTTCAGAATGAAGAATTAGACCTGATCTGGTCGGAAGGAGCAATTTATAATATTGGTTTTGAACGTGGCATTAACGAGTGGCGGAAATTCCTTAAAACAGGAGGCTATATTGCCGTTTCAGAAGCATCGTGGTTTACCAAAGAACGACCTGCCGAAATCGATGAATTTTGGAAGGATGCTTATCCTGAGATAGACACTATTCCAAATAAGGTTTTCCAGATGCAAAAAGCTGGATATATTCCCGTTGCGACTTTTATCCTGCCTGAAAACTGCTGGACAGAACATTTCTTTGCTCCACAGGTTACGGCACAAGAAGCCTTCCTGAAGAAATATACAGGAAATAAAACTGTTGAAGAGTTTATAGCCAGCGAACGGCATGAAACTCAATTATATTACAAGTATAGAGAGTATTACGGCTACGTGTTCTATATCGGGAGGAAGATTTAAATATTTAAGAATGAAAGAAATATGATCTCAATCATTCGTCGAGATACAAAACATTGAATTCAGGGGGTCCTCTGCTGTGTTATGAATCAATGAGTGGCGTTATTTGTATCTGCTTAGTAAGTCCATAAGCAGTCGGTAGGTCGCTGCTGCTTTCAACAAGCCTGCGTCCGACAACAAGCACTGAGTGCTGTTATTTTCTGAAAGAATCTGATATGTACGTCATAACTTCAGGTAAAACTTTACGCCAGAATGACCAGTCATGTGCTCCATTATAGATTCTGAATTCATGTGGTATGCCCTTGGATTTCATAGCTATATGTAACAATGAAGTGTTAGCTGATAATCGATCGTCGTCTCCACAAACGATATACCACTTTGTTTTACTTTCAGTATTTTCCGGAAGGTTTTCAAAGTAACTGATAGCATCATATTGTTTATACCATTCTATCAGTGTTTTTTCACTAACATTTGGAAATCTGTTTTTAAAATATTCGGATTCGTATTTTCTCACAGCTGCGCTTAATGCACATGTTACCGAAAATAAGTCAGGCTGATGCAAAGCATACTGAATAGCAGCTTGTCCTCCCATCGATGCGCCGGCTATAGCTCTACTTCCTTTTTCTGTTCGACAACGATAATTCTTTTCAATGAATGGAATGAATTCTTTAAAAAAGAAATCTTCGAAATTAAAATCTCCCTCAGGATCATTAAAATAACTAATTCTTTTTGATCCGAAGTTGGCATCTGGAGTAACAACAATCATGGGGACAATGTCTCCGGCCAGGATGGCATTATCTAAAAATTGTTTCAGTTCTCCATAGTATAACCATGATTGATTGTTAGGAATGGTATTAGCAGGACCAGCAGGATGTAGCAGATATACCACTGGATAGGCACGGTCAGAAGATTCATAACCTGCAGGTAGGTAGATCGAGAATTTGCGATCCATTTTTAAAATGTTACTAGAAAGTATTTTTGATTCGTAAGCAGTGCCTTGAGTTTGTGCTTCAACAGCAATTGTCAATAATAGTGACATAAGTGTCAATGATAGAATTCGCATAGCGCTGTAAATGGTTTGAAACTCGTTTATAAGATCTTTTAATAATCAAAGGTACAAAGTATTTTGTCCGTGTCAGCAGCAGTTTATTTCATACTTGTCAATACTTTTTCCAAAATCAAATTAAATTCAGTCGGTTTTTCTATCATTGGATAATGTCCGGTTGCAGAGATAGTTTCCACTTGAAAACTATTTTTACAATGATTATTAAGTCCGATTTCGTTTGTTGGAAAACCGTCACTGTTTATTAAGTATAACTTATAATTAAGCTGTTCCAGTCTTTGTGCATCGGTATAAGCATACTGCATTTGGTTCATAAATGTTCCATAGCCTATAACGGAATCGCAATTTGCAAAATCAGTTTTCACTCTGTCTTTCACTTCTTTTGAAGTTGTTGGGTGAAAAAGCATCATATCCGCATATACAGGTGCGGAATTTTTAAAGTCGTTTTGCAGCATTGGAAAAAAGTCTGTCATTTGTTTCATCTGCTCCGGAGTAAATGAAACATCAATAAATTTGAAATTATCAACGCCTACAATTCCGACTATTTTGGGATTGTTGCTTAATGCTGTTTGCAGCATTATTTCGCCTGCCATTGAATGTCCAATGATTACTACATTTTTTAAGTTCAATGTGTCAATAAATGCTGTTACATCATTGGCATATTCTTCTATAGTCCAATTTGTTCTTTCTGCTTTCGTTTTGCCAAAACCTGGTAAGTCAATTGCGTAAACATTGTAATTTTTAGAAAAATATTCTACTTGATTTTTCCAATAAGTTCCGTCAATACACCAACCATGTAAAAACAGAAGTGTTGTGTCGCCTTGTCCTTGTTGAAAATAATTGATTTCAACTTGTTTGTCTCTGATTGTGATTTGTTTTGCTGTCATTCTTTTTTGTGTTTGTGCCTTGCAGGCTGCAGAAGGCAATTAATTAAACCGACCAAGTTAGTCAGTTATCAAATTGTTTTCTTTTTTTTTTCACATCCGTACATAAGAATTATTGTACCCACTATAGTGAAGAAAAAGGATGCCACACCAAATTTTCTGGGTTTCATAGGAATAATTTTAAATTTTAGATTACATAATTTATATATGCCTTGAAAAGTACATTGTTATATAATTAGGCATCAAATATTGCAACACATTCATAGAATTTGTCAACAATCAAATTTACAAAGTATTTTGAATCCTGATATTATTAAAATCCTGCCTATCTGTTAGCATTTGTGAGCTCGGTTAATGTAACGTAACTGTCATGTTATAAGTCAATTGTCGCTCAGAATGGCGAAGCCGTATAAATGCTAACGGCCCGGCGGTTTAATTAGGTGCCGTCGGAGCCTGCCCAGAGCGCTAGCGAAGGGTCGCGGTGCTGCGTTTTTTGCCAGTCCCGGTAGACAGTAGTGAGTTTCGGGTCACGGTCGCATAGTTATTACGATAAATTACAATAGACACTATCATATAATAATAAACAATAATATACAATAATAAACAATATTATTTATAAAAAATTTCTTATCTTTCTGGTCAAACCAAAAATCTTTTATCATGGAAAATTTAAATGGAATGATGGAAGTACTTAAGATATTCAAAAATACAGAATCGTATTTTGATGAAAGAAACAAAGAGCAATCAAACAGATTGATTGTTAATCAGATTTTAATAATCTGTGCTTTTACCTTTCTCTATGGTGTTGTTATGGGCAGCTATCATAGTTTTATCCAATCAATTGTAGCTGGATTAAAAGTTACAGTTCTGTTTTTGGCAACATTAATAATATGTTTCCCATCCTTATTTGTTATTCAACAAGTCCTTGGTTCGAAAATGAATTTAAGGCAAATGATTATTATTGTTTTAAGTGGATTTGTACTTACATCCGCTATTGCATTATCTTTTGCTCCTATCATTATTTTATTTCAGATCACTGGAGGGAATTATCACTTTTTACAACTTCTGCATGTCGCAATTTTCCTTTTCTCAGGAATTTTTGGCATGAGACTAATGATTGAAGCATTGAAATTTGCGTGCGAGAAAAAAAATACTTATCCACAGATCGGGGTTATGGTATTTAGAATCTGGATTATAATTCTTGCATTTGTCGGCATACAACTATCATGGAATTTAAGGCCATTTTTATGCGAAAAAAATGAAGAGTTCAAATTGTTCAGGAAATATGAAGGTAATTTTTATACCGCAATTATATATTCTGTGCAGCAACTTGCATCAAATAAAGGTGTAAAACCAGATGATGAAAACAAAGGAACCTATCATTACCCTGACAAGGAGAATACTGAAATAAAAGATACTAATTTATTAAAACTGTTGAAGAAATAGAAGATGGAAGATATAATGACTCTTGAAGAAGTTGCTAAATATTTAAAACTTAAACCTCAGACTATTTATACTTGGGCACAAGACGGGAAAATTCCTGCTGCAAAATTAGGGAAGGAATGGAGATTCAAAAAATCGATCATCGATAAATGGTTTGATCAGCATATTGATGAAAAGTTCTCCAGATATCTTGATAAGTAGTCAAAACCTCTGCTAATGTGACACATGCCCTATAACGGCCCGGCGGTTTGGTGAGTTGCGAAGCAGCCTGATAATCTTTTATGGTCCGAGCTCAATGAAATAATCTTTTTTAATTTACTGCGACAATAATGCTTTTTCCTCCTTCAGCATCAGTGATACTAACTCCATAACCTCCGTACCGTCTTACATTAGCAACTGAATCCCAGGCAGTGCGATAAATAAAGTAATCACCACATTTTAATCCATAACAATGAATATGATCTTCACCAGGATCACCAACATAATAGGTGTCGTAATTTAAAGGATTAGTACTTGAAAAACTTAAAGTCCCGAATTTTACAAATGCGGTATCCAAATGTGTATAATAATTTGGAATGGAAATATTCCCATAGGTAGCATAAGCCACTAATGACAAATTTCCACCGGTTCCAGCTTTACATGGAACAATATCCGGATTATGCATACAGGCATTTACCATTAATACAACTATAAAAATATTAAAGAACCTATATTTTCCAATTCTTGCGTAATTCATTTAGAAAAAGGTATCAAAATATAATCTCTCTTCTGGGCATTTTGTTCATTTGCTATACCGGCCCAGCGGATTAATTAGTTGCCGTTCCGCCAGCTGGCGGATCGCGGTGTGCCATCCATCTGGACTAGCTACCGTCTCACAGTTTCACCATTCCCATATCCGAACAAAGAAAATTATAAGACCTTTTTTGTTCTGCTATTCATACCTTAGCGCTTCAATAGGATTTTTACCTGCTGCTCTGTACGATTGAAAGCTTATTGTAATCCATGCAATAAGCAATGCAATAACACCAGCCATAGCAAATACCCACCAGCTTATGTCAACCCTATAAGCAAAGTTTTGAAGCCATTTATTTATGGCATACCAGGCAACCGGGCATGCAATTATAATTGAAATCATTACCCATATAATATATTCTCCCGATAGCAATGTGAATATTTCATTGGACTTTGCCCCATTAATTTTCCTTATTCCTATCTCTTTTGTACGGCGCTCTGTCATAAATGAAGAAAGTCCTAAAAGACCCAGACATGAAATGAAGATTGCAAGAAATGAGGAATAACGAATTATCTTACTCATGTTTTGTTCTGTCCGGTACAGGTTGTCATAATCATCAGCCAAAAAATGAAAATTCAGGAGATAAGACAGATTAAATGATTGTATAGTTTTCTTAATGTAAGGAACTATTGAGGTTACTTTGTCAGGCTTCATCCGGATAAAAAAATCGACATCCGGATCTAATGTCATAATAAGCGGTTCAATTTTATAATGCATAGATTTATAGTGAAAATTCTTTACTACACCTATAATATGTAATTTCGATTGCCAGGGCGTCGATATAATTTCCCCAATTGGATTAGTAAATCCCATGATTTTTGCTGCACTTTCATTGATTACTGCTGCAGAAGAATCCGTTGAAAATTCAGAGGAAAAAAAACGCCCTTTCTCAAGGTCAAGTTGAAAGGTTTTGGCATAATCTGCATCACAACTAAAAAGATAAAATGAAATATTATTACCTTCATTATTTGCTGTCCAATTAAAGCCATTCGAATTATTCTCAATGTTGACAGGATTATTGCCCCTGGTTACACTCACTATATCCGGATTGTTTAAAAGCTCTTTTTTAAAGTTTTCAAGTGTGGAGCCTTTTGGTCTTGTGTGACAAGTAAAATAGCCTATGTTATCTTTATTTAATCCAAGATTCTTATTTCGAATATAGTTAAGTTGATTTCCAACAATTAAGGTGCATATGATTAGCAAGACCGACAAGGAAAACTGGAAAATAACCAGGACTCTTCTGAATTGTGCATTGCCGGGTTTTTTATTAATTACACCCTTTATTGTATTCAGTGGTTTTAATGAAGACAGATACAAAGCTGGATAACTTCCGGCTACTATACTGCAAAACAGTATTACTGTAATCAACCCTATATATAAATGAGCGCTTTGATAGTTAATATCAAGTTGTTTGCCAATAAGGTTATTAAAACCGGGCAGCAGCAATTCAACTAAAATCATAGCTATTATGTGGGAAATTAATACCAGCAACAGTGATTCTCCCATAAATTGAACAAATATTTTTCTTCTGTTTGCTCCTGCCACTTTGCGTAAACCAATTTCCCTGGTCCTTCTGGCAGACTGTGCAGTATAAAGGTTCATAAAATTGATACAGGCAATAAGAAGAATAAAAACAGCTATGAGGCACATAATTCTCACAAAAGTAATGTCACCATTGCCCTTTATATCATGTTCATATTTTCCGGAAGAGTACAAATGGATCTTTTTGATGTTTTGAAGGGAAATCCCAAAAGTCATCGTGCCTGAATGATCTTTCAAAAAATTTCGGATTTTTTCATTAACTATTTTACTGTCGGTACCTTTTATTAACTCAACATAATTATAACAAAACACTTGCCTATCAATCTTAAGACTTTCAAATTCTTTTCCGAGCTTAATTGGAATCAATATGTCAAACATAAGATGACTATTATGCGGATTCTTTACAATTCCGGTAATTGTATAAATTTCATCTGATTCCGCCATTTTCAATGTTTTGCCAATCGGATATTCATTACCGAAATATTTCTTTGCTATTTTCTCTGTAAGGACAATATTGTTGGGAGCTTTTAAAGCGCTATTGATATCCCCGGCAACAAACTCAATATTAAACATTTTTAAGAAATCATTATCAACAGGGACAGCGGTTTCATCTATAAATTCATCTCCCATTTTAAATGATAACAGGGAACCAACGAAACATCTGGAAGATCTGATTATTTCAGGATATTCTTCTTTCAGGGCTTTTGCTAATGGGGCAGGTGTTATTGCATTCAAAGAGCTTTCTCCTTCAGTAGTACTCACGTCACCAATCACACGGTATAAACTATCTGCATTATCAAAATGCCTGTCGTAGCTCCATTCATCCTGAACCCATAAAAGTATTAAAATTGCAGAAGCCATGCCCACGGCCATACCACTGATATTCAATATTGAATATGTAGAATTTCTTTTGATATTCCGGATAGCTATTTTGAAGTAATTCTTTACCATATCTAACTCCTACTTAAAATTTGGGAATCTCAACTGCAATTTTCAATTACCATACCATTATTTATTACTTTCTGAAAATTAGTTGTTTAAGTAAGACAGGTAAAAATATTTGTCTAAAAATGCCTAATATAAGGACATTAAATGCCCATAATATGGACATTATAAGAAATTTTAATTATATAAGATGTATGGCTTGTTAAAACATTGTAATGAAACCATCTTGAACTACTTTAACTATGTCTTAAGTTCTTTCTTAACCTGATCCGTAGTAAAGACTCTCCCCTCTTCAATATCCTTAAGTCCTTCCTCAATCCTATTAAGAATCACAAGCTCCTCAACTATCTGGTCAACAGTGAAGTTCTCTGGCAATCTGTCAATGGTCTTTCTTACTTTATCCTTTGTTAACATGATCATCTAATTATTGATGCAAAGGTACTGAAAAGTCGCCGAATTTGTTCTGAGAGGGTCGAGATTTGTTAAGTCTAACGGGCCGGCGGTTGAGGGAGTAAACGTTACCCACTCGAGCAACGATCAGGTCTTGATACTTTAGCCAGATAATTGTCGCGGTGCAAGAAGGAATTTGTCTTGGTAGCAGGAGCAAAACCAAAAACCGTGACAAGAACTAAACCGTCCGAGTTAGCGGTTCGTTGTTTTTCTTAAGTTAAATTTTACCGCTATATTTTGGGTCAAAATCTACCATCCATTCAATACCGTATTTGTCTCTAAACATACCAAAATAAGAACCCCACGGGCTGTCTCCAATTGGCATTTCAATTTGTCCACCTGCCGAAAGTCCATTAAATAATCTGTCTGCTTCTTCTTTGCTTTCCGCACTTATTGAAATTTTACTTCTATTTTCATTTTCATTTGTCTTTCCCATACTTTCTGGAACGTCATTTGCCATTAAAACATTTTTTCCAACAGGTAAAGAAATGTGCATTATTTTATTTGCCTCTTTTTCTGTCACTGGGAATTCAGGACTTGATATGTCTTTGAAACGCATTATTATTGCGAACTCTCCGCCAAAAACTGATTTGTAAAATGTAAATGCTTCTTCGGCATTTCCATTGAAGTTAATATGTGGATTGATTTGTGCCATTTTATTGAATTTTAAGGTTGTCTAATTACCAGATATTTTTATCTGACCATCGTTATAACATGTATAAGTCAGGTTTGTTCTAATATCAACAAATTGTAACCCTTATAGATCTCTTTCTTACGTATTTAATTTATTGTCAAATCGGCCACCCGCGCGTCGGCCGACAGCGCCAATGATGCTGTTCCGGTAGACGATTCTGTCCAGATGCCACAGAATTATATAAATAGAACAGATTTTAGGGGCATAGATGTTGGGGTTGATTACAAATCTGTACTGGCGCTGGCGACCGTGCCAGCCGAAGCCGCCTCAGTACAGGTGTTGAAATTTGGAGGTTGTTACAGGCGGCGAAGGCTGAAGGCACTTAATTAAACCGTCAGAGTTATCGGTTAGGCATTTTTAGAGGTCACTTGGTTAAATCAAAGCTTAAAGTATAGAAATGAAAATACCTTGCATCTGGTTCTTCTGTTCTCACTTCAATTTTGGAATCATTAGTAAAAACATTTAATGGATCTCCGAATTTCTTATAAAATTCATTGTCCTGAAAATATCTTTTGTTTTTATTGGGATATTTATTTTTTATAATTTCAAGGAAAGCCTTCATCTGTTCAGCATACTTTGAATCTTTTTTAACCATAATTCTGATCGTTTTGATAACTTCCGGTTCTGGTGCATGGTTAGGTTCCCATTCAAACATGTTCACAATAAAAAGGTATTGATCCTGTGGATCCTTTGGTACCCAATTTTCCGATTTGAGAATTCTTAGATCAGGATATAAAGCATTTGACATTGTACCAGGTGCGTTAAGATTAGCTGGACCAGTAGTAGAATATTCAAAATTGTTCTCTTTTAATATTTCGCTTAAGTGCCTGGGATTTGTTAATGAAACTTCAATGTCCTCAACTGTCACTGAAGGGTTACTTAAAAGTTGACAAAAACAAGAATGACTATTCAAGTAAGTAAATAATAAAAGGGCAAGTGCTTTATTCATAGCAGTAAGCATTTGTTATTATTTGGTTCTAAGATTATTACACAAATAGAATGCCATCCGAGAAAACTTAAATTAACCGTCCGAGTTATGCTTAGGCGTATTAATCGTCCAGATAGAATGTTGTCAATTGTCATTTATTTAATAAATCACCGATCTTAACACAATATAAATCAAATCCTCCCTTGCCACCTGATCTATTTGAGGAGAAAATCATAAGGTCAATGTTATTGAAGGAGAATGTTATAGGTCTATATTCATCGTTTGATGAATTAATTTTATCTCCAAAATTAATTGGTGTGCTCCACTGGTTATTTACAAACTGTGAGTAATACAAATCATACCCCCCGTAACCACCAGCACGATCGGATGTAAAAACGAGAAAATTTCCATTAATTGATGGACACTTGTCATTTGAACTACTCGACAAAACTGATTCTTTTAATATCTTAACTGAGTTTGTACTGGTTAAGTCATCATGAAGCAGGACTTCGGAATTTAAATCAAGGCTAAAAATGTCAAACGAATTATTCTCTCTGTTACTGCAGAAAAATAGCTTGGATGTGTCCTGATTGATAGTGGGGTACAATTCATCAAAATCTGAGTTTGCCACAGTCACACTTCCTGGACCATAAAGACGCTTCTGACCATCATAAGTGCCCCAGTCAAGGCGAGGTGTATAAACAAATTTGATATCGAAGTTTCCAGAATCATTATTTGCGTAAAAAAAATAATCCCATCCCTTAGAGCCAAAAAATGAATATGGACCAAGTTCGTCGTTCTGTGTATTAATCAATGGAAGAAGTTTGCTTTGAAATAAGGAATAACCATCATTTGTGGGGAATGAGAAATTCAGGACGTTGTCCCTTTTATGATAAGACATATCTATGTTTTTAAAGATGATATCGTAATTATCGCCACCGCTATTCCGGTTCGATGAAAAATATAATTCACTTCTGGCGCCAGGGTAGGGTAAATTTGAGTTATAGTCATCATATGCTGTATTCAGATCTTCAAGATTTGTTGCCGTGTCCGTTATTATAATTTCGTATTTAAATTTATAATCCGGATCAACAGGGACACATCCGGAGAGAATTAAAGTGATGATCAAAGTTGGAATAGTTTTTTTCATAATGAATCGAATCAGTGTGAAAATCCTAAGTGCAAAAATTATTCCACATTTATTCTGTTATGCTTTGGCGTATGTGGTCAAGGTTGAAGCTGTCTTGTAAGTTGCTGGCGCTTAAGCATAACGGTCCGGCGGTTTGATTAGGTGCTGTCGGAGCCTGCCCAGAGCGGTAGCGAAGGGTCGCGGTGGCGTGGTTTTTGGAGGTCAAATTGGGTATGAGAATTTCGAGTTAAGATATAATTGTCTAGGAAGCAAAAAACAAGGCGCCAGAGCGTCGGCCAGCCAATCCTACTGACTCTGTCCCGGAAGCTCGGAAACAGTCCGGGTTGCAGAAGACTTGAAAAGCGGTTATAAAGTTTAATCTCATAGACTTTTGAGGCTCATTGCAAAACAGGCTGAGTTGGCGAAGGCAACCGAAAACCGACCAAAATTCCATTTTGCGAAGCAATTTGAAAAACTTCTACGGTCCGAGCTCGACGAAGTCAACCGAGGATCGATCACGATTCCAATATGCGAAGCAACCTGAAATCTCCTTTCGATCCGAGCTCAGCGAAGCTAATTAATTAAATCGTCCGTGTTAGGTGCTGCTCTTATTTTGGTCTTGATGGAGGAGGTGGAGGCAAAATGAGTCTTGATTTGGTATCAAATACAAAAGTGGAATCAACATGCTCAATTTCTTTTTTACATATGCCCCCTAGATAATTAGTCAGATGAAATAAAGAACTCAATTGTGATTCATTTTGGTCTCCAAAATATGAAGTCGATATTGTTCTTTCTTTGGTTTTAATAATCAAACTGAGTGAAATGGGATGGTCACAAATTGGAGCATCATACGTGCTATCAAGTTTAATATTGAAAAGCATTTTAGTCATTTTTGATAAGCTGTCTATGATAGTCTTATCCAATGTTAAAGAATAGAATTTGGTGCCAGCATATCCAGAGCTATCGGAAATTTGAGTAACGCCATTGTTTAAAATCTTGATACTCTGAAAGTAGCCAAGATAGAAAGAATACTCAATACTTTCAAAAGTAGATAAGTCTTTTATTACTTTTTGCTCTTTACAACTGAAAAGTGCAATAATCAAAATCAGTATTACGATTGATTTCATTATGTCGTCAGATATGGAATTTGTAATCTTCGTATATGTCTGGGATACTGCGAGTTGCGCTTACCGGCACGGCGGTATAATTAGTAAGCGTTACTCGACGAAGCATCCGGCTACGCCCCCTGTGGATAAGCAGTCAATTAGTCCCAGTGCGAGGAGAGTACGGTGCAGTTTTTGCCGTCAGGTACAATCTTTATCGGGTTCTGGCGCGATCGCGGTACAAATTTTATTAATGGAGACGTATTTTTCATGGAACAGAATTTCGTTTAAGGGTACTGGTGCAGCATCGCGGTACAAATTGTTTCGGAATCGGAAGATAGTCAAGGCAAATAACATTATTTGCGAGTTGCGCGAATCTGGGTACAAAGTTGGTTACATTTTTATCTTGGTAGCAATAAAGCAAAAACTGTGACGAGCTTATTAATTATACCGACCGTGTTAGTTGCAGTTATTTATTAGCCTTAGCTATTTTTTTCCAAACTTTCATGGTCAAAATAGTTAAGTTTTGCTTTTCAAGATCAAATATGGACACATATTTTTTGCTAACACAATAATGCTGTTTCCATTCAACGAAATCTTTATATAACAATAATGTACAAATATCTGTGGGATCGATTAGGTCAGAAATAACATGTGAATGGTAAGTTGATTCTATTTTAGTAGTATCACTTTTAGTCGGAAATTGTATCATCGTTTTATGTATTTTCTGTTTTGATAAGAAATTGTTTTTGGAATCATACTTTAACAAGTAATCGTTTCCTAATATGACTACACCACTATTTTGTGGACCGGTTATAACGTAAACATTTCTTTCTTTTGACGAAATCACAGGAATGAGATTAAAAGATGTGTTTTTATAAATGGTGAAGAAATTATCAGAATTTGAGCTTATTTTATTGATAGCATCTTGTCTTAGAGTTATTAAATCTCTTTCCTTTAGATCAGGTTCTTTGTTATCAAGATCAATTGAGATTGGCTTTGTCAAAGGAATACTATCGAATTCCAGCCGTGCCAAAATCCTATAAGGATTATCCCGAGTGAAGAAAATATTATAGATATGATGATTGTTTCCTTCATAGGATAAATAACCACCTATACTATCTCTCAGATTTGGAAATTTTGAAAGGAATTCATCAGTTCCATACCAAGATGCTTTTTCGGATCTAAACAATAATTGACCCTCCTGGAGAATATTATCCCCTTTAGGTTGTCCTTGAATTGTCAAGAGGCAGAATAATAAAGCGAAAGACAAAATTAATTTATTCATTTTGAGAATTTTATGATGTGCGATTAATTGCAACTAGCGGCCCGGCGACTTAATTAGTTGGCGTCCGCGTCGGGGTGACACATTTTTTGCCAGTCCCTGTAGACGGCAGAGAGTTTCGGGTCACGATGAAATTGTCTTAATGCAAAGTCCCGATAAACGGCAGAAAACTAAGCGTCATTACGAAATAGTCTAGATGAAGAGCAAAAAATGTGGCGGCAGCGCGTCGGCCGACAGCGCCAATGATGCTGTCCAGTGGACGAAACTGTCCGGATGCTCCAGTATTTTATAAATGAAACAGAGTTTAAGGTCATAGAATTGGGGATTGATACAAATCTGTCCTGGCGCTGGCGACCGTGCCAGCCGAAGCCGCCTCAGTCCAGATAAACAAATATTAGGGTTGTTACAGGCGGCGAAGGCTGAAGGCAATTAATTAAACCGTCCGAGTTAGCGTTTCGTTAAATTTTGTCATTATATCCATCAAATCTTGAATACAACGAAGTCCTTTAAGTTTATAATCAATCTATTGCGAGGGAGATTGCATGTGAATATGTATAGGTATCAACGATATTTCCATTTTTAAATTTAGTTGGAGGCAAATCAAATCTAATCCCATTTTTCCAATAGCAGCCGGTGGATTTATCATTGCTATTAACAAAGAAGCCTGAAATAAACACATTATCATTTACAATTTTAATACATGAAGTATTGCTCCATACTGCATCACTACCTAAATTTAGATCCGTTTTTTCTCCATTTTTCCAATAACATGCAATTGGCATAAAAAGAGAAGTAGAATAATTTCCAGAAATAAAAACATCCCCTTTGGAAATAAATATGGAATACGCTTCAGACGCATATGAACTCAAATCGATTTTAACCCCATTTTTCCAATAACATGCGACCGTGTTAATTATGTTATTGATGGCAGCCGTATAATGTCCTGCAGCATAAACATCAGTTCCATCGACGAAAATCGAATTGACAATAGCGTCGGTTAAACCATCAGTAAGGTCATTTCTTTGCTTATTTTTCCAATAGCACGCTACTTGTTTATCTTGACTATTCTTAATATATCCACCAACGTAGATATTGCCATCTGAAGACGTGATAGTTGTTCCTAAGCTTTCCGAAGTTATTTCAGAATTATCCAATATTGGATTTAATGCAGCATTTTTCCATAAGGCAACAGTATGAATGCCAGAAAATGAGTAATAACCACACGAATATACATCTTCACCTATAGTAGCAAGTCCTGTCGCCTCTGCTCCTGATTCATTAAATATGGTTTCTGTTGTGGATTTTAGCATATAGGCTTTATCAGAAACTAAAGTTCTGCCAACTATATAAATATTATTATTTGAATATAAAATATTTTGTGCAGTAAATGCAATTGTTTCAAGGCTAGATTCGACTTTCAAATTGTTTTTCCAATAGCATGGTTTTATAAAATTTTTGTCATTTTGGCATTCCCCCAGAACATATACAATATAATCCATGATTTGTACTGTATATTCGCAATATACATTTGGATAGTTTCTTAAGGATATCCGAACCTTTGTCGTCCCTTCTTTTAGGCCAGTAATGTTACCCAAATCAGTAACTGTAGCAAAGGCTTTGTCTGATATTTCCCATTTGAAACCTCCAAAGCACTCATTTTCATATTGATCATAAACCTGGGATAAATCCAATTGAGTATTTCTACCAGTTTTAATTAATATGGAACTGTCTTTAAGCTGTATTTTTAAAGGTAACTCAACAACTATTATATTAAAAGTTATGTTACCGGAATTATTTTTAATAGCAATAGATGCTTTCCCTGGCTCAAGAGCTTTTATTATGCCGTCAGGTAAAACTGTAATAACACCATTTCTAGGTTCCTTATAATTATTATCAACATTAACACTGAAACTTACTTTAGCATCTACTGGAGTAACTTTAATTTTAAAAGTATCATTCACCAAGAGAAATAATGTAGAATCCTCTTTTATACGCGCTGTAAATTGCATATTATCGGGTGAAATTGCTTTTTGACATTCCCAAAGCCCTACAATTAAACTTCCAAACAAAACAAAGAAGAATAGTTTTTTCATTATTAATAGATTTGATGCATTAAATTAATCTTAGAAATTTTGGTAAGTTTATCAAGAATATGTACCTGAAACATTGACTATTCAAATTTAAGAAATTTTATTACATTCGTTTGGCTTAGCTAATTTTTCTAGGTGAATCATAATCTCTATCATCGATCGAACCATAGATAAAGCAGACTCACGATGCCTTGGAAGAATCGAATATGAACGCTAACGGCCCGGCGGTTTGGTGAGTTACCGTCTGTGTCGCGGTGGCGTGGTTTTTGCCAATCCCGATAGGTGGTGAAAAGTATTGGGTCACGGTAATTTGTTTTAACGGCTCCAAGTCCCGATAAGTGGACGAGAGTTGCCGGGTCACGGTAAAGTTATCTAGGTAGCGCCAGCAAAAACCATGACACCACGAGCGTTGGCCGGCAGCCCTATTGACTTTGTCTCGGCAGCAGGAACAGTCCGGGTGCCACAAGATTTGATAAGTGGAATAGTGTTTACTCGCATAGACTTTTTGAGCAGATTGAGAAGCAGTCCGGGCTGACGAAGGCAATTAATTAAACCGTCCGTGTTAGCGGAGCGTTTTATTAATCCTGGCTATTTACCGTAAGTCCTAGGATAATTAGAATATCCCATATCATTATTTGCTTGCCAATATTCAATTCTTTGTCGTGAGGATTAGGATATAAATAGTCAAAGATTAAAGCAGCTATAATACTAAGAGTTATAATTGAAACTAGGCCAATAGGTTTATTTTTAAAGCCAAATTGTTTTTCAAATATTATATATATACCGAAGCCACTTACAACTCCAATTATTATATATGGTAATTTGTCATTCAGTGAATTAGTGATTATTTGAAGAGCATTCATCAGGATAGCAGAGAAGATCCAAAGACCGATATATGCACCAATGAATAATACTTTCTTATAGTTCGAAATTATATGGGGGTAGAGTCTGGGAAATGTAATTGATCCTCCGAATAAAAATCCTGGTAGTAATAAAAGTAAAACGACCGGCGTAAATGTTGAAAAACCAATTGTCAGGATCGAGGTGATTATGATAAGTAGGATTGAAATTATCTTTCGCATAATATATCTTCAGTAGATGTTCGAATTCTGTATCGTCAAGATACAACTAATTTGGTCGTCACTGGTCCTCTGGGGTTGTTATAAATGCCCGCTAACGGCAGTCTGTCTAATAACCATTTCTTTTAATCAAGATTGGCCATTTTTAAGCGAGAATAAACGGTGACTGGTTTTTACTTTGCAAATTCCACTTACGCAATAACGGATCTCTTATACTGCTTTAAAATGCCTTGCAGAAGGTCAATTTCACTAGAAAACAATAAAACAAGTATCCTTAGATACTCTTTCAGACGATCTATGGTCAAAATATTCACAATTCTCCTGAAGTTATATGCGACCAGCATTAAACCCACATCGGAGCTTGCCCTGTCCATTCCTTTTTTTGTAAGTATATAGCTAAATCCCCATTGTCGCTTTAAAGTGCCATAAGGATGCTCAACAATACTCTGCCGACGCTTATAGAGATGTTCCTTCTCTTCAAAGTTCTTTCTGTTCCTTTCGTAATAATCTGCGTACTCGCTTCTCTGAATCAGTCTTTCCTTCTGTGATTTTGTGCACTGTGAACGGACAGTACATTTTCTGCAAGCCTTTGTTTTGTAGTGCTTAACCCAGCTGATGCTGCCGCTGCTTGAGACTTGTTTGTACCATGAACCATTGGTTCGTAGCACCTGTCCCTGCGGGCAGGTGTATGTATCTGCTTCCTTGTTGTAAATGAAATGCTCGTAATTATAATCATGGTCTGGAGCCTGGCTGGTCAAAGGAACAGCAGGTATTGCAACGATAGTCTCAATCCCCAGTTCCTGTGCAGTCTTAAGTTCCGAACCAGTATGAAAGCCTTTGTCATAAAGAACGGTAAAATCGTTTGTTCTTAAAATGCTTTTTGCCCGCTGAACCATGTTACCCATTGCTTTGCTGTCGTTCTGGTTGGTTACCTTATAGTCGATTGGAAGGTTATTCTTTGCATCTGATGTGGTTTGTACATTATAGGCTACTTCTGTTATGTTGTTGCGGATCATTATCTGTCTGCTCTCAGGATCTGAAATTGAGATCTGTGGTTCCCCGGAATCTTTTAGTTGCTTTTCCAGATCTCTGTAATTGTCTTTCCTCTTCTGTTGCTTTTTGATCTCATCCTCTATCTGTTTCCTGTTGTCTCTGTCGTTTTCAGCAAGTGCCCTGGTATATTCTTCCAGTTTGTTATCGATATAAGCTATATGCCTGTCTATTTTTGCCTGATTGTAATTATTCTTCTTGCTGTTCTGAGCCCGTAGCTTGGTGCTGTCTCCGGCAATAAGTTTTCCCCCGATCAGGTCAAAATGTCTTGCAATCTGAACAGTTGCCCTGAATACTTTCTTAATGGCTTTAGGATTGTCTCTGCGGAAATTGGCAATTGTGTTATGATCAGGTTTGAGACACTTTAAAAGCCATATCACTTCGATGTTACGTCTGCATTCTTTTTCCAGATCACGCGAATACCGGACCTTATTCAGGTACCCGTAAATGAAGAGCTTAAGTAAATCAGACGGATGATAAGCAGGACGACCATTTTCTGTAAAGTCTGTTCTGAATCCATAATCTTTTATAGAAAGACTATCAACAAAAAGGTCAATTATCCTCACTTCGTTATCCGCTTCGATGGATTGGTCCAGTGATACGGGGAAAAGATTAATCTGATTTCTGCTTTGTCCTTGTATGAATTTCATACTATTAAGTTATATAAAGACAACCAGATCAGATATATGGGAAATTGTAAGTTATTAACAATTCAGATAGGTTTTTAGACAGTCTGACGGCCCGGCGGTTTGGTGAGTTGCCGTCTGTGTCGCGGTGCCGTGTTTTTTGCTAGTCCCGTTAAACGGCAGTGAGCTTCGGGTCATGGTGAAACTGCGTAATGGTACCAAGTCCAGATAGATGGCAGCGAAGTTACGTGTCACGATGAAATAGTCTCGGTGCGAGCAAAAAACAAGGCACCAGCGCGTCGGCCCACCAGCCCAAAGATGCTGTCCCGGGAGACGAAACTGTCCGGGTGCCACAGTATTTTATAAATGGAACAAAAATTAAGGCCATAGATGTTGGGACTAGTGACAAAGTTGTCCTGGCGCTGGCGACCGTGCCAGCCGAAGCCGCCTCAGTCCAGATGTTGAAATTTTGGGTTTGTTACAGGCGGCGAAGGCTGAAGGCAATTAATTAAACCGTCCGAGTTAGTGGCAGCGTTAATTAAATCAATTGCTTAACAATCTTGGCTTTGTGAGAAGTCTTTTTTGTTTTCTTGGGTTTGTTTTTCTTAATATAATCGCTAATCGACTTCTCTTCGTCTTTTGTCAAAGAAGTCTGTCCCCCAATAAAGTCAACATCTAATTCTATCTTCTTTGTTTTCATAATCTAAATATTTGAAAAGTATCTATTAATCAATTTAAGGGCTGCTGCTGAATCGATGATCATTAAACGTCCTCCAACATGTGTAGCTCCTAGGCTCGCTATGTAGTGATCAATTAGTTGTGATTTGGAGATAAAAGCAACATTACCTTCGTGTCCTCTTTGGAATGAAAATTTGCAAGCAAATGCGACAAGATTACCTGGGATTCCGGAATAAAGCTTGGTTTTACCCTTATTAAATGGTGCACTTTCGACTAGATGCATAAACACATGATCTGATCTTACCTCAAGACTTACTAATCCTTGCACAATTGATAGATTGTTGACGATAGTCAATTTGTAAACATCTCTTTCTGGATGTTTGAGTTCTAGCTTCCAATCGAATTGCCAACCATCCTTTACAGAAACCTTTTTTATGTCTGACTTAGTAATACGAGAAATTTCAGTTGAAAAACTATCGCCGGATATAACATTTTTAATCGAATTGGTTAACTCATCAATCTCAATGGCTAGCCCTATTTTGTCTCTCTTTTTCACTTTTCGAAGATACGAAATTTAGACTGTATTTCCATGAGTAGCATTGACTCTTTGAGGGTTAAAGCGAATTGTCCTAAGTACCGAATTTGTCTCGGTTAGAGGTCCGAGGGAGCCGCAATCGTTGCCACTAACGGCCCGGCGGTTTGGTGAGTTGCCGTCGGAGCCTGCCCAGAGCGAAGCGAAGGGTCGCGGTGGCGTGGTTTTTGCAATCCCGATAGCTATCGGGACTGGCAGATGGCTGAAAAGTCACGGGTCACGATGAAACTGTCCCACGGTATAAGTCCCGGGAAAGGATTGTGAGTCCGGGCGCACGATGAAAGAGTCTAGATGGCGTTTGCAAAAACCATGACACCACGTGCATCGGCCGCCAACCCTACTGACTCTGTCCCGGAAGTACGGAAACAGTCCGGGTGGCAGAAGCTTGAAGAGCGGATTTAAGTTTTCTCTCATAGACTTTGGGGGCTGATTACAAAGTAGTCCGGGTTGCGGAAGGCAACCGAGGATCGATCACTATTTCATTTTGCGAAGCAATTTGAAAAACTTCTACGGTCCGAGCTCGACGCAGTCAATTCAGCAAACCGTCCGAGTTAGCGACAGCAGTTTTGTCCGGGCAAAAGATGCATTTATCTGATGGCTTGTAGAGTTATAATAAGTAGCACAAAGGCATAGGCATTTATTAAAGCAGTCCTAATCCAATGTGTTCTTAATATTTTGTCAAGGTATGGACTTGCACCTCCCAATTCATCTTTTGAAAGTTTTGCTTGCCACTGTCCCCAAAAAATTGCTGTAAGAATATGAGAAATTAATTGAATTAAGAAAACAGTCCAAATTTCCCAAATGGGGATATTGTCTGGGTGATACCAAAAAAGAATTATTGCACCGATAAAAGCAAGCAATACTGGAAAAAAGATCCAATAAGGCAGTTTTTTCCAATGAATTGTTTGCACCAAATTAAAAGTCTTCGGTTCAAGGTACCTCCAAGATCTGAAGATATCTACTTCCATTGCCCAGATAGTTCCCACGTTGTAAAATGCCAGAGCCAAATTTAGGAGAAGAAAAACTTGTTTAGTCATTTTGATTAGGATTAAAAAATATCAATTACAATATACCCAATTATCAGGTATCTAGTCTGTTGCCGCTAACGGGAGTCTGTCTAATAACCTATTTTATATAGTCTTTTATTTGGATACCTATACACGAAAAATTTCAAATATTCGATTCTCAAGGACTTCATTTTAGTTATTAGACAGTCTGACGGCCCGGCGGTTTGGTGAGTTGCCGTCTGCGTCGAGGGGACTTGTTTTTTGCCAGTCCTGGTAGATGCAGTGAACTTCGGGTCACGGTGAAACTGCGAAATAGTACCAAGTCCAGGTAGATGGCAGTGAAGTATCGTGTCACGATGAAATAGTCTTGGTGAAGAGCAAAAAACAAGGCACCAGCGCGTCGGCCGACAGCCCTATTGACTTTGTCTCGGCAGCAGGATTAGTCCCGGTGCCACAGAATTTGATAAGTTGGAAAAATCTTTCTCTAATACACTTTTGCATGCATTACGGATCTGTCCGGCTACCGAAGGCAATAAACTATACCGCCTTTGTTGGCTGCAGTTATTTTTAAACGGACGTAAACTGTCAAGTTTTACGAAAACAAAGTTTGCCGAAGCGTCGGGTTAGTAAAATGATTGAACTCACTAACAGGCAGAATAAATCTCAAAAAACGAATACTTGAATGAGGCAATTGAGTGTCGCGGCAAACCGGGTAAACTGGGTTCTTCATTTTGAACTGTCTTAGTGGAACATACTCCTGTGTCACACAAATTAAGCTTGCGACGTGCAGGCAAGTTTGCGGCCTGTCAAGGTTAATCGGATTTGTCACACATTACAAATTAGTCAAGGATTAATCCAGTTGTCCTGGTAACGGCGCAAACCTATCCGGGGGCAAGCGGGTAGATGGCTATAATAACTATAATTGCAGCCTAACGGCAGTATGTCTAATAACTATTTCTTTTTGCTAAGCATTGACCCTTTTTAAGCGGGAATAAACGGTGACTGGTTTTTACTTTGCAAATTCCACTTACGCAATAACGGATCTCTTATACTGCTTTAAAATGCCTTGCAGAAGGTCAATTTCACTAGAAAACAATAAAACAAGTATCCTTAGATACTCTTTCAGACGATCTATGGTCAAAATATTCACAATTCTCCTGAAGTTATATGCGACCAGCATTAAACCCACATCGGAGCTTGCCCTGTCCATTCCTTTTTTTGTAAGTATATAGCTAAATCCCCATTGTCGCTTTAAAGTGCCATAAGGATGCTCAACAATACTCTGCCGACGCTTATAGAGATGTTCCTTCTCTTCAAAGTTCTTTCTGTTCCTTTCGTAATAATCTGCGTACTCGCTTCTCTGAATCAGTCTTTCCTTCTGTGATTTTGTGCACTGTGAACGGACAGTACATTTTCTGCAAGCCTTTGTTTTGTAGTGCTTAACCCAGCTGATGCTGCCGCTGCTTGAGACTTGTTTGTACCATGAACCATTGGTTCGTAGCACCTGTCCCTGCGGGCAGGTGTATGTATCTGCTTCCTTGTTGTAAATGAAATGCTCGTAATTATAATCATGGTCTGGAGCCTGGCTGGTCAAAGGAACAGCAGGTATTGCAACGATAGTCTCAATCCCCAGTTCCTGTGCAGTCTTAAGTTCCGAACCAGTATGAAAGCCTTTGTCATAAAGAACGGTAAAATCGTTTGTTCTTAAAATGCTTTTTGCCCGCTGAACCATGTTACCCATTGCTTTGCTGTCGTTCTGGTTGGTTACCTTATAGTCGATTGGAAGGTTATTCTTTGCATCTGATGTGGTTTGTACATTATAGGCTACTTCTGTTATGTTGTTGCGGATCATTATCTGTCTGCTCTCAGGATCTGAAATTGAGATCTGTGGTTCCCCGGAATCTTTTAGTTGCTTTTCCAGATCTCTGTAATTGTCTTTCCTCTTCTGTTGCTTTTTGATCTCATCCTCTATCTGTTTCCTGTTGTCTCTGTCGTTTTCAGCAAGTGCCCTGGTATATTCTTCCAGTTTGTTATCGATATAAGCTATATGCCTGTCTATTTTTGCCTGATTGTAATTATTCTTCTTGCTGTTCTGAGCCCGTAGCTTGGTGCTGTCTCCGGCAATAAGTTTTCCCCCGATCAGGTCAAAATGTCTTGCAATCTGAACAGTTGCCCTGAATACTTTCTTAATGGCTTTAGGATTGTCTCTGCGGAAATTGGCAATTGTGTTATGATCAGGTTTGAGACACTTTAAAAGCCATATCACTTCGATGTTACGTCTGCATTCTTTTTCCAGATCACGCGAATACCGGACCTTATTCAGGTACCCGTAAATGAAGAGCTTAAGTAAATCAGACGGATGATAAGCAGGACGACCATTTTCTGTAAAGTCTGTTCTGAATCCATAATCTTTTATAGAAAGACTATCAACAAAAAGGTCAATTATCCTCACTTCGTTATCCGCTTCGATGGATTGGTCCAGTGATACGGGGAAAAGATTAATCTGATTTCTGCTTTGTCCTTGTATGAATTTCATACTATTAAGTTATATAAAGACAACCAGATCAGATATATGGGAAATTGTAAGTTATTAACAATTCAGATAGGTTTTTAGACAGTCTGACGGCCCGGCGGTTTAATTAGTTGCCGTCTGTGTCGCGGTGACTTGTTTTTTGCAAGTCCCGGCAGATGGACAAGACACTAAAGCAAAAACCGTGACAAGCAACTTACCTTTATTGTCCGTGTTAGGTAGTGTTGTTATTAATCAATTAATCGTCTGAATACTTGCTCAATGAGATCGTTAATATTATTGTAATTTTCTTTAAATATTTTGTCCAACATGAAAATATAAATAGGATTAGTACAGCTTACATATTTCATTGCTTGTTTTAGAATTATAAGATCGATCTCTATTTTAATGTCTGACCTGATATTGTTTATTTTATTGGCTCGAATAAACAATAGATCATTTGTCAAAGGAAAGATAAAGTCATCTCGGTAAACATCGGGATTGTCAATGTTTCTAAAAATAAGGGGATAGTCACTACATAATCCTGGTAGTCCTTTTGGAAAAGATTGAATTGTAAGAGGAGTTCTTGTATCCAAAATATTCAAATAGGTAACATTTGGAATCCAAGATTTCATTCTTTTGATAAAATTAGGATCATTGCGTAAGTTCTCTTCGAATTCTTTGACTTCATCAGTCTTTTCCGCTTTATTAATAACTGTTACTCCAAAACTTTTCAAGTCTCCTTCTGCAACTATTCTTTTAATTTTGTCATAATTTTTTGGATTTCTCCAGAACAGGGTGCCAATAAAATATTGCAATGCAGGCATGTCATTGTCCGTCAGGCCAAAATTTGAATTATTTTTTGCTTTACGAATTTTATCAAATACAATGGAGACTAAATTATCTATTCGGCTATATGAGTCCTCTAAAAAATCATCCTTTTCATTGTCTATAATAATTGAATTTACATCTTTTTCAAAAAAATATGACTCAGGCGAAAATTCTTTTCCGTTTCTAACAAACCTTTGTTTTTCAACATTATAAATCTTGAATTTGTTATTTTCGTTTAAGAATCCTCTTAGATAAAATTGAGGTAAATAGTGATGTCGCCAAGATTTTTCTTTCATGATTACAGATGCGTATTCAGGAGTCGAATGCTACCTAACGGCCCGGCGGGTTAATGAGTTGGTGTCCGTGTCGGGGTTGGAATGTGTTTTTGCAAAGTCCCGATAGATGTAGTGAGCTTCTGGTCACGGTGATGCTGCTGATTAAAGGAACGAAATTTTGTTATGATTGCAAAAGCCAATTGTAAATCTTCCCAACTCAGAACTGAAGAAAGATAGGAGAGTGATGTTGATTGCACTTCCGTCCGCCCAAATTGCGGTAATGCTTTGTTGGCTGTAATTTTTTTATTGCCCAAGGATAATTGCTTTAGTAGTCGGTCGTTTAAAAGGCTCATTTAAAAATCGTTCGGCTATCTGATTAAACAATGCATGTTCTTGTCTAAGCATAAAATGTGTAGCACCCGGCATTATAAATAATTGTGCTTTTGGAATATTTTGATATATCTCTACAATATGTTCCAATTTTATTACATCGGCGTCACTTGCCATTATAAGCACTTCTGTCTTAATTTTGGACAATTCCTGATTTCTTAGATTTGGGTATTTGTCATCCAAATTACCAACTGCCCATTTCCTTAAAACTTCATTTGTGGTGTCACCTTTTGCTATCTTTTCTGCCATCAGTTTAATAGTTTTTCTGTTATCCATTATTGACCAATTATATAAAGCATTGGAATCTGGTCTGATATTCGGGGATGTAGATACCAGTTTTTTTACTTTTTTGGGATAGTTAATAGCTAATATTAACCCTATGATCCCCCCATCACTTTGTCCAATAATATATGCAGAATCAATTTTTAAATAATCAAGTAGTGCATTGTAGTCTTTTGCCATAACATCAAATGTAAGTTCTTCATTACCGTTGTCCGATTTTCCTTGAAACCTACTGTCTGCAGCAACTACATAATATTGGCTTTTAAAATATTCTATTTGGCACCTTTCTGAATTTATGTGACCGCCATTTCCGTGCATAAGTAATAAAGGTTGTTTAGAAGAATTTCCATAGGTTTCATAATACATTTTTATACCATTTACCTTAGCAAACTTTCCTACATTAGAATTTTCGCCATAGTTAATTGTAGTAATGCAAGCATCCTGGCTAAAGCAGATTGTACAAATCCCAAGTGTAATAATTAATAATATAATTCTCATAATTATTATGGTTAAAATTACAGCCAACTAACAGCCAGGCGGTTTAGTTTGTTGCCATCCGTGTCCGGGTTGGCATTCTTTTTTGAAAAGTCCGGATGATGTATATGTGTTTTCAGCCCAGGACAGTTTCTCAATCCGTTCCAAAAATCTATGAGAGAAAAATTTAAGCCATCTATTAACTTCAGTACAACCGGACAGTTTCGTCTCCCGGGACAGCATCTTTGGCTGGCGGGCCGACGCGCTGGCGCCTTGTTTTTTGCTCGCCATGGCTGAAGGCACTTAATTAAACCGTCCGAGTTAGCATTTGTGTTATTTTATTGTCAAGGCTGAAATTCTAAAATAGAATAGGTCCTGAATTTAAAAGTATTTCTCTCTTAGTTTACAGGTTTTGTACTTCGAATATTGCTCTTTTTAAGCCAAATAAAAAGGCTTAATGAGGCTAGGATAAAGGATAAAACCAACGTTTCTATTGAGCCAAGATAAGTATTGAATCTATCAGGCTCACTCATAATCATTTGTGTATCATTATGTAAATGGATACTTCCAAACATTATCACGATCCATCCAAAATGTAAGGCCCAAGAATAACCTATATGACCATTAACGATTATCAGATTGTTTCTAACGAATGCTATCAAAAACAATGTAATCAATGCTGTAATCTGGATGATTCCTTTGTCGGGGAATAACCATCTGTAGAATATGAAATGTACACTAGAAAATAATAGAGCTAATCCAAGAGAAGCGAAAATTGGTTTAATTTCCCTTTTTTGAGTCAAATAAAATAAGATTAATGCGCCTAAAACAATCTCCTCGTTTAAGATATAAAAAGCGTCATGGTAGTAATCAATCCACTTCGGAATTTGGATAGTTATGTCATGTTTCCCAGCTATATTTTTCATTAGAAAAAGAGAGCATATAATAGCTATAGCCACAAAGAATATGGATTTAGCGATAACAATAAAATTCAAGTTCAGTCCGGTTATCTTAAGATAATCTCTATTCCATTTCAGGTAACAAAGTAGAAGTATTAAGACTGTTCCAATGGATGAACACCACCAACCTTTTAGGAAGTAATAAGAAAACAAAACATGGGTTAGTATCAAGAGAACTAACCATAGCATCTGAACAGCTGATTTTCGAAAGTTACTTTTCATGGTGGGTGTCAGTAGTCATAAATGCTAACGGCCCGGCGGTTTAATTAGGTGCCGTCTGCGTCGCGGTGACTTGTTTTTTGCCAGTCCCGGTAGATGGTAGTAAGCTTCGGGGACGGTGAAGCTGAGAGACGGTACCAAGTCCAGATAGACGGCAGTGAAGTTACGTGTCACGATGAAATAGTCGCGGTGAAGAGCAAAAAACACGGCACCTGCGCGTCGGCCGATAGCGCCAATGATGCTGTACAGGTAGACGAAACTGTCCGGGTGCCAAAGGTTTTAATAAATGGTTTAGAGTTTAAAGGCATAGATTTGGGCATTGATACAAATCCGTCCTGGCGCTGGCGAAGGCAATTAATTAAACCGTCCTGGTTGGGCGAAGCCTTTTATTTTTTTTTAATCAAATTACCTGTCTTGTCATACTGAATTCTCTTTAAGAGATTGCCCGTATTATCATACTTTTCTACAAGTTGTAATTGTCCCGTTGAATAATAGAAATTTAATATCCCAATTGGTTTCCCTTTATTAAAGTGTCCTTCTATTCTCTTATTTCCGTTAGAATAAAAATCTACTTGGTCTCCCTGACAAAGGCTATCACAGCAACAATAGCCAGAAAATGCAACACGAGTAGATAACTCATGACAAAATTGAATTGAGGGGATTTTTAATGTGTCTATGTATGTTTTGAACTCATTAAAAAAATATTCCTTTTGCTCATCAAAAAAATTAAGAATATACCTACCCGTATCGGGAAGAACACATATTCCGCTACTATCTTTTGGATAATAGTTTTCTTCTTTCTTTAAGGAGAACAAACTAAAAGCTTCAATATTCCTCGTACATGGATTAAAGCCATATAATTTAAACTTTACTTCTTGCGCATTAACTTGACTTAAACTGAATAACCAGACAGTGGTTATAATGAAAATGTATATTTTTTTCATTTAGTAATTTATTTTTGTTATTGATTCTTCTACAGTTTATTAGTCCAGAGTGATGGATAAAAATTAATTCTTAAGTTATTATTTATCAATGAAAAGAGTCCGGATAAATGGCAAGAATTTGTCTCGTTATAATATAATTGTCTAGTTGATATTACAATCGTGTCGAACTTTCATACCTGGCAGAGGTTACGCCCAACGGCCGGCGGTATGGTTTGTTGCCGTCTGTGTCGAACGAAGGCTGTCTTGTCAAGATTAAGTTGTCCAGATGGAATAGTCCCGATAAATGAGAAGGATTTGTCATGTCATGATGAAGTTGTCGAGATGGCTCTGCAAAAACAAAGACAACTGCGCGTCGGCCAGCAGCCCTATTGACTTTGGCTCGGCAGCAGGATTGGTCATGTTACCGAAATTTTGATAAGTGAAAATAATTTTGATCGCATAGACTTATGAAGCTGATTACTAATCTGTCTGGGCTGCTGAAGGCAATTACCTATACCATCCGAGTTAGCATTTCGGGCCAATTGTAAAACTGTCAAGAAGCAAAGAATTTGTCATGATGATGCGATTTGTAAAGTTCTTATTCCTGGATGAAAGGCAAGGCCTGTCTCGGGAATGTTATTTTGTTAGGAGGAGTGCCTTCTCTCGTTTAGTCTGTTATCATTACAACTTGTCCAATAAATTTATTTTCTTTCAGTTCGTCAACTATAAATTGAGCAACGTCATATTTACTAATTTGAAATATTGAATTTTCTGTGGGTCTATTTTTTGTAAATGTTCCTTTTGCTGGGTCATTTATTATTTCAGTTGGTCTTACAATTGTCCATTCAAATTTTGAATTCTTAACAAGTTCTTCTTGAATTCCGTGGTCGTGAAATGATGCGCTTAATATTGGGTCACTCATAACCATATTCTTAAACTCGTTTGGCATGTTGTTCCAACTGTCACCTGCTCCTTGTGCACTTAAACAAATTAAGCGATTGCATTTTTTTAATGTCATAGCGTCTAAAATATTTTTAGTTCCTTTTGACATTGTGTCTAATCCACTATTTTTAAAGCCTAATGAAATAATGATTTGGTCGCCTTCATTGATACAATTTTCTACCGAATTGTGATCAAGTACATTTCCAATTTTGAAATGTAAATGTTCAGTTGATTTTTTTTCTTGTCGAGTTAAAACTGTAACTGTCTGATTTGTTTTATTTAATATGTCAACAATTATATGTCCTACATCACCTGTCCCTCCGAAAATTACTGTCTTCATGTTTTTGTGCCTTTGTTTATTGTGTGATATTCTTTGGAATTACTGCTAACTCGGTAATAGTATCTGCTAAAAATCAAAGTTACAAAGTATATTGCATCCCATATTCTAGACTAATTATATTTTTTCAGTTAGCATTTCGGGCCATCTACTTTTGTTAAGAAATTGTCAAGCATTGTTTAAACTGTCCCGGTATGTGTGAAGCGGGCCTGAATGCTAACGGCCGGCGGTATGGTTTGTTGCCGTCTGTGTCGCGGTTGGATTTGTTTTTGCACAGTCCAGATAGATGGACGTAAGTTGTCTCGTCAAGATGAAGTTGTCAAGGTGGAGCAGTCCTGATAAGTGGGCAGGATTTGTCATGTCATGATAAAATTGTCAAGATGGCTCTGCAAAAACAAAGACAACTGAGCGTCGGCCGGTAGCCTATTGACTTTGTCTCGGCAGCAGGATCAGTCTGGGTGCCACAAGACTTAATAAGTTGGAAAAATCTTTCTCTCATAGACTTTTTCATGCATTACGGATCTGTCCGGCTACCGAAGGCAATGAACTATACCGCCTTTGTTGGCTGCAGTTATTTTTAAGTGGACGTATTCTGTCATGTTTTACGAAATTAAGGTTTTGCCGAAGCGTCGGGTTAGTAAAATGATAGAACTCACTAGCAGGAAGAATAAATCTCAAAAAACGAATACTTGAATGAGGCAGTTGAGTGTCGCGGCAAACCGGGTAAACTGGGTTCTTCATTTTGAACTGTCTTAGTGGAACAAACTCTTGTGTCACACAAATTAAGCTTGCGACGTGCAGGCAAGTTTGCAGCCTGTCAAGGTTAATCGGATTTGTCACACATTACAAATTAATCAAGGATTAATCCAGTTGTCCGGGTAGTGCCGCAAACCTATCCAGGGCAAGCGGGCATATGAAAAATAAAACTATAATTGCAGCCTAACGGGAGTCTGTCTAATAACCTATTTTATATAGTCTTTTATTTGGATACCTATACACGAAAAATTTCAAATATTCGATTCTCAAGGACTTCATTTTAGTTATTAGACAGTCTGACGGCCCGGCGGTTTAATTAGGTGCCGCCTGAGTCGCGGTGACTTGTTTTTTGCCAGTCCCGGTAGATGGCCGAGAAGCCAAGGGTCACGATGAAACTGTTAGACGGTACCCAGTCCCGATAAACGGCAGTGAAGTTGGTTGTCATGATGAAATAGTCTAGGTGACGAGCAAAAAACAAGGCACCAGCGCGTCGGCCGACAGCGCCAATGATGCTGTCCCGGTAGACGAAACTGTCCGGGTGCCACAGGATTTAATAAACGGGAAAGAGGTTAAGGGTATAGAATTGGGGATTGATTACAAATCTGTCCTGGCGCTGGCGAAGGCACTTAATTAAACCGTCCGAGTTAGGTGGTCGTAGCTTTTTTTAGTCATGGCGAGATCTATTTGATGTTAGTCATGATTTGAAAGTCCATTAGAATCTGATGAAGCTAGTCAATGGTCTAGAGTATCAAAAAGAGAAGCCTATAGCTTCTACAGGATTCATCTTGGCAGCGGAATTTGCCGGAGCATAACCGGCAATCATACCAATTAATCCAGAGATAAAAATTGCTAAAAAGATATTGGCAACTGTAAGATAAATATTCAAATCATAGAGATAATTTATGATTAAAGTGACTAAAAATATCAGGAAAATTCCAAGCAATCCTCCAATTACTGAAAGAATTACTGATTCAACCAAAAACTGTTGAAGAATAAAAAATCTTTTTGCTCCAAGTGCTTTTTGAATACCTATTTGATTTGTTCGTTCCCTTACAGACACAAACATGATATTCGCGATCCCAAATCCACCGACAAGAACTGCAAATCCTCCAATGATCCATCCTCCAAAATTGATTGCTGCAAATATTGCATCAAACCCCTGTGAGAGCATACTAGTCCGATTCACAGAGAAATTACTTTTCTGATCAGGTCTAAGTCGTCTGGCGGCTCTTAAAATCATCGTTGTCTCATCACTGAGTTCAACGAAAGGAACTTTATCCTTTGGTAAAATCATAAGGTCACCATCAAGTGAACTGTTACGCATGTTTATGAAGGTCTTGCCATAATTAAATGGAATAATAATTTTCTCATCTAGGGACTCGTTTATTCCACCTTCTCCTTCCTTCTTCAAGATGCCAATTACATTTGTTTTCTTTACTCCAATTGTTATCCTTTTGCCCAAAGGATCTTCCCTGTCAAATAATCGCTTTGCCAGCACTGAACCTACCAAACAAATATTTCTTCCTGATGCAGATTCTTCTGGAGAGAAATACCTTCCGTTCTCAATTTCAAACGCTTTTAGTTTTTCAAATTCTTGAGTTGTTGCCCAAATAGAAATATTACCTGCTATATTCTTATTGTATTTTACCTGTTCTTGTTGTCTTACTGTCAAACAAACATATTCAGTTTTTGTAGATCTATTCAGGATAGCCTGATAATCGTCTTTTGAGACAGGAGGCCTTTTCATTATATCCCACCATACCATATCCGCGCTGAACGACCAAGGGATTTTCTGAACAAACAATACATTATCTCCCATTGTTGCAATAGAGTCTCGAATAGATTTTGCCATCCAATCAAGTACCGTAAAAACCGAAATAATTGAAAAAATGCCAATTGTAATACCAAAAAGGGAAAGGAAGGTTCTTAGTTTGTTAACAATTATAGAGTTGAATGCGAAGTAGAATCCTTCTTTGAAAAGCCTGAAAAACATATTTAAATTTTGAAATAATTCAATTGCTGTTTATATATTCATTTTACTTCTGAAGTGTAGATGATAGCAGGATTATCTTTCTTAATAAAAAATGCAACAAAAAGAGAGATGATTATTCCTGTTAGTAAGCTGGATAATAATCTTGTAGGAGCATATATCGCCGGTTGAAGAAATTTCTTTTGCATGTTCAAACCTGAATCAATAATAGTCTGGGAAATACCAGCCCTAATTAAAGTTTCTTCCATAAAAGCAAGCTGTTTATTTACAAGATCAGTGTCAATGAATGAGTAAAGAATGTAGATGAATATTGAATATATTATTGCTGTGAAAAGAGAGATGACAACACCTGAGGCAAACGCCTGACCATATGTAATAAATCCATTTCTATAATTCTCTCTGTAAGATTTAATAAAGATAAAGAGCACTACAGCCTGAACTATATAAAAGACATATCCCTGATATGGATTAAACATAAAATCAATGGCATAGATTATGAGTGTGTAAACTACAGCAATGAAACCCAGAATAAGTCCACTACTAAAATTAGCTTTCCATATTGAAGTATGATGTTCCATAATACATTGATTTAAGATGATATAAGAAGGGATACGAACTTACTAACAATAATATTTTACGATGAGATATTAATCTGTCTACAAATTAATTGTTCACTTAAACCGGAATAGGTGATCAATAAAATAACATTTTTGATAAGTATGCAATAACTTAGAATGCGGAACATTGAAGTTTATTTAGTCTTGGAAATCTGATTGGTTATTTGCATCTGTCTGAAAAGCAAATAGGAATAAATTTTTGGTGCTAAAACAAGTGCAAATATATATCCTACATAAATCACAGGCATATAAGGAACGGGGTTTACATTAAATAATATCCCATATAAAGTTCCTATCAATCCGCCCCAGAAAAATACTTTGCCAGCAAAACTATGAGTTTTCTTCCAGATACATTCATTACTTAGTGTCCATGAATTATTAATGCCTATAAAAAAATTAGGCCTTATTGTGGGATAAAGATTCCCAATAGCTGCCAAATAAACCATACCTAATATAAAGCCAATCTTTGACCAATTAAAAGGTATCCCTATCTTTTGAGAAATAAAAGTCAAAGATAAAAGAGATGTGAAACCAAGCATTATTGTTCTTATTCTGTGAAAATTTTTAAGATTGTCATTATATGCCGTTTTGGGTACAAGAGACGGTTTAATTAGATATACCAAATACCAAAAAATAGAAACTCCCATTACGAACATGATGACTTGATACATCCCTTGTTCGTTATTTAATTGAAATGGTGCAAATCGTGGCAATTTATCATAAACTAAAAAAATGTATATGAATGGTAACAATATGAAAATCCAATTAATTGCTTCTCTTTTGATAAATCCTGCATTTTTCATAATTTTATTTGTTAAGATTAATAGTCATTAACCAATGAATTATCTCATCAACCACAGTTTTATTTAAAGTGTAATTGACAAACTGACCTTTTTTTACACTTATTACCAAATCTGCTTGTTTTAATATATCTAAATGATGTGAAATACTTGGTTTTGTAATATTGAAGTTGTCCGCAATCTCTCCTGCATTCATATCCTTTTTCTTTAGCAATTCGAGTATTTCACGTCTTATGGGGTCATTCAGTGCTTTAAAAACTCGATTCATAATAGTTAATTTTATATTTAGACAAATATCTAAATATCTAAACACTTATGCAAATTTCTCAACAAGTTTTTTAAATATTAATAAAAAATATAAGCTGAATACATTTTTCGCTGCGTTAGGTGGCGTAGCTTTTTTTAAGTCCAGGTAAATGAGCAGGAAGTGTCTTGTTAGGATGAAGTTGTCCAGATGATTGAGTCCCGATAAGTTGATGAATCTTGCTTGTCAAGATAAAATTTACAGATGACTGAGTCCAGCTAGATGGATGAAATTTTTGTGTCATGATAAAATCTCTAACATAGACAGTATCGGGCTTTGCGAGCTATGCCACCTAACGGCCCGGTGGTATGGGGAGTTGCCGTCTGTGTCGGGGTTGGCATGCGTTTTTGCAAAGTCCTGGTAAGTGGGCAGGTTTTCCGTGTCACGATAAAGTTGTCGAGATGACTGAGTCCCGATAAATGAGCATGGTTTGTCACGTCACGATAAAATTGTCGAGATGGCGATGCAAAAACCATGACAACAGCGCGGCGGCCAGCAACCCTATTGACTTTGTCTCGGCAGCAGGATTAGTCAGGGTACCGAAAATTTGATAAGTGGGTTTAAATTTACTCGCATAGACTTATGGAGCTGATTACGAAGCAGTCCGGGCTGCTGAAGGCAATTACCCATACCATCCGTGTTAGGTGGTCGTAGCAATTATTTACTTGTCATGCAGTAATTTAGTCCATTATTTAATATTATTCTCCTTTAAAAAAGTCAATAGTTCATTATTAAATTGGTCAGGGTTTTCAAGATTTAGCATATGATTTGAATTTCTCAAAACCACTTTCTTACTATTTTGGATATACTTTTTCTGAGCAGCAACTAGTTGCTTGATTGCTGCATGTGATAAATCCCCTGTAATAATTAAAGTAGGCGTTTTCAACTTACCCATTAATTCTGGTGTACCGTCAGGATTGCTTGTTGAAGGATCTCTGTTATGCCAATGCCATCCGGAATAATCATTGATCATTGCCTTTATTAGGTCTCTTGATAATGGATTTTCAGCTGCATTTTTTATTGGATTAATTGTCAGCCAAGCAGCTCTTGCTTTTTCAATGCCCTCTTTTTGAAAGACATTATATACATAGGAAAATCCGTTAAAATAATCCTGAAGATTTTTGGGGCTAATAAGGGTTGTGTCTGAAATGAATGCACCTCCTTCTGCCAATACTAGTGCCAATACTCTATCGGGATGGTTGAAAGTATAGAAAAATGCAGGGGTTCCACCCATCGAATGTCCAACAACAACTGCTTTCTCAATTTTAAGGTAATCCATTAAGGCAGCCAGATCATCAGCATAGCTATAAGGTATTGTATCTGGCATAGATGATTGTCCGTGTCCGCGAGCATCATATGTGATTACCTTGTATTTTTTCGAAAAATACTTAACCTGAGGATCCCAATTTCTATGGTCACATGTAAAGCCATGTAGGAATACAATAGGTGTTCCATTACCAGTAATCTCATAATATAAAGAAACACCGTTGACATTAGCAAGTCCATTAATTGTTTTTTGAGTACATCTGCTAGAAATCATTGCAAACAAAGAAATCAAAAAGATGGAAAGTAAAATTTGTTTTTTCATAATCTTGATCTTATTTTAGAGGTTATCAATTTATAATTGTTGTAATTATCAAAGTTATACAAAGCCCAATCCAAAGTCAATTTTTTTTATGAGAGTACGATTTTTGTTTTTTAAAACCTAAATTTCTTTTTTACCGTTAGGTGGCCGTAGCTTTTAAGTCCTGATAAATGAGCAGGATTTGTCATGTCACGATAAATTTGTCTAGATGGCGATGCAAAAACCATGACAACACGAGCGTTGGCTTGCAACCCTACTGACTTTGTCTTGGTAGCAGGATCAGTCGTGATGCGACAAAGTTTGATAAGTTGAGATGAATTTACTCGCTTAGACTTTAGGGGCTTATCGAGAAGTAGTCCGGGTTGCAAAAGGCAATTAATTAAACCGTCCGAGTTAGCAGTTGGATTTATTAAATGTTTTTAAGAGTCTGGATTAAAAATTGATATGCTTTGTCGATAGTATTTGAAAAATCCTCAGACGTATCAAAATAATTTAGATTGTACTTATAACTTTCTGTTTGGATGTATTTGCTATATTCCAATATTTCAGTAACAAGAGCTTGTAGATTAATTTCTGATGACTCACTGGTCCAATCATTAATATGGCTGGGATATTCTTTTATGGCTTTGATCTTCTCCAGGGGATCGATGCTTGAATATCCTAGGAAACAGGATACAATTTGGTTTGGATAGACCTGAATAAGCTTATTAACTAGTTCAGGGAGTAATTTGTCTCCTTCAATTAGGTAGTTAGATTTGACTTCAACGATATTTCGAAGCATTGCCTCCACATAGGGCATCATTTTATAAGCGGCCTGACGAGAAGGAATATTGTGAAGATTTCGATCAATGGCACTAACCAGAAAATCCAAACAGAAGTAAGGAATACTTTTCTCTTTTAAAAGTCGTTCCGAAAGTATCGTTTTCCCTGTGCGAGCTGCTCCTCCTATTAAGTATAACATGAATTCGATTTTTTTCTGTCAAGATATAAACAATTCTACTTCAAAACGTGAATCCTCTGATTGCTGACGGGCCATATTAAAGCCTACGCACCCTTATCTATAAAAAATGACAAGTGATTGCGGCAGATTATGCTTGACCGCTTATAGCAGCCTGATTTTATAGAATTTATAAGAAGAAGTTTTTAAGATTATTATTTAATTTTACAAAACCTCGGGGCAGTGCTTTTCATAGCACCGTCCGAGTTATAGCTAGTGTTTTAAAATTGTCATGATGTAACCAGTTTTTTGGTCAGGGTTGATGGAACTCTTTTTTTGCAAGCTCTTTTAAAAGCTTTGGTGTCACGTTGGCATGTGCGGCTTTTAAATGTGCTTGCAAAAACTGATAGAGTCTACTGGATACTTTCTTTTAGGTACTTTTCAATTCTTTCTTTATTTGCAGTCAGACTAGAAAACTGTTTTTCGCAAACATCGCTGAACCTGGCCACTGCTTTTCTATTTACTTCCTCCTGATCTTCAAAAATGGCAAGAGATTTAAATTGAAGCCCCCATTTTTCATACTGTAGAAGATTAATCGTACTTATATTGCACTTGTCATCATTATTGATGGCAAAAATAAATAGAGGTTTATCCATTTTATTTACACGACAATCTATAGGATACTTGCCTTGAGGATCGTGGAGGTTATCGCTGTAATTAAATGAAAATCTATCTTCTGGAACCTTTTGAGTAATAAATGTTTTGAAATCCTCCCAGAATGTTGATTTAACCCTTTCTCTGCTTAAATACGAGATATCGGTAATTTTTATTAAACCTTGAACATAATTATAAAATATGTTACCCATATTTTCTTCAGTAAGAACAGCATATATTACACCTTTCTTTTCTTGGATAGAAAAAGCATTCAGTGTTGTACTAATAATTTTCGCTCTACTTCCCTTATCGAGCAAATCAATATCGATATCATAGCTAAGGTGCATAAAGGTATGTCCTTCATCAGTAAGAAGCCAATCGGTTCCTTCTTTCTTTAATATTATTGCAAGTGAATCACCATCATCAAATAAAAAAGGAGTGAAGACACGATATCGGTCTACACCTTCTTGCATCAGACGAATTTCTTTGCAAACTTTTTCTTTAAATTCCTTTTCTACGTGATTTAATTCCATTTTTTATAATCCCAAACGTAATTGTGAGCTAAGTGGTAAATCTACATTGCAATCGGCAATCAAACAGTTAAGTGCTTGTTGTGAAGTTGAATATCTACTAGAAGCTTCAGCATAATATTCTTCTTTAGTCCCTTCTCGCTGATATCGTTCAGTTGCTGTATGAATATGATAATCATAAAAATCAGCCTCTTTTTCAAGTTTGTTTCTATGTTCGTGACTTTTCCCATTATACCTGCGTAGTAGAAACAATTTTGTGGATTTAGCAGGCGTAAAACCAAGAATAACTGTAAAGTCAAAAGGATTTTCGATACTCATCCGGATTTTAATAATAAATGTGCTACCGTCTGGCTGTGGCATTTCATGTTCCGCGCTTTTATGACCCCGTTTTTCTTTCATACTTAGAAATAAAAGATCAGGTTCAACAGTCATTTGTTTCTTCGTGTTGACTAATGCTTGTATTTCAGTATCAGTTAAAAACACATCCATTTAAAAATCGAAAATAAAATGAAAAAAGGTTTTAGCGTAAAGTATCTAAATGTCTATTACTTAATTGCTTTTAAGGCATTTAATAATGATCCTTAAAGGTAGTAAACAATTTTGTTTATTGAATCTCATTTTGTGAACATCTTAACTATTATTAAGACGAAAATGTTCAGATTTTACTGGCGGGTGGGATTTTGGCTCTTTTGCTTTTGCATGAGCGATCGCGCAAAAGCAAATGTGCCAAATTAGCGGTCGCGTTTTATAGATGAGTGGTCATGGAGTGGTCTAACTAACTGTTATGAAGCACATTAACTATAACTCTCTTATTGCGTTTGAAAACCTGCATTTTAAAATCAACCGTTCGTCAGATAGCTGTATGTCTTTTACTTATATCTGACAAACAATTTTTTTCAGGATATCGAAGTCATTCAGAGTTTCTGTATCATTTTGACATCAGGATCAAATTTCCCATCCTTAATTTAAAGCAATGCCCCGTCAGTCACATAAGCATTTTGACATAATATGTTTTGCTACAGATTGATACAGTGCTTAATAACTGACTCTAACGATCACATTCACTATTAAAGTTAAACATAAAATTGAATTGGGTCGGATATCTCCGGCTTATTTTAATTGATAGCTATAGCAATCTTCCTGATTGGCCCTGATGTTGAACATTGACACGGAGCTTCATAAGCAAATCCCGAGCCTGACAAATTGCCTTAATCTCTACAATATCAATAATTTCAGTCTTTTTTCCAGTTCCTTGATCTGGCTACTGAATTGCTCATTCTCTTCAATCAGCTTATATACTGTTTTACAGGCATGCAGTACCGTTGCGTGGTCCTTCCCTCCGATGCATGATCCAATACTCGCCAGAGTGGCCTTCGTAAAGCTTTTTGAGAAAAACATTGATACCTGCCGTGCCTGAACTATTTCACTTTTCCTGGTTTTACTCTGGATAATCTCAATGGGGATCTTATAATAATCGCATACAATCTGCTGAATATGTTCAATTGTCATATCACCCGTGGAGGTGCTGATAAGGTTTTTAACCATCTGCCTGGCCAAATCGATGGTAATCTCTTTTCTGTTTAGCGTGGATTGGATATAAAGTGAGATTAATACTGCGTCGAGCTCTTTGATATTCTCAGATATGTTGGTTGCCAGAAATTCTAATATATCATCAGATAGCTCTATACCGTAATGGCAGGTTTTCTTCTTTAGAATAGCCAGCCGGGTCTGGTGATCAGGTTTTTGAAGATCAGACTGTAGTCCGCATTTAAATGCTGACAGAAGCCTCTGTTCTATTCCAATAAGCTCAGCCGGAGTTCTGTTGCAGGTCAGAATAAGCTGCTTTCCCGATTGATGCAGGCGTTTTAAGAAATCGAAAAAAATATCCTGTGTTCTTTCTTTACCTGCAAATTTATGTATGTCATCAAGAATCAGAACATCTATTATCTCATAGAAAAGAATGAATTCGTTCCGCTTATTGTATCTGACTGACTCAATAAACTGATTCCGGAACTTATTTGCATTTATATACAAGACAGTTTTGTGAGGGTGTTTCTCTTTAATAAGTAAACCTATAGCCTGTGCCAGGTGAGTTTTACCAAGGCCGGCATTTCCATAAATGATAAAAGGATTCCATGCAGTTCCACCCGGATTATTACCTGCAACTATGCCTGCAGATCTGGCCAGCATGTTGCATTCTCCTTCTACAAAATTGCCAAAATTGTAATCAGGATTTAATTTAGGGTCAAAATGATCTTTTCTTACGGCCGGAACTAAGAATGGATTTTTTATTGAAGATTGAGCTGCCTTTAATGGATACATTCCGGATTTATTGTATTCAACAATCTCCTCATTAATAAAACCCTGGTTTTTAGTCATAGAGTATATTATATAATAATTACCGCCTGAACATATATTCAAGCAGTCGTTATACAGGTTTAATAAGGATATACCCGGAATTGTTACCTGAGAATCCTTAAAAACCTTCTGAACCAGATAATTCTGGTCCATTCTGTCTGATCCATGGATTGGTGTTTACCGTCTCCCGGAGGGGTGGCTTTTTAGATTTGCAGAGCTATTTAGTGGCTGAATAATCATAAGGAAGCACATCTGCTATCCTGTCTCTCGACATTTCACCCTCCCAGCTGATCCCATATGGTTCGAAATATCCATTGGCATCAAAAAACACACTCTCTTTAAGAAAAATAATAAAGCTCGTAGGTTGTTTGGAATAGTATGCTATGCCAAGGCCTCCGTGGTATTTGAGATATTTCGTATGGATATCTTGCTGATAAACTATTTTACTATAGTCAAGGGTCTGATTTGCTGAATTCTTCACAGTAAATCCGGCTGAATTCAGATCATCTGTCCACAGTGCCCTGAAAAAATGCATCCTTGAACCCAGAAATGCGTTTTTTCTTCTCCTTTCATAAAGCATTTTTTTTGTCGAATCTTCATTAAAGATTATATTTCCCATGTAGAAGAATGAATTTCCGGGACTATAGTATTCAAATTTATCGAGAAAATAAGTGATATGATATCCCAGGGCTTTATTGATAATAAGTATTGGCTTTAACGCAAATGCCTTCAAGGTGTCCCTGTCAGCGCTGTATTTAAATCTGATATCGTCCTCATTGGTTATTTCACAATTAATAGCATTACTGGTTGTACCAAGGAATTCATTCCGGAATGTTGTTAAGTTCTCCCTTCTTTCCCGGGAATTGAAATTTGCATTAACAACAACTTCATTCAATTCAAATAATTTGGGATTCATATAAACCAGATTCGGCTTGCCTGTCGGGAAAACCTTGAGCGTGACTGAATAGTATCCTATAGCACTTATAGTTAAAGGCATCGAAGGATATTTAGATACATCAAGCTTAAAATTTCCATTTATATCTGACAAAGTCCCAACTGACGTCCCGCTGAAATAGATTGATGCGGAATATATTATTTCTTTTGTTTTATTATCAAATATGGTACCGTTAATAACTTGATTAAAAGCTATTAAACTAGTGTTGATAAACAGCAGGAAAACAATAAGTTTCTTCATTAAGAAAAATTTAAATCCTGATTCCAGGTTTGACAGCAATAATACATAAAAAAATTATTCCGGATCTCTGTTTAAATCATCAATTGAAAAACCTTCAGCAAAGTCAGAAATCCTGTCATCGTCACTGCTTACCAGTTCAGGCCTGTTTAATTTGATGTTGACCATTATACGTACTTTATACAAATCCCGTATGAACGGGTCTCTTTTAATAAGCTCATCAATATACGGCAAAGCTTTTTCATATTTAGCGCTATCCAGGTATGCATTTGCTTTTACCGTAAGTTCTTCATTTTTTATGGACCAGATTTTCCCTTCATTCTCCTTCGACAAGGTAGGAAGTAAGGGCGCTGGTAAGGTAACAAGCAAAGGATCGGGAAAAAGGGCCGCCAGCTCCCTGTTTTTCGGTTCATATACGACTGGATAGAATCCTGGCAGTGAAAATGAAACCTGAATATAAAACGCCTGATCGCGACTAATTGAATCACATTTTTTCCAATAACTTCTTGACAAATCAATGGCCCGGATGACCATTTCGTCAATGCTACTGTCAATAGGATTTAAAATGTCTATTCTATTTATATCTCCGGCAGGATTTATTGATACCCTGGTTATTGAATTTCCGATAGTTCCTGCTTTTACCGATGCTTCAGGATATGAAATATTTTTTGAAAAAAAAGCGGAATATCCAATTTCGCCATTTTTAAATCTGTAGTCAATGGGCCTTTTATAATTCTGAGAATAACAAATTTCAGACAATAACATACAGACTGTGAGCAATAGAAAATAAGTTTTCATGCTGATAAACTATATGACGGATCATTATTATTTCTGTCAGGGCATTAAATTCGTGTCTTATACTTTCACTCAGAAAGTTAATAAATGTTTATTTAAAAAATTATCAAATCATCCTTCAATGTTATTTTTAAATGGCAGAGGCTGTATCAAAAAACAAAAATTGCGATAATTTTTCTCTGTGTCGCTCTGTGTCTTCTCTGTATCCTTCTGTGTAACAAATAATTAAGAACTTACACAGAGATCACAGAGTTTCCACAGAGTTACACAGAGGACTTTTGAGACTGCCTCATAAAGGAAACAGGATTAACTGTCTTGTCAGATTGTTGAGCTGGTATGTAACAGGAAGTTCCTCCTTTCAACATTGATGCCAGGTTTGAGCCAGATTTTGGAGGTTAGAGGCATTGCCAAAGATTGTGAGAACTGCATGAACAAAAACAAACAGAGGACGTCTCTTTGTACAATTTAAGACGTCCTCTTGTTATAAAGTTATAGATCAGATTCTTATAGCTGCTTAAAAAAGAATACTTCTCCTGTAGGATTAACCTGCAAAACAATTTTATCCGTTCCTTTTGACATCTCCACAAAATAATTGTCCTGATCTTCAAATTGTACTCCATATATAATCATATCAGTGTCATTGTTTTCATTATCATCATAAAAGACAACCTGACCAACGGTGTAATCTTTATAATTTTTTTCTATATCCTTCTGCCCGTTTTTCGGCAGGTCAGCAAAAGTTTTAAACTGGGTCGCCCCAACCAGATTTCCTTCAATATCATAATATGCCGACATTCTCTGACCATCTTTCGTGGTAAACGATGCTTTGTCGAAGGTTTCAATCCGTTTCCATTCAACATTTTTAGCATCCTTAAAATCTGCATTGAAATTGCTCTGGGCTACTGTACTTACAGTTACTCCTTCAAGTTTTTTTAGAGCAACCCTTTCTGTTTTTGCTTCTTTTTTGGTTTCCTTTGTTTTTTCTTTGTCTGTCTTCTGGGTTTGTCCGAATACAATACTCATTGCAAACAATAAAGTCATTGATAGAACTACTAGCTTTTTCATACGTAAAATTTTTAAATTGTTGATAAGTAAATTAAATGTCATGATTTATCCGTGACATTAAATTTCATTTTGTCTAATATTGTCTTCTCAAAAAACAGTTCTTGCTCAAATAAGTTTATTAACAATCAAACATTTATTAAGGTCAGACTCTTATTTAAATTGTTTCTAAATTGTTAGAGCCTGAGGTATATGACCACATATAACAGTAATTTGTATTCCGGGTTCCGCTTGTATTGCAGATAATTCACCTGTAAAATATGGGAAAATAGAGTCGTTCTTAATTATATGCTCCAAAAAGAATCGTAATTTTAAACATTTGTACCAGGCGGTTCAGGAATTGTTGTAACATTCAGAAATTTAAGCAACACCGCATTAAATGTCGGGATCTTAAAAGTTGAGGAAGAAAGATTTGAAAACGGTAAAGAGTGGAAAGTAATAAGACAACTGAATGGCGATCAGACACATCAGGGAAGACATATAAGAATTTTCTCAGATGATTATTCAATTCTAAGATTTGAACTTTACAATTATGATTGAAATGAAGAAGCCGAAAATCCAAATTTTCATAACCAGCTTTCTGTTTTTCTTGCTACCTCTGTTTTTACAGGCTAACGTCATACTTCCTGTACTGATAAGTGATGGAATGGTGCTGCAGAGGGATACTAAATTAATAATCTGGGGCTGGGCATCACCCGGAGAGAAAGTACAGGTTAAATTCAATAAAAAAACAGTGAGGACAGTAACAGATCCTGACGGAAGCTGGAAGATTGCTTTGCCTCCCATGAAAGCAGGAGGACCTTATACCATGGAAGTGAAAGGGAACAATACTGTCATTATAAATAACATTTTACTCGGCGATGTATGGTTCTGTTCAGGTCAATCCAACATGGTTGTGAACATGGAAAGGGTAAAGGAAAAATATCCTGATGATATAGCCTCGGCAAATTTTCCGGAAATCAGGAATTTCTTCATCCCGACAGTATCAGACGTTACATCGGTCCATAAAGAATTACCTGCAGCAAAATGGATCTCAGCATCTCCTGAAAATGTACTTGGCTTTGGGGCCGTAACTTTTTTCTTCGCACGAAGTATTTACAAGGAATACAAGGTCCCAATTGGAATTATCAACTCAAGTGTGGGGGGAACGCCAATAGAAGCCTGGACCAGTGAGGAAGGACTTAAAGCTTTTCCTCAGCTGGAATCCAGAATTGAGAAGCTTAAGGACACTGCTTATCTGAATCCGATATTAAGGTCAGCCAAAAGGAAACCCGTTGCAAATCAAGAAGCAGCATCTGATTCAAGGTCGATGGATAAGGGAATGAGTGGCCAGGTTACCTGGTATGACAATACCTATGTGCCTGATGGCTGGCATAAATACTGGCTCCCGGGATACTGGGAAGATCAGGGCATAAGGGGACTGAACGGAATAGTCTGGTTCAGAAAAGAGATCAATGTACCCGAATCAATGACCGGAAAGCCTGCTAAACTTTTCCTTGGACGTATAGTGGATGCGGATAATGTTTATGTAAACGGAGTTCTTTCCGGATCGATTACATATCAGTATCCTCCGAGAAGGTACAACCTGCCGGCCGGCTCATTAAAACCAGGTAGAAATATTATCGTGATCAGGGTGACAAACTATTCCGGAAAAGGAGGATTTGTACCCGATAAACCTTATTATCTTGCTGCTGGCCGCGACAGCATTGACTTGCGGGGTGAATGGCTATACAAGGTCGGGCAGGTGTTCAGACCTGTGACTCCCGGATCAGGAACAGGTTCTCCTGCAATCTCTATGCAGAATGAACCAACAGGACTCTATAATACAATGGTTGCACCATTAATAAACTACCGGATAAAAGGTATTTTATGGTATCAGGGTGAAGCAAACACAAACAAACCCACAGAATATCAGCAACTTCTGCCTGCGCTTATAAATGATTGGAGAAATAAATGGCAACAGGGTCCTATACCCTTCCTCTTTGTTCAGCTTCCAAATTTCATGGAGGTTCAGTATCTGCCTTCCGAGAGTAAATGGGCAGAATTAAGATACGGACAGCTAAAATCATTATCAGTGAAAAATACAGCTATGGCTGTTACGATTGACGTGGGGGAATGGAACGATATCCATCCTCTTGAAAAGAAAGTTGTAGGGGAAAGGTTGGCCCTGGCAGCCCGGAAACTGGCCTATGGAGATGAAAAGATCGTTTATTCCGGCCCTGTTTACAGATCGTCATTTAAAGACGCAGACAGCATAAAAATAGAATTTGACCACCTTGGCAGTGGTTTAAAAATTAAAGGAGGAGGTGATTTAAAGTATTTTGCAATTGCCGGAGCAGACAGAAAATTTGTCTGGGCAAATGCAAAAATCAATAATAACCGGGTGATAGCATGGAGTGATGAAATAAGAGACCCGGTATGCGTGAGATACGCCTGGGCCGATAATCCGGCTTGTGCTAATCTGTATAATATTGAAGGATTGCCTGCTTCTCCTTTTGAGGCTTGTCCCGACAAGTAGAATTATTAATCCATTAACAGTTCATCAAGCACTCATTAACACATACGTTTACCGTCTATATCTTTAAAATCGATTACATATTTTTCACCATCAGATAACACAATAAATGCTCCAAGAGCTGAATAGGTAGGCATTATATCTAAAATTCTTATTTCTCTGATAGGCGATAATTCTTCTTCTGTCCATTTATTATCATCCATTTTATGCAACATCACGGTGATCATCAGTTCCATTGGAGGATTTTTCTGCTTTCGTTTCTTGTATGCATAAATCACAGTGCTTTGATCAGCTTCCGCATTTCTGTTTGAATGAACCAGGCTAGCCAGTTTATCCCACCCACCGTATGAAATCAATGCAATTTGCCTTCCGGGAATCGATGCTGTGATTACCATTTTTGTTTCATCTTCAAATTGGTGGATTTCAGCTATTTGCCCACCTATATGAGGCATTCCGAAATGTCCGAGAGTGATTTCGTGTTCGAAAGCCAGGCGGGACCGGTCGACTCTGATGATCCCCCCGGGAATGGTTATATCTGCAAGATCTATAATATAACCTAATCCGTTATTTGGAGGTCTTCTCATAATTGCCTGCCGGTATAACACACCATCCCGTACGCCGTTAAATAACATGCTTTGCGCAATAGTATACCTGTGGTTTTTACTGGAATCATTTTTAACTCTTTCCCGGTCAGATAAAAGTTAACATCATCGCCTCTCAAATCACGGGGATCCAGGCTGCGGTAACTGTATTCCATAGCTGTTCCTCCCTGCGGATTATGATCTTCCCAGGGAAAATGTGTGTTATATACAAGTTTGGAATAATTTGGATCGTCGTAGTAGACTTTTCCCTGTATAATTTCTGATGTTCCTGTTTTGCCATGATTAACCAGGACCAGTCCGGGACTTTCCAATACTGTTCTGATTGAATTATTTCCCAGGTTTTTCCAGATCCCTTCATTTTCTCTTGCTGTCCAAAAAGGTGAATCGTCCGGTAAAGAAAGGTTTATAAATGGCAAAAACATCAGGAACGGACTTCCCGCACAACTGTAATTTTGCACCATATATTCTTTTTGTCCATAAAATCCAAGACTGGGGATATCATTATAATAGAATTCAGGCTTAGTTACAAACTGCAACAGAGAACCTGAGCAAAGTCGTCTGGCCCAACCCGGGTCAATCAATGATTTATCTTTAAGCATGAATGCAATAGGGAAAGCGCCTGAAATCCAAGTGCGGTAACAGATACTTCTTGACCACATATTCATGTATCCGTCCCTTGCAAAAAATTTTGTAATAAAACCCATTAATTTCTGGGCGGAACGTTCAATTACCTCGGCAATTTCGGGATAATATTCATCACCAAATGCCCTGTTCCAAACAGATGTATAAACAATAAACAAACTAATGGAGTAGTAATTATAGGTTTGTTCGAGATACCACCCATCTCCGGAATGATATGATAAGATCCATAAAAGATGACTTTTTAACAAATCGTCATCAATCTGATATCCGTATTTCTTAAGAAATGAAAGTGCAACAATATTAAAAATCCGCCAGTTATTCTGGGTTGTACGGTGGTGTGCCCATTTTGAGATGGTTTTGGCCATATCATCTTTTTGTTGTTGGGTGTATTGTGTCCAGATCGTATCGGGAAAAAGCAATAAAGTTTTACATAATCCTCCAAGCTCACAGGTGAACTGATAATTTGAGTCGGGAAGATCCTCAGGAAAAGGGAGAGAGTTTGGATGCCCGGGAGTAAGAGTGTTATAAAATTGAAGGCTGTAATAATCTCTTAATTTGAGATTATTGATTGTTATTTCAGGATCGGTATGAATCAGGGGACCTGCAAGCGTGAAAGTTCGTTCAAGAGATTCAAATTCTACTGAACGGTATCGCCAATCAGGTGCATCCGGTTGTGGATAAGTCTTTCCTGGTACAGTTGGAAATGTTAAAGGCGTTTCAATTGAATCGACATGTTTCAACGCTCTTTCCAACAGATACTTTGCCAATTCAATATAATGTTTCTTAGTCATTCCTGTAAAAGGACTTAACTCAAAATCAGGATCTTTAACTTTAAAAGCTGGTTCCATATAATTGATTTTGCTATTCCACCTTAACTGAGATGGAAAATGGATTAAAAAAGGAGTTGCAATTTCGTACAACTCCTTTTTTCATGATTTATTAATTTACTTTTTCATAAATTAGTAACCCGGGTTTTGATAAGCAGCTTTTTCTGCGTCGCTCATTTCCATACCTTGTATCTGGGCATCCGGGATGGGACGCAGATATAGAAATGGTTGAATGGTACGCGTTACCGTCAGCGGCGTATGATCTCCATAATTGGGTCCGCAAATCTGGTAAGAAGCAGCAATGGTTGCCCATGTTTGCGTACGCACCAGATCAAACCAGCGATAACCTTCGCCATAATATTCACGAGAACGTTCTGCCAAAATATAGTCAATGTCTATCGTTGCAGGAGTGGCTGCGGTCAAAGCAGCGCTATTGTCTGCAACTTTGGCGATATTTCCATTGTTGTCCCAGCGCCATTTTCCGGCACGTGCACGAATAACATTGATCAATTCCAAGGCGCTTTTACCAGCTTGTGTAGTTGCGCCCTTCACAGCTGCTTCGGCTGCTATAAAATAGAACTCCGAGAATTTGGCAATGTTGTAAGGACGGGTACTGGCGGCATTCGGTTGTCCCAAACCTGTTCCATTGTCGGTACGGTAAGGACCAAGCTTCCAAAGCCCGGGATATACTACCCTGCTTATGCCGTTCGGCGATACCACATAATCGGATCTTCCGGGTAATACACCTGCACCGATACCAGCAGTTGTTGTTGTGTAAACAACAGTTGGATCTTCATCGTTAAGAAAAGTTAGTATTGGATCACCCGGGACAACCGACATCCCGTTTGCATTAACCAGAGACGCGGTGGTGATGCCACCTTTGGGCCAGTTGCCACGGTAAACGGTTGTAAAGGTTCCATCGTACCGGGAATCATTCGTTTTGTCGGCAAAGGTGTTTTCAATTACCCCGATAGTTGGGCACATACGTGTCCACGGACGTCCCAGGGGTTGTGATGCTTCACGCTGAACAGAACTTACACCGGAACTTCTGATGTTTGTATAGTTCCATGTCATCATCCATCCGGCAAAGTTATCCGGGGCGCCGCCACTGCCATAAGTAAGGCTGGATCCGTTATAAAATTCGCTTGCCTGCGTGTGGTCGGCATAAAGCAGAATTTCTTTGTTGCGGTCGTTTTGTGCCAGGTTAACGTCATAGAATGTAGCCTGTAAGGCGAAATTAGTTCCCGAGTTATCAATTCCGGCTGTTGCCATGTCATATGCAGACTGAAAATACCATTGGGCATTATGTCCGTCTGGGTCTGTCCGGTCACTGGCCGGATAAGTGGGAATGCTGTTTGGGTTTTGGAGCCACCATCCGTATGTCAGGTAAGCTTTTGCCAAATAAAGCCGTGCAGCAGTTTTGGTAACACCGCCGGTTACACGTCCGACATCCGGCAAATTGGATATCGCTGTCAGCAGGTCAGGGAATATGGCTTTGGTATAGACTTCAGGCACAGTGTTTCGCACGGAGGTTCTCACGGTAGATGTGTTGAACTTCAGTTCTCCTGAGCCCAAATCCAAAGGCACCCCGCCGAATGTTTGTACCAGTAGAAAATAGTCGAATGCACGAAAGAATCTGGCTTCTGCAACCAGTGCATCCGAAATAGTTCCAACTACGGCAGCATTTTCAATAATACCACTGGCGGTGTTGATGTTAGGAAATGCAGTCGTCCACAATACATCAGAACGGCTACTGAGGGGAGTAAGCGACCCCGCACCGGAAAGGTCCATATCCTTAAAGTTTTGGTCCGCACTCTGGGCATAGGTTGCTTCATCAGTACCGGTGATGCAACTGTTATAATAGTAGGCTTGTCCGTACATATAGCGCAGATGGGCATACATTGAAGTCAATCCTCCATTAACACCTTTTTCGGATTTGAAAAAGCCGGGTTCATAAATACTGCGCGGCTGTTCGTCCAAAATTTTAGAGCACGCCACCAAGTAACAGCATCATAAGAGCTGCTCGTAATAAATAATTTATATGTATACGCTTCATTGTTATCCTTTTTTAAAATGTTAAATTAATACCAATCAAGTAGTTGCGGGTTGAGGGCGTGTTGGTGCCTATAGTCAGCAGACGTCTGAGGTTGTAAGACAGTGGTGATGCCGCTGTGCTACCATCGTTGGCGTATGAGTTCGTTTCGGGGTCCATACCTGATTCCTTGTTGTAGGGAGAGAACAGTACGAATGGGTTCTGAACGGTGCAGTAAATCCGGAATTTTTCAATACCGGACTTTTTTATCCATTTTTGATTCAGGTTATACCCAAGTGAAATGGTACGTATCTTCAGATAGGATCCATCGAAGTAACCCAGGGTGCTGGCATACTTTGGATTGTCGCCGGAATATACATCACTGGCTCCGGGTGCCGGATACTTGGCGCCGGTGTTCTCCGGTGTCCAGTAGTCCACCTTAACGTTCCCCCTGCGTCCGCTCAGCAGATTGAGATAACCTGACGATGAGTAGAGTGAGCTGATGAGGATACCGCCACTTTTAAAGGCTCCGATAATGCCAAGGTCAAATCCTTTATAAGCTAAGTTGGTGTTGAAACCGCCCTGGAATTTGGGTTCCAGGCTAATAATTTGCTGGTCACTGGAATTAATCAGCCTTGTGGGCGAACCATCGGCATTATAATCGCCGGTATACTTTACCTTTATCATACCTGGTTTTCCGGCCGGACCTTCCAGGATATTCAGATACGGATCTCCTTCCTGCCAGATCCCTATTTTTTCGTAGTCATAGATTACATCAATAGGATGGCCTACAAACCACCAGTTGGTTTTATCATCCGGTTGTCCCGAAGCAAGCGCTACCAGCTTATTGCGGTTGCCATACAGGTTGATACCGGCTTCCCATGTAAAGCCATTGAGATTGTTCAATATCACACCATTTAATGAAACTTCCCATCCTTTGTTTTGGGTTGCCCCAATATTCCCGGTGTAGCTTGCCACGCCCGATGTACTGGGCAGATTAACATTCAGCAGAATATCTTTTGTATTCGTTATATAGTACTCTACAGTACCCGACAGGCGATTTTTCAGGATACCGAAGTCCAGGCCGTAGTTCCATGTTTTAGAGAACTCCCATCCTAAATCAGAGTTTGGCAGTTGGGATACATAAAATCCCGTTGAGTTCAAAGTACCAAAGTTGTAAGGTCTGGTGTTTAATAGTCCAAGCGTAGCATAGGGGTTAATACTCTGGTTAGAGGTTTCCCCGTATCCCACACGCAGCTTCAACAAATTTATCAGGGTGATATTCTTCATGAAAGCTTCGTTTGTGATATTCCATCCGGCAGATACTGCAGGGTATGAATGCCACTTATGTCCCTTTGCCAGCCTTGATGAGGCATCGGTGCGGAAAGTAACGCTGAGCATATAACGATTGTCGTAAGAATACATTGCGCGTCCCATCCACGACTTCAAGCCACTCAGATAATAATCCTGGTAAGGATTGCCCTGGGCATCAGCATTAGGGTTAATAGTAATTTCGCCAGCTGCCCGGCCCAGATTGTAGAATTGTAATGCGTCGGCGGGAATATCCTTTGCCGAAACGGTTGATTTGTTATACATAGTCTGCTCGGCAGAATATAGTGCAACTATATTCAACTGATGCTTCTGAGCAAATGTGCGGTCGTAAGTCAGCAGGTTTTCAACTGCCCAGTTGGTGGTAAGTGTGTTAATGATTGTCGCAACTGAAGGGGTTGTTGCATTAAGAGCGAATACACCTTGTCCTGTGTACTGTCCGGCGTTACTCATGCGGAAGTTTCCGCCAAGGTTAACACGATACTTTAAGCCCTCTACTCCGGGGATCTTTACCTCTCCGTAAATCGAGTTATATGAGCCATATGCTTTGGTTTGGTCTATCCAACCATCGCCTAAATTATTTATAATATCTTTTGAATAGGTCCACTGTTCATCTAATGGCATCTTTATAGTTCTTTTCCACGTGCCATCGGCATTATAGGGGTTGGCGAGAGGCGACAAGCTTAAGACACCGTACAGCCCCAGGTTGTTACCCAAATTAATGGAATAGTTATTGTTTGTGGTGAAGCCGAAGCGGAAAAATCTGCCTACTTCCTGGTCAAGTGTACCGCGCATTGAAAAACGGCTGTAGTTCTGCCCCGGAATTACAGCTTCATCCTTGTAGTAACCCACACCAAAATTATAGCTGCCCTTTTGGGTACCACCCGAAACGCCTAAATCGTGGCTTGTCACTGCACCTGTTCTATAAAACAAGTCTTGCCAATTGGTATTATACTGATCAGATTCATCCGCCCCATCAATAGGATACATAGCGGCTGCAGTACGGAGAGCACGAAATTCCGGTCCGTTCATCATAGGGTACTGTGCAAAAATATTTTTCACTCCATAATACCCGTTGTAGGTAAATTGGGCTTTTTGTCCCATCAGACCTTTGTTGGTTGTTACCAGTATGACACCGTTGGCACCGCGAGAGCCGTAAATGGCAGTTGCCGAGGCATCCTTCAGGATATCAACACTCTTGATGTCGCTGGGGTTGATATCGCCGATAGACCCGGCAAATGGGATACCGTCGAGCACCACCAGCGGGTCGTTGCTGGCATTCAGCGAACGAGTACCACGAATACGGATTTGCAACTGGGAGCCCGGTTTGGTTGAGGTTTGCTCCATATCCACACCTGATACACGTCCTTGCAGGGCCTGTGTGATGTTAGACGATGGCACATCGCGCATAACAGATCCGGCAATTGAAGCAACAGATCCGGTAAGATCTTTTTTCTTTGCAGTACCGTAGCCGATAACCACTACTTCATCCAGTCCTGTAACAACTTCCGAAAGTGTAACATTAATTGCAGTCTGATTACCAACAGCAACGTCCTGTGTGGTAAATCCTATAAATGAAAAGCTCAGCACTGCCTGTCCGGAAGTTACATCAATTGAGAATTTTCCTTCAGCATCTGTTAATGCTCCATTGGTAGTTCCCTTTTCAAGGACATTAACTCCAGGCATAGGAATACCATTTGGATCGAATACACGACCTGTAATAGTCTTTTGCTGGTCAGCTGTTACAGGGATGACTCCTGAATAGTCTGAAGCATGAATTTTGACTGTCCCTGCCAGTAGTATGAAAGCACAGATACTTAACGGCAGGAGAATCTTTGTGAAGTATTTTTTCGATAAAATACTTGAGGAAGGTTTTTTTACCATAAATTTGAAGTATTAGGGGTTAATTATAAATACAACATTGTAAAATGTTCTTCATGTTAATAGTTAACTTCGGATTACAGGAGATGCTGCAACATCTCCTGTTTAATTTCTTAATACTAAACCATACGTATAACTAATTAAATATTATCTACTTAAAGAAAGTATGCCTCTTAGATACTCAGATCAGGTACAAATTAGCTAATAAAAATAAGAGAATTATTTTAATAATGCAACCGATTGCAGAAATATTTTTACAGATTTTTAAAAGAGGAATATTAAATAGCCGGTTAACAGCCTTATCGCAGATGAGTTTTTAATATATAGCTCTCAGGCGGACCAAGGTAGCTTTCTCTGACTCCTCCGGTATCCACAACGATTTTTTCAATCACAACACCCGGGTCGATCATCCAGATCTTAAGAGTATGGTAACCAGCTGTCTTGATAATCTGCTTTAAATTGATAAATCTTGCATTGTCCATCACTGTCTGTTCCCAATCCTTATTGCCGTTCATAGCATTAAAATCTTTTGGAACGACAACTACAACCCGGGGATCCTCCTCATCAAATGACAGACCGATTTTAAGGTCCCTATCCGGGAGGAAGTTAAGTGTAGGTGATAGCGTTATCCTTATGCCGGCCTCTCCTGAAGAGAAGAGGTAAATCCCATATTCAAGACAGGGGGCATTTTCTCCCGGGATAGCTGAAGGAGCGTCCGTAAATGCTGTTGCACGCATTCCTGACAGCGTCCTGCCATAGTCTTCAATCTTTTGCCATTTCCGGTCTGTTGTGTTATTATTTGAAGTGTAATGTTCTGCTTCCATTGAAACATATCCTTCCGCTTCTACAAATCCCTTGATAACATCCGACTGCTGAAGGACAGGGTTAAATACTGACAAGCTTACCTTAACTTCTGTGCCGGCACCTCTTATCTTAATGGTCCCGCCTTGGCCTCCGGCAGGAAGTTTATTCCAGTCGATATTTACAGTTATTCGTTTTTCGGTGCTTATTGTTCCTGCTGTATCCTGCAGAACTATCCAGGGTTGGTCACATGTTATTGAGAATGAAAATGATTGACTTCCCTTATTGAAGATCTCGAGGTATCTTTCCTGTCTGTTAAAAACATCAAATGCAGGAAGAACAGCAGGCTCACTTTTACCTGGCCATGCTTTTTCCGAACCTTCCAATGCTATACCCATATCAGCAGTATCACGAACCGGGATCCTGTAAAGGTGCAAAGCATCCAGACTGTTTACACGGGGATCTGCCCAGGTTTTATATCCCAGATGAGTCTGGTCCATAAAATGATTCCATTTGCCCTTTGCAAACTTGCGGTTGTAAAAGCCCATAAGGCTTGTATCTGCGCTAAAGAGCTGTTCGGTCTTTTCTGCCAGTTCATTGGTAGCGGCCCTCCCCTGTCTCGCATATAGTTCATTTTTTCCTGCTGTGAAGTACAATTCATTCACGATCGAGCTTGCTTTAACCGGAAACAGGACCAGATGATAAAATGAATCGTGCATTTTGGCTGGCAGAAGGTTATTGATCTGCTCAGCTTTTTCTGCCAGTATCCTGAAATCCGTAACGACCTTTTCTGCCTCTCTGTAGCTGACAATACTATATGTGGATGGAGAAAGCAATTCAGGTTTGCGGCGGCCATTATATTTTGTGGTTTTTGATATGATATCTGCAATTTCCTCAGGGCAGTCAGGTCCGAACGTCCTTTTAGCCCATCTCTCTGTAAAACCCTTCATGTCAGAAGCAGTATGAGCTTCACTGTTCCATGCCAGCGACAGGAAGTATTCGATCGGAAATTCATAGCCCCGGAAATGGCCAACATTAACAATCCAGATCCTGTCGGCACCATATTGTTTTGCAAGAGCCATCTGATCCCAGATCTTAGGGATAGGGTCAGTGTTTATCCATTGATAGCTTCGGGGTCCGCCATGATAATCAAAGTGATAATAAATCCCCGCGCCTCCGGTCCTGTTCCGTTCCCCGGCTGCAGGCACTCTTCGCAGGTTTCCCCAGTTATCCTCTGCCCAGAGCAATGTTACGTCGTCAGGTACACGCATGCCGGCATTGTAGTAATCCTGAACCTCCTTATATAGGCACCAGAGCTGAGGTATCTTTGTCACATCAGGATTAATCTCTTCAGAAAGTATTTTTCTCTGGACATTTACGATTTTTTCAAGTTTTTCTATGTTAGCTCTTGGGCCTCCAGGTCCCATCTCGGTGTCGTCGGCACCTCTGAGGCCGATAGTTATTATGGATTCAAAGCTCCGGTTGCGTCTTATGCCATCACGCCAGAATTTTGCCAGAGTGTCGGAATGTTTTGTCCAGTTCCAGCTGCCAAGAGTTTTAAGGTATCTGCGATCCCATTCCTTCTGTGCCCTGAGCATGGGTTCCTGATGAGAGGTTCCCATTACTATACCATATTCGTTTGCCAGGGCAGCATTCAAAGAATCATCCTCGTTAAATGCATTGTTCCACATGGCGGGCCACAGGTAGTTAGCCTTCAGTCTGAGCAGCAGCTCAAAAATCCTTGAATAGAATTCATGTCCATAGTTTGCAACTCCAGGCGGAACAGGTGGTTTTGAAGAAACAGGGATACTCCCGTATTTCCAGGCGACCCAGTTGGTGAGATCCGGAGCTTCATCATTAAGGAAAATGCCACGGTATTTTACTGAAGGCTCGCCGTATACAAAGCGTCCGGGAGAAACAAATAGATTCTTATTTTCCCTTGCAGGAACATCCGCCCACCAGTACCATGGAGATACACCTATTTCACCGGAAATCTCGTAAATACCGTAAATTGTGCCGCGTTTATCGCTTCCGGCAATTACAAGTCCCCTTTCCACCCCCGGGAATGGTTTATCAACTACCTGAATGAGAAAAGATTCCCATTTGCCTGAAATGTCATCAATCCGGATTTTTTTCCTTTTTACAAGATCGTCAATCAAAGGACTCTTTCCAATGGCACCCGCTATTATCACCTCTGAATGAGAACGTTCCTTATTAGTTGACAGCACTGGTAAATTACCGGTTACAGTCTTTATGTCCGCCTGAAGATCTTTGAATGCCCTGATAACTCCCGGATCATCTTTTTCACTTATAAGCATTTGAGAAGAATTCCTCCCTGACGAGATTGTAAAACTTCCTGATCCTTTCCGGGTGGAAATCTTAAGGCTGTCGGTTTGAGAGCTGGCGACAACCGGTAGAATGAAAAGGAGGAAACTCAAAAAAGCTGCTCTTGTCATATAATTCCGGTTATATAATTTATATAAGGTATCTTTTTACAAATCCGGGGAGCGTTGACCAATTGGCTTTTTTATCTTTAGGATTCCACGCGAAGCTCCGTCATCTGAAGATCGGCATCTCTCGATGAACATCCTGTCATTATCTCGAAAATGCCGGGTTCAACCACATAATTCATTTCTATGTTGTGAAAAGCAAGCTTTTCAGGATCTATTCCGAAAGTGACCATTTTTGTCTCCCCTGCATTCAATTTAATCCGTTTGAATCCCTTTAGTTCCTTCATGGGCCGTGTAACTGAACTCACCTTGTCCCTTATGTACATCTGGACAATTTCCTCCCCCGCTGTCTTACCTGTATTTGTGACCTCGACCGTAACTGTCGTTGATTCATTCCTGCCAATCGAGCTCTGAGCAAGACGGGGGCTCCCATATCTGAAATCCGTATAGCTCAGGCCGAATCCGAAATGATACAGGGGATTTATATCCTGCGATATATAGTCAGCGAACTGTGCGCTTGGCTTATGATTGTAATACATTGGCAGCTGACCCGCAGATTTGGGAAATGTAATAGTAAGCTTTCCGGATGGATTAATATCGCCGAAAATAATGTCGGCAGCAGCTTTCCCGGTTTCCTGACCCATGTACCAACCCTCAATTATCGCATCTGCCTTTTCAGCCAGCATGTTTATTGAAAGAGGGCGACCGTTCATAAGATAAATGATGACCGGTTTCCCAAGCTTAATTATCTGTTCAGCCAGCTCATTTTGTTCCCCGAAAAGGTTAAGGGTCATGTTATCACCAATGTGATTTTTTGCCCAGCCTTCACGGCAAAGGTGTTCATTTTCACCTATTGCAAGGATGATGATCCCGGCCTGACTGGCTGTACTTACCGCCTCACTTATGAGTTTGAGGTTCTCATCCCTTGAAGCAAATACTATCTCGTCATATTTCCAGTTAAAATAGCTGGTAGATGTATTAGTTGTAAGCCTGCAGCCTTGTGCAAAAAGCACTTCGGCTGACGATCCGACCTTATCTTTAATACCCTGCAACAGACTGGTTTTTCTGTGAGGTTCTCCGGAATAGCCTCCGAACCACAGGTCATTTGCACATGGGCCAATAACTGCGATTTTCTTATACTTGCCGCGGGAAAGGGGCAGCAAATCATTATTTTTCAGTAAAACGATCGACTCATGAGCGGCTTCAAGGGCAAGTTTAACATGTTCATCGTCTCTGCTGACACTTTCTGCATTTACTTCATCAACATATGGATTTTCAAATAGCCCCAGTCTGAACTTCATTGTAAGAACCTGCTCAACTGCCCTGTCAATATCGCTTAGCTTTACCTTACCTTCGTTCAGCAGCTCAGGAAGGAATTTATAAAGGTTACCCTGAGGGAATTCATACTGTACTCCTGAATTAAATCCGGTCATAGCTGCCTCCTTCAGGTCACTGACAACAAAATGTTTATTGAAAAGCTGATCTACCCCATAATAATCCGATACTATCATACCGTCATATTGCCACTCATTTCGCAGGAGGTCCTTAATAAGCCATGCGTTTGCATGGGAAGGGACGCCGTCAACCTCATTATAAGAAGGCATAACTGACACGGGTTTTGCATAATCAATGCACATCTTGAACGGTGGGAGATGATAATCCCTTAGTACACGCATTGAGTGATTTGCCGGACCCTGATTCTGACCCCCTTCTGATTCCCCATGCCCCGCAAGATGTTTAAGGGTGGCAGCAACATGCCCGTCTGCAATTTTGCCATTGTCTGTACCCTGTAATCCTTTTACTGCAGCGCATGATAAACGTCCGTTAAGGTAGGGATCTTCGCCATATGTCTCCTCAACCCTTCCCCATCGGGGATCACGGCAAACGTCTATTACAGGAGTCAGAGCATGGTGTGTGCCTCTCGACCTCATCTCATTTGCCACGACACCATATACCTTTTCAAAAAGATCAGGATCCCACGAACATGCAAGACCTATCGCCTGTGGAAAAACAGTCGATTCGGGCCTCATCATGCCATGCTGACCCTCATCAACAAAGATGGCCGGGATACCAAGCCTGGTTTCTTCAGTGAGATATTTCTGGATGGTATTTCTCATTCTGACAGTGTCACGGATATTCAGCGGAGAAGGATGAACAGAGTGACATCCTTTCCCGAAGATCTCCTGCATCTTCACAGGGTCGTTCAGGACTTCGGGCTTGAAATCATCGACGCCGCCATTCCAGATTCCCATGAGCTGGGCCGTTTTTTCTTCTATTGTCATCCTTCCCAGAAGATCAGCGACCCGTGCCTCCGGTTCCAGGGCCGGATCGAGATATGGAGCATTTATTTTCATATTCTATTTTTAAATTATTCCATCAAAAAAATTAATAGACATTCTAATGTATTTTTGCAGTTTTAATCACAGAATAGAAAGCCGGCTTGGGTTTGTAATTCCTGTCGAATAAAAGGGGATAGTTTGTCCTACCTTTTATGGGCCAGTCATTTTTCCAGGAATAGCCGTCGTTCACCCCCCAGAATGTCACCCTGGTCACAGCGTCCTTATGCTTCATGAGTACGCCGAACAGATCTGCATACCGTTGTGCGAGGCGGTTGGAGACCGAATCAGGCAGACCGGCAGCGTATGGATTCAATTTCTCCAGGTAACGGGCTTGTTGCGATACATCAGCTCCATATACCTCCGGAGGAGTCGGGAGAACATTCACCTCCATTTCCGTAATCATCACCTTAAGTCCCAGAGCTGCGTATTTATTTATACTTTCGTCAATAACATTAAGATCAGGAGAATCAAGGTGCCAGTGTCCCTGGATACCCATCCCATCAATCTTAACTCCTTTCTGCTTAAGGTCCAGGATGATTGGAAGAATACCTTCCCTTTTAGCTGGCAGTTCGTTATTGTAGTCATTATAATACAGCTCGGCTGCAGGGTCAGCGGCATTGGCAAATTCAAAAGCCAGCTGGATATAATCTTTACCGATTATCTCAAGCCATTTCGATTTGCGCAGGCTTCCATCTTCATCAATGGCCTCATTCACAACATCCCATCCGTTCACTTTTCCTTTAAAATGACCAACGACTGTAAATATATGATCCTTCATCCTTTTGATCAGGGCATCACGGCCAAGGGGATTCCCGAGCGAATCCTGGAAGACCCAGTCGGGTGTCTGGGAATGCCAGACCAATGTGTGCCCCACGATAAACATTTTATTTGCAAGGGCGAATTTTACGATGCTGTCGGCAACAGAGAAATCATACTTGTCAGGCATGGGATGAATTTTTTCCCACTTCATTGCATTTTCTGCGGTGACTGAATTAAAATTTGCAGCAATAAATGGTTTTGCCTTCGGGTCAGAGCCATTTATCTGGTAAGCATTCACACATGTGCCAATAAGGAAATCATCCGAAAAAACGTCTTTTAATGCCGGATCATTCTTTTTACAGGATAATAATGAAAAGATCAGCACAAGGACTAATGGATAACTCTTTAAAACTGGTGAGAATGAATTTTTCATAGTGTAAAAAATATTTTATAGTTTTTGCTTTAAGCATAGTTTTTCCGACGGTCTGCCAGTTCATCCTGCATTTTATCCTCGACATGTTTGTTGATCCCATAGATAAAAAGCAGAACCACGCAAAGAATGATTGCTATTGCAGGAAATATGCTGACTGAAAGCCTGATACCTTTAATGGCCTCCGGACTCTGAACAACATTAGGAACATATCCATACTGTGAGAGGAGATATCCTGCCAGCGCTCCGCCTATTGCCAAACCAACCTTCAGTCCGACCACTATACCTGCAAAAACGATTCCTGTGGCGCGACGGTTATTTTTCCATTCCGAATAATCTGCGACATCGGCCATCATTGCCCATGGCAGTGGCATTGTCACTCCCCATGAGAAGTTAAAGAGAACGGAAAGAAGGAAAGCAAGAGTGACTGCAGAAGGCGGTAAGAAAGCAAAGAGGATTGCAGCGATTCCTGCAACGCCGAGCCATATTCTGAAGATATCCCGTTTACCATACTTCCGTGCAAGCAAATTTGAAAGGGCTATTCCCAGTATGGCGGCAAGCTGGCTTATAATATTAATCACGCTGAAAGTGTTCCCTGCAACATCAGTATTTGCCCCTGTCATTCCAACAAGACTTAAAAGTCCCAGCAGGATCTTATCCGCATGAACAAGAAATGCTTGCTGACTATCAGGATTCAGATAATATTTAAAATAATAAAGGAGTATGCTGTTTCGCATTGAAAGGAAGATGAACATAAACAGGAATACTAAAAACATCAGCACCCATTGACGGTTTTTCAAAAGGTCAGAAAGATCCTGCTTTAGAGATGACTTTTGGCTGGGGGGAGGAAGTATTCTTTCCTTTGTAGTAAAGAATGTAACAAAAAAGAAAATTATGGCAAGGGCAGAGAAGATCCCCATAGTGATCTGATAACCCTTGCTGCTGTCACCCTGTCCAAAGTGATTGACCATTGGCAGGGTAAATCCCTGAATTGCAATTGTTGCAAGGGTCACAACAACAAATCGATAAGAAGAAAGACTTGTCCTCTGGGCCATGTTCCCCGTGATCACTCCGCTCAGGGCTGCGTATGGATTGTTATTTGCGGAATAAACTGTCAGAAGCAGGAAATAGGTGATATAGGCATATATTAATTTACCTGAAGCACCGAAATGGGGTGTTGTAAAAGCAAAGAATGCAAGGATCCCGAATGGTATAGCCGTCCATAATATCCATGGCCTGAATTTACCCCATCTTGTTTTTGTCCTGTCGGCCAGAGCTCCGAAAACAGGATCACAAACAGCGCCCCATAATCTTGCGATCAGGAACAGGGTTGCTGCTGCAGCCGCTGAAAGTCCAAAGGTGTCAGTGTAAAAACTGAGCTGTAAAAGCATGAATGTCTGAAAGATAAAGTTAGCAGCTCCATCTCCGAGACTGTAACCTATCTTTTCCCTGACAGATAGTTTTCCGGTTTCTGTTTGCATAAGATCAATAATTGAGGTACATATGTATATAAAGGTATAACTGAGAAAGGATTTAGAGGCTATATAAAACCAAATAAATTTAAATAAAAGATTTTATTTTGCAACCGATTGCAAAATATATTTGAAAATATTTCTGTTATTTAGGTTTTATATGTTATTTTGACTCATTATGGCAGCTTCAAAGAAAAAAGGAGAAATAACGATATATGATATCTCCAGGGCTCTGAATATTTCGGCCTCAACTGTTTCAAGAGGGTTAAACAACAACCCCCGGGTAAGGAAGGAGGTTCGCAGGAAAATTATTCAGGCCGCAAATGAAATGGGATATCAGCCGAATAAGTTTGCTTCCAGCCTGAGGCTCAAAAGAACCCGGACGCTGGGAGTTGTGCTGCCCAGGATCGACAGTCACTTTATGTCCACTGTTATTTCCGGAATGGAAAAAGTGGCAAAACAGGAAGGCTACCAGCTTCTTATCAGTCAGTCTGAGGAATCTGTATCCCTTGAGGCTGAAAATATACGGGCATTGTTTAACAGCCGCGTCGACGGCTTACTTGTTTCTCTTTCCTCTGAAACAAAAAACCTGGATCATTTCCAGCATGTTTTCAGGAAAAATATCCCTGTACTTTTTTTTGACAGGGTTTTTTGCCAGAGCAATTGCATATGCGTCGTAATTGACAATTTTAAGTCGGGATATGATGCCACCCAGCATCTTATAGATCAGGGGTGCAGAAAGATAGCCACCATTACAGGGAACCTTAACAGAAATGTTTACAATGACAGGTTGCGAGGATTCAAACAGGCATTGAACGACAATTCTGTCCCATATGATGAAGACCTTCTGATAATCTCAAACCTGAGTTACAGCTCCGGGGAATTGATTGTAAAGGAACTCATGAAGCGCGAAGCCATGCCTGATGCAATTTTCGCTGCCAATGACAGCTCTGCAGTTTCGGTAATCTGTGAACTTAAAAAAGCCGGCTTCAGGATCCCGGAGGACATTGCAATTGTGGGCTTTAATGATGATCCTGTTTCAAAGGTAGTTGAGCCTAACCTGACAACTGTTCATTATCCAGGCAGGGAAATGGGAGAGATTGCTGCTTCTACCATGATTAAAATTCTTGAAGGCACCCAGTTTGAAAAAGTAAGTACAATAATTCTTAATTCGGAACTGATAGTGCGACAGTCATCACTTAAGCTATGAAAGAAATACATTGGGAAAACCTGCTAAAGATTATTGAAGGGAAGGTCACAAAGGAAAAACCTGTCGGTTTTATAGTTGACAGTCCCTGGCTGCCAAAATGGTATGGCTCAAGCATAATCGATTACTATGCTAATCCTGAGATCTGGTTCAATTCAAACATACAGGCAATGAAGGAATTCCCCGAAGTCATGTTTTTACCAGGCTTCTGGGCTGAATTTGGCATGTGCACCGAGCCATCAGCGTTCGGTTCCAAACTTGTCTGGAGTGAAAATGATTTCCCGTATCCAAATAAAATCAGCGCTAATCCGGAAAATATTTCCGGCCTGTTAAAACCTGACGTAAGGACCGACGGCCTTCTGCCATTTTCAATAAACCGGATGCTCAGATATGAGGAAAGGATAAAGCAGAACGACTGCAGGTTCAGGTTTGCGACCAGCCGTGGTCCGTTGAATATTGCATCGTTCGTGTTCGGGATGACTGATTTTATGCTGGCCCTTGCCGTAACACCAGAAGAAGCGCAAAAGGGGCTGACTACTATTACCGATTTTGTAATTGACTGGCTGAGTCTTCAGTTTGAGAAATTCAGGGATATAGACGGGATCCTTATTCTCGATGATATTGTCGGACTTCTCGGGGAATCTGATTTTGAGACATTCGTTCTTCCGCACATGAAAAGAATTTACAACACATTTAATGCAAAAGTCAATTTCTTTCATAATGATGCATCAGGCCTTATCTGCGCAAAATACCTTAAGGAGATAGGAGTCAACCTGTTCAATTTCAGTTTTAACCATTCTATAAGTGAAATCAGGTCTCTGGCCGGTGATTCAGTGACATTGCTGGGTAATATTCCTCCGAGGGATATCCTGGCATTTGGTTCTCAGGCTGACGTCCGGGAAAGCGTCAGTAAAATGATAAAGAACTGCACAGATCATTCCAGAATTATCTGGTCATGCGGGGGCGGGATGTCTCCTGATACTCCAACCGGGAATATAAGGGCATTTATTCAGGCAGTGAAGGAGGCGGATTTTTCCTTCTCTGAGGGGGAAAGAAATAAATTATTTACTTGTTAAGTGCCAAAATCCGCACACGGAACATTTATATGCTGACAGATCTTTTACCCCTTTGTTCTCCTGAAGATATTTTATTGATTCTTTGGCCTCAATCAATGATTTATACATAGTCTTTTTACATGGCGACTCAATAGGATATATCTGTCTTAAACGAGAAGGTTTATATTTCATTTGGAAACGCATTTTTTACGATACAGACTTCCTTTTCCCATTTATATTATTTATTTACTTGAAAATTATCGTAATGTTATTTCAAATAGATTTTTCAAAATGACATTGATTCAGAGAGCCTTCTGAATTTTTCAAAGATCTTTTCACCTTTCGCAATTTTTTCAGCATTATTACTAAGTTGTTTTTTGAGATTTTCCTGATCCGGATCCGGACCTGTATATTTCAGATTACCCGCTCCAAATTGACTTACATACCAGGCACGTGCCCGAATCTTTTTATCACTTATTGCAGTAACATCAACATCGTAATTCGATTCACCGGTAGCATAAAATAAATAGTCTGTAACAGTAAAGGGCTGCAATCCTTCATATGTCCTTTGAGACGGAAAATATAAATGATAAGCGGCTGCCCTCGCAGCGTCGAGGGTTATTAAAGCTGACATGCGATGGTCGGTTTTAAGCCATTTCACCCAGTCACTGCCAGGGTCCATAGTAAATACTGCATCAGGACGATATTGCCTTATCAATCTGCAGACTTTTTCACAAAGTTCTTTCTCCGGAACATACTCTAACATCCCATCATCATATCCGAGACAAATGAAAGTATCCGTTGCAGGTGTTATCCCCATCTCTCCACATGCTTTTTCAGACTCAATTTTTCTTATCCGGGCTAGTCTCTCGCTTGTCATATCAAGATCTCTCGAACCCTTGTTCCCGGTTGTATACCATACCATAACAATTTTGTTACCATTTGCTTTAAGTAACGACAATGTCCCCAAACATCCGCTTTCATCATCCTGATGCGGACCAACCCACATTATTGTTTTATTTGTCCATTTAGTTATGTCATCCGGAGTTTTTTGGACCCTTGTATCTGTCTGCCCCGATATACTTAGCGGGAGAAATGATATCAACAGACTTATCAAAATGAATGCCCTCAGCTTTGTTTTCATAGTAAATTCCTTTCATAAATTTTAATTATACTTTTTCTCAAGTTTGGTTTTCATTGTCTAAAATTTATTTTTATACCCAAATATAGGTCAATTTAATAAAGGAATAATATCAAAATGTTTACTCTTCCTCCTGATCAGAATTGAATTATGAGAGAATTTGAAATACCTTTACATAACTATACTTTGACTTATGATCTTAAATTGTCCGCTTTGGCTTGAATAAATACAGTGATATGAAAAAATTGGAAGAAGAAGAATTAGAAAAATTCATTAGAGAAAATAAAGATAAGTTCGATGTAAATGAACCTGAATCCTATCATGATCAACATTTCCTAAATAAACTAATAAATAAATTTAAGGAAGTTATTAATATTGTGCCTTATCTGGTAAAAGTCGGATTAGCAACAATATTTATATTCATTTTATCTTTTCTAATATGGAGAACCTCTTTCTGTCCTCCCCTGACACGCATCTCTTTTAAATATTGGAAAGTAGAACATAATTACAGATATCAAATTCACCGAAGTACGCGACTAACTTATAATTATATTAATAATTCAGAAGAGAAGGCAAAATTTAAATCTGAACTTCAAAAATTTGATGATTCTTATAAATTTTTAAAAAAACAATTAAGGGAAAATCCTTCCGAAGATAATATAGCAGGTATGTTAAAGTTTTATCGGGAAGAATTATTAACCTTAGAAGAAGACCTCCAAAATTATACAGAAAAAAATACTCAAGGCAATTAATATTCAGGAATTGAAGGATTTATTGAAAAGCCTTCATCAGACGATATTGAAGGTGCCAGGAGTTACCGGTGATCCTAATCGGAAAACAATCATTCAGAAATAAACCTCAGAAAAGATATTTTCATCCGGAATGCCCTTGTCTCTTAAAATATGATAAACCTCATAAATCATATTGTTGTTGCCACATACATAAAATAACATATCCGGGTCCACCGGATAACCCGGTAAAAACCTGGTGACTCTTCCTTTATGACCTCCGTTGCTTTCTTTTGAAGTACACAAAATATACTTTTGGGGATCGTAATCACTCCTTTCGTATGCCTCATTATTAGAACGGACTCCATGAATAAGGACATAATCTATTCCGGGATACGATCTGACAAAACTATGAAAAGGAGCAATACCTGTACCCGTTGCAATAAATACAAGTTTCCTGGAGAACATGTTGAAACTTTCCAGCCCAAATGATCCGAATGGTCCGTTAACCTGCAGCAACTGACCTGGTTTACATTGTTTTAGTTGTAATGATACGTTTCCGTTAATTACTTCCCTGACCAGGATTTCGAGGAAAGCCTCTTTCTCACCACTATAAACTGAATATTCACGCTGATTCAATTCTCCCTGCAGACCCACAATAATATGCTGCCCGGCCTTAAACTGAATGTCCCCGCGGTCGAGCCTCAAAACAAACGTACTTTCAGTCAAAAACCGTATTTGCCTGATTTTATGGAAGCCGGTAGAAACATCCGGCCCGGTTACATTCTTTTCTATTGACACGATAAAAAATTTCTGTTAAAGTCCGGGGAATCTTAAATATCACATTAAATAACTGGTTGATCCTGAAAAAGCTTAATGGATTGATACAAAAATATACTATTATTTTATCCCCGTTTTTGTTTTATAAAGAAAATTATCAGCAGGATAAGACCCTGGATCAATACGAGATATCTGATCAAAACCGCTCCAATCTCACTGAATATTCCGATCAGACCTAAAATAGTTAAGCCCAACCCTGTAATATATAGAACTGATCTTGCCATTGGTTTGATTGATTATTTAAATAATGCCTGAGCCCGGAGTATAATTCATAACCTTTAATGCAGGTCCAGATGCCTGTTCAAATACACCGCATAATTTCGGAAAAGTGCAAAATTATTGGCTTTCCGGCTGGATTTTTACTTAAACTAACCATTGCCTTTGCCAGTTTATCTACAGGCATACTCCGGTATTTTTTAGCAGATCCCACCAGAATCGGGTCAATTATTTTCATCACACCGAACGCAATTTTCTCAACCAATCTGAACTCTCTCCTTTTCCCGACCAAAAACCCGGGTCTGAAATGAAAAGCCTTCCGGGGAAAGAATTTCTCTGTACCAGCCTCCATTTCAGATTTCGTTTTCAGATAAAATCCTCCATTCCTGTTTGCACCGACACTTGAAACATTAAGCATAATCTGAACCCCGTTCCCCGAAGCAATTTTCGCAAAAGCTATTGGCAGATCTCTGTCTATACGTTGCTGTTCTTCCTGACTTCCGGCTTGTTTTATAGTTGTTCCAAGTGCATTGAACAGAACATCTCCTTGAATTTCAGAACTCAAAGAAATAATGTCATTCATTGGACTTACAAATTCTTTCAGTTTTGGATTAACTATCCCGGCAGTCTTTCGTACAAAAATCCTGACTTCTGAGAAATCTTTATCATTCAAAACTTCTTTCAAAATCAAATTACCCACCAATCCGGTTGCTCCTATTACGATTGCTTTCATCTTTAATTTAATGGCATTCCCTGCATTTAAATTCCCTGGCTCTGACCTTTTACCGGCATCCCTGAATAATGTACATGTACCAGGCGCCATTCATAGTTTATTTTTCTCCAGATCTGAGTTTCCCGTCCTCTGGTTTGAACTGGATTGTTATTCGTTTTCAAAGTTGCATCAAAGATCCAGTAAAAGGTTAACCATGAAACATTGTCGTAGTATGCAAATTTCAGATTAAAGAAAGTAAGCTTTCTGGACGAGAAATTATCCTTAAACATTTTGTAAATATTTTTTATTCCATTCCAGCCATATTCAGTTCCGGCAGGATTCATGAAAGAGATTTCGGCAGTAGGAGCCCATATCTTTGACGCCAGTATTGTATCGGCCTGGTCAATGGCCTGGACATACTGAGTAACAAGGGCATTAAAGAAAGCACTGTCAGGCAGGAATGACCTGGCTGATTGGTTTTTCTGTTGTTCCGTCTGCGAATTTGCAGGATTAGTAAAAATCGAAGCAGTGGCAAAAGCTACAGCCAGTATGATCATGCGCGATTTCATTTTGTTACTAATTAGGTGAATAGAATTCTTATCTGAATCTTTTGAACTTTTTTGGAAAATGTGTTCTAATCAATTGCTAAGTTAATCATAAACACTAAATTATCAATGGTTCCTATATGATTACCAGCATATAGAAGCTCAATGGATGACTGTTATCAATTTTAAGAAGTCCCGGTTATCTTCTTAAATTCAGCAAGGCTCCACAATGGCTTCCAGGCTGGATCCAGCAGAAGTAATTTAACAGATAATTCTGAAGGGACAGATAGTAATATTTTGATTTGTTCCAGAGCTTCGTCATATTTGCCAACCATTACATAGATCCTGGCGAGGTCTTCTGCCCGGCAGGCACCCCTGTAAGCTTCTTTATCAATCGGCATCATTTCCAAAGCTTTCTCACCAGCTGATATTGCTTTTTCTTTCTGACCCAGGCCGGCATAAGCAATCCCCAGTGCACTATAAAGCCGAGGATCGTCCGGATCCTTGAGAATTCTTGATTCAATTGTAATTCGCGCTGAATCGGAATACTCATGGGCTTTGTCCGGCATCTTCATCAAACCATAAACTTCTGCATAGAGTAAAGATTTTGGATGAAAATAATACTGATCATCAATAATTTCAATACTTTTTGCCGAAAGAGAATTTAACGCTCTTTGATAATTGCCATCATAAATATCCAACAGTAGGTTTAATTCAAATATGTTTTTATTTGTTATGGATTCTTCGAATCGGGAAGCTTTTGCCATAGTTTCCCTGGCCTGAACTGTATTGCCTTTCCATTTCAAATACATTTTGCTACGCAGCCAGTATGCGTCAATGAATGCAGGGTTAAGTGTGGCGGTCTTATCGAAATATTTTTCAGCCTCCTGATACTTCCCGGTCAGATAGAATGTTTCTCCAATATTTTCTGTCATAACTGATGAACCGGGATCAAATTCATATGCCTTTAAATAATTTTCTTCTGCCAACGACCACTCACCGGCTCTTCTGTAGATATTGGCCCTGGTAAAGAAACACTCAGAATTATTGCCAAGCTGTTGTTCAGCAATCCTGATTTCATCAAGCGCTTTTGAATAATTCAGGAATCCCCAGTAATAATAGGTTCCAAGGGCTATATGAGCTTCAGGTAAATTCGGATCGATCTGCAACGATCTGTCTATAGCCTGTTTACTTTTTGCCAATATTTCCTGACTATGATCAAAGTACGACCAATACATAAATAAGTAACAAATAGAAAGCCGTACATAAGCAATTGAGAAATTCGGATCCAATTCTATTGCCCTCCTGTACATTTTTATTGCAAAGTCACAATCCTGTTTATCACTACTCTTCCACTCTGCTTCTTTGCCTTTAAGATAAAAGTTATATGCTTCGAGATTTTCAGTAGGCTTTTTCTCAATCATCTTTTTTTCTTCAGGAGATAACACTGTTTCTAATTCATTCGCAATCTCTTTAGCGATCTCGCTCTGGAGGGAAAATATTTGTTTCAGTTCCCTGGTATAATCATTTGCCCAGATATGCTCATCAGTTTTTGCATTTATTAACTGAACCCATATCTTAAGCTTATTATCTTCCCGCTCAACGCTGCCCTCTATGACATATTTGACGTTCAATTCTTCTCCTATTGTCTTGATTGTCTTGTTCGTCTTCCTGTAATGATCTGTCGAAGTACGAGATCTGACAGTAAATTCCTTTATTCTTTGAAGATCGTTGAGAAGTTCTTCCATAAATCCGTCACAGAAATAAACCTGGGATGAATCATTACTCAGGTTCTCGAATGGAAGAATCGCAATGGATTTATCAACAGGTCCGGAGGCTTTTGATTGTTTACTTATAAAAAAATAGCTGGTTGCTAATATGATAAGAAATAAGAAAGAACCTGAAATGATTTTTTTATTCCGGTTTTTTTGGAAAGTACTCTTTTCTTCATTATCTTTTTTTGAAATATTCAGTGGTTCAGGATCAGGCATATTAAATGCAGTAATGATCTCCTTAATGGCATTGGCTACCTTGTTAATCTGATTCCGGTAAAATGTTTTATTAACATTATTATCGGGATGACTTTCGTTAGCCATCAGAGGACGGTTCACTCCGGGTTCCTTATAAATAAATTCTATCCCCCTTATAAATCCTCCAAGTTCACTCTCTATCAGCTTTTTATCGCCTGGGTCAAGGTCGTGAATCTGAACCGGAAGCACCCTGCTGGCAACATTACCGCCAGGCAACTTTATCTTCAATCCAAAATGATCGTTTGAAGCATGTTCCACAAAAGCTTTAAGCTCGTGTTCCCACGCGAACGACTTTGGATCGCAGTAAGTACGCGAGATAACCGGAATAAATATCAGACACTTAAGTTTATCCCTCAACGAGGCATCAACATCATGAGTCTCCAATAGCCCATCATGATCATTAATATCAAAATATACACTGATATTTTCTTTAAACGTCGCCTCAAGTTCTCCCTTCAGATTATTAACAAAGTCGGTAACCCAACCATCATGTTTGTTATCTTTCTGACGATAGCTTATAAAAATGTCATATTCATAACCGGAAATAATGCTTGACATTGCAAAAATTTATTCATACTAAACCATCCATGTTGGCATGTTTCTTAAACAAAATTTAACCAACTTGGTTTAAATTCAGTAGTAAACCACACCTTATCCGGAAACATAAAAAGTTTACAAGACAGCTCCGTGTCAGGTACTTGCTATTTTCTTAAATTCAGCAAGGCCCCATAGCGGCTTCCATTCAGGATCCAGCAGAAGCATTTTAACAGACAAGTCTGATGGAACAGCTAACAGTATTTTGATTTGTTCCAGGGCTTTGTCATATTTGCCAACCATTACATAGATCCTGGCCAGGTCTTCTGCCCTGCAGGCGCCTCTGTAAGCCTCCTTATTAATCGGCATAATTTCGAGAGCTTTTTCCCCTGCTGATATTGCTTTTTCTTTCTGACCCAGGCCGGCATAAGCAATGCCTGCTGCACTATACAGCCTCGGATCGTCCGGATCCCTGAGAATTTTTGATTCAATTGTAATTCGTGCTGAATCGAAATACTCATGAGCTTTGTCAGGCATCTTCATCAGACTATAGACTCTCGCATACAGCAAGGATTTGGGTTGAAAATAAAACTGATCATCAATGATATTAATTCTATTTGCAGAAAGGGAATTTAAAACTCTTTGATAATTGCTGTCATATATATCCAGCAGGACTTTTAATTCAAATATGTTCGTATTTGAGACGTATTCATCGAACCGGGAAGCTTCTGCCATAGTTTTCCTGGCCTGAATTGTATTGCCTTGCCATTTCATATACATTTTGCTACGCAACCAGTATGCGTCCATGAATGTCGGGTTAAGTATAAGGGAGATGTTGAAATATTTTTCGGCCTCCTGAAACTTTCCGGTCAGATAATAAGTTTCTCCAATAGTTCCAGTAATTGCCGGTGAGCCAGGATCTAATTCATATGACTTTAAATAATTTTCTTCTGCTAATGACCACTCACCGGATCTTCTGTAGATATTAGCCTTTGTAAAGATACACTCAGAATTATTACCAAGCTGCTGTTCAGCGATCCTGATTTCATCCAATGCTTTTGAATAATTGAGGAATCCCCAGAAATAATAGGTTCCAAGGGCTATGTGAGCATCAGGTAAACTCGGGTCGATCTGTAACGCCCTGTCAATCGCTTCTTTGCTTTTTGCCAATATTTCCTGGCTATGATCAAAGTACGCCCAATACATAAATAAGTAACATATAGAAAGCCGCACATAAGCTTTTGAGAAATTTGGATCCAATTCAATTGCACTCCTGTACATTTTTGCTGCAATGTAAAAATCCTGTTTATCACTACTCTTCCAATAATAGTCATTGGCTTTAAGATAAAAGTTATATGCTTCGAGATTTTCAGTCGGCTTCTTATCAATCAGCCTTTTTTCTTCAGGTGACAACACGGTCTCTAACTCATTCGCAATCTCTTTAGCGATCTCACTCTGGAGAGAAAATATTTGTTTCAGTTCCCTGGTATAGTCATTTGCCCAGATATGCTTATCAGTTTTGGCATTAATTAACTGAACCCATATCTTAAGTTTATTATCTTCCCTTTCAACACTGCCTTCGATCACATATTTGACATTCAATTCTTCTCCGATTGTTTTGATTGTCTTGTTCGTCTTCCTGTAATGATCCGTTGATGTCCGTGATCTCACAGTATATTCCTTTATTCGCTGAAGATCGTTCAGAAGTTCCTCCATGAACCCGTCACATATATAAATTTGTGTCGAATCATTGCTTAAGTTCTGAAACGGTAATACGGCAATTGTTATATCTGTTGAGCCGGAGGATTTAGAAGGTTTAAGTAAAAGGAAATAAGCTGCAGATATTGCCAAAAGCAAAATAAGGGATCCTAAAATTATTTTAAGCTTCCGCCCTTTTCTGACAGGTGGCAGCGCCTCCCCATTTTGTTTTGTAATCTCTTTTGGGACATGTCCGTAATTATTTAATCCGGTAATAATCTCCTTAATGGTATTGGCTACTTTGTTAATCTGATTCCGGTAAAATGTTTTATTGACATTATTATCCGGATGAGCTTCGTCAACCATCAGGGGACGATTCACTCCGGGTTCTTTATATATAAATTCTATCCCCCTTAAATATCCTCCAAGCTCACTTTCTATCAGCTTTTTATCGTCTGCGTCAATGTCGTGGATCTGAACCGGAAGCACCCTGCTTGCAACATTACCACCTGGCAACTTTATCTTCAGTCCGAACTGATCGTTGGAAGCATGTTCCACAAAAGCTTTAAACTCGTGTTCCCATGCGAACGACTTTGGATCGCAGTAAGTACGCGAAATTACCGGAATGAATATCAGACACTTAAGTTTATCCTTCAAGGAGGCATTAACATCATGAGTCTCCAACAGCCCGTCATGAGCATTAATATCAAAATATACACTGATATTTTCTTTAAATGCCGCTTCAAGTTGTCCCTTCAGATTATTAACAAAGTCGGTGACCCAACCATCGTGCTTGTTGTCTTTCTGACGATAGCTTATAAAAATGTCATATTCATAACCGGGAATAATACTTGACATTGCAAAAGGATAAACTTACAATAACATCATTCTTAACATGTTTCTAAAACAAAATTTAACCAACTTGGTTTAAAGACCTGTTTCAAAGGTTCATAATCCCGGTGATAATGAGTTTATATTTTTACGGTCTCGTGTTTTTTGACAAAGTCCGGGTCAATATTAACACCCATTCCTGGTCCGGTAGGAACTCTAATTTTACCATCAACCACTTTTAATGGCGAAGTCGGACATTCAAAAATTACAGATGTATCCAGTCCCTTGAATTCGTGATGGACCCCGGCATTGGGAACGGCAGAGACAAGAATATAATCATACAGAAATCCCAGACCTCCTCCTGACATATGGGGAACTACAGTTTTCCCGAATGCATCTGCCATCAACGCCACTTTCATCGAACGGATCATTCCTCCGAAGTAATATATATCAGGTTGAACAATATCCAGACCATCATTGGCCAGTGACCATCGAAAATGGACAAAACTTTGATCCTGTTCACCATTTGCGATTGGTATTGTAAGTGCATCTGCAACCTCCTTGATATCTTCAAAATGGTCATACATTACGGGTTCTTCAAAATAACTGTATTTATATTCTTCAAGAATTTTTCCAACCCGTATAGCCTCTTTTACATTATAGTAACCATTTGAATCAGCATACAGAAACATGTTATCGCCATATGTCTCACGAATGAGTGGTATTAGCTTTTCAGTCTTCCCCGGAACTCCGGCATAATATATATCTTTTGTGTCGGAATATTGATAACCCACTTTAATTTTAAGTGCATGAGCATCGTATTCTGATACGGCTTTTTTGATAAGGTCAAAATGTTCTTTAAGAGGTTTTTCACGAAACTCAGTAGCTACATAGACAGCAACTTCAGGATTATGAATATCTCCGATCAGTCGTCCAACAGGCTTATCAGCTATACGCCCGAGCATGTCGAGAATGGCAAATTCTATTGTTGCGAGCGGTAAACCTAGGGCAAGTCCGTTTAATCTGAAATTGAAATTGTAGATATAAATCTTTTCAAGTATTAAGTCTAACTCCCGTGCATCCTGACCAATAAAATAAGGTTGCAGCTTTTTGAGAAAAACAGGGAATAATGTAGATAGATCACTGTGCCCTACTGAAATGCCTTCTGCACCGTCCTTTGAACGGACACGGCATAAAAAGCTGTTTTTAAAACGCAAAAGCTCAAGGGTTTCAATAATTACAGGTGTCACAAACAGTTCTTTCTTTAAAACCGGTCTTTTAATTATTTCATCAAGCTTATCGTACCTCGATTTCAGATCTGCAAAAGGTCTAACCGATGCATTTTCAGCACTGAAATTTGAAAGTGGTAACATGGTTGCAGCCAGGCTGCCTGTTATTGCATTCGAAATAAATTTTCGTCGGTTTGTCTTCACTTTAATGTTATTTTAAGTCTTATTTTCCAGATAGGTTTTAGCTTAATCCGGTGTACCTATAATTATAGCCAGCCAAATCAATAGAATTTTCGACATGGAAGTGCTTCATATTCATTAAACTTTACTGTATAGGTAATGTTGTGTAGCGTGATGGTCTTTTAAAAAGTCAGTATCAAATATACAAAGTACATTTCAACCAGAAGGCACATTCACTCAGTCTGTCCTGATTTTCTATCCTTACACTTCAGGATGAAAAGCCTAATTCAGTGAAATTCAATAAAATAAATTTGATTTGTCCGATTAATTTGCTAACTTTGATATGTGAAAATCTAGATGCAGGTCGATTATCTCTTTGTACGATCTTATTTGAACCGTCATTTTTGATTAACCTGGACTTCTCAATTTCTCGGAGCATTAAATATTATAAGTCCGTTCCGATTATTCACTTGAAAAATAAGAAACTTTGAAATTTCCAACGAAATTTTTAAAATATATTATATGAAAATAGATTTAGACGAAAAAACAAAAACAGAAACAACTAAATGTGAATGTAACTTTAGATGTTTACAGAATGTTAAGAATTGTTGTTGTGAAATTGAAAAATGGGAAAATAATGCCTTGTTAATATTTATTAAATGTCTAAGAAGTCAATTTTGTATATACAAAAAGTATTTAGGATTTTCTTCCTTCAACTGTACCTGTCCGACAAGAATCCGAATCTTTAACCTGCTGGCTATATGAAGCTAATAATTCATGAATCTTAAAAATTTAAAGATTCTCCAGACTGCATCTTTTGTATACCCACTAATTATCCTTCGAGTGTGATATTTTATATTGTTGTTCTTCAATCAATTCTCTGTTTTGAAGATAGGTTTTAGCTTCAGCTGGTGTTCCCAGTAGTATCGCGAGCCATTTTGTTTTCTCACTTTGTTCCAGAATAATTTTAATGGTCATTGTGAAGGGAACTGACAGGAACATACCTACCATTCCCAATATAAATCCCCAAAAAAGAAGAGACAGGAATACAACAAGCGTTGATAGACCCAGGCCTCTTCCCATGAGCCGGGGTTCAATGAAGTTCCCCAGAATGTTATGGATAACCATTGTTGAGCCCAGGGTCCAGAGTGCCCCTCCTAACCCGAGTTGTACAAGGGCAAAGAGAACCGTTGGAATAGTGGCGATGACTGACCCAATATTCGGAATATAATTCATTGCACCTGCGATCAATGCCCACAGGAGAGGATAGTCTACTCCAATGATTATTAATGCTAAATAGACAAGAATACCTACTGATATGCATAATAAGGTTTTTATCGCCAGGTAGTGACGGATATTTTGTAAAATGGTAGAAAAATAAGAAATGGATCTGCCGGATTCACTTCGGATAGCTTTTGCTTTAACAGAAAAGCTCCCGAACTCCGTAAGAATAAATAAAATGATAAGGAAGATAATGAAGGTATTCCCCATCATACTGAATATTGTATTCAGAGCGCTAGCTGTAAATGCAAGAATTTTTGCCGGTTGTATAATATTGGATATCTGATCCTGGGGTATATTGAGGCCCTTTTCGTTTAAATATTGAATAAATGAGTTACTGATCGTTGTCAGCGTACTTTCATATTTTGAAAGATTGCCTGAAAAGGACGATAATGTTCCTCCTATAAGGAAAGTAAATCCGGAAAAAAGCACTATCAAACCCAATATCACAATGATTAGGGCAAGCCATCTGGGAATTCGGTTTTTTTCCAGCCACGAAATTGGTTGCACACAAATTATACTTATGAATAGTGCCAGTAAAAAAGGCGTGATAATCGATTTTGCATATATAACTCCTGCAATAATGATTATTAATGCAGCAATATAGACAAGAGACGAAACCTCAATTGATCCTTTAATCTTATCGTTCATTTCAGTACAGTTTTGTGGAATTTATACGTATTCACAATTAGTCAGGTTCATGAAATAAATTTTATACTTAAAAATAGTAAATTTCCACATTTCAGTTTCTCCGTACCTAATTATTAATACCTCACTTTAAGCAATCTGACATCTGGTTTAAGTTGAGGTCAGTTATATTTATCTCCAAAAAAAATCCATTCACCCGTTAACCCGGATGAATGGAATAGGCAATAAACAGCTTGAGAGAGATGGATAAATACCTGTATCGTTATTTTTTCTCAGGTACCGGGGGAAGCTTCTTGACAAATTTCCCGTCTTTATCATAACAAAGTGTTTCAGTAGCTGTACCCTTGGTAATAACTACTTCATAGGTTACAACTTTGTTTTCAGTTACGCTTGTTGCTTCTTTAATTGTATAACCTGCAAAATCTTTTGCAATATTATCTGTTATAGCTTTTTGAAGATCAGCTACCATGACGGCAGCACGGAGAGGCTTTTCTTTTGTAACGGCTGTTTTGGTGGTCTGTGCACTTACTACCAGAACGGCCATAATTAGTACAAGAACAAATGCTACTTTTTTCATAATTAATAAAATATTTAGTTTAAAACCTGAAAAAACTTAATAGTTTTTGTAAGCGATTATTATAACTCCAAAATAATTTTATGGAATTCTTCTTTTGTTTTGCCAAGTTTGATTTGAAGTTTTGAAATCATCTCCTCCTCCTTGCCTTCTTCAAACATCAAATCGTTATCGGATAGGACGGCGAATTTCTGTTTGAGCATTTTTTTTATTTTCCGGATACAAAGTTCCGTCAATCAACTCCCTAAAGTGTTGCAAAATTTTAGAAATAAGTTATATAATTCACGTCTTTATCAGAGTGATGTATTGTGATTTTCTCTTTACAAAGGCTTAGCTGACAGTCAGACTAATTCCATTTAATCACAGGTAATTAATCTCATGAAGGACTTTTCTGAAGTTACTATTGGCTAAATATCCACCAGCCACAAGGTCGTTTCCGGTTATATCATAATCCGAATTGCCTTCAACGAGGACTGGTCCGGATTCTCCTATAGCCACATCCCAACCAACTAACCGCAACCCGGGCATACATATTGCCGTTTTTAATACAAGTTCTTTTGCCTGAGAGAAATAGGGAATGTTGAAATCTTCGAATTTTATTTTGCTTACCGGGTGTTCTGTCAGCACTTTTACTCCAAAATTTCTGATAGGCGTATACCCGAATTTCTTTAATTTTCCTGTCCGGAGATCGATCCCTACCTGACAGCCGCCCAAAGAAATATTATCAACACAAGAATTATTAATACTCATCCTGATATATCCCGAAATAATATCGGCTACACCTTCACTATCAATAAATGTATCAAATCTGATGGTATTTAAGCAGGAGGAGTTAAGTATGTTCAATTCATGATGTTGCTTTATAGTTTCCTGGAATAAAAATTCCGACTTGATGATCTGAGTATAGAATTTCTCAATGTCTTCTGTATCCCTGATGAGTTGATGAAGAAATAACTTGAATATATTTGATCCGCAAGAGCCAGCAAGGGTCTTCTTTATAAATATTGAATCATATGACGGGTTTTGTTTGAACAGGTCTTCCAGCAATGTCGTAAAATCCTGAATACTGTTTACTTCGATGCTTTTCTTTCCGATAATAAACATTTTCCTGTAATTGTACATAAGGATCCTGGGCAGAGTGATATTGAACTGACTATAATAAAAATCAAAGAACAATTTATTATCTAAAACTTCCTTTACATTCTGATCATTAAAATTAGGTGTAATTTTTGCACCCAGAAATTTGTTGGGCAGATAGTCTTTGATGTTTGTTATCTGCTTTTTAAATAAGAATCTGCTGAAATAGTGAACCGGGATCTCCCGATATATTATTAAGAGATAAAAAAGCTCATAAATAATCCTGAAAATGGATTTTCTATCCGGATCTTTCAAGAGGTCCTTAAAGATTGCCAGGTAAGACAGTTCGCTTAGCTTTGCCATTTTAATTAACTCAAATACATGTGGATACAGGATTTTGTATTAAATATCCCGTTAATTAGGAGGCATAAAAGCAACAGACACCTTTATTTTTTCCTTTTATTCCATAACAGCTGAAACTGGGTACAGGTATTTGCATCAACACTTACATCAGGATTCCAGTATTCATGTCCAGTCTGATCTTTAACACTGAGAGCATACGACAGCGTCTTATCGGACCCTAATTCTTCCACAACAGTGATTGATCCGTTCTGACCACAATCGGGAGCTGCTGCCCAGTAGACACTGGTTGCGGTAGATCCGACAATATCGCCATTTAAATAGAAAGTCAGTGAAAAAGCACTGTCTGCGATCAGTCCTGCAGAAGCAGCGGCATCATACCAGAAAACAACTGCCCCTTCATACAAACAGCTTCCATCGTTGACCTGGGCTGATGGATCGTAGTTCTTGCTATCCTTATCGGTGCATCCTTTTATTTTATTTTCTTTTTTACAGCTGCTCGTAACGCCTGATCCAAACACAAATGACAGGCAGATGAATAATGAGATTACTTTTTTCATTTTTACATAGTATTAAGGTTTTATTATCCAATATGCTTCTCAGGATACTCCTGACTCTGTTGAAAACTTGCTATTTTGATTATCACACAGGTTACAGTAATAACAAAAATAATTAAAAGTCAGCTATTACCCGACAAATTGTTAAAAATTATGAATTAGAGATTCTGAATTACGCAGGCATTTCCCGAAAAATCATCCGGTGAAAAGATTTTTCGGCCTTATAAAGTCTTCCCATGCAACTTATACTTTACTAATAAACAATGTGATAAAATATTTGTTAAGAATATTTTAAACCTTTTATAAATATAAATCTCTAAGAGAAAAGAATTGGAATTATAACATTTAAAAAAAATGCGTATGAAAACAGGAAAATATGTTCTTAAGTTAATTATCTTACTGGTTGCCATAGGTCTTGCATTATATTCATGCAAAAAGGATAATTCAACCACAGGTACAGGCAGTAAATCACTAACAAGCCAACAGTCAGTTCAGGTACAAAATACTGATGCCCAGGATGCGCTTGCTGACAAAACTGAGGCAGACATTGACAGCAAGCTTGATGAGCTCCAAAACAACAACTATAATGTTACTGCAGCGAAATCTCTTTCTGCATTAACAGACACCGTAGTAATAACCGTCGATCATCCCGATACGACCACCTTCCCTAAAGTAGTCACGTTAACATATTATAACTTCCGTGACAGCTCAGCTTTTGAAAACATAGTAAAAAATGGTCAAATCACTGTCACCATCTCCAGTGCCAATCCTTACTTTAGAAAGTTAATATCCAGAGCATTTGTATTCAATAATTTTTCAGTTACTACTGACAGTACAACGGTTATACTGAATGGAACCCGTAATGTCACCAGGCAGAATGCTTCTCTCAAATTTAAAGGGATCCAGACCTTGAGGGTTGCAGTTACTGACCAGATAAATGCTTCTACAACCTGGGCTGTGGTTACTACCGGGAAGACCGATACGTTAAAATTTACACGCAATGTTAATAAGCTGCGTACAGGAATTTACCATTTCAGAAATGTGATTTACAGGCCTCTTGATGCTATTCACTTTCTCTGGAGATTTGTTGCCTCATCAGATACAATAACCTATACCGGAACTGTTACAGGTCTGAATGAAAAAGGCGATACCTACTCCAAGAGCATAACCACCCCGCTCGAAGTAGTAGCTTACAGGGGCAGCCTGGTAATTTCCAGCGGAGCACTCACATTTGTTGATGGCACTGATTCATATGACGTAGCTTTCGAAGTTGACCCGGCTCACCCGCATTATACACGTGTCACTGTTACAAATAATCTTACAGGCAAATCTGTAAGTTTCGACCGCAGGTTCGGACGAATATTCAGAAGATGGTGGTAACATCAGAAGTATATGCAAGGACCGGACAACATTCCGGTCCTATTTGGCTACTTCCCATGGTACCAGCTGAGATGGGTAATAATTTATATCCATCGCCCTGAAACGTTCACTCTGCCTTCCAAGCCTCACTTTGTAATCATTCCAGTTCCTTGCCGATAAAGGTGTCCATCCTATTTCAGCATAACCCGGAAGCCGTGGAAAGATCATATATTGCAAATCCTTCAGGTTAGTAATGGTCTCTGTCCAGAGGGCAGCTTCAATACCTATGACATTCTCTTTTCCAACACCTGGGATCAGGGTTGCAGGATCCCAGATATATGCACTGTCAACTTCAATGTATGCGGCCCAATGTTGTCCAAGTCTGGTGTTTTTATCATATTTCATGTCGAGATAGGCTTTAATTGCGGGCGACATAAGGATCTTTGCGCCCTGACTGACTGCCATCTTAGCATTTTTGACATTCGCCCAATGCTGAGCAACAACATTTGGTTTCAGGCTTGCTATTGCAACATCATCCCAACCGAGTACCTGTTTGCCATGTGCCAGCACAATGTCCTGAACCTTATTGATGAAAGGAATATAATCCTCCCGTTTCGTTGAATGTGATTCATCTCCTCCGATATGAATATATGGACCCGGGGTTAACGCAGCAAGTTCCCCTACTACATCATCAATAAATTTATACGTAATAGCAAGTGTTGTGCATAGCGTGCTGAAACCAACATTTGTCCCTGTGTACAGATCCGTGGCTTTTCCGTTACAGTTAAGCTCGGCATATGAAGCAAGTGCAGCATTGGTATGACCAGGCATATCTATTTCCGGAACTATAGTAATATATCTGTCCTTTGCATATTTCACTATATCTGAATACTGCGCCTGGGTATAATATCCTCCTTTACCTCCGCCAACTTCAGTAGAACCGCCATGATTTGCCAGATTTGGCCATGATTTGATCTCGATTCTCCATCCCTGATCATCAGATAAATGCAAATGCAAAACATTTATCTTATAAAATGCAAGATATTCTATTAATCTTTTCACATCATCAACCTCAAAGAAATGCCGGGAAACATCAAGCATTACCCCGCGATATGAATAAGTCGGGTAATCGGTTATAGTACCAGACGCAATTTTCCAGGGACCTGTCTGTTTTGAAGTCATTTCAACTTTTGCAGGCAGAAGCTGACGAATTGTCTGGATTCCGCGGAATAAGCCAGCCGGGTCAGACGCCGATAAGGTTACCAGTTTTTTGCTTATGATCAGCTGGTATTCTTCATTTCCGTTCTTTAAGTTTTTATTGCTTTTATCGAGTATCAGATAGAGGTTTCCCGACCCCGGATTTTTACCTGTTGTCATTACCTCAAAACCAAATCCTGTTGACAATTTAAGCTTGTCAGCCAGGTACTGGCCTATTTGCCGGATTTCTCCGGACTCCCCCTGAACATAGATCCTGGTACCTGGTTTAAATTCAAAATATCCTCCCGTGGCAGTTATTGAAACAGGCTTGGGTATTATACTTTCTTTCGAGAGATCTGACAGCGTTTTTGCAGGAGCGGGCACCTGTATCAAGAGCATGCCTGTAATGAGCAAAGCTGTGAAGGCAAAATTTTGTTTTCTGGTCATCATGGGTCAGTTATTTATTTGGGTTTAAGATATGTAAATAATTTTATAATTGGCCTTCTCCAAACAATGCTTTTAATATTGTGTTAATAGAAAAACATTGAACTTCTATTAATTCAGATGACCAGTAACAAAGATTTTTCCGAAAAGACAGTTGATCCTGATCCATTCACACAGTTCAAAACCTGGTATGATGAACATCTTGCTTATGGCTATTGCGATACCCGATTCTGTAGCTCTTGGCACATCAACACCAGATGGGCATGTTGCTGTGAGAACAGTCCTGCTGAAAGATTTTGACGAGACGGGCTTTGTCTTCTACACTAATTATAAAAGCAGGAAAGGCAGACAACTATTATCAAATCCAAAGGCTGCATTACTCTTTTACTGGCCAGAGTCAGGCCGGCAGATAAGGATAGAAGGGGTGACGCAAAAAATTTCTGATAAAGATTCTGAATCATATTTCAAAACCCGACCGAGAGAAAGCCAGTTATCAGCCTGGGCAAGCGAACAGAGCTCAGTGATTCCCGGCAGGCAGCACCTTGAAAACCGTTATGATTCATATGAAAATATGTTCTCAGAAAAATCTGTGGTGAAGCCTCCGTACTGGGGAGGATTCCGGCTTATTCCCGGGTGGTTTGAATTCTGGCAGGAAGGCAAATTCAGATTACACGACCGTATAACGTACTCAAAAAGAAAAGATAACTGGATTATTGAACGGCTTGCTCCATAAAATTACTCTACTAAACAAGGTCACAGGCATCGGGGGGCATCCAGTGTGAATCCTTGCCTTCCCATTTTATATTACACCCTATAGGATTTGTAAGCGGAATTGAGATGGGTTTTCCACCGGTAAGCTCATCAAGCGCAATATCGAGGTTGTTAACCGTCATTCTTGAGACATCCCTCGGGCTGTCAACACCACGTCCGGTATAAACGAGCTTTCTCTCGTCATCGAATACATAAAAATGGGGGGTCCTTAATGCTCCGTAAGCCTTTGCCACCTCCTGGGGCTTATCATAAAGGTAGACCCATGGGAACTTATTCTTTTTCATCCTTTCTACCATGTTGGCAAAACTGTCTTCCGGATAAGTGTTTTCACTGTTTGAATTTATACCGGCAAAACCTACACCTTTTTTGCTGTATTTTTCAACTATTGCCCTGGTAATCTCATCTGATCCTATTACATAGGGACAGTGGTTGCATGTAAAAAAGATCACCAGGTATTTATATTTTTCAAAATCAGAAAGGCTGTATTCCTTTCCATCTGTCGAAGGAAGTTTGAAATCTAAGGCCTTCTGTCCGGGTTCTAAAGTAAAAGCCATCTTTTCAGGTTTTGAATATTACCAGTAACAAATATAATAAGTTAATGTTCTTAATGCTTTCATTGCTCTATGAGTCAAACCCCCTTGTGTTCCCCCTGACAGGGGGAAAAAATCTCAATGTTTTAGTCTGATCTGCCTTAGTAGCAGAGTATTTTCGCCCCTTTTAGGGGAGATGCCGCAAAGCGGCAGAGGGGTATAACTACCAGAATTATTCCAAACGAAGTGAGGAACCGAGTCCCGCATTGCGGTACGAGGTAGTCCAGCTGTTAATAACCTGCCAGCGTTGTTAACAAGTCATGTTTCATCAGCAAATCAATATGACCGGATTATTGTTTATGAAAATTATATTCTTTAACAATTTAATTTATAATGTGATGAATAAGCAGATGATTAAAGCATTACCTATAAAGAAAAATGGCAAAAACGGACACTCAATCCTTGGTCCGGTTGACAACCTGGAAACATACCTTAGGCCTGACTGGTGGAGGCGGATCTTCAATTCGATGTACCTTAAGACCGATGCAGATGTTGTTGATGACAGGCAGATCACAAAGAATGAAGTTGAATTATTTACCTCTCTTCTGAATGTGCCTAAAGAAAGTGCTATACTTGACCTGGCTTGCGGACAGGGGAGACATTCCATTGAACTTGCCCACCGCGGCTATACAAATATTACTGGTCTTGACAGGTCACACTATCTGATACGCAAAGCTAAATCAGCTATGCAGCAGGAGGGACTTAAGATTACATTTAAAGAAGGAGATGCCAGGAAATTACCTTTTCCGCCTGACACATTTGATGTTGTAATGATCCTCGGAAACAGCTTCGGTTACTTTGAGAGCAATGAAGATGATATAATGATCCTGAAAGAAGTATTCAGGGTACTGAAACCTGAGGGTACTTTTCTGATTGATGTCGCTGACGGTTCATATCTTCGTGAACATTACCAGGCAAGAAGCTGGGAGTGGATTGATAAAAAATATTTTGTTTGCCGTGAACGTTCCCTGGCAAAGGATAACGAACGACTGATCTCCCGTGAAATAATTTCACACGTTGAAAAAGGGATAATTGTTGATCAGTTCTATGCCGAACGATTATACACTTTCAATATGCTGACTGATATTTTTACCCGGTCGGGTTATAAATACATAAAATTTCACGACGTCCTCGAAGTCAATTCTTTAAGGAACCAGGACCTTGGAATGATGGAAAGGCGGATTATTCTGAGCGCAAAAGTGATAAAACAGTGGACCCCGGTCAGAACAAGATACCCCGGTGATAAAAACGTACTGGTCCTGATGGGTGATCCGACCATGCCTGATAAAGTCAAACCTTTACATATCTTCGATGATGACGATTTTATTACTATCGAGAAATTAAAAATTGCTTTATCTCAGCTGCCGGGAACCCGTTTTACATATCTCAATACGCATAAATCATTATTTGCCGACTTGCTCAGGAACAAACATAAGATTGATTTTGTATTCAATTTATGTGATGAAGGTTATAATAATGAACCAAGGAAAGAGCTGCACATTCCTGCTCTTCTGGAGATACTTGGTATTCCGTATACGGGTTCGGGTCCGCAATGTCTTGCATATTGCTATGATAAATCATTGATACGCGGTGTCGCCATGGAGATAGGCATTCCTGTAGCCCGTGCATTCTTTGTAAGGTCAGAGGATAATGTATTCGACATGCAAATTGATTTCCCGGTTATAGCCAAACCAAATTTTGCCGACAGCAGTTTTGGAATCACCATGCAAAGTGTCGCAAATTCAATTGAGGAACTGAATGATGCTATTCTTAAGATCCGGCATGATTTCGGTTACGAAAGTTCCATCCTCGTTGAAGAATTTCTTACAGGCAAAGAAATTAGTATCGGCATAATAGGAAATCCGCCTGAGTCATATACAACGCTGCCAATTATTGAGGAAGATTATTCTCAATTGCCTGCCGATCTTCCTAAAATATGTGGCTATGAAGCAAAATGGGTCCCTGATTCACCCTATTTTAATCTGCTTAGATCTATACCTGCTGACCTGCCCGAGGATGTTGAAAGACAGACAATCGAGAATTGTGTGAAACTCTTCACCCGGCTGGAATGCCGTGATTATTGCAGATTCGATTTCAGGCTGGATGGCTCAGGAATACCCCGATTGCTTGAAGTCAATCCGAATCCCGGCTGGTGCTGGGATGGTCATTTGGCTAAAATGGCCGGTGTAAGTAATGTAAGTTATTCAAAACTACTCGAACTGATACTTCAGGCTGCGGAGCAAAGGATATCCCAAACAAAAACTGAGGAACCGGTGTTTCAGCTGTAAGCAGACATTCAGTAGAAAATGCTCACAACAAAGGCACACAAAGATCACTCCCTTTCAAAGGGGCTGTTAGGAAAATGTCCTTTGTGACCTTTGTGATCCCGAGTACTCGGGGATTGGGTACCTTTGTGGTAAAATCTAAAACATTTAACCACTAAGGATCACAAAGTGCATCACGAAGGAACACAAAGGAAGAATTGAGCCATTTATTGACTTTTTCAACACCCATGTCGTGAGTATTCTTTTTTACAATAAGTTATTTTTGTACAGGATTATCAGCTCTCTTAAAGAATTCATCCTGAAGTTGTTGTATGGTGTTGTCCTTCTTCAGGAATTTAATTAATTCAGCGACCTGACCTGATTCACTGTCAATCAGAAGTTCCCCCAGCCTTTTATTGGGAGTATTGACATCACTGGCAAAATGATTCGGATATTTTGCATACCACCATATGCCGGTATATCCAAAAGGCAGCTTGCTTAACCTGTCCTGGTCGAGGCCCGATTGACTTTTCAGTGCATCCTGATCGACAAATGAAGGATTAATGTAATACATCATTGAGGTCTCTTCTTCGCCAGCATGCCCGTCGAGCTTCGCCTTTTTTAAAGACCTGATCTCAGCATCATGCACCGGATCATGGCCTGGCCTGAATAAAACTACTATATAATCCTGTTGTTTGGCTAGTTGCGTCTGACAGAAGAACTGCAGGAAACTGGTATTTCCCCCATGGCCATTTAAAAGAATTATTTTCTTCAAACCATTCCTCGACAATTCAGCACACGTTTCTTCCAGCATCTTCCACATCAGCTCATGGCTGTACGCTATTGCTCCGGGTTGATGTCTTGCTTCATTGATCTGTCCGACAAAATAGGGAGGAAATACCACGGCATATTCTTTTTCAGCTGCATGAAATGCAACTTCCCTGGCTTCATACATATCGGTTCCCAGAGGAAGTGCAGGCCCGTGCTTTTCTATTATGCCAAGTGGTATAACACAAACCCCTCCTGCCATATCAACAGCTTTTGGAAATTTCGGAGATGTAATATCCTCCATTTTAAATGGTAAAACGGATTGATTGGATTGCTGAGCCATCAATACTCCCGTCAGTAACAGTGCGGGTAAAATAATTCTTAACTTTTTCATAAATCACTGGATTTGATAATTCATTAAGGTTTAAATGGTTAATGTTTCATTTATATAATAAGTTCAGGTTTTTATGGACGGTCAATACTGATTTAAATCAAACCGGTACCATACGAGTAAAGGTAAAGAAATATAATATATCCCGCTTTTTTGTTAGGTTTGACTTAAGTATTCAAATTTATCTGTACAATGAGTCCGTTGCTTTTGTTTATTATTATCCTGTCATATTTTTCTATCCTGATGGTGATCTCGCAAATTGCTTCCAGACATGTACATGATACTACTTTTTTTGATGGGGACCGGGCCTCTCCCTGGTTCCTGGTTGCTTTTGGAATGATAGGATCAGGAATATCGGCAGTGTCACTGGTGTCTATTCCTGGAAATGTGGGTAATAACAATCTGTATTATTTCCAGTTTATACTTGGAACAATTGTAGGGTATCTTTTCATTGCCTTTGTTCTGACACCAATTTATTACAGGCTGAAACTGGTTTCAATCTATACTTACCTGAATATCCGCTTTGGGAACGTCACCTATAAAACCGGTTCGCTTTTCTTTCTGGTCTCGCAATCCTTCGGTGCTGCACTCAGGCTTCTTCTATCTATCAAAATTTTACAGTATGCCTTTTTCGATGCGCTTCATATTCCTTACTTTGTGACAATCATTGTTGTTTTGATACTTATCTGGCTGTATACCAATAAATCAGGTATAAAGACAATTGTCTGGACAGATGCCTTCAGTCTCTTTTTCTGATAACAGTTATAATCATTTCAATTCTAACAATAAAAAATTCCCTTGGCTTGTCTTTTTCTGAAATGGCAAAAACAATTGCGCACCATCCTTATTCCAGGGTCTTTGACTGGGATTTTCATTCCGGATCTAATTTTTTCAAACAGTTTATTTCGGGCCTGCTGATTACAGTTGCGCTTGTAGGTCTTGACCAAAGCATGATGCAAAAAACACTTACCGTAAGAAATGCAAAAGATGCAAAGAAAAATGTTCTGACATTCAGCTTCTTTATTGCGTTTGCACAGACAATGTTTCTCGGACTTGGCATACTTATATATTTATATGCAGAACGGCACGGGATCACATTGGCTACTCAAAATGGAAAATTTGTAAATACCGATGAGCTCTATCCGTTGCTTACACTGAATTATTTTGGAAAAATAGGGGCAGTCGCATTTTTGATCGGGGTAATCGCTTCCACATTCGCCAGCATTGACTCGTGCATTGCAGCATTGACTACTGCCTTCAGCTACGATTTCATGGACATTGAAAATCAGCCTCATGAAGATAAAAAGAGGATTAAAAACAATGTGCTGCTGGGAGTGAATATTGTTATGTTTCTGATTGTAATGTCGTTCTGGAACAGCAAGGGAGCAATCATCAATACGATCTTCA
>CAWBQN010000005.1:0-227240 GCA_963791065.1 uncultured Bacteroidales bacterium
CAAAACTACTGATTCGTCTGAAAAATCTATTCAAACTTATTTTTTGAAGGTTCTCATATAGTTGACAATGTTCCAGATATCATTATCAGTTAACTTGCCTTCATACTTTGGCATTTCTGCTCTTCCCGATTTGGTCTTATAAAAAAGATCACCATCTGTCTGTGTTTGAAAATCAGCTTTTGAAAAATCACCTGGAAAATCTTTAAGGGATCTTGCTTTAACACCATCCCCCAAACCAGCTTTTCCATGGCACGAGGCACAGTTTTTTGTATAAAGTACCTGTCCCGCCTTGGTGCTTGCTTCGGCAACTGCAACCTGATTTTTCATGGTTTTGAAGTTGGCAGGAACGACCCAGGGTTTTGGCTGGGCTGAGAGTGAGACACAGAAAAGCATCAATAATGAGCTTACAAATAATAACTTGAGAGTTTTCATAATCCTTAATTTTGGTTTATATTATACATAGAAATATTTGAGCAATTTCACTTAATAAAGAGTTCTGTTTTTTCAACTTTGTTCTTCTTAGCATGAATTTTTATTCTTATCATACTTATAATGGCAAAAAGATAATGACCCCATACACCGGATAAAAGGATTGAAAGCGTATATATCATCCACTTTGGTGCTGTCTTTGTCCAAAGGGCACGATGTCCGGCAGGAACCGAATAAGTTGAAGGCAATCCCCATTTAAGAGTGGACCTTTTTTCAACATTTCCAAATTCCGGATGGTCCTCAAACCTGGCGAGAATGGTAATATTTCCTTCCTTATCTCCAGGAAGGCCGGCAGGAAACTCAACTGAGGCAGAACCTGACTCATCGAGCTTTGCCTCACCAATAGGCAAAAGACTGAACATACGCGGAACATAGAGGGTTACTGTTTCACCTGAAACAGCAACATCTTTTCCTTTTTCCTTCTTTTTAGCGTTCACAACGATAGTTTTAATACTATCCTTCTCAGTCAAAATCATATTAAGAGAAACATCCTTGATTAATATCTCCGAGGTGCCCGGCCCAACAGTGTCATTCCCGGCAAACGCAGATGCGAATGGCCAGAACCCGTTGTTATCGGTCAAAAAATCAGATCCGGGTTTAAGATTATAAACCGCAACACCTTTATCATCAGTGATGATTTCCGCAAGCCTGGTTTTCCTTGCCGTACCGGAATAAAAAGTGATTTTCATGCCCTTTAGCGGAATCTCCATCCTGTTCCTCGAGAATGTCAGGCTTGTTTTAAGAATACTGTTGCCGTCATTATCTTTAAAGTACTGAAGCTGAACGGAAGGAGAGATCTTTTGATTCTCCTGCGAATAAGAGGATATCGCTATTGAAGAAAACAGAGATAAAAGTAATAATTTCCGTACTATTGTTTTTTTCATATTATCCGTCTCCCCTACTTCAAAATCTCTATTTTATCTTCTTCCTTCATCTCAGAAATTGAGATGATCGGCGCAATTTTAGAAACCAGCATAAACAGCATGCCGTACACTGATATTCCGGCAAGAGTCAGGGCCCATTCAATCCATGTGGGAGAATACCTTATCCAGTCGGGCCGGGTATCCTGAATTGGAAGAAATGGTGTTTCAAGTGTTGGTATTACTATAATATAGCGGTTCACCCAAAGTGCCGTAACAGCAATTACTGCGGCTATGGTTATACTCCGGATTGAACGGAACCTTGGAAAGGCAATAATTATGCAAGGCAGCAAAATACCAATATAGTTAGCAAAAATAAATAAGGTAAAATAGTCATGAAAGAGCTTATCAATGAGCATGGAGTCCATTTTAATCGATCCATACCATTTCGTAAGATAATCGCTGAACGTGAAATAGCCATAAAATGCAGCTATTATTGTAAGCAGGACCCCAAGGTTTACAAAGTGACGTTTTGTGATATATTCCTCAAGGTGATAGACTTTTCTATAAATATACATTAGTATTATAAGAAGTCCGGTCCCTGAAAAGACTGCCGCAATAACAAAGTAAGGACCAAAGATGGTAGAATGCCATCCGGGTTGAAGGGTCACACCAAAAATCCAGGCGAGAACGGAATAAACAATAATAGCAATTGCAATTATCATGGCAGCCATAACATTTCTTGCGTTCGACAATATTTTTTTCTCCTTTTCATTACCTGTGTAACCAAGAGCAAGAAATCTGTAAACCTTCTTTTTCCATGGTTTCACCTGCAGTTCACTGTAATCACGAAGAATGGCAAAATCCTCAATCAATGAGAGGTATAGAAATAAAAAGCATCCGACCAGGTCAGTGCTGATAGCTATAACATCCCAGGTGATAGGAGACTGTATCCTGGGATACATTACAAGGAATGGAAGTCTGTCGAGACGGCCTATGCAAAAGAAAATGAAAAAAGGACCTATTACCAGTGAGATGACCGTTAAAAGTTCTGCCATTCGGATAACCGGCTTTCGCCAGCCGGTATGAAAGAGATGAAGCACACCTGAAAGAAGCGCACCTGCATAACTTAACCCCATGAAGAATATGAAATTTACAATATATAGTCCCCAGACCACATTATCGCGCATACCGGTAACGATATGGCCTTTTATGATTTGTTGTATAAGTGCATAAATCCCTACACAAAAAATCAAAAAGAAAATCAGGAAGGTGATATACCATCGAACCCCTGTTTTCTCAATCTCGGGAGTCAGATCCTGAAGTAGTTGTTTTTCTGTCGGCATAAATTTTCAATTAGCATAAAAAAATTACCTTGGCCCCGCATTTTTATACCTCGCCTTGATTGATTCATCACTATCATCCAATCCGCTTTCGACCGGGAATGATCTTTCATACGGAGGCAGATAATAGACACTCGGTAGCGTTCCCAGATCTTCACGATACCTGTAGCCTGCCCTTTCGGTCATCAGTTTACTGAATCTTACGGTTTCTGTTCCGTTGGTTACAGTATCTTCAAGAAGATCACCAAAATATAATACTCCCATCGGACATGCAGCAACACATCTGGGCAGTTCATTCTTCCTTAATTTATCGGCACAGAATATACATTTTCCCACAGTTCCTTCAACCTGTGGTATGCCTGTTTCCGGGTCATATACATTACCAGGCGGTAATTTGACCTCCGGATCTTTCCAGTTAAACACCCTTACAGAATAAGGACAGCCTGTCATACAGAACTTGCAACCGATACATCTCTGATTATCAATAAGCACAATTCCATCGTCTCTTTTATATGTGGCTCCGACCGGACAAACACTTACACACATTGGTTTGTCGCAATGGAAACATGGCCGCGGGAACCAGTAACGTGCGGTATTGTTATCATCCTGAAGAAGATATAGTTTCATCCAATCATGATCTTTAGGCAGCATATGTCCTTCCTGGCAAGCTTCGACGCACTTTCTGGCATTTTTGCATTTTGAAAGATCAATGACCATTACAAACTTCCTTCCCGGCAACCCTTTCCTTGCTTCTGATTTTAATTCAGCAACGCTCTCTTTTACAGCTTTAATATCATCCTTGTCTACTTCAACAAGCTTACCGTCGGTAGACAACAGTTTAATCTTTTTACCCGATTTCGATTTGTTCCCGAGAACTGAAGTGGCAGCTATACCCGCAAGCGAGACAGCTCCTATACCAACCCCTACTTTTTTCAGAAATTTGCGCCTCGAGGAACCTTCATCAGCATTTTCTTCACTCTCTTTCATTTCATTTCTGTTTAACTCCTTTCCTAATCCTCACGGTGATAGCCTGAGATCATTCCCCAGAAGAGTGACGTTGGTCTGGCACCAAGCGTGCATGTATAAATATGAATTATCATAAATATAGAAAGTACGAAACCCATTGTTATGTGCAGAATATCTGTATAGATAAGCCCGCTGATGCCCAAAAAAGTAGTTATTGTTATTTCAGGCAATAACAGACCGATCCCTGAAATAATCAGCAAAGGAAACGCCACATACATGGCAAGGACATAAGAAAATTTTTGCAATGGATTAAATTTACGCTCTTCAGTGACGGGAAAGGGATGTTTTTCACCTTTGAACATTCCCCAGGAATAGTACCTCATCTGCTTTTTCAGATTTGAAAAAAAACCCTTTTCTCCAAGTCTGTAATATTTGCCATTATGTGTCAGTATATTACCGGACACAAAAAAGATATAGTTCAAAATCAACACGATAGCCGCAAAATTATGCCATTTTACGGCTTTCTCAAACCCGACAATATATGCTGCATTCTCCTTGTCAGTGTACTGCATACTTATCCCGGTAATAATGAGAATGATAAACATTGCAGCATTTAATAAATGCCAGGCCCTGATCCATTTGGGGTAGAGATACATCTTCGTATTCTTTAATAATTTAGTTTATTCTTCCTTATTCTGAATATGATGTGAATGACGATTACTCCTATCACAACAATAAATATGATCAGGCTTAACAGGTTGAGGTATTCGTTCCTGTTTGCCCCAATAACATATGATGAATTTAAAATAATTCCGTTAAAAAATCCATCACGGCGCTGTGCCTTCGATTCAAATTTATACAGGGAGGCCATAAGTATTGAGTTTTTTGAATGACATTCATTGCAGTGTTTAACAGCCTGAGATTTTGGTAGTATTAAATGCGATACAGGTATATTGTTATTGACCTGGGTGTGACACTCAATGCACCGGACATTGGCAAAATGTAAAGTCTGATTAGGCAACCAGTCGTGCTTCTCAATGATGTTTATCTCTTTCCTGTCGGTTAGTAACTGAAAATTGCTGAAATTGGAGTGGCAATTCAAACATATTCCGTTGTCATATGCAATGGTTTGCTTCAGGTTTTCTTCATTTCTCACGCTTATTTTATAGGTATGCGGGTTATGACATTCCCAGCATGAAAATCCCTCATTCTCCAGTTTAAAATGAATACTCTGCCGATATTCAGAATCTATTTCTTCAAAATGATATTTGGCGAACTTCTCGTCACCTCCATGGCAATCAAGGCAATTATACTTTTGTTCCATTCTGAGTTGTCCCGAATGAGGGAACTTTACATACTCTTCAGAATGGCAGTCCGTGCAACTAAAGCTTCTATGATTCGAAGAATAAAAATCCTTTTTATGTACTATAAGGTCAGAACACATCCGGTCAGTGACTTCCTTTCCAAGAGTCGCATTGGGATATTCATATTTCTCCTGTCCATGACACCTGAAACAACGATCATTATCAACTTCGAAACGCGAGACAAATAAAGTAGTAGTATCCTTAGTCTGCCCATCATCTGTTTTAATCCTGAATGCAGCTGAAGAGACGGTAAATAAATTGGCCAGAGTCAAAATAAGAATTATCCGGAACTTAAATAGCCTCATTACAGATTACTTAACTGAATTAGAATCTGATATGGATATTGAACCCTACCAGCCACTCGCTTTTTTTGTAATCATTTGTGTTGAATAGGAAATTCCGCTGATTTATGATCTGGTCGTAGTTGGCTACAAATATCTGGAATGTATGAGTAGCAGTACTTATCTCCCATCCAAGCGAAAGATTAGGTTTTGGCTGAACCGGGATATTCTGTTTTGTGAGTAATTGATCATATTCAAGTATGACCGAATGTGCACCAAAAAGATTTGCACGGGCACCTGCGGAGATTCCTATATTCAAATTCTTATAACCCGCAGTCGAATCAGCATTTTCCTGAACGGAGTTGAAATAAGCCAAAGAAGGGGCTACCTCTACTGAAAACATATTATTTATCTTACGGGCAAGGATTAACTGAGTGAAATATGATAATCTGTGAATTTGTCTGAATCCTTCAGCCGGACCAAATACCTCTTCCTTACGTAAGTCAAGAACAACGTTACCATAATAAGAAAGGGAAACGGGCATCTTATTGTCTTCCGTCTGCTTAAATATGGCATACTTCCATTCAATGTCCTGCAGCTTATTATTTTTTGTGGTCCCAACGCCTATCATTAACTTGTCGGTGATACCATAATCCAAACCGATACGGGTATTGGCTGAACCGTAAATACCAAAAAGATCGTGATAATTCCTGATCTGGCTGAACCGGTGCTTGATATCCATCTGCAACCCACCCTTGTAAGGTGTCTCAGTTGTACTCAAATCAATTAAAGTGGTTGTCCCGAAAGTAAACCGTACCGCTTTTGATGCAGCTGGCTTCAGAGTATCTTCCTGTGCGAACAAAGAGGTTATGCTTAATGATAAAGTCAGAAGGATTAAGAGTTTTTTCATATTTATTGGTTTTATCAGGTTATGATATTTTTAATTGTTAAGGGCTCCCTGGTTTATCCAGTAGAGAATTTTTAGTTTCTCGGATGAGGTCGTTCTCGGGATATGAGCCGAATTGGTCGTGATTTGTATATACAGGATACTGGTCTCACCAGGTTGTTTAACAAACCCTCCTTTGGTAAGGGCATTATAAGATTTCCCTGAGCTCAGGTTAGGTGACTGAACGCCTCCATGGCAGGCCACACAGTTTGCGTTGAATATCGGCTGGATATCTGTCTGAAAATGCCATGTCGCATTCGGATCGACAGGACGCTCAGTATAAGAATACTTCTCGCAGGAAGAAAGGCCTCCGACTGCCGTAATCAGAATTATTATAACAAAAATCTGCCTGATCCTTTTCAATTTCCGATTCATAGTTTCAAGGTTGTTAAATTATTCACAAAGATATCTGATAATCCTGACCAAGAGTTTTTTAAAGGAACCAAATTTTGATATTCGTGATGCTCTTTATCACGTAAAAAATTGATTTTTATCACTCACGGGAGTGATATATGTTTTTTAAACGAACTTATAAAAGGAAATAAAAGTGAAGGCCAGGCTAAACAGAAATAATTCTACACTGGCAATCACCGGGTTAAGATTACTTCTCATCACACTATTTATAGTATACAAAGATAATAATTCTCAATATTGATTGGCCTTTTATGTGGTCATGCCATAGCATGACCCTACAAACCCTATTTTTTGATTGCAGGGCCACGCCATGGAGTGGCCATCTCAGAATTTATAAGCATTATCTTCGATCAGTTTGTTGGCAATGCGTCGCCTGGCTTCCTTGACATTTACGCATGCCACCCTTGACAGGTTTTCTGCTGCTTTAATAAGGGCAGGACAGGTTTCCGGAGTTGAAAATGACCCAATAGCTTCCAAAGCTGATTTTCTTACAATACTTGCTGAATTCACTATATTCACATCGAGCATATCCTTGTAAAGACCGGCATTGCCATTAAGTTTTGACAGTTTTTCGACTCTTAAGGCAAGTGATTCAGAAACATATGTTTCCATCATCATTTCAGCAATATTATTAAGTACTTCCTGTTCGTTTATCAGGCCTTTTCCGAAACTTTTGGATGCTCCGTGAATGCATATGAGAGTAGCATTCTTGAAATTTTTAATATACCTTGATTTTTCCTGGAAGTAATCCTCACCGGCTGTCTTATTATCAGAGATATCATCTAACCTGGAGTAGAGCTTTTCAGCTTCTCCGAACAGATCAAATTCACCTTTCATAGCGCGTTTCATAGCAGTATCGACAACAAGCAGACGGTTAATTTCGTTAGTACCTTCAAAAATTCTGTTGATCCTCGAATCCCTGTAACCACGTTCAACTGCCATCTCAGCTGAGTAGCCCATTCCCCCATGGACCTGCACTGCTTCATCGGCAACAAAATCGAGCATTTCAGACCCTACTACTTTAAGAATTGCCGCTTCAACCGCGTAGTGGCTTATCGCTTCAATAGCAGCACGGCCATAGTCACCACAGTCAACTGTCAACCTTTTCATCAGGTTATCAATATCTGAGCTTACCCTGTAAACAGCTGATTCTAAAGCAAAAAGACGAATTACCTGTTCCGCCATTTTATGTTTCAGCGCTCCGAAAGTTGAGATCAATACTCCGAATTGTTTCCTTTCGTTAGCATATTTAACAGTATCATTTATAGTTTTTTTTGCTGCACCAATCACGTTTGCACCGAGTTTGAGCCTTCCCATGTGAAGGATGCTTAAAGCAATCCTGAAACCTTCCCCCCTTTTGCCAAGCAGATTCTCAACCGGCACTTTAACGTCATTAAAATAGATCTGCGCTGTCGAGGATCCTTTTATTCCCATCTTATGCTCATCAGAGCCCACAACTACTCCCGGATATTTGCTTTCCACAATAAACGAACTCAATACCCTGTCGGTATCAATCTTTGCAAATACTACAAGAGTATCGGCAAATCCGGCATTGGTGATCCACATTTTCTGGCCATTCAGGATATAATATTTGCCGTCTTCGCTTAGCCTGGCATTTGTCTTTCCTGAATTTGCGTCGCTTCCGGCACCGGGTTCAGTAAGACAATAAGCTCCGATAAGTTCACCAGATGCAAGTTTGGTGACATATCTTTCCCTCTGATCTTTATTCCCATAATACATGATCGGTAATGTGCCTATACCACAATGTGCCATGTAAGCTACTGAAAATGAATACCCGGCACCTGTAGTTTCAGCTACAAGCATCTGTGTTACAAACGATTGTCCAAAACCACCAAACTCTTCAGGGATCGATACTCCCATTAATCCAAGCTCACCTGACTTTTTCAGCATGCTTTTCATAAGCTCCCTGTCACTTTTCTCGACTTTTTCGAGATTGGGATATACTTCACTTTCAAGAAAGTCTCTGCATGTCTGTGCGATCATTTTCTGTTCCTCGTTGAATTCTTCGGGTATAAATACATCAGATGCCTGAACTTCACTTACAAGAAATTCACCACTTTTCAAGAGTTTAATGTTTTCCATTGTTTTCAGATATTTTTTTGGACTTTTCTATAAATCAATCGATTGTGCAATAATCTCAGCAATATCAAGGTTCCTGATCTCCTGTTCCTTGTTTTTATATTTAAGACCATCCGTAAGCATTGTCATACAAAAAGGACAGGCAGTCGCAATAACACTGGCTCCGGTCTTAAGAGCATCCTCCGTTCTTTCCATGAAAACTTCTTTCGTGCCTTTTTCTGCCTCCTTGAACATCTGAGCACCGCCTGCGCCACAACATAATGCAAAACTTTTGTTCCGGTGCATCTCAATCAGGTTGCCGGTCAGTTTCTTAAGAATACTTCGCGGCTCATCATAAATGTCATTCCCCCTCCCAAGGTAACAGGGATCGTGATAAGTTATCGTTATATTTTTTAAAGAGTTCCTGTCAAGCTTCAGCTTATCATTTTCGATATTCATGTTCAGGAACTGCAGGTAATTGATAACCTCATATTTTCCTCCGAGATCAGGATATTCGTTTTTAAAAACGTTAAAACAATGCGGGCAGATGGTTATTATTTTTTTTATATCGTACGTCCTGAACAGCTCAATAACCTGAAGAGCCTGCATCTGGAACAGCATTTCGTTCCCTGCACGCCTGGCCGGATCACCATTGCAGGTCTCTTCCTTTCCGAGTACGGCAAAACTGACATTAAGATGTGTGAGTATCCTGGTGAATGCCCTTACTACTTTTTTATACCTGTCATCGAAAGCTCCGGCACAGCCCACCCAAAAAAGATATTCCGGCTTCTCCCCTCTTGCAAACAGGTCCGCCATCACAGGGACTTCAACTTTACGGGTTTCCATATTTAGGTTTTTCTTTTAAATCTGCTTTTAGCTGTATTCCTGATCTATTTATTCCTTAGTGTTACTTTGTATTTTACTTTGTGTCCCTTTGTGTTTAAATATTTTTTTACCACTAAGGTTCACAAAGGATCATTTAAGTAGCCTTACCTGACATTAATCTCCAGATCTTTTGCCCAGTTCATCCTGTCCTCGGAAGAGTATTGCCAGGGAGCGCCGTTATTTTCAATATTATTAAATAAAGCCTTGAGTTCCCCGGGAGCAGAGGCTTCTTCCAGGACGAGATATCTCCTCATATCGATAATCAGCGCCGGATGATTGATATTGATCGGGCATTCCTTTGCACAGGCATTGCATGTTGTGCATGCCCACAGCTCTTCCTCAGAAATATAATCTCTTAACAATGAACGGTTATCAGTGTAATCTCTTCCGTTCTTAACCATTAAAGGACCCTTCTCCTTCATTCTTGACCTCAGGTCCATTATAATTTTCCTGGGTGACAATTTTTTACCGGTGATGTTTGCCGGACAGACCGCTGTGCATCTGCCGCACTGCGTACATGCAAGAGAATCAAAATAGTTTTTCCACGAGGCGTCTTCTGCATCTTTTACACCAAACCTTTCAGGAGGCGCGTCAGTAGCTGGTGAAGCACTGAAAGCGGTATTCGGATCGAGCATCAGCTTTACTTCCCTTGTTATGCTGTCCATGTTCGTGAGTTTCCCAAGGGGATCAAGCCGCGACAGGAAAACATTTGGCACTGACATAAATACATGGAAATGCTTTGAATAAGGCAATATATTGGCAAACAGAAAAATCAACAGAATATGCGTCCACCAGGCAGCTTCATAAACTATCCTGTAATGATCTGCTTTGCCGCTGGTAATCAGGCTGGCGATAAAGCTGCTGACCGGAAACAATCCGACCGATGCTTCACCTGTAAGCGCCTTATATTCAACATATCCTGTATTCATGACAAGCAGTGAAACCATTAATAAAAGGATTATTGAAAGGGCAATATTTGCATCTATATGGGTAATTTTTTTCATCTCTATACCCTCGAACCTCTTTATATGAAAGAAGATACGGCGGCTAAGAAAAATCATTATTGAGATAGCAACGAGCAAGGCAAAAATATCACCCGATGCCATAATAATATTATAAACAGGTCCTAGTACCTTCAAAACTCTGTCAGAACCTGTAAGTCCGTCTATAACCATTTCAAGGCTTCCGAATATTATGACACAGAATCCCCAGAATACTAAAGCATGAAACAAGCCAATAACAGGGCGGCGGAAAATTTTTGTCTGACCAAATGCGATGGTCAGCACGATTTTTATTCTCTTTCCGAAATCCTTTACCTGAAATGCAGGTCGTGTAAATCTGAAAAACATGACAATCCTCCGGATGGTGTAGGAAAATACACCAAGGGTAATGATCAGAGTTATTGCAAAGATTATCTGTTTTGTCATATTGATTTTCTTCGTTTTACCCCGACCCCAAGGGGAGCGAAGAAAATCAATTTACTCCCCTTGGGGCTGGGGTAAATAAATTGATTTTCAAGCGACACCGGGTAAGTTATTGCCAATTGATTTTATTTTTTTATTTCTTTTACAGCTTCAACAAGTTTTGGAAGGACTTTCATTGCATCACCTACGATTCCGTACTGTGCCGCTTCAAAAATCGGCGCATCCTTATCACTATTTATTGCAACAATATATTTTGAAGAACTTATACCTGCAAGATGCTGTGTTGCACCTGAAATTCCTATTGCAATATAGAGGTTTGGTGCAATTATCTTCCCGGTCTGTCCGGTATGCTCTTCATGGGGTCGCCAGCCTTCATCCGACACCGGCCGTGAGCATGCCGTTGCCGCACCAAGCAGGTTAGCAAACTCAACTAGCGGCGGCCAGTTGTCAGGGGATTTCATGCCTCTTCCACCTGATACGACTATGTCAGCATCAGTTAATAGTATCTTACCTGTTTGTTTCTGAACATCTTTTACCACAGTTTTAAGCAATGTTGCATCAACACCTGGACTGAGATTCTCTATGACAGGATTAACCGGTGTTTCAACCAGGTCAAATGAATTCTGTGCAAGAGTCAGAATTTTAACTTCAGAATTGATTACCAGGTGAGCAAATGCATTGCCGGAATATGTCCTTTTATAAACAGTGAAGGGATCAAGATTTAAAGGCAGCTTGCTTACGCCCGATCCAATACCGGCTTTAAGACGCACTGATAACCTCGGAGCAATGGCTTTCCCGGCATTATTATTTGAAATAATTATAACTGAAGCATTCTCTCTACCGGATATTTCAGATAAAACACTGGTATAGACTTGACTATCAAATGTCTTGAGCAGTTGATTATTTGCATTGATGATCTTGCTGGCACCATAAGTCGCAAGTCTGGCCAATTCGCTCTCAGCTACTTCTCCGATGGAAACCGCTGTCACAGTTGTATTAAGCATTTTAGCAACACCTGTAGCATAAGAGACAAGTTCGTAGGAAAGTTTCTTAAATTTCCCGTCCCAATTTTCGGTATATACTAGTACTGGCATATCGTTTTGATTTATTGTATTCTTAACCTTATATCAGATTACTTTTGCTTCATTCTGCAAAAGATCAAGCAGCTGTGCCGGATTGTCGGCATCAATAAATTTGCAGGCAGCACGGGCAGCCGGTTTTTCGTAGCTGACAAAATTCGTCAATGGATCAATAGCGACTGGTTCGATTGTTTTTACAGGTTTTGATCTTGCCATCATGATACCACGCATTGCAGCGATCTTAGGTTCTTTGGCAATCCCTTTCTGTACAATGGCAACGAATGGAACAGGCACATTCAAAACTTCTTTCCCGCCGTCTATTTCCCTGATCATGACAGGCTGCCCATTTTCAAATTTTAAACCGGAAACGGATGAAACTGAAGGAATCCCGAGAAATTCAGAGATCATCCCTCCAACAGCTGAGCCGTTGTAATCGCTCGATTCAATTCCGCACATTACTATATCAAAAGGCTCTTTTTTTACAACCTCAGCTATCTGAGCTGCAACAAACCATGCATCAGATGGTATGGCATTAACTCTAATGGCATCATCGGCCCCGATAGCAAGTGCCTTACGGATTGTAGGCTCTGAAGAAGGAGGTCCGACATGAATGACAGTCACTGATTTTATTCCGCTTGCTGCATCCTCTTTAAGCTCAAGAGCACGGGTAAGCGACAGTTCGTCCCACGGATTAATGACCCATTGAATACCGGTAGTGTCAATTGAAGCATTTCCCGCGGCAAATTTTATTTTTGTCGTTGTATCGGGAACATTGCTAATACAAACCAGAATTTTCATCTAAACTTGTATATTAGTTAATTAACTTGTACTAAATTGTTTAATAAAATCAATATTGTGTTTCTCAACCTATGAGGCGGCAAATATAATAATTTATGCTTCACAATCAAATCTCATAAATATCATGCAATATGTATGTTCGAAATATAACAAGTACATATATGATTGTAATTCTTGCCATTGGTCGTGGGTGATATCAGACAATATTATTATAGTCGAAGGATATTCTTATTCCTATTCTTATTAGAATCTCTGAAACGAGGAGTTATTGTTTATCCTCTACGAGGAATGGAAATTCATTTACAATTCAATATGCTACAATACTTTATCGCCTACGGCGAATGGAACAGATAATTCAATAACATCAGATCACATTGTTGTTTATCCTCTCCGAGGAATGGAAATTCATTTACAATTCAACATGCTACAATACTCTATCGCCTGCGGCGAATGGAACAATTAAGGAATGGCATTCATTTATTATTCAATTTGCTACAATACTTTATCGCCTACGGCGAAATGAAACAGAGGAGGAATCGCATTCATTTGTAATTAAATTCGCTACAATGTTTTATTGCCTACAGCGAATCAAAAGGAGAAATCCACAATTACGAAACAAATAAATAAATTGCCCGTAGGGCATATAGTATTGTAGAAGGCAAACGATAAGGGATCTATTATACCTCGCAGAGGTTAAACGTCCTAACTAAAAAATGTGTGAAATTTAACCGTTAAAACCAATTTTAGCTATAAATTCGCAACGCAAAAATCTTAGTACCTAACCCGATCCTGAGTTGAATAAAAAAGTTAAAATATTTGGTGCTTTAGTTTTATCAATGATATTCTGGGCCTTCTCATTTATATGGTTCAAAGCTGCAAACAGAACGTTTCATCCGATTACAATTGTCTTCATCAGGCTCCTTTTTTCAGTAATTCTCCTTACAATTTTTCTGGTTGTGACGAAGAACTATATGAAAATAAAAAAACCAGACCGGAAGCTGTTTCTGATGCTGGCTCTTTTTGAACCATTTTTTTATTTCCTGGGCGAAAGCTTCGGATTAACTTATGTTTCGGCCACGGTTTGTTCGGTGCTTATCTCAACAATACCTGTTTTTGCTACAATAGGCGCCTGGCTGGTCTTTAAGGAGAAACTAAAATTTATTAACTACGCAGGTATCGTTATATCATTTATAGGGGTACTTGTATTTATTCTTAACAGCAACGGAGGCATCTCATTTCATATAAGAGGTTTGGCACTCCTTACCCTTGCCGTTCTGTCGGCTGTCGGTTATAATCTGACACTTAGCAGGCTGGTTGGCTCCTATTCTCCGGTTTACATCGTCAATGTTCAGAATTTAATTGGAGCTGTTCTTTTTCTTCCGCTTTTTCTGATTTTCGACTTTAAACATTTCATATCTACGCCTTTCACATTCAACATGTTCAGACCAATAATAGAGCTCTCAATATTTGCATCTTGTGGTGCTTTCATTCTTTTTGCCTGGTCAGTCAAAAATATTGGTATAACCAGGGCAAATGTTTTTTCAAACTGTATACCAGTTTTCACAGCGCTCTTTTCTTTTATCCTCCTGGGCGACAAGCTGACCGTTCAGAATCTGACCGGGATGGTAATAGTGATTGCCGGACTGTTTATGTCGCAGATGAACGGCCGGGAAAAAAAGATAGATGAGGCCCTTGCTCTTACCGGGAAAACGGCCTGATATGATTCATATCGCTTTATTCTCTTCATTAATACTAATTTAAGCTATACTTACGTTAAAATAATTCATACTTTATCTGGTCAGTATTAGAAATAATGTATAAAAAGGTCCTGAATTTTCTCATTCTCACAGCACTTGTATCCCCTTCCTTTTCTCAAACGGGAGGTGACAATATTTACGAATTTCTTAATCTTACTCATTCAGGACTGGTCTCTTCACTTGGCGGCACAAATGTTTCCTTACAGGGTAACGATCTCAACCTGGCATATCACAATCCTGCTCTTCTTAATTCCGGCATGAATAAAAGTCTGGCTTTAAATTATGTAAATTATTTTGCTGGCATAAATTACGGGCTTGCCATGTATTCAAGATCATTCCCCACAGCAGGAAATTTTGCAGCAGGCCTGACTTACCTTAATTACGGTACTTTTACCGAAACAGATGCATCAGGAGTGATCACCGGAAATTTCAGCGCCGCTGAATATGCACTTTCTTTGATCTATTCACGGGAAATTGATTCAGTCTTCTCCATAGGATTGAACTTTAAGCCGGTGTTGTCCCAACTTGAAAAATACTCATCTGTAGGTTTTGCATTTGATATAGGCGGATCATGGCATAATTCAGGTAATCTCCTTTCAGCAGGGATAGTACTAAAAAACATTGGCTATCAGTTAACTACCTATGCCGGAGAAGGACATCAGAAACTTCCGTTTGAGATTCAGGCTGGCCTGTCCCAGAGGCTTGCCCATGCACCCTTTCGTTTCTCTTTGACACTCAGACATCTTGAAAAGTTCGATCTCACCTATCAATACAATGAAACTATACCTTCAGAAAACAATAAGGCTTCTTCAGGTTTTTTTGAGAATTCCATGAGACATGTTATCCTGGGAGTTGAGCTTATTCCCCATAAAAACTTTTACATCAGTGCAGGTTACAACTACCAGAGAAGAAGAGAGCTGGAGATAGAATCAAAAACCTCTACTGTGGGATTCTCATGGGGATTCGGCATAAATACCTCATTCCTGAATATTGAATTTGGAAGAGCAGCATATCATCTTGCAGGTTCTTCAAATAATGTCTCCCTGATAATCAGACCCGATCTGATTTATAAGAGATATCATAATTAGATAATCCTTGTCTTATAACGGTTAATTTATCACCTTTGTAAAGTTTTTGTGAACAGCGTAGGGCACAGGGCACAGAGCACAGTGTAAAACCTTTGTTCTGAGCTCTGAGCCCTGAGCACTGTGCATTAATAAGAAAACCATGGATAAGAGACTGATTATTGCAATCGACGGGTATTCCTCCTGCGGAAAGAGCACATTCGCAAGATTAATAGCAAAGGAACTGAACTATATTTTTATTGATAGCGGAGCAATGTATCGTGCCGTAACTCTCTATTGCATGAGAAGAAAATATGTCAGTCTCACAAATGTTAATACCGCCGCAATCATCTCTGAGCTAAAAGATATTCATATAGATTTTGTTTTTAATCCGGATATAAATGAATATGAGACTTTCCTTAATTCCGAAAACGTTGAAAAGGAGATAAGGAACATGGATGTAACAGCTCATGTAAGCAGAATAAGTCAAATCGCGGAAGTACGGGAACGGCTGGTTGAGCTTCAGAGGCATATCGGCGTTTCAAAGGGAATTGTAATGGATGGCAGGGATATTGGTACTGTTGTATTTCCTGATGCAGATATAAAAATATTCATGACAGCTTCAGTCGATATCAGAGCCAGGAGAAGACATCTCGAATTAAAGAGCAAAGGAGTAAACATCGATTTTGAAGAGGTTAAAAGAACGATCATTGCCCGTGACATTGCTGATGAAAACAGGGATATAAGTCCTCTGAGAAGAGCAGACGATGCTATTATACTGGATAATAGCAGAATGACTGTAGATGACCAGATGATCTGGATAAATGAGATCATCGAAAAGAAAAGAAATGGTAGTTGAAATAGATAAACAGTCAGGCTTTTGTTTTGGCGTGCAGAATGCGGTTGAGATTGCAGAAAAAGCCCTCCTCAATGGTGAAAAGGTTTTTTCCCTGGGCCCCATCGTTCATAATGATAAGGAAGTGGACCGCCTCTCATCTCTCGGCCTGGCTTCTATAGACCATGATAAGTTCCGGAACCTGAAAGACTGCAAAGTGCTTATCAGGGCTCATGGGGAACCACCTGAAACATACCGGATTGCTGAAGAAAATAATATTACAATTATTGAAGCTACATGTCCGATTGTGAAAAAACTCCAATCAAAAATAAGGGAGACATGGATCCGAACCAAGCAGGGTGACGGACAGGTTGTCATTTTTGGTAAACAGGGTCATGCAGAAGTTGTTGGTTTGCTTGGACAGATCAATAATGAAGGGATACTGGTTTCGGGTCCGGACGATTTCAGGAAAATCGACATCTTAAAGCCTGTTTATCTGTTTGCCCAGACAACAATGAGCGTTAAGGAATACAAAAATCTCACGGATAATCTTCGTGCCAGAATGGAAGAAAATGGGATCGCTGATCCGGATAAAAACCTGATAATAAACAATACAATCTGCGGACAGGTATCAAACCGCGAACCGCATCTTAAATCGTTTGCAAAAAAGCATGATATGATCATATTTGTAAGCGGACGCGAGAGTTCTAATGGCAAGATGCTCTATTCAGTCTGTAAAAATGTCAATTCCGATACCCATTTTGTCTCCAGTATAAAAGAATTGGATAAATCATGGTTCGCAGGCAAAAAATCTGTTGGGATTTGTGGTGCCACGTCGACTCCCAAATGGCTCATAGAAAACATAAGGGACTACATTTCAAATATCTGACTATTGGAATGTTCCAGCATTTGCCGGGCTTGAAAAATTGTATTATCTTTGTTGGCTTATTTTACTAAATTATTTATGGCAAAAATTAAGAGAATCGGGGTATTGACATCAGGAGGAGATGCCCCGGGGATGAATGCAGCTATTCGTGGAGTGGTGAGGACTGCTGTCTATAACGGACTGGAAGTAATAGGAATACATCAGGGTTACCAGGGGATGATAGATGCAAGTTTTACTCCGCTGCAGTCTTCAAGCGTCAGCGACATAATTCAACGGGGAGGTACTATCCTGAAAACTGCCAGATGTGAGGAGTTCAGAACCCCCGAAGGCAGGCTAAAAGCGTACAATAACCTGAAAAATGCTCAGATCGACGGAGTTGTGGTAATAGGCGGTGACGGATCATTTACCGGTGCCAGAATTTTTAATGAGGAATATGATATACCTTTTGTAGGTATTCCCGGAACAATCGATAATGATATCTATGGTACCGATTATACTATTGGTTATGATACAGCCCTTAATACTGTTGTGGAAGCTGTTGATAAGATCAGAGATACTGCCAGTGCCCATAACAGGATGTTTTTTGTTGAAGTGATGGGGGCAGAAGCCGGATTCATTGCTCTTTACAGTGGCATAGCAACCGGCGCGGAAGCAATTATCATTCCTGAGATCAAGGGAGCGGATCAGGATCTGAAGACCATGATAGCAGCGGGAAATTCGCGCAAGAAATCAAGCAATATTATTATTGTCGCCGAAGGCCATCAGGAGGGAGGAGCCTTCGCAATGGCTGAAAAGGTCAAAGATGATTATAAAGATTATGACGTCAGGGTTTCAGTGCTGGGTCATCTGCAACGCGGAGGATCGCCATCAGCGATCGACAGGGTGAACGCAAGCCGTCTCGGACATGCTGCCGTTGAAGCACTTATCGATGATCAGAAGAGTGTTATGGTTGGAATAATGAATGGTGAAATCACACTCGTCCCTTTCCGGAGAGCTGTAAAACTTCATAAAGACGTAAACCACGATCTTGTGGATCTGGCAAAAATATTATCAGTATAGAATCCCGGCTGTATGTCTGAATCAAAGGTCTACTTTACCAACCTAAGGTCTAAACCTTCGCAAAATTTGTTTAAAAAGCTCGAAGCACTTATTGTTAAGGCAGGAATCGACAAAATTGATTTCCGGAAAAAGATAGTTGCGATAAAGCTTCATTTCGGGGAACCGGGAAACCTGGCCTATCTCAGGCCTAATTATGCAGCACGGATCGTTAAATTCCTTAAAGCAAAAGAAGCTATACCCTTTCTGACCGACTGCAACACGCTCTATTTTGGTAGGCGCTCAAATGCACCCATGCATCTTGAAACAGCATTTGAGAACGGGTACAACCCCCTTGCAACTAATTGTCCGGTAATTATCGGTGACGGTATTAAAGGAACTGATTACCGCGAAATTGAATTGAATCTTGAGTACTGCAAAGCAGCAAAGATCGGAAGTGCCATAGCAGATTCGGATATTATTATCTCCATGAACCATTTCAAAGGACATGAAATGACTGGCTTCGGAGGAGCTCTTAAGAATCTTGGCATGGGTTGCGCTTCAGTTGGTGGCAAACTCTTTCTCCATTCAGGTGCTTCACCGGAGATATTTGAAGAGAATTGCACGGGATGCAGGGTTTGTGAAAAGTATTGTGCACATGATGCTATTGTGGTAGGCAGAGACAAAATAGCGCATATCGATTATGTAAATTGCGTTGGCTGCGGACAGTGCGTAGCGGTTTGTCAGTATGACGCCTCAAGGGTTGTCTGGCAAAATTCATCCGAAACAGTTTGTAAAAGAGTTGCTGAATATTCTTATGCTGTAGTAAAGGATAAACCCGCATTCCATATTAATTTCATAATGAATGTATCTCCCGATTGTGATTGCTGGGGATTCAACGATTATCCATTAGTCCCCGATCTGGGTATAGCCGCTTCGTTTGACCCGGTTGCCCTTGACCAGGCATGTGCCGACATGGTGAAAGCAGCTCCTGCTCTTCCGGGCAGCCGTATTTGTGACAATCACGTAGAAAACGACTTTGCCGGTGAAGACAAATTTAAGATAGCACACCCTGACACTTTCTGGCAGACTGGCCTTGAACACGCTCACAAAATAGGATTGGGAAACACAGAATACGAATTGATAACTATATGATCGCGGATAGGAGATTTGTGATTACGGATTGAAAATCCTAATTTCAAAGTCCTGAATCAAAAAATCCGAAATTGGAAATCCGAATTTCGAAATTAATATGAATGCTAAAGTAAGTATAGCCCGTCTTTCAATAATATCCAACACTTTACTGATAGTATTGAAGCTGTTAGCTGGTTTGTTAAGCGGATCCGTCAGCATTTTATCTGAAGCGATCCATTCCTCAATGGACCTGATAGCAGCATTAATCGCATTCTTTTCAGTCAGGGTTTCTGATAATCCTCCTGATTCCAGGCATCCTTACGGTCATGGGAAGGTTGAAAACATTTCAGGAGTGATTGAAGCCCTTTTGATTTTTGTAGCGGCAGTTTGGATCATCGTGGAGGCTGTAAAAAAACTCTTTGGAGAGAGGATCGAACTTGAGTCTATTGCACTGGGCTCCATCGTGATGCTTATATCAGCCATAGTCAATACTTATGTCTCAAGGAGATTATATAAAGTTGCCCGGGCGACCAACTCCGTTGCACTGGAAGCTGATGCTCTTCATCTTAAAACTGACATTTTCACTTCTCTTGGAGTTGCTGTTGGCCTTGGCCTGATAATGGCCACAGGAATTAACTGGCTCGATCCGGTAATCGCAATTCTTGTCGCATTGTTCATTATAAGGGAAGCATACATTTTGCTAATGAAGGCATTCACTCCCCTTCTCGACACTGCCTGGAGCAGCAATGAAATCGAAGAGCTTGAAAAGAAACTAAAAGGACTTGATGTAATTTATCATGATCTCAGGACACGGGTGGCTGGAAATTACCGTTTCGTTGATATTCATATTCAGATCCCTGAGGATGTTTCAGTTGGAAGCGCACATAAATACTGCGACAAAATAGAGAGTGAGCTTACCTCGTACTATAAGAATCTTACCGTGACAATTCATGTGGAACCCAGCTAAAGAACCTTTATCATATGAAACTTAAGCTCCTTTTTATTCCCTTGCTTATTTCAACTATAACTGTTGTAACCACTTATGGGAAAGCACCAAAGTCGGGTAATTCATATTATACTCAAAAGCCCGATGATCCGGCTGCTGTATTCTTCACACCAGAAAATTTCAATATAACAGCTAATGGAAAGACTGATGTGTCGGTTCAACTTCAAAATGCTATAAATCAGTTAAAAACAGACCGGAATTTTGGGATTCTGTTTATTCCGGAAGGAAGTTATCTGATATCAAAAACAATTTATATCCCTGCAGCTATCCGCCTGATAGGTTACGGAAAAAACCGGCCGGTAATTATCCTCAGGAAGAATTCCCCCGGATTTCAGGAGCCCAATACAAGCGACAAGGGAAAAGCCTCATACATGTTCTGGTTTACCAGCAGCATTGCTGAAGCAGGTAAAGAGATCAGAGATGCCGGGGCAGGCACTTTTTACAGTGCCCTCTCAAACATCGATCTGAAAATTGAAGACGGCAATCCTGCTGCAGTTGCTTTGCGGACACATTTTGCTCAACATAGTTTTATTTCACATTGCGACATCTTTACCGGAAACGGGAAAGCTGGTCTATTCGATATTGGCAACATGATAGAGGATGTGAAGTTCTATGGCGGCGATTATGGCATTTATACAACAAAAGCTTCACCTGGATGGCAGTTTATGATGCTCGATACCTACTTTGAAGGACAGCGTAAAGCTGCTATCAGGACACATGAAGCCGGATTTACGATTGTACGGATGAGTGTTAAAAATGTGCCGTCAGCCATTCTTGTCGATCAGAATTACTGGGAAAAGCTATTCATGGAGGATTGCCGGTTTGAGAATATTACTGGTCCTGCCATTGAGATCAGTGATGAAAACAACGCGCACATGCAGGTCAATATCAGGAACCTGACCTGCAGGAAAGTACCGGTTCTGGTTCATTATCCGAAACAAAATACTAATACTTTGGCTCCCTCTGAGATTTATAATGTAAAAAAGTTCATTTACGGACTTCAGATGGATGATCTGGATTCAGATGCACTGATAAAGACTGTTTGCGAAACTGATGTCCTTAAATCGCTCCCGGCTCAGCAGATGTCCGATATCCCAAAACTTCCGGAAATGGAAACCTGGGTAAACCTTAAATCACTCGGTGCAAAAGGTGACGGCCAAACTGATGATACAAAAGCAATTCAGGCCGCAATAGATCAGTATCCTTATATATACGTCCCGCAGGGATCATACAGGATTAGTGAAACGCTTATGCTTAAACCATCGACAGTTCTCATCGGATTCCACCCTCTGGCGACAAATTTTACCCTTATTGAAAATTCACCGGCATTTGGCGGATTCGGAGCACCAAAACCATTGATAGAGTCACCCGAAGCCGGTACTAACATTATCAGCGGAATAGGCTTGTACACGGCACAGAATAATTTCCGGGCCGTTGCCTGCAAATGGATGGCAGGAGAGAAATCGATGATAAACGATGTGAAGTTCATCGGCGGACATGGGACTATGAATCCGGGCCCGAAAGTACCCTGGAAATGGGAAGAGAACAAGTTATTGCAGGGACAAACAGCCTCCTCTGCATCGGAACAAGTGTGGGATACACAATACTGGAGCCTGTGGGTGACAAATAACGGAGGCGGAATATTCAAGAATATATGGACAGCCAGTACTTATGCAGTATCAGGATTTTACTGTTCATATACGAACACCAGAGGTCGTGTTTATGCAATGTCTGTTGAACATCATGTAAGGAATGAAGTGCGTCTGAATAATGTAGCCAACTGGAATATCTATGCTCTTCAGCTTGAGGAGGAAAATCGGGAGGGTTCTGAGTGCCAGCCTCTTGAACTTGAAAAATGCAGTAATATGACAATTGCGAATTTATACATGTTCAGGGTAATACGTGTTAAAGTACCTTATCCTTATTCTGTCAGAACATGGGATTGCTCAAATCTTGAAATACTTAATATTCACAATTACAGCCAGGTAAAGTATACAACAGATAATCCGCTGTACGATATAAATACCGGTATTGAGGTTCGCCCTGTCGAACTTGCACGCTTGTTTATAAGTGGCAAAACACCGAAGTTGAGTTCTTCCGGGAATAGTGACACGGTTCAGCTTCTGGCAAAAGGTTTCGAGTTTGCACTCGGGTTATGCCATGACTCAAAAGGCAATGTATATTTCGCCGAACAGCGAATGAAACGCATCTATAAATGGTCAGCAGAAACCAATTCGCTGACTCTTCTGGCCGATTTTCAATGGGAACCACTATCCCTGGCATGTGATTCTAAAGACAACCTGCTGGTAGTATTCAGGTACAATCCTCAGCCTGGCTTACTGATAAATGGCCTGCCCGAACGATTTGTTAATCCTCCCGATGCCAGCGGAACGTCATTCAGCGGATGGGGAAATTCAGGATTCGGAACACTTGTCTATTCTGTAAATCCGGAGAGTCCCGAAGAGACAATCCATAAGCTTGAAACCGTACCTATGGGATCAGTTGACAATGTCTATAAAGCACTTTATCCATCAAACCGGTGGAGGGATTCTCATGATTTCAACACAGTATCATTAAACCGCGATTCATTATGTTTTCTTGCCCCCGATGGCAGAACCATTGTACCGGTTTGCTATGATCTTGCAAGATCGTGTGCACTCGTTGAGGCATTTCCGGGAAAGCCCTTGTATGCTGTAGATGAATACGATAAGCGGACTGTTAAATTCAATGTCGATACGAAAGGATATATTTCAGATCTGCATTACTTTGCAGAGAAGGGTGAGTTCAGTTCGGTCCCTGATAATAATGGGAATGTGTATGTTGCTGATGGTGAAGTGTATGTTTTCAACACAAACGGGATCCAAACACGATTGATCAAAGTCCCGGAAAGACCTTCCTCAATAGTCTTCGGTGGAAAAGACGGACAAACTCTATTCATTACCGGAAGAACCGCGCTGTACAGGTCTGAAATACGTTGAGAGAATTTTCCCGAAAGAATATTTTAAGAACTCTATTGAGTTTTAATTTTCCCGGTCAGTTTTGTTCCTGGTTTGATGTCATCAGTTGCCCTAATAAGGATCAGGTCCCCATCCGTGAGCTTACCAAATATTTCAACCTTATCATCCTGACTGATTCCGTTTTTTACATCGATCAATTCAGCTCTGTTGTTGTTTAACCTGATGACAAATCTTCTTTCCTGATTGGTCACCACTGACGATTCAGGAACAAGAAAAGACAAATCATTACGTTTGAATTTTATCGATGCGGTAGCGAACATTCCTGATTTTAGTTGTGCATCTTTATTCTGATAAAGATACTCCCATATTTCTGTACGGTTTGAAAGATTCACGGACCCCGATTTGCGTGATAAAGATGCAGTAAAGGTTCTGGCCGGCTGGGCATCAACACTAAACTGAATCACTGTTGTATCGGGGATGGTCATAGTATAAACTTCGGGAACAGGGATACGCAACCTTAATTTATCAATATCTTCTACTATAAATAAAGGCTTTGGGCTATTTGTGCCCACTAATGTACCCGGATCAAAATTTCTTTGAGTTATAATCCCGTTAAACGGTGAACGAATTGTCAGGTAATCTTTTAACTGGGCATTGGAGTTAAGTTTTGACTTTGCTGCCTCAAATGCCGAACTGTCAGAGAGCATCTGGTTTTTTGCTTTTTCCATCTCTTCAGCTGCTATGGTGCCACTTACCTTCGATGCGCTCAGGATTCGTTTATAAGCGTCAAGTCCTGTCATATACTTTGAATAAGCAGACTGTTCATCCGAAGAAAACTGTGCATAATTGGAAATTACCTCAGGGGCATCTAATACTGCAAGCACTTCTCCCTTTTTCACCCGATCGCCAATATCAACCATAATATTATTTATGTAACCGCTCACCTTGGCATATATTTCTGCCCTGTTAAGCGGGGTCAATTCTGCCGGGAAAGTAACCAGTTTATTTACCTGCACTTTCTTAAGCGGAAATACCTCAACGGTGTCATTACCTGATTGCTTTACAGATTGCCGGGTATTGCTGTGTGAGCAGCCTTCCGTTGTTAAGATGGTGCTGACTACAGATAAAATAATTATGCCTGATAATCTTATACTTTGCATTTTATGATAGTTATTTATGTTTTTTTTGCCTCATAATATCTGCTGTTTTCATCGTCAGGATCGAGGGAAGGATTTATGTATGCTTTGTTCCCTACTAACCTATTGTAGATCACGGGTAAAAACAAAAGCGTGCTGATAGTGGAAAATATTAACCCGCCTATTACTGCAATAGCCAGTGGTGCTGTCTGCTCGCCACCCTCACCCAGACCTATTGCCATTGGGATCATTCCTGCAATCATTGCAAAGCTGGTCATTAGGATAGGCCGGATACGATTATATGCCCCTTTTACTGCAAAGTCTGAAGAAGGATCTTTCTTTCTGTTAACCTCAGCATTGGTAATGAATAAAATTGCGTTCGCAACCGCAACTCCAACAGCCATTATCATACCCATATAGGATTGAATATTTAAAGTTTTTCCTGTAATAAGCAGAAGCAAAACTGAACCTGAAATAACTGCTGGTATAATGGACAGTATAGAAAAAGAGAGTTTAAACGATTGAAAATTAATGACAAGCATTAGAAAAATAACAACAATTGCAACAAGCAAGCCTCCCTGTAACTCGGTCATCGTCTCGCTTAATAAATCTGATTGGCCGCGCAGGATTATTCTGACACCCTGAGGCAAATTCCCGACAGAAGCTATTGTTTTCCTTACATCTTTTATGGCAGTGCCAAGAGCCTTATTATGAATATTTGCCGTTATGGTAATAAAACGCTGCATATTTAAACGATCGTATTCCCCGGGCACAAGGGTTTTATTTAATGAGGCAACATCTCTAAGGTAAACAGGATTCCCGGCATTATTCGCAACTGGTACTAATTCCAGTTCATCGGTTGAGTTCATCATATATTGGGGATATTCGACCTGGATCTGATAAGCAGTACCTGTGCTTTTATCAAGCCAGTAATTTGGTTGTGTGAAACGACTCGAAGAGGTTGCAGCCACAATTGATCTGCTTATCTGATCGACTGTTAATCCCAGCTTTCCTGCTTTTATCCGGTCAATATCCACTTTTATGCCCGGATAATCAAGTGGAGATGATATTTGTACGTCCCTCAAAAAAGTAATAGCTTTTATTTTCCGGTTTAAATTTTCTGCAATTCCCCTTGTCTGAGAAAAATTACGGCCTGCGACTAATATTTCAATAGGATTGCTGGAACCCAGGTTTAAGACTTGTTCAACCAGGTCTCCGGGCTCAAACGAAATGACTGCATCCGGAATGGCTTTCCTGATCTGATCTCGTAATTGTTCTTTAAAATTTTCAATTCTGATCCCTGAATTCTTTTTAAGATTTATTTTGATCACTGATTCCTGGGGTCCGCTTGTCCATAAATAAACCGTGTTTATTGGATAGCTGGACGGTTGTGTGCCAATGAAAGCTGACGTAATTTCAATTTTACCTCCGGTGATACTGTCTGAGAGAGCCAATAGTTTTTGAGTTGCTGCCTCTGTCTTTTCAATGCGGGTGCCAACAGGCATCCGCAACCTGACCTGAGCCTGTCCCGCATCAACTTTCGGGAATATCTCAGTACCAATTATTGAAAATAATAATACAATCAGTATTACAGATACCACAAGGTAACCCAGAACATTAGCTTTGGATTTCTCCATTCTTTTTCCCAGCCTGTCCTTATATCTGTTCCTGAATTTTTCAAAGCGCATTTCTCTGGATGATCTTTTTTCTTCAAGCTCATCCCTGAGCAGCCAGTTAGCAGCCACCGGGACAAAAGTAAGTGAAAGCACAAATGAAGCAATTAAAGCGAAGCCGACTGAAAGTGATAAAGGCCTGAACATGCCTTTAGGTACCCCCGACATAAACAATGCCGGAGTGAACACAGCGAGTATACTCAGCAAAATAAGCAGCAATGGGCCGGCTACTTCAGTGCATCCATCCAATATCGCTTTCCTTTTGGATATGCCCCTTTCAAGATGCTGATGGATATTTTCAATGATTACAGTTGACATATCTACCAGTATACCCACTGATAAGGCCAACCCCCCGAGTGTCATAATATTTATAGTCTGGTTAGCGAGAAACAGTATAGTTATCCCTGTTAGCAAAGCGAGAGGAATTGAAAGAACGACAATCAGCGCGCTTCTCTTATTTCCAAGAAAAAGCAGTACCATAAGACCTGTGAGTATTGCACCCAGTCCGCCTTCAAACATTAAACTCTTTAAGGAGTTGATCACATACCCCGATTGGTCGAACTCATAAGTGACCTTTATATCGTCAGGAATTGCTGCCTGCATATCAGGTAAAGCGGCTTTGACTCTTTTAACCACGTCCCAGGTAGAAGCATCCGCCCGTTTGGTCACCGGAATATAAACTGTTCGTTTACCGTTTACCAGGGCGAAGCTGGTAGTGACATCAGAACCTATAGAAACACTTCCTATATCCCTGATATAAACTGAAATCCCGCTACCCGTTTGAAGTGGTACATTTTCCAGCTCCTTTACATTTTCAACCACTGTATTCTGAGATGTAATAAGGGTCTCATCACCCTCACGGATGTTGCCCGATGGCGAAATATTGTTTGACTTTGTCAATGCCTGAACTATATCATCGGGAGATAAGTTATAGTGTCTCACTTTTTCAGGATCGACTTTTATTATTACTGTTTTTTGATTTCCGCCAAAAGGAGGTGGAGCAGATACTCCGGGGAGCGTAGCAAACATTGGTCTTACACGGAATAACGCAAGGTCGGAGATCTCACCTAATGAACGGGTTGCTGAAGTAAATACAAGCTGGCCGACAGGTACGCTTCCTGCATCGAATCTTGTAATGAATGGCGGTACGGTTCCGGGTGGCATAAAGGCTTTTGCACGATTTACATAGCCTACCACTTCTGCCAGTGCCTGACTCATGTCGGTACCTTCCTGAAACTGGATTTTTATAATAGCTGCACCCTGTATGGATTTTGATTCAACAAACTTCACGCCTGTTATATACAAAAAGTGGTATTCATAGTACGATGTAATGTAACCCTCCATTTGTTCAGGTGATAGACCGCCATACGGCTGGGCAACATATACTGTAGGTAAACCCAGCTGCGGAAAGGTATCAATCTTCATCTTTCTTACTGCCAGAAATGAAAAGAACAAAATAGCAATTACGATTACTATTATTGTGACAGGATTTCGTAAGGCGCTTTTGACTAAATTCATCTTGAATTCAATTTACCTGTTTAAGAAATAAGTCCAGATCCCCTTCCACAGCTGCCTTGTAAAGTAAAGCCCTCCATACTCCCATATAGTCTGTTTTATTCTCAGTTTCTGCTTTGATAAGGACATACTGAGCCTCGATCAGCTCGGCGTAATTAGCAAGCCCTGACTTATATCGTGAGAGCAGAGATGTATATGAATAACTTGCAGATTCAAAGAGCACAGGACTTTCTTTGGCGACAGCAAAAGCACTGTTTAATGCGGTGTCTGCAATCTGAAGCTGTTTACGAAGCTGCAAAGAAATATTGTTTAGCTTTTCAGTATTTGATCTGATAAGATATTCCTGTTGCTGCAACTGAGGTCTTATCCTGGCAAACTGCAATAATGGGATACTAAGCTGCAAACCGACTCCCCAGTTGTAACGCTGTAGGGATAACCCCTCGTTGGAATTCACCGTGCCGCCAAACTGAACTCCCGATCCTCTTGCATAGGTAGTTCCCCAGACACCTAAAGTCGGCAGCATAGTTCTGTTAAGTATTTCCCGTCGTGCTTTACTAACCTCAGTATTAGAACTGTACAAGGAATACAGAGGATTTCTGATTGAATCAGGAGAACCTTGTACCGATGGCAGTTTAATAAAATAGCTACTGTCATTTACAGCAATATCCATATCTGAAGCAAGCAATTCAGACAGTTGAATTACTGCTTGTTGCTTTAGCTTTCTACTGTTTAATAATTCAATTTTTGCCCGCGAAAATTCAGCCCTGAACAATGAACTGTCAACCCCTGGTCTTATTCCATTTGACACTAAAGTCTTCGCAAGAGTAAAATTTGTTTCCGCACGCATATAGTTACCCTCATACGTTTTTACCAGCTCGGCTGCCAAAAGAACATCGAGGTAGGCATTTATCACCCTGACCTTATGCTGAAAGATCTCATTCTCAGCATCCGCACTTGAATATTGAAAAGCTGCCCTTGAAAAATCGACCTGAGCTTTACGCTGACCGAATGTAAAAGGCTGCCAGTTAAGAAGCAAGCTGGCGGCACTCCCGTAAACTCCGGTCATATTATTTCCCGACGAGGGAGGTCCGCTTATAGGGATGATGAACTGCGGATACACCATTCCTGTAATATTGTTATAAGTAGCCTTGTTAATCTGGTAAGATGCGTCTAAGGTTGGGATAAAAGTACTGCGTGATGCCTCAATTCCTTTTTGAGCAGCCTGTTCATCAAGAATTTTTGATTTTAGCAAAGGATAATTTGTCTCTGCTTGTTTCAGCAAATCGTGCAGTGAGGTAGATTTTAAATTATTCTGAGCGAATGTTTGAAATGACAAAAGCAGAAGAAAAATATTAAACCACTTCATCTGAGTATTATTACATAGAATTATTACAAGGCCGGGTTATCTTTTACCCCATAATTTTTGTTATCTGTAGAGTAAACAAATCTGGAACAAATTAGTTTTAGGGGCCCGAGCGTAAAGGAGGGTGTCTCAAAAGCATAGATTGAAGTTGAAACTCATATCACAAATTTCTATCCCCATGAGAACTGGCAGCAGGCGGGGATCCTTCTGTCCGAAGATTCAACCTTCACCGGCAAAATGATAAGGCTCTCAATATCTTATAATGACTTTTTTGGCGGGTATAAGAGACCTCCCGAAATAATCATCCAGGCTATTAGTTCCTCAACAGCAGGTGTTCAGAGTAAGCCGGAAGAAATTGCTCATTATTCTCTAAAGAATATCGAACCCGGACAAGAGGATCTGGTAAGAATTAATCTGGCAAGGACAGCGCTGAAGATTGAGAAAAAGAATAACCATTTCCGGTTCCTGTATTCGGCTGGTCCGGTCGAAAACTTTGCTTTCAGGGAAGTTGTAAGCGGAGATTTTAATATAAATCCCAGGTATGTAAGCATTTTTGCTATTCAGGGATGGGCAAATAATGCAGGAATTATTCCGGCATATTTTGATTCGTTTATGTCAGCCGTCATGTCCTGCAGCAAATAAGCTAAGCAAAATCCGGGATAAGTAATACCTTCCCTGAAGTCATGTTGTTAAGATATGTGTCAACGGCCAGCTGTGCTTTATCCAGAGGAAACCTGTTTTGCACGGTAATCTTAATATCAGTCTTAAGCAGCTGCCTGACCCTGATTAAATTACGGATAGTTTTAATAAGACCTTTATCCTTCATCCAGTTTCCAAGATAGAATCCGTGAAGTTTTTTATTATCAAGCACAAGAGGTCTAAGAGTAGTCCCCTGATTATTATCCGAGAGATTGCCGTAAACGATAACCGTTCCTCCGTAAGGAAGAGCCTCAAGAAGTAGTTGAGTATAGGAGCCACTGATAGGATCAAGTCCAAGGGTAGCATTTAATTCATGCGTCAAGGAACTCAGTTCCTCAGTAAAATGCGTATCGGAATTAATCAAAACATATTTTGAGCCTCCAGCCCGCAATATCTGAGCCTGATTGTCATTTCTTACGACATTGATGACCGGGATTTTATATTTTTCTCCAAGATATCTTATCATTCCTCCAAGTGCACCTGCAGCAGCAGAATTTACAATCGCTTTATGCTTGTCGCTATGAATAATATCAAAAAACGCAACTGCGGTCATGGGGTTTACCAGTAACATGGAGCCCTGTTCATCTGATATGCTGCGCGGAAGAGTGAAGCAATAGGAACCTGATGTTACCATATATTCCGCCCATGTACCGCTCGTGGGATGAATAGCAGAACAGGCGACCCGTTTCCCAAGCCACAGCCGGGGAATAAGACCTTTACCGGCCTCAACAACAGTACCGCTTCCTTCTATTCCCGGAATAAAATTTATGAAATCCGCCTCGCCGGATATACTCCTGATCCGTGCCAGGTCAGATGGATTTATGGGAGCAGCAGCCATTTTCACAAGGACCTCACCCTTTCCCGGGTGCGGCACTGGTACAGACCGGACTATTAAAGTGCCCTCCTTGTCTTTAAGGTGAACCGCCCGCATCTCTAAAGGAATATTCATTTTCTAGACCTTTCTCACAGGTACATAGAAATCTTCTTCTTTTAGCTTGCATTTTTTTGCCACAGCCTTGCAATAGTCAAGACGACCGGCATTAGGAGATCTTTGATCGGATCCGAACGTAAACTTTAACCCTTGTTCTTTCGCCATGAGGATAAATTTATCATGAGGAGTGTGCGACATGTCGTTTATCTCTATAGCTATCTTGCGTGCTTTAGCGGCAGAAATTATTTGTTGCATGCGTTTTTCGGTCCAGAGCGTATAATAGTCGCGGGCTATACATACGGGAAGGAACAATGGCCAACCGAATATATTGATGGGTTCCCTGTTTAATACATTAAGGCAATGCTCCATATATCTTTCCATGAAAGCTTCAGTATTTTCAACATATGTGTCAAAATTCCAGATTCGCATATAATCGCCTTTGCCATCCGGAATTGTCTGCGGATCCATTAGCACATAATCGAGTTGTTTGAGCATTTCAGGGGAGAAATTCTTATCCCAGCCTGTTGTCATAGGTTGCAAGCCAATATAAACCGGATACTTTCTAAGTTTCTCAATATGCTTTTTAAGGTCGGCATCATCCTTAATTGCCCATTCCGCAGGGTGATCAACTATGCCAAATTTTACTTTTCTCTTTTCGGCAATATCCATTACCATGTTTATGGTAAACGTATTCGTAAGATGCACATGCAGGTCAATTAGTGGAAAATCATAACTTTCTGAAGTTTTTTGCCGGGCAATCAATGGTGACATGACCATCATTCCTCCTGCTATACCGGCATTTTTAATAAAGGTTCTTCGTTGCATATGCGTGGATTTAGTTGGTTTGATTAAAAGTATACAATAATTCTGAATGAGCTATGCGGGAATTCTAATTTAATTAAATGGGGGTATTGAAAAAGTCCTTTGTGACCTTTGTGATCCCGAGTACTCGGGATTGAGTGACAAAGGATCACGAAGTGCATCACTAAGGAACACAAAGGAAAAACCGAATATAAATTCACTCTTTCAACAGCACCTGGCCGTACCACATTGTAATTATGATACAAATACTGATACAGGCCGGGGTGGTTGATTAGGTTGTCGGCGCCAGGGTCATGCCATGGCATGACCCTACAGTGTAAACAATTGTGAATGTAGGGCCACGCCATGGCGTGGCTTCAACCAATAGCTGGCGGTATTCCTCTTGTTAAATTTTAAAAAAGGTAATTAATCGCTTATTACTTCTGATACGTATCTTGTATCTTTATCTTTTGATTATTAATTCGGGGATAATAATTTAAAATTATTAAATATGTCACTTACCGAGAAAATTTCAAGCGATCTGATAAACGCCATGAAGGCAAAGGATAAAGTAACTCTTGAAGCAATAAGAGCTGCTAAAACAGCATTTACTCTTGCCAGAACCGAGAAAAGCGGGGATACTGTGCTGACTGCTGAAGAGGAGTTGAAAATTATTCAGAAGCTGGTAAAGCAGAGAAGGGAATCAGCTGCAATCTATAAAGAGCAAAACAGGCCCGATCTGTACGAGAAAGAAATCAGCGAAGCAGAGGTGCTGGAAAAATATCTGCCTGCAAAAATGAGTGATGAAGAACTAATGAATGTTATCAGGTCAGTTATTGCCCGGGTCGGTGCAAAATCCCCTGCTGATATGGGGAAAGTCATGGGGGTTGCCACAAAAGAGCTTGCAGGCAAAGCTGATGGAAAAGAGATCTCAGCTAAAGTCAGACAATTGCTTGGTTCTTAAAAATATTCCCGGATTATTACCCGGTTAGTCCAGCCATGCCGGGTTGGAGGGCGCATAAGGTAATTTATTCTGTAATAAAACACGAAGCCGGCAAGTTTGCTCCATTAAAAAGGTTTGGAGTTGCTGTATTGCTCCATGCAAACCGGACTGCTGCCGGTGTCTTCACCTTCTTTGATTGAACAATCACCTGCTGTCCCTTGATTTTTGCTTCAGCGGGGTAGAATACTTTATCTTCTCCTGCAATTTCAAAATACGAAAGCTTATCTCCTTTGCATTGCAACCCTTCACTGTGTTCAAAAGAGATTATTGCCTTGTTCTTGTCCACAGTCATATTTTTATATAAAGGCCCGGAATCTTCTATTGCTGCAGTTTTGTACACTCTGTTAAGGGCCAGGTTAGCAAGTCGTAATGCTGCATCCTGCTTATCCTTCGGGTGTATGTTAAGAGTATCACAGATATCGCTGAGAACTGCCATCCCGGTATTTGGAACATCAAGGACCTTCCTCTGTGCGTCTCTTACTACAACTCCCTCAAAGGGCTTCCCGTATTTATAAGGGGCAATTTGCGCATAGTAGAATGGGAAATCATATCCCCACGCACTCCTCCAGCTTTTAATCAGGCCCGTTAATAATTCTTTATAGGCATATCCATTGATAGTATTAGCTTCACCCTGATACCACAATACACCTGCTATACGAAAAGGTATTAAAGGTGAAATCATAGCATTAAAAATCCTTGCTGGTTCAACAGGTCCCCAGGGCACCGGCTTTTGTTTTGATGCAGCTTCGCGGAGAAGATCATCCTTCCGGATTGCCTCTTCCGGCATCCAGGATTCAGCCGGGGTACCTCCCCAGCTGGAATTTATAACACCAATAGGAACTCCGAGATCCTTGTTCAGTTTTCTGGCAAAGAAATAGCCGATAGCGCTGAAGGTTTTCATTTCATCAGGGGTACAAGCTGACCATTTCCCGGTAAGATGTTCCTGCGGATAATGTGAAGTAGCAGTGCTGACTGAAAATAACCTTATCTCAGGGTAATTGGCATTTTTTATTTCCTCGTCGCCGTTATTTATCCCCCACTGGGCAGACATTTCCATATTTGATTGTCCGGAACATAACCAGACCTCCCCGATTAATACATTTTTAAGTATTATCTCATTCTGACCCTTAAAATGAATATTATAAGGTCCTCCCGCCACCGGAGTTTTAATAGTCACCTTCCATGTACCCTGTGTGCTCCCCTGTGTCGTAATATCAGTATCCATCCAGTCAGCTCTTATGACGATCTTCTCACCGGTTTTTGCCCAGCCCCATAATATAATTTCTGATTTTTGCTGAAGGACCATATTATCAGAAAATATTTCGGGTATTGATATATTGCCATTGCTGAACTGAAGAAATACAAAGAGAATAACTGCTGTCAAAGGAGCTCTTTTTAAATACCTTTTCATATCGATTAAATTTAGTATACAAACATAAACAGAATAGAGCAAAATAGCGATTTTCCTGTACCGGTTATTTTGAAATATTGAGTGTAAGCAATGCATTATAGCCCAAAACTCTGATTTCAAAAGTGTTTCGGCCCCCCAACCCCCTAAAGCTAATCTTTCATCACATTTATTTTAATATTTGGAAATGCAATCATTAATTGGCTCTGAAGGAGCCAAATTTGAATAACCCCCGGTACAACCGACGGTGCAACCGTCGGTGGAACCGGGGGTTGAACACAACACAAGTTCTACAGCTCTGAAGGAGCTGGATATAAATAATTAAGGGAAAAACCTTTCATCCGGTGTTATCCCAGATTCCTTTAGTATTTGACGATACTTAGTTTTTACCTGCTAGAGGTACCATACAAAATACCTTTGTTAATAACCAATCATATATCGCCCCTTCGGGGCTAAATATCAGAGAGTTACCTAACCCCCGGTTGCACCGGGGGTTATTCAAATTTAGCCACATTCGTGGCATAAGGTTTTATAAAAAAGTTGCAAGTGATTAACTAATTGCACCCAATGGACTGAGATGTGATGAAAGATTAGCCCGTAGGTTCTGCACCTCTGGAATCTTTTTTTATTCAAAACTTTTATTTTAAAGTTTTCCTCTGGTAAAGCTTCTTCTCATTAAGAGCCCTTTGCCGGTATACCTCCTGTACATCAACAGCAGGATCTGTGCACAAAAATACAAGAAGCCCCTTTTCCCTGGAATATGAATCGCTCAAACGACCAACCTCCTTTACATTATTAAATAACTTTCTTATATCGCCTGGCTGGCTGTTTATATAAATTAAAGGACCGTCAGGAATAGTGTCAGGTGCCCACATGACATAACTCTCCAGAAAGGTCACGGCATCAGGCAGGTTATATTCTTTCCCGTAAAAATGAATGGCTCCAGCATTACCATAATCATTCTCAACGAAAATTGTGCATTTTTTTCTCTCTTCCGGAGATAATTGATTATAAGCTTTTCCTGCATAACCGGCCAATTCATTCCACCCGGTCATGTCTGCATATAATTGCGATATATTGTGGATTTTCCCGTCTTCCCACCTGTAAAATGGATATACAAGAAGATGATCCGTGCCTTGCCGGTATATGTTAAGTTTTTCAAAAGACAGGATTGGTAACCCGAATGGCAGCAAAAGCAAAGAAACTGTAATTGAAATGAAAAGAACAAGAAAATTGATCCATACCAACCTGCCAATTAGGTATTTTTCCAGAACATAGCCTCCGGCAGCAAATAAAAAGGGGATTAACCCTAGCATATAATAACCTTTGCCTTTCAGGACCAGGAATAGTATTATAATGATAATTGATGCTATGGCTATAAAACGATTTTTCTTCTCCTGCTTTAAAAACAGGAGAGCAACGAGACCTGTGACCCAGATTAAGGAAGAACCAGGTCCCATGCTGAAAATGTCGATAAAAAAGTCTGAATAGGTCAGGTTGACCATTTGCGTCTTTTGCAATTCACCCATATGGTACACAATGGGCCAGCCATGATTATATTGCCAGAGGAGATTAGGTGAAATAATTATTAATCCTAAAATTATGGAAAAGTAAAAGTATCCGGAATTAAAAATTTTACGGTAACCGCTGAATACTAATGCAATGAAAAATCCAAATATGTAGAACAATATGGAATATTTATTGAGAAATGCCAGACCCAGCAAAATCCCAATCACGATCCAAAGCTTAGGATTATTTTGAGTTATCATCCTGAATATAAAATAGGTGGCTAATAGCCAGAAGAACTGTTCAATTACATTTGGAGTAAATAATGTGTCGAAAAGCAAAAAGCCTGCTGATAGCAGAAACGCAGATTCTGCAATAATTAATGCAAGAATTCTGCCGCCGAGGTCCTTTACAATTTTCGCAATCAGAAAAACTGAAGTAGCTCCCAGTAAAGCCGGAATTAATCGAATGCCAAATACAGAATACCCGAAAATACTCTTTACGATAAATGCTAAAAATCCAATAACAGGTGGTACTGTGGCATAACCAAAGCTAAGGTGGTCGGCCATATTGAAATAAAGAAGTTCATCCCTGTGAAGTTCATAATTAGTATTAGTAAAGAAATGCAGGCAGAGTTTGGCAACAATAAACAGGATTGCTACTATCCAATAATTGCTTAGTTTAAGTCTGGTATTCTTCATTTCAATCTTGAACAAACATTAACCACAAAGTTGCACAAAGGTTTACACAAAGGTCACAAAGGACTTTTTCAACAGCCCCATTGGGGAGAGGCCTCCGACGGATCCATGGCAGTATTATTGATTTGGCAGTATCACCTGATACTTTCTAATTCGGATTTAAAATTATTTAAAAACACCTTCACTTTTTGTTCCTGGATATCTCCGCCCGTGTAACCGATACTAAAAGTAATTACCTTTTGAAAAGTTGAGTAACCCATGCAAAAAAAGTTACCAAGACTGATTGCCCCTGCTATAAAGGCGTCCTCAACAGGGATATTATTGAAGTTTATATCTTCGTTTTTTATTATGCCTACATTAGTCACCAGAGGGATCGGAGGCATCTTCCGGTTCATTAACTGTTCCTTCAGTTTACCGTAATTAATAAATTTTGATAAAACATTTATCTGGGTGATCATATTCATCTCAGCATGCAACAGCTTCTTTTTGTTCATTTCGTCTCTGACCTTAATGAGGGTATCGTCAAAAGAATTTCCCGCCGTACTTCCGATGTTGCAGATAAGTGAACCTGTGAGGCTGCAGATCGCACCACCGTTGCCGGGTTTTACATATTTTCTTAAATCAAATGGAACAATAATTGGCTTTGCAGCATTACTGTTCCTTACATTTGTCAGTGTAAACGACCTTATAAATGCTGTCAGAACCGTATCGTTGATCGTAGCATTTTTCGTCTTTGAATATGACTTGATCTTATCAAAAGTCTCTGCAGCGATTTTTGTTGTTGTAAAAAACCGCCTGTCCTCTTTATCACTTTTTTCCCAGTCGAATGACCATGACAGTCCTTTTTTAGGAGAGCTGAATGCCTCCCGTGCAAATTTTAATTTCTGGAAGAATGTGAAGTTATCTGTAACCTGCTTCAAACTTCTGTCACCATCAAGATGAGGATTTACATCAATGTCGGGATCATTTAAGAGTTTGGTATATAGTGAGGCAAGGATCTTAACAAATTCCTTTAGCCCGGAACCATCGGTTGGAGTATGGTTCATATTAATGCAAAGAACATCCTTCTGACCATTTCTGATCACTCTTGCTCTTACAATAGGGAAACTGAATGGCTCTATCTCAAGAGCAAGAAAATGGAATATTTCATTTTCTGTATCACTGATAACTTCTTTTAGATCAATTAACAGCGAAGGATCAATATCCTCCTGTTTCTGCCACCACGATGTCTTTATATCCTCTTTATAGAAACATGAAAATACCGGTTCAGCATAGATCGCCAGTCTCATAGCTCTTTTAAGTACTTCGAAATTAATCTGTTGCCCCAGATAAATAACAAAGCGCATCTGCTGGTCGGCATGTGAGCGCAGGAAGAACTGGATCTGATCGGTTATCTGTGCAGGTATCCGTGACGGTAAGTTTTTGTGAAGTTCCTGAATATTCATGATAATTGCTATTTAAGATGTTCTCCGGTTGGCTTTATTGTTTGTCGAAGATTAAATTATAAAAAACATAGAAAGGAGATGTCCCCGGAAGGCTCTAAAAAAAATAAATGCCGGTATGGCATCTAAATGAATCAAAATGTTCATAAATCAAATATAATGATCTTTTGGAAATACTCCGTTCCGACGAATTTGTTTTGCTCCCCCTCTTTTTTCTGTTTATCCCCTACGGGGAATAGGGAGATTGCCTAATGCTCCTGCTACAATACTTAAACCGCTACGCGGTAAAAAATTCAGAACGACTATTTTTCAGGTTCCAGGCTCTTCAGGACGTTGGCAGCATTATAATTATGAGGGTCGAGCTTCAGGGCGAGCTTATAATTCCTGATTGCAGAAGGTTTATCACCTGACATGAGACATGCTTCTCCCAGACTATCAAAAGTACTTGACGAATGAGGATATTCATCAGCGTTGAGAGTAAATATCTTTATCGCCTCATCGATTCTATTTTGTCTTAAAAGATAATAACCAAGGGAATTAAGTTCCGGTTCATTAAAATTATAGATTGCACTGTCAGCTGATATTCTAAGATCTTTGTATAGCTGAATAGCCGTATCGATTCCTGTAAGCTGCATTTTGTTGAAAACCCATACACTTATGAGCTGTTTTGGAAAAACATATGGTTTATTATTTAATATATTGACTATAGCGTTCCTGATATCAAGAGTAAACGGATGACGAAGATTACTGAGTTGAATTATTGTATTCTGCGGAGTCAGAAAACGTTCAATATATGCCCTGTATCCTCCAAATGCACCATCATGGAATAAATCTTTGGACCCGTTTTTATCAACTATCCACCAGCCAAACCCATAGCTCTTTTTGCCGAAAACATCATCATTCAAGCTTATAGGCGATCTGGAAAAGGCTTCTTCAAGCGTATTCCTGCTAATAATTGTCGGCCTGTATAATGCCTGATCCCAGAGGAATAAATCTTCAACAGTGGAAATGATTGATGCATTTCCTCCCATAAATGTATCATAGTTATTCTGAGTTCCAAACATATCATATCCTACTGCCCGATCGGAATTCCTTCTGAGAAATTCATTTACCGTGGTATGGTACATCCCCAGCGGCCTGAAAACATTTTCTGACAAAAAATCATTTAATGACTGACCCGATATTTTTTCGATGATCATACCTAAGAGTGAATATCCTGCATTGCAATATTCAAATCTGTCACCCGGTTTGAAGTTCAAAGTTTTCTGCTTCAAAAGAATATTGAATACATCTCTCTCAGTCATATCCGGAAAATCGTCAAATGTAGCAAGGCCGGAAGTGTGATATAGTAAATGACGGATAGTCACTGGTTGCATACATTCAGGCAGTTCGGGGAAAAAATTCCGGACTGGCTGATCATAATTAAGTTTACCCCTTTCCTTAAGGATCATAATACCCATTGCTGTAAACTGTTTCGACAGAGAACCGATATATTCCGGAGTCTGCAAGGTAAAAGGCTTGTTATTTTCCCTGTCAGCTAAACCAAAAGCTTTTTTATAAATAACATGTCCATGTTCTGCCACTAATACAGCTCCGGTGAACTGACCACAAACATAAAGTGTTGATAAAAATGTATCTATTTCACGATGTTTGGCAGCCGAATCATTCACGAAATTTTCAGCCTGTGCCATACCTGATTCAGGGGCTGTCAGGATGGCTAAAATGATAAGGCAAAAACTCTTCATTTGTAATGTCATTGGCTTAAATGATATAAACAATCCAGAGTCGTCTAGTGTTTAATTTAGCGACTCTGGATCCTGAGTTGGAAGATGTTGTGCAGGAATGAAATCTTAATCGGAATTTATAAAAGATTGAACCAATGCTGTTCAGCAAGTGCAGTCATAAAAATCCAAACGGCACGGTTCAACAAAACTTATTTGGCAGCTTTTTTCACATAAATATCGCCCTGCATGTTTTTCATCATAATTTCAGGACCACCGCCATTGATCTTACCATAAACCCAGTCATCTTTTTTAATCCTGTATAAGCCGGGCTCAGATGTCTTATCAACCTTAGCCGGAGCTTTATCGATATCCACATCAAAATCGCTGAATACTTCCCCATTATCGGATTTCAGTTTCAGGTTGGCTTTTGTATCAGCCGGCAGAGTGACATTAACATCGCCGTTAAGAGTTGAGAATGCCATCGGAGCCTTTGGGTCGATCGTTTTGAATGTCACATTTACATCTCCGTTTACTGTGTTGGCAACCACTGAACCTGAAATATTTGTAAGCGTGATCTTGTCATTGACATTATTAACTTCAATCTCACCCCGTACATTTTCCACAAGTATTTCACCGTCATTTACTGTACCAAGAGTAAGCTTCACATCCTGAGGGATTTTCAGTTCAAGATCAACAGCTTTTTCGGGACTACCGGTATTTACAGTAACGGTATTATCAGCTTCTTTTGCGGTAACTTCAAAGTTCCCAGGTGATGAGATGCGTTTCATCCCGTTTTGGGCAGGTTTTGATTGTTCATCGTCGTCACCTTTTCGGGGAGAAGCATTTATGATGATATCTTTCCCATCATAACTGACAACTTTGATAGATCCTGTCACAAGGTGCACTTTAAGTGAATACGGTTTCCCGGGACTGCTCAACGGAACAGTTAATGTTTCAGTTGATCCGGACTGTGCAAGAGATTTAGCTGCGAACAGAAGGCTTAGTAATACGACGCCGGCCATTTTCATTTTTTTCATAATTTTATTGATTTAAGATTGTTTTTTAATATAGACGTTCCCATTAAGTGTTTCGAATTTGAATGTCTTGCCTCCCTTGCCAAAACGGACAGCGGTGACAGCATTTAGCTTATAGACTAAACCTTCACCATGTTTTTGCTCCTCTTTTGTAACTGTTGAAGGCAGTAATTCTGCTTCCGGAAAATCTGTATAGAAATCTCCATGCATACTTTTAAACTGAAGATCTGCTGAAAGTCCGGGCTGGTAATTTATACGGATATCCCCGTTAATAGTATAATATGATGATGATTCAGAAGGGTTGGTCAGATAGCTGACTGTTACATCACCGTTCACAGTGTGTGCATAAGTCGTTCCTTTTGCATTTTTAATTGAAATGGCATCATTGACATTATTCACATGCAATGTCCCACTAACATTATTCACTGAGATGATCCCGTCATTTACAGTTGAGACGTGCAGATTCATACCATAGGGCACTTTTACCGTAAAATCAACATTATACTGATATTCAATTTCAGGACGATCATCACTATAATGCCAGTTACGATGGGGTCGTGAATCATAAGGCTCAGCAATGTAAGCCATAATTGTATCAGTTCTCTCGTCAAAGGCAAGCTTGAATTCCTTCTTCCCGGTTTCAAGAGTTTTATCATCATCAGCTGAAATGGTTTTATCCATTTCCAGGAGTACCTTATTTCCTGAGTAGCCTTCCACTTTAATAAAACCCGAGATATTGTAAATAAAAAGGGTGGTCCCGGAAGCATTTCCGGAAACTGTGAATTCCTTGCTCATATGCTCTTTGAATTCCCTGGCGCTTGCTATGGGACCGGAGCATATGATTCCCATTCCCATTAAAAGGATAACTATTGCTTTTTTCATAATCTATTAATGAATATTAGTTGTCAGATCAATTTTTGAATGCTTTTTTCGATATTTATTTTAACCATTTGATTCAAATTCTTTTTATTCAATAGCCTCTGCAGAGATTGAACTGAACTTTTCTCCTGTAATTTTACCATAACATCTGCTATGGCCGATTGCATTATGGGTGAATCCTGAAAGTTAATACTCCGGACCAGACCTTCACGTACTGCCGGGTTTCCGGCCAGATTAACAAGAGCTTCAAGGGTAGCAAGCCTCACATTGACATTTGGATCCTCATTCAAAGTCTTTAGCAATGCATTAACTACCTTTGAATCAACATTAGTGATATCGTCGGTATATGAGATTGCACGCATACGCTGAGAAGCTGAAGGATCTTTCAAAAGAGAGAGCATCATAACCTGTTTTATTTCCGAAACCTGTGACGTAAGCGAATCGATCTGCCTGTTATATGATATTGTTGTCTGTCCGGGCCGGTGCAAAAGGTATCCCAGAGCAAGACCCGAGATAATCAGCACAAGACTGAATGCCAGACGGGGTTGTGCCTGCATGATCAAGTACTCCCGGATCCTTCTTATCCATTCATCAACCGGATGTCTCTTCAGGATCAATTCATTTTTGTAATTTGAAAGTAACATGTCAAAGTTCGTCCGCATTGATTCTGAAGGCTCCGGTTGTGGAATTTCATCCATCAGATCCCATACTTTTTTAGCTTCTTCAAATTCTTTCCGGCAATCCGCGCAGCCTGCAAGATGGTTTTCTATCTCACTCAGCTGATTCCCATCCAGAGAGTCGGTAAATAGAAGAGTAAATTGTTCTCTGAAGTCTTTGCAGTTCATATTAATTATTTTAAGCCTTTATTTTCATATAGTTACTTTTAAGCTGGTTCAATGCCCGGTGTACCCTTACTTTTACAGCTCCTTCGGTTGTATTCAGAATCCTGGCTATTTCATAATATTTAAGCTCCTGAAAGCGACATAAGATCAATAACTCCCGGTTTTCATCACTTAATTTTTCCATAGCTGTTTCGAGCATTTTTAATTCCTGCTCTTTTTCCATTGGTGCGTCTGCATATTGCTCCCCTCCTATTCTGTCTTCGTAATTCGTCAGATCAGAATGAGCAGGAGTTCTCTTAACTTTCCTGAAGTGATCATAAACCGTATTTCTTGCTATATGATACATCCACATTTTAAATTCCCCAAAGCCCATGAATCCGTCCGGATATTTTAACATTCTTAAAAATATATTCTGAACCATATCTTCACTTAACTCCTTCTGCCTGGTCATATTAAAGAGGAACCTGTATAACTGGCGATAATATCGTTCATAAAGCAGGCCCATCTTATCAATGTCACCATTTTTTACTTTCAGCATTAATGCATTATCCGATAGTGTGTCCAAGCTTCAATATTTTATTAGCTTCAATCTGTACTGTAAACCTCCTTAAAGGTAAAAGGTTACAGAATGTTAAACAATTTTTTATGAGGCAGACTACTTAGAAGATATCCCGGGCCGCACCGCTGTCAGTTGCAACCATCAGCCATGCAAGCTCCCGGGAACTATTGCAATAAAGAATATGGTATAAATTGTGAATAAGTGATTCATGCTGTATCCTTATGGGAGGATTTGTGCATGCGAGAGAGACCTGGCATTTACGACAATGCCACTATCCTGCTGTGCTCCAGTATTATGGTATGAGGTACCTCACGGTCAAAAGTATCTTATGCCTTCAAGACAGAATTCCAAAAGATAACATTTTGACCATAAGATAACCCCTCTAAGCCAGGATTATTGTAATTTATTAAACTAAAAGAATTACTATAAGAATGACCACAAGAACGCCGCCACCATATAAAAAATATCCGCCATGATGCCTGCTTTCAACTATAACCTGGGTAGTTGCCTTTAGATTTTTCGATGAATTACCAGTCTCTTTACTTGAAAGATTAGATTTAGACACATTATCTATTTCAGCTCGACGGGTCAAACGACTTAATTCCTCGTTTGATAATTTGTTTTCTCTGGTATTCGAAACAGCCGGTTTTTCAGAATCCTTTTTCGGATCAGATATCCCTGCAAATGCTGCGGTGCTTAATACAAACAGTATTAAAAAACCAAGTAACAGATTCTTTTTCATAATTGAAATTTTGATTATTGATTAAGAATCAAAGTTACTAGTCAAAGTACCGCATATAGTTACATTATTATATAATTAAGTTATATAATTCGTATGTACCCGACTTGTGTATGTGCTTTGCTCCATATACAGCAAAGCCAGCGGATTAATAGTTATTAAAGAACCCGTCAAATCAACATTTATCTTTATTATAGTTTACGATATCTCCCCATCAGATGCACCTCATCGAGGATATGGCCCTCAATTGATTTCAGCAGATCCTTTTTTGTGATACCTGGTTTTGAATCCAGATCCCTGTCAAGAGCATATAATTTAAAATAGTATCTGTGCGTACCTCCCGGCGGGCATGGACCACCATAACCTATTTTGCCGAAATCATTCTTTCCCTGTTTTGCACCATTCTGGAGAGTCTCTGTAGCCGGAATATTCTCCCTGAGTTCTCTGAGATTACCCGGAATATTAAAGATAACCCAGTGAACCCATGTTGCACCAGGTGCATCAGGATCATCGCATATAAGTGCAAATGTCTTCACACCTGCCGGAACCTGCGACCATTCCAGTGGAGGCGATACATCAATATTATCACACGTATATTTGGAAGGAATTGATGATCCTTCTTTAAATTCTGAACTCCTGATTTCCATTTTTCGGTTCCTTTAAATAGATATATGATTACAAATGAGTTATAAGATCAGCTGACCCGGTAAATATATGCCCGATGCCCTCCCGAAGATAAGCCTGTCAAGACTATAAGCCCTTGGACCTGAAAGCAGAACTGCAACATCAACGATAAGGAACAGAAGCGGGGTTTGAGCGCTGTTCGGTCCCATTAATCCGCCATGTATGGTCACGATCGTTGCGACTGTCATATTGATTAAGATGGCAAATGCAGCCGGCCGCGTAAACAAACCAATAGCTAACAGGAAACCACCCAGGAACTCTGTGTAACTGCTCAGGTAGGCAAGTGGCGCAGAGATACCAACTTTAGCGAGATATTGTATCGTAGTTGGCATGCCAAAACCTCCGAACCAGTGCATTACTTTTCCTGCCCCCACAATAAACAAGTAAATCCCTATTAAACAGCGCAGCAACAGAACGCCGGTACTTATAAGATCAGGGGTTGTGTTATAAAATGCCTTATATACAAGCTTATTTTCTGCCATTGTTAATATATTTTGGTTAGACAAATGTTTGTGCTTTTCTTAACTATTATGTTTTTGCTTTTTAATAATAGTTTAAACAATTCATCACTGGAAAAGTTTGATAATAGCTTTATAATAGTAAGTTGATCCGGCAAATAAATATGTCTGATCAAAAGGGACACGGAAAGTGTAAAATGTCTGCAAGAAACTATTTGGATTCCCTGGTCTGATTCACAGCTTCACTTTGAAGGGGATGATGCTGAAGAATGATAGGGATCTCACCTTTTAAAACATTAAAGAGCTGGGGCAGCTGATCCAGACCAGACTTTAGGAGAAATATCCCGACTTTTGTAAATCTTGATTCTGCAGCAGAATCAGTTCCGGGAACTTCCAGGGATGAGGTAGATTCCTTCAAATCTGCATTTTTAGCCTCATCTTCAAACATTGTCCTGAATCTATATACTTTTATCATCTGTCCCCTCCATCCGGTTTTCATAATATTAGAAATTATAGGACCGCGTGATGTTACCTTAATTAACAGGCTGATCAGAATAAAGACAGGAAATAAAACAACTATCATCAGGAGAGCTATATTAATGTCCAGGGTTTTCTTTATAACCATGGCATAAGAGTTGTTGGGAATATTATTAAAGCTCAGAAATTTACCATCGGCAATATCAGTTTTGACCGCACTTGAAAGCTTGGTCTTTGGCTCTTTCGATTTTAATCTTAATGTAACTCCCAGATCTTCACACGATCTGATTATATCCCTTACCGCGCATGGATCAGGTTTTTCTTTTAAGTAAAGAACTTCATCAATGAAATCTACTTTTATCAGATCATTAAGTATCCCTAAGAATTTTTCCGGCAGGATTATCGCAGTGTTCTCAAATTTATATTTAATCAGAACTGATTCCGTAAAGATCACTACCACCTTATAACCAAGCTCTTTTTTTGATAAAAGGTTCTCAATAAAATACAATGAAAAAGTATCGGCAATGATAATGGTATTCACATGATTGTAACCCTTTGCGCCAAAGAATTTAAGAATTCTGTAGGTAAGGATCCTTCCAAAAAACAAGAACAGAAATCCGAAGATGGAAATCTCCGCAAGGAATAGCCTCGGTATAGTATCAAGCCGCAGGACGAAGTTATACAGCGTCAGAAGGAAAAATATCGATACGGATGATTGAAGATAAAGGAAAAATAAAACCTTGTGACGTTTAGTCGGGATACCGGTAACTTTTACCAGTGAAAGGATGATAACCCAGGATGGTAATATCCAGATGAAGAGCTTTAACAGATCACTGTCGGTGTAAAAGAGTCCGCCCTGCTCAAAATTATTAATGAAATAAGAACACTGAAAAGCGAAGAGAATTGATAACACGTCTATAGGATTCAGAATGTATTTCATGAGATTCCATCTCTTCATTCGAGGCTGTATATGAAGCTGATAATATGAATTAGGACCATCCATAAACAAAAACCGTTAGATCAGGGAGCTTCAATTGTTCAGGTATACATGAAAATCCCGGTGAAAATAATAAATATTCCGCATACAAATCATCTATTGTGTGCTTAAAACATTAAATCGTTCCCTTAACCTTTCAGAACAGGATGTTCCGCGATTCATGTTTAACCCTGATCCATTACCTTAATGCTTGTTCGATTGCGACATTACCCTGGTGATCTGATCGCGCTCATTCAACACTCTGACAGTAAAAAAATTAGGTTATTAATACAACCTTTAATAAATTTGTTTTGTTACTCATCTATCAGATATATTTTTACTAATGACCCCAACTAAAAAGTAACTATATGAAAAAATTTACTGTAACCTTATGTCTTTTGGCCCTGGTGTCTATATTTTCATTTGGTCAGGCAAATAATGACTCAAAATTCTCTCTCGGAATTTTCGGAGGATTAAATATTCCGCGGCTCAATGGCGGAACCGGCAATGAATTGAGCCGCGATTACACTTCACGTTCAGGTGAAGCCTTTGGTTTGACATCTTCATTGGGACTTGGGCCGAAATTCAGTCTGTGCGTTAACCTTATGTATTCGAGTGAAGGTGGCAAACGCAATGGAGTACAGGCCTTCGATGCCTCTGCAATTCCACAGGTACCTGTACCTGCAGGTACATATTTTTATGCTGCATTTAACAATGAAAGCATATTGAATTATCTTGAAGTTCCGGTGATGGTGAGATACTCAATTTCGCTGAATAAGTCTCAGAAGGTTTATGCAAATTTTGGTGCTTATATAGGGTATTTGCTGAATGCCAGGCAAAAAACCTCGGGATCGAGCATGGTATATTTTGACCGGGGAGAGACTATGATTGTCTTACCGTCAACTATTATACCATTTAATGCCAGCACCGATATCACCAGCAGCATCAACAAGATTAATCTGGGATTGACCGGAGGTGTGGGATTTTTACAGAAAGCCGGTTCGGGTGACCTGTTTTTAGATGTCCGCGCCGCATACGGAATGATCGTGATCCAAAAGGATCCGAATAACGGAAGCAGTCACAACGGAAATCTATTGCTGGACCTTGGATACGCCTTACATTTTTAAATTGAAATACAGGAAAGAAGATCCAGGAGTTTAGTGACAATAGCAAGTTGAAATTATTTATCAAAATTGTACTTTTTGAAATCAGCCAGTTTATTTGCTTCTCTCCTGTATATTTTATGGGTTTGTTTTTCACCGTTGGCGTCACTGATACGGCTAAGTCCAAAATAAGCGTAGGCTGCAAATTCGTTGCCATAACGGCCGAATAATGAAATTTCATTTATCCCCTTTTTATAATACTCCTGGGCCATTTTATTATCATGATACTTTTTCTCACGGAGGATGCCTTTTAATATCAGGAACTGGGCCTGGAAAAACTTGTTTCCGCCTTCCTCTGATATTGGCAATATAAGCTTTTCGGCTTCGTCGTATTTTTTCATGAGAAGAAGATTTCTGATGTGTGTCTCAGCATAAAGTTCATTTTGAGGATACATTTCATCGAGTAGCTTGCTGTAATATAAGCACTCAGGGAACTTATTCTCAAAATTCAAATATATCCATGTAAGCAAATAACAAGATTCCGCCCTTAGCACCAGGGAGTTCGTGGCAGCCATTTGCAATTCTTTTAATCCTGCTGCCATATCTCCGTGCGGGAAAAGAAAAGCCAGTGATCTATAAACAGGATAGGCTTTCGGATAGGCTTCGCGGTAATATTTGTATATACCCGTAAAATAATACAGATCTGTGCATCCATGTGCAAATTTAAAAGCGCGTCTTAAATACTTATAAGTGCTTATTGTGAGGGGGGTAACCTCCATAATAAGATCATTATCAGAATAAAATGTTAAAAGCATCCCTCTTGCACATAGATTAGCCAGAAGATATTCTGCTTCATAATTCGGATTATCATTCGCTTCTGAAAGGGAGATGCATTCATGCATATCCTGTTCAAATGAAGAATGGAACGGTGATGTATGCAGCATGGGGTAATTCTCCCAGTAGGTCAACAAGCCTCTCAGAAGATATACAATCGGATGGTTGGGATATAACCGTGTGATCTCCGGATAAAGCTCCCTTGCTTTAGTGAACTGCTGATTATAAATACAATCAATGTCTTCCTTAACCAGTTTAAAAGCAGTAGAATCCTGAAGTAATTGTGCGTTTGCCTGGACTGATCCCAAAAGAAATACAAATACAATCCATTTCACTATCAGCTTTAACCTGTTGGACATTGGCAGCTAAAATTTCAGATATAAAATTATTAAAATCTTACTTAAAACACTAATCCTGAAATGCTAAGCGTTCACTGGTAAACGTTTTGTGTTTCGCGTTACTTTGGTCCGAAGCAGACAGTTTTTATATTTACAAACTCTCTGATTCCATAAATGGCCAGTTCCCGCCCATAACCTGACCGACCGGTCCCGCCGAATGGCAGCCTTGGATCGGATTTTACCAGGGCATTAATAAAGACAGCGCCATCATGAAATTCATGAACAAGCTCACTGGCTTTTTTCAGGTCATTTGTAAAGAGGGAGACCCCCAGACCAAAATTCGTAGCATTTGCCAACTCTATTGCCTCTGAAGTGTCCTCTGCTATAGTAAATGGTGCGGCAGGGCCAAAAACTTCCTCATTGAACAAAGGCATGTCAGGTGTTACATTTGTGATTACAGCAGGGCTATAGAATGCCTTATTGCGAATGCCTCCGGCTATTAGCTTTGCTCCCATCTCAACCGATCTTCCTACCTGCTGCTCCACCTTTTCAGCCTGTGCCTCACTGCATAGAGGGCCCAGATCCGTATCTTCCATTGACGGATCACCAGTCTTTAATTTTTTAACCCCTTCAAGAAACATTGAAATATATCTATCACTTATATTTTTATGAATGATGAACCGCTTTGATGAAATGCAGCTCTGTCCTGCATTCTGAAAACGTGCTTTCAGGCCAATTTCGACTGCTTTATTAATGTCAGCATCATCGAGTACAACAAAGGCGTTGCTTCCCCCCAGCTCAAGAAGCGATTTTTTTATCTCTCGCCCTGCAGTCTCAGCTACTTTTTGTCCGGCGACATCACTCCCTGTGAGGGAAACCGCCTTGACACTCCGGTGTTTAATGACCCTTTCAACCTTGTCTGATCCTATAAGGAGGTTCCTGAACACTGATGTGGGAAACCCGGCCAGGGTAAAGATATTTTCAATATGCTGCGCACAGATCTGAACATTTGACGCATGTTTAAGCAGAACGGTATTTCCTGCCATTAGTGTGGGGACTGAAAACCTGAATACCTGCCAGAATGGAAAGTTCCACGGCATTATTCCAAGTACGGTGCCAATAGGTTCATAATTAACATAACTTATATCAGCATCAGTATCAGCCAGTTCAGGCTTAAGGAACTGTTCAGCATTTTTTGCATAGTATTCACAAACCCATGCGCACTTTTCAACCTCTGCTCTTGACTCCCTTACCGGTTTCCCCATTTCCGAGGTTATCGATACGGCATACTCATTCAGATTTCTTCTTATAAGCCGGGCTGCTTCTTCCATAAGAGATCTCCGGTATTCGAAAGTTGTCTTGCCCCATGCTTTAAAAGCGTCACCGGATTGGCCAATCAGGTTGTCGACTTTTTCAAATGAGTGTTCTTCAAATTCTTTGATGGTTTCACCTGTGAAAGGATTAATGCTTCTTAAAATCATAGTGCTTATTTCAAAAGATCCATGTAAAATGAATTAAACAATAAGCGGTCTTAAAAGTTCCCTCCTCGTTTCGTCCATCTCAAGTTTTTGAGAAATTGAAAATTCCTGGCCGCATTGAGTACAGACATAATTTATGAGAAAGGCCCCAATGTAATATTCCTTCTCGAGATGCGGGTGATCACATGGCTTGTCTCCCCAGGTTTCCTTCACTTTCTGTGCAACATTATATTCCATATCAAATTGATTATTAAGATTATATTGTTTTTATACACCTGTACAACCGGTTCCTGAATGATCAGTTAATGATGGCTTAACGATGCTTAAGTTACAACAAAATAGCATTATGCGCAACAGTATTAAAAGGATCTTTTGCTAATTTTGCATCTGACAATTCCGATGATGAGTCAGTTAGGAAAGCTTTTAATTTTAGTAGGAGCTATATTCATTATAGCCGGAGTAATACTTTATTTTGCCGGGGATAAGCTGGGCTGGCTCGGGCACCTCCCTGGTGATATCAATATCAGAAAAGAAAATGTCAGGATTTTCATCCCAATAACCACAATGATAATACTAAGTGCAGTGCTATCATTGCTCCTGTATCTGTTCAGGAAATTCTTTTAGCAGTCTCAATTACGACTTTGGCTACTTAAGGAGTTGAACGAAGAAGGCTAATCTTTCGTCACATTTCAATTAAAGTCCGTTGCAGAAAGAGAGAAGGAGATCCCTCGCTGACGCTCGGGATGACAGGTATGTAGTTGATTAACAGGAGGAAGAAACGGCGATTCGCGAGTGAAATACTTCATGAATAAAATGTCGCTGCGAATCGCCGTTTCTTCCTCCTGTGTCCCACAAAATAACCTGTCATCCCGAATTCCGACAAATCGGAGCTTGCGGAGGTTTGGAGGAATGAGGGATCTCCTTCTCATAGCTGGAATATAATAAAAAAGATGTGATGAAAGATTAGTTTTGAAGGAGGGGTGGCCGGACCGCTGTCTCGAAATCTCCACTTCGCTTCGATCGCCTATAATACATAATACATTATATTGTTCCCCCGTTTTAATACCTTTGCACCACCAAACATAGAAATTGTCTGCGGCAGATGAGCAAATCAAAAAGTATAGTACTGATAATCATATTATTAATCGTTATAATTCCGGCAATATTCATTACATCAGTATTATTTGGAGCTTTTGGCCACCTGCAGACAAGAAATGAACTTCAGAGTTTTAAGAATGCGACAGCCACAATTGTTTTATCTGAGGAGGGTGAAATTATAGGGAAGATCTTTTCAGAAAACCGGACAAATATTTCTTACAATCTAATCCCCCGTCACCTTATTAATGCATTGATCGCCACAGAAGATGCCCGTTTCTTCACACATGAAGGCATTGATTCAAGAGGACTTCTTAGGGTGCTCTTTAAAACAGTTTTACTGAATCATCAAAGCTCAGGAGGAGGAAGCACCATAACCCAGCAGCTGGCAAAAAATATGTTTGGCAGAAAAAGTACAGGACATTTTTCGACAATTATTAACAAAACAAAAGAGATCCTGCTGGCACATCGTCTGGAAAAGATCTTCACAAAGGAAGAAATACTTACGCTGTATCTGAATACTGTTCCTTTCGGAGAAGAGGTTTATGGTATCGAATCGGCATCGAGACGCTATTTCAATAAAGAAGCAGAACTTCTTAACGTGGAAGAATCTGCAGTCCTGGTAGGTATGCTTAAAGCAAATGAATACTTTAATCCCCGGCTTCATCCTGTAAATGCAAAAAACAGAAGAAACGTGGTACTGAACCAGATGAAGAAATACAATTATCTGAATCCCTCCCAGGCAGATTCACTATGCAAACTCCCCCTGATACAACATTATAACAATCTTGAATTGAAAGGGCCCGCCGACTATTTCCTGTATCAGGTAAAAAATGAAGCAAAACAGATCCTGCAAAACATTCAATCTGAAAAGGGTAAAAAATGGAATATTGAAGAAGACGGACTGATTATCACTACTACCCTGAACCTGACGCTGCAGAACTACGCGAATGCATCCTTCCACGATCATCTTGCCTTAATGCAAAAAAAACTGAACGACCAGTATGAAACTGTTTCGGGAAAAGAGTTTATCGGCTCAATCAGTAATAATGAACTGACCAGGCTGAAGCTTACTGACAGGGCTGATGAAGTTCGTCTCCGGCAGATATTCGACTGGAATGGCGCCAAAACTGATTCAATTACTCTTTCTGACAGCCTGATAAACACAATTAAGCTGCTGCATGCAGGATTACTGGCTCTTGATCCGGTTACCGGCGCTGTCAAAGCATGGGTAGGAGGAATTGATTTTAAATCCCAGCCGTACGATCAGATACTCGCCCGCAGGCAGCTGGCTTCTACATTCAAGCCTATACTATATGCCGAGGCATTTGAAGAAGGTTTAAGACCGTGTTCTTATCTGGATAACGATTCAGTTATTGTCCCTGAATTTAATAATTGGAGTCCGGAGAACTTTGACAGAACGTTTGGTGGAAAATATTCCCTTGCCGGTGCTTTGGTTCACTCTATGAATATCCCGACATTTAACCTGTTTTTACAAGTCGAATTCAGCGGGCTTGATTCACTGTGGACCCGAATGGGTTTTTCTTTTCCCCTGGTTAATAATCCCTCACTGGCTATGGGCACTGCTGAAGCAAATATCATGGAATTAGCTATTGCCTACTCTTCATTTGCAAATGGTGGAAATATTATAACACCTCAAAAAATTGTCTTAATAAAGAGTCCTGATGGAGAAGTAATCTGGCAAAATGACTTCAGTGAACCCAAAACCAGGGTGTTAACGGAACGGACAAGCCAGCTCCTGTGTGCTATTCTTCAGAGAGCGGTAAGGGAAGGAACGGGTGCTACAATGGGTTCTGTTTACGGAGTTACTCTGCCTCTGGCCGGGAAAACCGGCACTTCACAGGATTATGCCGATGCATGGTTTGCGGCATTTAATCCCTCCCTGGTAATCATAAGCAGAGTAGGTGCTTCATTGCCATCCGTTCATTTCAACAGTGGCGGAAACGGATCAGGCAGCGCACTTGCTTTACCGCTTGTCGCAATGACCCTGAAAAAAGTCCAGGCAAACCGGCAATTGACTAACCAGCTTTTCACTCCTTTTCCGGATATAGCACCTGAATTAGCTTCAGAATTAAATTGTCCCGATTTTAAAGAAAAGAAGGTTCTTGATAATTTCTTCAGACTATTCAAAAGAGATAAGAACCACTTCGAAACGCAAACTCCGCTTCCAGTTCACAAAAAGGAATCCTTTTTCCAGAGGATATTCGGAAAAAGAAGCAGACGGAATCCCCGGTGACCTTATACCTTCATGCCGTCATGCCATTGTTTCTCAGTCTCCATCTCCTCTTCCATCCCGGCTTCACGTTCTCTAAGTTTCAAAGCTTCGAGTTCTTTTAATCGCAATGCCTCCAGATCCCTGAGTCGCTGTGTTTCCGGAGATATGCCATTAAAAGCAGCCTCCTCTGCATTGATAAGCTCCCGCCTGTGAATAATATTCCCCAGCATAAGAATAAAAATTGTCATCAAGATTACCAGCGTGATCACCTCTTCGCTGATAAGAGGAACTCTTGAGGCCAGGGGAATACTGAGGAAAAGAAGGATGGTTATGAGCCCACGGGGCATAAATAAGAGTAAAGGCATTACTGGCATATTTAGTATCAGTTTCAGATAGATCGCTCTCAGGACAAAAATTGATGCCGTAATTGCCAGGCCTGTAAGCAGATTGCCGAGGTTAAACAAACCTGTGATCAGCGTGTAGTATCCGAATATTATGAAGAAGAAAGATCTTGCAATGAATGTAAATTCACCGAGCATTTTTCTGAATGAATTCAGGTCGGTTCTGAATTTTCTGAAATCAACAAATTTCTTTATGAAAGTATTCTCAAGTAATGAATTATTCGACAATACTATACCAAATGTAATAATAACCAGCAATGCAGGAAGATGCGATAATTGTGCCAGCATATATACCATTATAACAGAGGTCATTATGATCACATAATTAACATGGTATTTCATCTTGTGGAGCAGGATCGCCAGGACAGAGGTTGTTACTACCGCTACCAGCAAAGTTATCAGGGAGGTATACGCAAAATTAATAACGCCTCCCAATATCGAGGTCTGATGTATGAGGATAAAGTCAAAAATCAGAATGCCGAAAATATCTGAAAATGCACTTTCATATACCACAAATTCTTTTTGATCTGAATTAAGAAATATGGTTGAGGGTATAGCCACTGAACTGCTGATTATCCCTAGTGGAATGCCATTTAATATTGAATCTCTTACAGAATACCCGAAAAAATATGTTAATACGAATGAAAAAGCTGCTGTGAAGATTGCAAATAGAAAAAAAGCTGAAGAAATCGATTTGAGAATAAGTACTTTCCTCCTTTTCTGATACTTCAGGTCGAGACTTGCTTCAAGTACTATCAGTATAAGTCCAATTGTACCAATAACAGGGAGAAGGGGTTTCAGGTTGGGTATTCCAAGCTTAGTGTACTGGCCGAAAAGCTGAATACCAATACCAAGAGCGATAAGCAGTATGACACCAGGGATCTTTGAATATTTACTTGTGATATCAAAAATATAGGACAAAACTATAATAATACAGAGCGCCAGAATAATATAGTTTGTCATTTTAGAAATTTATTAGAGAATTTGCCTGTATTAACAGGTAAACGTAAATTTACTATTAATATATTGTTCCGGAATAAATATTTCTTTTGAAAAATGAATTACGCCAGTCACTAAGTCTCTCAGTCCCTTAGTCTCTCAGCCTCATAATCGACGGTAACACCTGCATCGGTAAGTTTAGTTATTTGATCGCCATCAACATTGTTACCTGATAGTTCTACATATTCGAGGTTTTTCAATTCAAAAAGCGGTGAAATATCATCAATATAATTATTTGTCAAATGCACACTCTTAAGGTTTCTCAGGAAGCTTAGCTCATCAATTATTCCGACCTGGTTATCAGAAAGATTCAATTCCTCAAGTTCCTTAAGACCGATCAGCGGTGAAAGATCGCTGATTCTGTTATTCGATATATCTATGCTTCTGGCGTGTATGCAAAATTGTACCCCATCGAGATCGTTAAGATCGGAGGAAGATAATTCAAACTCCTCAATCTCTTCGAGGTACAATGGAAGGAAATCGACATCCAGATCACCATATTCCCTTAATTTTATCGCTTCATAGAAAGTATAGCCTATCAGCTTTGTATGAGTTTTTACTTTATGTGGTTCTGAAGGCTCATTAATGTTAATTATAGTGAATCCCTCGGTATTCAGGTCCCATTCGTAAACAGGCGCATAATCTATATCCTCGTAACTATTCAGGGAAGCGGCTATCTCCTCAATGCGTTCAAGTCTCAGAATATGTGAATATTCGAGCAGACCCTCGAAATTATTCTGCTCATTGAGCTTATTTATTTCCCTGATATGAAAACCAGCTCTGTCGGGATGATAGAGCATCATAAATTTGGAAAAACCTTTACCATTATCTGCAATTTTAATAATTACAAATTCACTGATAATCTCAGATATCCTTTGCAGGACAGAATATTGCTGACTCTTGAACAGGTTCAGAAGAGTAAGTGATATTCTGTTCAGATTGCTGACAGTATATGCTTCAACCAGATCCTTATGTAATTCCTGAATTGTCATTTCTACCGCTTTAGATCTTTAAAAATTAGCTGCAAAGTTATAATAAATATTCACGCTGGTCAGCGGATATTTACCAGCATAAGGCTGATTAGCGTTAGCATAGTCGACCTGATAAATGGTTCCATGATTAAAAAGCATGCAACATCTGATTTTTCAGATTGTTCAAACTAAACTGACTATTAAAGCTAATCTAAAGGGATCATTTTACCATCTCCTTTCTGTTCAGAGATTTTTATGACAGGGGATCCGCGATAATAGATATTTCCGGATCCCAATATGAATGCCAGTATATTATCCGAGGCGTTGACCTTTACGTCACCGATCGATTCATTATATACCACTACATCCTTGCACTGAAGACTGTCGGCGAACATGTTTGACCCATAGCGATTCCATAACCAGCAGGTTTCCGCTTTCCCCATGAAATAAAGGTTCCCGAGAGTGTTGGCACTGTTAAGCGCCATTAAATAATTACACCTGATTACTAACTTTACCTCTGCGATTTCACCTATAGCAACAAGCGTAAATTTATCAGCTCTGATGGTATCTCTGTTTGAAAGAGTTACCGGATCATTAAAAATCATGCAGGACAGGTTGCTGAAATGTAATGTAAGAGTATTTCTGGCAGGATTGAAAGTTGTTTTCTTATGGTCATCGATAATAAGCGTATCGTCTATAATATCTGCCTCGATAAAATTGATCCTGTTTTTCCCGGTTATCACCAGTCGGTTCGTTGAATCCTGGATAAGAACCAGGTTGTAAATCCCTGAGATTTTAACGGCATGAAAATCCTTCAAAGGGAGTTCCCGTGTGCTTTCATCATCATTAAAAAGTATTTTTTGACATGAAGTGATCAAAAAAAGGGATAGTAAAAGAAATGTTACGAAGCTTTTCATTCTGTTCATTAAGTTTTTTGTCACCAGCAATATCCTATTCCGAACTCCAGACAATCTGCCTTAGCCATATGGGATTTAATGGAGATACTGCCAATAATATTTTTTGTAAACAGGTATTGTACTGAAATTTTGTTGTAAACCTGAGTCATAACGGTATATTTTGAATACAGATAATATCCTGCCTGAATGCCCATGATCAGTTGCTTATACCTGATGGCATATGAGGTATGAAGGCCGAACCTGATAAGCCTGTCAAACTTTTTCACGGGGATACCATCTTCACCTGCAAGAGCTTCGCTGATAGAGCCATCATAGGAGAAATCAGCTCCCAGTCCGATTTTACCCTTCAGGTTTATAAATCTCTCAAGGTTGTATGCAACTGATGTGACAAAATATTTCTTACCTGAAAGATTGTCATAAACCTTTGATCCTGCGGAATATATAACCGATTGTACATAATGTTTCACAAAAGCCGGGATTTCAGGGGTTTGCCGGATCGCTGCGTAATTATTGAAAATGTAATTTAACCCAAGGGAAAAGGAACCAGCGTTAATACCGTAGTTGGGAGATTTAGTTTTGCCATTTGAAAAATGTGTTGCCCCTGCTTCGATCACGATTTCACTTTGCGGGAAAAGCCTGATCTTCCCATCGATACCCAGATGAATATATATATTAGTATTAGAGCCTATTGCCCGGTTAAGGTGATTTGTATGAACATCAAATTTATCGGGAAGGTAACCTGCACCACAGGAGATCTGGTAATTGAAAGAGAATTTTTCAGTTCTTTTAATGATCGGTATATTAAGAAAGCCATACAGGACATATGCTTTGCCAAACACCTTGTTGTTGCCAAGGCTCCAGCATGAGAGTCCCAGACCTTGCCTTGGATACCGATAAATTTGTTCCCAGTAGTCTTTACCATAAGAAGGGAAACTGACTGACAGGTCGAAAGCATAAATGTCATCCTGGACAAGATAGCGCAGAGCTTCGTAAAAGGGAAGATTCATTCCCGTATGTACCTTTGCTTCAATAATGAATGGCCGGTTGGACAATTGAGCATTGGCTGCCAGTCCGGTTAAAACCAGGATAAAGATCAAGAAGCCGTTTTTCACGATTTATCAGGTGTAGAGAACAAAGATAAAACTTTACATCTGACAATGGAGATATTTTTAGCTATATGCTCAGAAAAAAATATTATTTAACACTTAAAAATCTATCATCGGGGATATAACTGTGCCGTTGCATTGCAGACTGTAAATGCGGTACCTGTCTTATACAATCATTCCATGAATCAAAGTTTGAAACAAATCGAGATTGTACCACATTTTCGCATAGAAATATAAAAGCAACAGTAAAGCTGCCAGGAATATAGATAATAATCCAAAATATTTACCAGCTAGCGATTTCCCCGATCTGACAGCTTTAACAGAAATGTTTTTTACCAGTTCCTCGAGTTTTATAAAAAGCGGATAAAATAGTATTACAATCATTGCCATTCCGAGAAATGTGAAAGCAACCGGCTTATAATGATACTTATAACTGACCATGTAATTAGTTATGGCATTGGTTATCAGGTTTACTGTAAGGATAGTTATGGTCATCACTACAAAACGGAAGGAATAACGGTACATAATATCGCAAATTTGAGTGCATACAAATATATTTATTTGCCTTTCTTTCTCCTTAAGAACATTCTTTTTAAGCTCGACCAGACATTTTTTGGTTCTTTAGAGTCTCTCTCGTCTCCGATGAGTGATGCATAAGGTTCCAGGCCCTGAACATTTTCAAATACTATCTTAAGTATTCCGGATATTGGCAGAAATAAAATAATACCGGCTAAACCCCATACTACTCCTCCCAGGATGAGGACAAAAATGGTAAAGAAAGGGCTGATGTTTACACTGCCTCCGACTATATAAGGTTCAATAAAATAATGATCAATAACATTAACAAGTAATATTATAATAATAACCCCTACCGACTGGTTAAAAGGTCCGTCTATGATTGAAATAAAAAAAGGAACCAATCCACCAATTAACGCCCCGACATATGGGATAATAGTCATAATGGCAACAATCATCGAAAGAACGATAGCATTTTTGAGACCGATTATCAAAAAACCAATAAGAAAAAGTATACCCATAATTAAAGCAGCCACAAGCCTTCCTGTGAGGTACTGCTGAGCAACTTTACTGATTTTGTCTATCATTTCTTTTGCATCATTCCTGCTCTCTTCTTTATAAAGCATTACCACAAAATTTTCATATTTATTCCGTTGCATTAAAAAAAGAAAAATAAATACCAGAACCAGAAATAAGCTTCCGATAAAAGTAAAAGTGCCTCTCACCATATCGGAAAGAAAACTACCTGCATTTTTAAATACATCCGAAGTGTGGACCCTCAGCTGTTCAGTACTTATTCCCAGACTGTCATTAATCCATGACTGTATATCCAGTTTTAATTCTTCATACCGGAATATTATCAGGGGAAGTTCCTTTCCAATATTGCCAATCTGAGCAGAGAGAAGAAATATAACTCCTGAAAATATGACTACAATTATCATTACGGAAAGTATAGACGAAAAGACTCTTGAGACCCTTCGGTTTTCAAGTTTGTTTGCTAAAGGAGTCATTAGCATTGCTAACAATCCGGCGAAGCTTATCAGTTTGAAGAATTCTCTGCCAAAATATAAGACCAGGGTTATTAAAATTGCGAAAAGCAATATTTTGTTAATTCGGGCCAGTCCGGGATGAGGTAGCATAATTTAAAGCAAAATATATAATTTGCAAAGAACAGTCAATTTCAATCATTTTCAAATATAAAGCAAGCAAAATTAAGTGAAAAAAATTAAAATCCATAGTCTCCTTGTCTCCTGGTCCCCCGGTCAGCAATAAAGCCGTTATGTCAGAGTACTAGTGCCGGATCCATAAAATAGACGTATCTTGCCGGCAATTGTTCTTTATCATAGTGTATTCATTAACAGAAAGGATAATTTAATGTGTTTTTCACCGCAGGCAAGTTTTGCAGGAGGTATTATCATTTCTGCTATTGGTGTCGTTACGATAAGGAAAATCCACAGACCTTCACAGATCCTCTTCGGTAGCATCCCATTATTCTTTGGTTTTCAGCAATTTGCAGAAGGAATCGTGTGGCTGACACTTCCCCTGGAAAACTATATCGTAATTCAAAAAATATCTGTTTATATATTTCTAATTACTGCCCAGGTCATATGGCCCGTACTGATTCCTCTTTCGGTGTGGTTGATGGAAGTGTCGAAAAAGAAGAAAAAAATATTATCATACCTGCTTCTGGCCGGAGTGGGATTATCGATGTATTATGCTTTTTGTCTCGTGAATTTTAATGTCAATCCACAAATTGAAGGCTTTCATATTAAATATTATAATGACTTTCCGGAATCCCTTGGCATGGTTGCTACCTTAATCTACCTGATAGCAACTATACCTCCTCTTTTTGTGTCGAGTGTTAAGAAAACTCATTTTCTGGGAGTACTGATGACACTATCATGCATCGTTACAATAATCTTCTTCAAGCAATATCTTACATCGGTATGGTGTTTCTTTGCCGCCCTTATAAGTGGAGTTGTCTATTGGATCTTAAATGATCTTCAAAGAGCATTCTTATTAACCAGGTTCCGGTTTATAAGGATGCATCCGGAGAAAGAAGGGAATAAATAATATCGGTATTCGGTAATCGGTATTCGGGTATTCGGTATTGTTGTTTTGTGCATATCATAAACCATATACCAGTCATCGTCAAACTTTAAAATAATTATCATTACATTGGTATTATAAAAAAATATTGATCAATGAGTTTATTTTATGGTTCGGATCTTCATCTGGAACACCTTCTCAGAACCTGGATGATCGTGATGCTCGCTGTGGCGATGATTTGCTTTATTGTAAGTGAACTTACCCGGAATTACAGTCAGGTCGACAAGCTATGGAGCATTATGCCAATAATTTACAGCCTGCTGACTGTTATAGCATATCCCGCTCCCCGCCTATGGATTATGTGCTGCCTTGTTATTATCTGGGGATCGCGGCTGACCTTCAATTTTTATCGTAAGGGTGGATATAATAAAATTCCATGGAAGGGAGAGGAGGATTACCGGTGGAAAATCATACGCAGTAATCCGGTTTTAAAAGGGAGGATCCGTTTTGGTCTGTTTAATCTCTTTTTCATTTCATTTTACCAGAATCTTATTATTCTGCTGTTTTCCACACCGCTTTTATTTGCCGCAAAATATGGGAACTCCAGCCTGTCTCCAATCGATATTATTGCGTGTTCTCTTATGATGATGTTCATAGTTATTGAAGCTATATCTGATAATCAGCAGTACCGGTTCCAAAAGCTAAAACGTCAAAATGACCAGTCTGTAAAACATTATACCCGATCATTGAATCAGGGATTTTTGTCTGAAGGATTGTGGCAATTCGTCCGGCATCCAAACTATGTATCAGAACAGGCTATTTGGATTAGTTTCTATCTGTTCAGCGTGGCGGCATCGGGGAAATGGATCAACCCTACTCTGGCCGGGTCATTATTGCTGGTGCTTCTGTTTCTGGGTAGTACGCAACTGACAGAAAATATCAGCAGCACAAAATATCCCGGTTATGCTGCATATAAAAAAGTTGTTCCAAAATATTTTCCTAGGCTCTTCTCCAGTAGAAGCAGTAGATTCAAACCTTTGTGAACCTTAGTGTTAACCTTTGAGTACCTTTATGGTAAAAAATTGTAGCTTTGACAATTTAAGAACCTATAATAAACTATCCTGAGATGGACGATTCAAAAAATAATGCTCAGTCAGATTCTAACCTGATAAAGGTATCGGACGACAGTGATTCAAACGAGATACTCGTATTCACATCAAATCATAATGTTTATAAAGTTCAGAAAAAGGAGATCAGGGACAAATTTCAGGCACTGCAGAAAATTGATTTCGAGGCGGGAGAAAAAGCAATCTACCTGACGGGTGAAAAGAACTATTCAGGGTTTCTGATAGTTGCTTATGAAAACGGGAAAATCGGGAAAATTTCAATGAACAGCTTTCAGACTGAATACAACAGAAAAAAATTGAAGAATGCCTTCAATAGTGAATCACGACTGCTTTTTATTGAACTTATTGAACATGATATTGATTTAGTTGCAGTTAGCAGTATCAAGAAAGTTATCTTGTTTAACACCTCCCAGATCAATCCTGTCGAAAGCAGAACAACAAAAGGGGTGCAGGTAATGAAACCGAAGGATGGCAGTTCAATGATAAAGGTTAAACGATTGGAACATACTAAACTGACTGAACCGGAATATTATCGTAAAAGTGAATCACTGAATGTAGTGGGTTATTACCTGAAACAGGGAGATGAAATATAATAATGGTTAAGCTTTGACAATGCTTACATGCGTTCATAGACGCATATTCCGAAAAACAAAAAGCTTAGTTATTCGTTCCTATCTGCAGATACTGTTAAACCATCATATTATGAATCCAAATACAATCAGGGAGGTTGCCTCTTCTTTTCAAAAAAGCAGAATCCTTTTAAGCGGTTTTGAACTTGACATATTCACAAATATTGATGAATCAGGCACATCAGGCAGGCAGATTGCCGGCAAACTGAAAATTGATGAACATGCCTGCGAGCGTCTGATGAATGCACTGGTATCTTTAGGCTTTCTTAAAAAGCAAAACAATCTGTTCTTCAATACAGCCGAAAGTTTCGCATTTTTATCAAAAAAGAGTACCGAATACCTGGGAGGCCTGATGCATTCAAACCATCTTTGGAATACATGGAGTAATCTTACAAAGGTTGTAAAAACAGGTGTTTCAGCCAATCCTTCAGAAATTAATGAAAGAGGGGAAGAATGGCTATTCTCCTTTATAAGTGCAATGCACGACAGGGCAAAAAAACAGGCTCCGCAGCAACTGGCAAATATTGAATTGCACGAAGTAAAATCCATTCTGGACATTGGCGGAGGGTCCGGTGCTTTTTCTATGGAATTTGTTTTAAGGAAACCCGGTATCGAAGCAACTGTTTTTGATTTGCCAAAGGTTGTACCGATAACAAAACAATTTCTTGAAAAAGAAGGTTTTTCTGATAAAATCAGGACCTATGCCGGTGATTACACAAAAGATAAACTGCCAGTGGGATTTGATATGGTGTTTTTATCAGCTATCATACACAGCAACTCGCTGGAGGTGAATCAGGATTTGATCAGAAAATGCTTCGGTTCATTAAACAAAAATGGCAAAATCATAATTCAGGACTGGATAATGAACAATGACCGTACGCAGCCAATATCAGGAGCGGTGTTTGCAATAAATATGCTTGTGGGTACCGAAGCAGGAGATTGCTTTACAGAGCAGGAAGTAACGGAAATGTTAGGCGCCGCCGGATTTAAGGACATTTCCAGAATAGAATTTGAAACAGGTTACAGTCAAATTACCGCATATAAGAAATAACTGATATCGGTAAACGGTTTGTGGCTTGCAGTATGCAGATTTAGCGGGACGTTTGTCATCAATAAGACATAATACATTTATTCCTGGCACGATCTGTAACCGGTGCTGCCACTGACAGCTCCAAACCATCTGTACCGGTACTTAGCAATAATATCATAAACCGGATCTCTTATGAAGCCCGGAACAATAATAAATATGTAAAGAAAAGGCCATAAGCCATCCAGACATTTTAATATATGTAATACTGCGCTTGATTTGGTATAGATTTTCTCATCCTGGATCAATAGTACCGATCCTTTATCTACACTTTTTGTGTTATACCGGTTTAAATATTCCTCCGCCTTTTCCGAGTCAAGCGGTATGAAGCAGAATATTCTACTGCTGTCATTTTTTGTGATAAATCTGACAACATTGTTGCATAATTTGCAAGTCCCGTCAAAAAGAATGATATACCTTTTTGCCTTTCTTCGATCTTCTTCAGTCCGTTTACCCGTAAGAAATAAATTCATTGTCCTGGATGCAAGGATAAAAATTGTTTATCATTTATAGAACAATAAAATTCGCCAGGTGTTCAATAGCGTTTGTCGTTTCAAAAGGAGATATCGAAACTGTTTATGGTATCCGGTTTTGGGGTTAATGTATATTCAATTTCGGGAGAAAAGCTTTGACCCCCGGGTTTCAGAACCTGTATGCCATATTCCCAGTTTCCAAAGAGATTTTTTATCACATAAGTTGAATCCAGTTTCCTCTTATTGCAATCCAGTATCAATACAGTCATCGGATAATTATTTATCATTTTCACCAGCTTAATATCTACTGTATCGATGCTGTTTGTTGTATCATTCTTTATATGAAGGTTTAACTCAGAACTATGGTATAACTGAAGATCTAATACTGAATTCTGAGCATTGTAATAACGAATTTCCAGTCGATCACTGCCAATATATCCTGATTTGCTTGCGACAAGTGCAATACAATGACTTAGAAATGTTCCAACGGAAATCGACCCATGTGGTTCATATTTTGCTGACGTGGTTATAAGCTCGTATCTTCCCTCCGATCCTGTCGATGTTGATTGCCTCGGTGCCATCAGCCCCTCAGTTGGCATATCAAAATTCTGAAGCCCAAGAGAAACAGTTGCTCCTGAGACCTGTTGCCCTGTCACCTGATCCGTAACAACCCCGGTTATAATAATTTTATATGGTTTGTCCTCATCTTCTTTTTTGCAAAAAGCGAGTATGAAACATAGTATGAAAAAGACCCTGTGAATCATCGGATAACTTTACTGAATGACAGGCATTAAGCAAATTTAGAAAAAAAATCAAAGTTTGGTTGTGCGGGCAGCATACAATTGATTATTTCATATATGGGCGAATTGTTGGTATAAGAATAGGGAGGATGAAGATTTTAAGAAGCTGATTTTATAAGATGGCGCGGATTTGCAATCCGTGCCTCTTCAGCCCGGTTTTAATCCGTGCATTCCTTTGTCTGGCAAATTTTATGGCACGGATTGCAAATCCGCGCCATCTTCTATAGAGAGCTCACATTTGCCGACCGAAGTCCGAAATTTAAAAAATAGACCAGGTGAGCCAAAAAAGCGGTACACGGAGTGCGTTACGGGGTGTGTGTTCGAACCGGTTTTCAGGCAGGATTTAACTCATGGATTTAAGTATCCGCATAGCTTCTGCCACATGCTTTTCCGGTTGTACCAGTGAGTCGAAATTATATACCACATGTCCGGTCTTGTCCACCACAAAAGTTACCCTGCCAGGTATCGGCGAAGTTTTTACTCCGAACATTTTTCTCACCGCATTGTCTTTGTCACTTAATAGTGTAAAAGGCAATTTGTATTTATCGGCAAATTCCTTGTGACTTTGAACCGACTGTCCACTTATACCGATGATCATGGCATCCGATTCATTGAACACGCTGTAATCGTCGCGAAAAGTACAGGCTTCCTTTGTGCAGCCGGGTGATTCATCTTTGGGATAAAAATAAATGACCAGTTTTTTCTTTCCAAGGACACTATTGATGTCGAATATTTTACCATCCTGATCGGGTAGTTTAAATTCCGGGACTTTTGCCCCTACATTCAGTATCTGAGCCTGGCTGCATGCAGCAAAAGGCAAAAGTAAGGCCGGCGTCAGGAGATATCTTAAATACTTTTTCATGATTTTAGTTTTTAATTTGACAAATATGTGAACTAAAAACAATGAATGAACAAGTTTGTTCGGAATTGCATCCCTGTGCCCTGAGCCCTGAGCACTGTGCCCTGAGCCGTTAAGCCATTATTTACATTTTAGGTTAGCCCTCTTTACTTTAGAGGGTGCTGCAAAAACTCCAAAGCTGGCCTTCTTGAATGATTCACAGGCCTCAGCTGTCTGACCTTTACCTTCCTGTGCCAGGGCTATCTGAAAGTAGAATTTTGCTTTGGGTTCTTCAGCCCCGGTCTCAAGGGCCAGTCCTTTTTGGGCATTCTCTAAACCCTTATCAAAAGCCTTTTGTTTGTTGTAAACCTCGGCAAAGAAATAGAACAGATCCTTGTCCTCACCATATTTTGCAGCTTTATTAAGAAAGCCAAGTGCCTCATCCAGCTTATTGGCCTGATCAGACTTTGATCCGGCTGCACGAAAATATCCAAGCGCCAGTGCGGATGCCTGTTTAATCTTAGCATCATCGGTCCCTGGTTTCATCTTCCCGATATACAGATCTATAGTTTTTTCAAAATCGTCCGAATTGGCCTGTTTTAAATATATTAATGCCTTATTGTAAATTGCAGAAGTATACTCAGGGTTGATCATCAAAACGCTGTCAAATGTTGCAAGTGCATTCTGGTAATCATCCTTAGAGAAATACTCGACTGCCATATTACTATATGTTTTCATCAGAAGTATATCAGCGTTCTGTTTAGTTGTCGGGTTATCATATTTTACAGCTGCTGCAGCTGCTTTTTTTGCAGCCGATATTATTTCGGATGTTGGTTTTTTCGCAGTAAATGCATCCGAGGCAACATTATAATATAAACTGGGCAGTACTTTTACAGCTTTCTGACTTAGATCAGCTGCAGAATCTCCAACCTGTTTCGACAGGGTGACCACATTTTCAAAGGCTTTAATTGCTCCCTGGGGATCAGTCTGAACCAGACTGGCACCTTCATTGTAAGCTTTAATAACATCATTTCGTCCCTGTGCGTTAATAGTTGAGGTTGAAAAAACTAATAGAACAAGGAAACTGACTGTTTTAAATAAATTTCTTGATTTCATTTTGATTATCATTTTATTAATAACATTTATTCTATTGAAAAGGTTAAAAATAAAAATTTAAATTGTTTTGTTTAACAATTTATCAGAAAAGTTTAAATACATCGTTGTTTTGCCAAATTAACTATTTAAAATCTCACCCCCTTCGTATGAGGCATGAGAAAAAAGGCTCCTAAAACAATTTCAACTCAGTATTCCCGGATATTCCCTTAGAAATTCTGTTACCATTAAAATCGACAGGTATTGCTCCTTTTTGTATCAGCAGCATATTGGCGTTCTGTTCAGGTTTTTCAGGTTCCCTGACATAAATAATTCTCTTCTTTCTCAGACCATCTGCGACACCCGACCAGGTACCTCCTTTTTCTGAGGATTCAGCAACATATATCTCATTTGCAAGACCATAAATAATAGGATTTCTGGCCATCGCCAGGTCGGTTCTCCATGGTGTTTTAGGGAAAAATGTGCTCAATACGAGTACTTCACCATCCACAATCTGCCTGTAGTAGGTTTTAAAACCTGAACCGAAAGTCAGGATTCCCTGAGGAAGGACAATTATGCTTTGGCCCTTGTATTTTATTGCGGAATCGAGAGCCTGCTTGTCGACACCTTTTGCAAAACCGCTTACAATAACTTTATATTCCCTGCTCGCCAGTTTGGCAATATTATCAGTAAATTCCAGGGATAAATCAGACGCATTTCTGGATCCGACTATTGCTATAGATTTTTCAGATAGTATTTGCCTGTTACCCTTAATATACAGGACTGCAGGCGAATACTGAGTTTTAAGGTTCGACTTAAGTGTTCTGGAATACTCCGGAGAAGTTATCGGAATTATTTCATAACCCTGGTTATAAAGAGTCTCAGCCAGAAAGGAATTATTTGGTAATTCTGACTTCATCTGAAGAAGGTCGCTTATTTCTTTTTCATTAAGCTGATAAACGTTCCTCCAATCGTTTTCAGAAAGGTTAAAGAAATCCGCCAATTGAATTTTCTGGTCATGGAAGAATCGTATGATCATGTTATTTAACCGTTCATGTTTCCATCCCGGGAGTTGTGAAACAGCTATCCAATATGCAGCATCATTAATCATACAAATCTCCTCCAACAGTTTTTGCAATTACCAGCGGAGCAATCTTTTCCGCCCCTAATTTAGTAAAATATCTTCCAATCTCTTTTATTGTGGCACCACTGTCGAATACATCATCAATAAGAAGTATCTTCCTGCCTGAAATTTCAGCGGGATTTCTGAAGGAAAAAGCGTCTTTAACATTATCATTTTTCAACGTAGAGTTTTCGTATACCTTTTGTTCTTTAGTGATTCTGCTTTTTACCAGGTCATAAGATATCGGTATTTTAAGCGTCCTGGAAATCTTTTCTGCAAAAACCTTAACCAGATCCCCCGATTTCGTGGGCGGAACATAAACAAGAAGATCAAATAGTTCGTCACTATACTTTTTCCGGAAAGCTTTCAGAGTCAATGTCAGAAGAAATTCAGGAAAATCACCTCCGTTTTCATATTTGGAACGATGAATTGCTGCACCCACATTCGATACCCCATAATAGGATGATGCAATTCCATTCACAATTTTTGACCGCTCTGATTCCACATCGAGTAAAGGAAAATAATCTTCTCTGAATTCTTTAAGTTTTTTATCCCATTCCGGATCAGGTTCAATATTTTTTTTCTTTAGTCCGGTATTATCACAATTTAAATGCATATCAGCTGTCGGATCGCCAAGGAAATCACAAAGAAATCTCATCCTGGATTCTTTTGTTTCAACATATTCCAGCATCTTCTCGAGTTCAAATGTCTTTGATCTTCTCAATTCCTCAAATGATTTGATATTTAACTTCGGAGCTCCGGTTACGTATTCAAGCTTTTTACTCTTTCCAAAATTTGCTTCACGAATTATACCCTGCTCGATAAGATCAGATTTAATGACTCTTACCGGGGTTTGTTTAAGATTAGTTTTTCTCATCAGGTCTTTCTCTCCCAATGGTTCATTGTGTATTGCCTGAATAACCATTTCATATTTTTTTACTGATGGCCTGCCTCCATCGATAAAAGAAACCGGCAAACTCTTGTCTTCAGGATTATAGAATAGTATTATATCTGTTGGCAGTCCATCGCGTCCTGCTCTGCCAATCTCCTGGTAATAATGTATGGGCGATTGGGGGATCTGAGTGTGAATAATGAACCGGATGTCCGGTTTGTCAATTCCCATTCCAAGAGCATTTGTTGAGACTACGCATTTCCACCTGTTACTTATAAGACCCTTCTCGATTTCAATTCGCGATTCAGGATCGAGTCCGGCATTATATGAAGTTGCCTGGATCTTTAAAAATCCTAACCATCTTGAGTATATCTCAGTGTAGACCCTTGTTCCTGTATATATAATTCCTGAGCCTTCAAGATCATGTAAATTTTTACCAAGCCATATCATCTTTTCATCTTCCGAATTAACTTTAATTACATATAACCTGAAATTTTCTCTCAGAAGCCTGCCTCTGACTACTTTTATTCCCCCTCCAATCTGTTCTGCAATATCCTTTTCAACTCTAGGTGTTGCAGTGGCTGTCGCGGCCATTACAGGCAAATCTCTGGGTAAAAGTTTAACCAAAGTTATTATTCTCCTGAATGCGGGTCTGAAATCATGTCCCCAGACAGATATACAATGTGCCTCATCGACAACAACCATAGCAAGCTTTATACTTTGGGTTGCTTCAATCCATTCGCTGTTCTCCTGTCTTTCCGGGGCTATATAAAGGATCTTTATTTCTCCTGTCTTGGCCTTCTCAATTATTCCCAGATTTTCCGCTTCAGTCTGATTGCTGTTTATGCATGCTGCAGCAATGCTCAGGCTGTTTAGTTTATTCACCTGATCACGCATGAGTGCAATCAGGGGAGAGAAAACCACGGTAGTACCACTGAAAACAATAGAAGGAAATTGAAAACATAGTGATTTCCCATAACCTGTCTTTTCGATAAGCAGCACTCTTTCACCCTTCAGGATTTTCTGGATTACCTCCCACTGGGTATCATAAAATCTGTCAAAACCGAATTGCTGTTTCAATAATACTTCAGCATCATGACGTGTCATTTATATACGATTATGAACGGAAATTGCACGAGAAAAACTACTCGTAATAAAATTAATAATAATTTGTGAAAATTCAAAATCGGTGTACGGTGTGCAGTGAGGAAAATTGAACTAAATTTATTGAAATTTATTTAGCATCTAAGTTATGAGCGGATTCTTCGGAAGTATATCAAAACACGATTGTGTTATGGACGTTTTCTATGGCACTGATTACCATTCACATCTCGGTACAAAAAGAGCAGGTATGACATTTTGCTCAAAAGAACATGGGTTTCAAAGGTCTATTCATAGTCTGGAAGACGGTTATTTCAGGAATAAATTCGATCATGATGTAATAGGATTTTCAGGTAATATCGGCATCGGTGTTATAAGCGACAACGAAGCACAGCCTATCATGGTTACCTCCCACATGGGCCGTTTTGCTGTTGCCTCGGTTAGCAAAATTATCAATATTGATGAACTGGAAAGGAGCTATATGACCCAGCGCCGTACATTCTCGGAAACTAGTCAGGGCTCGGTCAATCCCACCGAACTGGTTGCTATGCTCATTGCCGAATGCGAGGATTTCGTTTCTGGTATAAATAATGTTTACGAAAAGGTCAAAGGCTCATGTTCCATGCTTGTCATGACGGATAACTGTATCATCGCGGCTCGCGATAAACTTGGAAGGACACCTGTTGTGATCGGTAAGAAAAAGGATACCTATGCAGTATCGTTTGAAACATGTGCTTTCCCAAATCTCGGATTTGAGATTGTTTCTTATCTCGGTCCTGGTGAGATTGTCGAATTGACCCCTGAAGGATACAGACAACTGAAAAAGCCAAACGAGAAAATGCAGGTGTGCTCTTTCCTATGGGTATATTATGGATATCCGCCTTCGTTCTATGAGAATATAAATGTTGATGAAACACGTTACAGGTGTGGAGCCGCATTGGCCAAACGCGACGATATAAAAGCTGACTTCGTTGCAGGCATTCCCGACTCTGGTATTGGTCATGCAATAGGGTACAGTAATGAGAAAGGCATACCTCTGAAACGTCCCTATGCCAAATATACACCTACCTGGCCGCGTAGTTTCATGCCGCAGATCCAGGAGACGCGCGATCTGGTTGCAAAAATGAAACTCATCCCGAATCAGTCGGTAATACAGGGCAAGTGCGGAATATTTCTCGATGATTCCATTGTACGTGGCACCCAGTTGAAAGATAATGTACAACACCTGCATGCCGGAGGTATAAAAGAAGTCCATATGCGTATTGCCTGTCCTCCACTGACCTACCCCTGTGAATTTCTTAATTTCAGCAGGTCACGTTCCAGCGCCGACCTGGCGACCCGCCGTGCAATAACCCAACTGGAAGGCACTGAAGATGTCAGCTTTAAGGAATATTCTGACGCAAATGATGGTAAATATGCGGCTATGGTCGAAAGAATAAGGAAGAATCTTGATCTGACTACGCTTAAATACCAGAAACTTGGCGATCTGGTCAATGCAATCGGATTGCCGAAGGAAAAATTATGTACCCATTGTTGGGATGGGTCGAGCTACTTATAAATGAAAAAGTCGAAATCCATTAACCGCAAAGGTCGCAAAGACCACCTTCGCTAAAGCTTCGGTGGTTGAAAAAGACGCAAAGGTCGCAAAGGATTTCTTTCCCAGGTTCAAAAATGAAGAACTTACACAGAGGGTCACAGAGAAGATACAGAGTTACACAGAGAAGTCACCCTGAGCTCTGTGCCCTGTGCCCTGTGCCCTGTGCCCTGTGCTTCAAAACAAAGAGCTGCAATCCCGGATATGCCGGATTGCAGCCCTGAATTTTGCTAACAAATATTTTTCTTTTGTAAGCGAGCTCTGCTGTTAGACTTGTCCTTCCTTCACCTCAATAATTTCATCAGCCAGCAGGCCGTGAGCTTCGCGATGAACCCTGATAGCAGATTCTTTATCAGGAGCTTCCACAAGACAGAATACCTTACCGCTTCCCTCATCAAACCAGTATTTTTGGTATTTCACGTTGTATTTATCCTGAATTTTAAGGTCCCTGGCATGAGCATCTGCTACAGCTGCCTTCGTTAAGCCGGGAACATGTTTATGAATATCCATAAATAGTGACATTTTGACCTCCTTTTTTAAAAGTTAATTAGACTAAGTACAGATTAGATTGAAAAGCCGGCATCCTTAATTTATTACTCACTTCGAATGTAATCTACCTTGCAAATAAATACTAAGAGATGTCAGACAAAATACTATACAATTTACGACGGAATTAGTTCAAAATAGTATCTGATCAATTTAACCGCAAAGCACGCTAAGACCACCTTCGCTAAAGCTTCGGTGGTTGAAAAAGGCGCAAAGTGCGCAAAGTCAAGATATTATTGCTGAAGGGGGTCTATTTCATTTTCCCAATCAATTCCTTATACCTGGCTTCTCCCCTTATATTGCCGAAGGCTGGATCAGCTTCAACCATTTTTCTTGAATTGAAACCATGCTTCGCTGCTGCATACAACGCATCAATCGACTTTTTTGATTTACCCGATTGGGCCAGGGATTTGGCCAGATTGTAATAATTATTCGGGTTTTCACTATCCGACAATGTGCAGATCTCAAACAGGAAAGTTGCCTGGGGATAATACTTGTTCCGGTAAAATGAGGTTCCCTGCTCAGAGCAGAGGATAGAAATGAAATTCAGCACTCTCGATGCCATCTGGCTGTCCTCAGCGCTGTCTTTATCACGAAGCTTTACAAGTGATCTGATCTCGTTTGACCACCAGAATGATGCACTGTCGGGTATTGAACCTGAACCAAGTACATCACCCAGATAGTTCAGGCATTTTTCTTTTGTCTCCCCTTCAGTTGCAACCATCTTATTCCATTTGCGGGTTGCCGTTTTATATTCAGGCGTTTTTTCCGAATCGGTAAGCGACAGCTGCAAATGGACGCTAAAAGGAGTTCCCTGAAAATCTCTTACGGCAAACTTCATGTATCTTATTGCATCTGTCTTGTTTCCGGCGGATAACTGATAATTGATAAGCTTTTCTGTTTTGTTTTCGATATATGTCAGGAATGTCTGATCGGCCGGCATTTTTTTCCTGGTCATCGTCTGAAGGATTAACCATTCCACAGCTTCAGTGACCAGATCGGGGCCGGGCCATTGATGCCCGCCGGGGAATGTTCTGAGATAAGATATCACCCTTGTCTGGTTGTTGAAGAAGTCCATCAGGTCGAACATTTCGAGATAATTCATATCGCGGGTGCCGGCCAGACCGTAATATAAGAAACCGGAATTTCCTGTCGGGATATAATTCCTGTCATTTGGCAGTCCTGCTCCGCACCCGATAACACCCGATATTCTCCTTTCTGATACGGCAAGGGCCATTGCAAAACGCGATCCTCCGGAAAATCCTGATGCATAGATCCTTTGCTGATCCACGTTGAATCGTTCTTCAACATCCCGGAGCATTGCAGCTGCGGCAGCAAAGTTATCTCCCTGCGGTCCGTTGTGCGAATTGTTTGAACAGGCCAGGATGAATCCATATTTCCTGGCTGCCTCGGTGAAGGTATTTATCCCTGTTCTCCCCCTTGCAGCAGGATCAAAAATAAGTATTACCGGCCAGCTCTTTTTATTGTCGTATTGGGCAGGCTGAAAAAGTGCATAGCTCTGTCCGGCAGTATTACGGCACCTGACTGTATCTGTAATCTGTTCCCTGGCCGGCACCTGTGGGAACAGGAGAGGCATAAAAACCTGAAGAAAGATGAAAAGGGTGAATATCTTTTTAAAAATTCTCATTTTAAAATTTTGACATTCGAAGATATTGAAAGTTTTTATCAGTTACTCCTATCGTGTTTCACCCCTAAATCCTTCTTCGCTATTCATCCTTCAGGATATCCACCAGCCTTACGCCTAAGGTTTTTATAATCTGATAGCTGATCGTCGCCATTGCAACAAGCAGGATAAGTGATGTCGACACAAGGAATTCCCAGATCTGAAGGTCATATTTATTCACACCGGCAGGCAAAACCTTATATACATAGTAAGCTGCTGGCCAGGCAATCAGAACCGATACAAAAATCAGCTTTATGAATTGAGATGAGAGCGTCATATACAGATTTCCATTTGAAAACCCGAGTACTTTACGTATTCCGACTTCTTTCATCTTCCGCTGAGTGAGGAATAATATCAGGCCAAACAGCCCGATCGAGGAAATAATAATAGTAAGTACAGCCGTAAGTGCCATGATCTTACGAAATCCTTTCCACGCTTTCAGGGCAGCCTCGTTCCGGGTAAGGAACTGCATGCTTTTAAAGTCGAAGGCATCATTTGGGAAGAATTGTTGAAACTCATCTTTCACAATATTCATGGCTTCTTTTTCATGACCCTTTACAAAATTTACAGCATAAACCCCGTTGTTCATAATTGAGTCATTTACAAGGCGATACATATGTGGTTCAAGCGGATTATATACCGAGAATACGACATAATCCTTTATTACTCCGATCACTTCATACTTCCTGCCATTTGCTTTCATCTGTTTTCCAACAGGATCTTCCCAGCCAAACACTCTTGCGGCAGTTTCATTTATGAGACATTTGTTCCTGTCAGCGGGGAACTCCCGCGAAAAATTCCTGCCTGCGAGCATTTTGAGTTCAAACGTAGGGACAAAATCATAACTTACATTACTGAATCTAACGAAGACCTTCTCATCAGGCTTCCCGCCTTCCCAGTTCAGGTCATCACCTCCGGGCAGAATAAAGGGAATATAATCTGACACACAAACATTCTTAATTTCATTATGCTGTAACAACCTCTGACGCAATGGTTCAAAAGATCCCTTCTGATCCGTCACAATGTTGGAAAACATCACTGTTTCGGAATTAAATCCGAGGTCTTTTTTAAGCATAAATTCAACCTGGCGATAAATTATTAATCCTACTATCAGCATAAATATTGATATGCTGAACTGGATAGTGACCAGTGATTTCTTTAGGCTGATTCCTTTTGTTCTTTCTTCAGTAAACTTCTGTTTAAGAGCTGCCACAGGATTATACGATGAAATGACATATGCCGGATGCAGCCCTGAGAGCAGACCTGTAAGCAGAGTTACGCCAAGGATTATCATTAATAATTTCGGGTTTCCTAAAGATCCGGACAGGATCTCTGTTCCCAGCATTTTATTAATTGATGGTAATGCAAGCTGTGCAAGTACCACTCCTGCAATGGCAGCCACGAATGTTAAAGAAACAGATTCAAGCATGAACTGATTCCACAAGCGTTTCCTGTTAAACCCGACAGTCTTTTTTATTCCTATCTCGCGGAAACGGGTTGTAGCATTAGCCGTCTGCAGGTTTATGAAATTGATGGCTGAGAGAGTCAGTATAATACCAGCAATAAATGAGATCAGTCCTGCTACTATATACATGGTATGTTCATAGTACGGATCAATATAAAGCTTCGACATTGGACGAAGATAAGGATGGTGTTCTTTCCTGAAATCCTTAAGGGCATCATATAGTTTGCTATCGACTGATGCAGCGCTTGCATTTGGTTTGAGAAGCACATAAGTGTAAAAACCGTAAGCCCAATAGTTTTTGTCATAGCCTGACCATCCTGTAAGCGTAGTGAATGATAGTGTAGGGATAATGTAGGCCGGCTTCCAGTTCGATTTTACCGGCACATCTTCGTAAACACCTGTAACTTTAAAAACTACTTTGTTCTCACCGTAAACCTGTCTACCAACTGCATTCCCTCCGGGGAAGAGCCTGTCAGCAACTGATTTTGAAAGGACTATAGACAAAGGCTCCACAAGAGCATTCTTCTGGTCACCTTCAATAAAATGAAAAGTGAGAATATCAAATATACTCTGATCTGCATAATAGCCATACCTGGTAAGAAACTGATTCTTTTTGTCGATCGACAGAAATACGCCTGACTTGTTATTATCCCCGACATCATGCAGAAGCGCAATTTTTTCCACTTCAGGAATATCTACAAGCTCTTTCCTGCTTAATGCTGCACTTACGCTCCATGTGTGTTTAATTGAATTCTCCTTCTGATCCATAAAGGTCTGGAGCCGGTAGATCCTGTCGTACTTGGTATTTTGCTTGTCATAGCTGAAAAGATCGGAGACAAAAGAGCTGAGAATGACGAATGTGGCAAAGCCGACTGCAAGATTGGCCAGAATAATAAAGTAAAGAACCTTATCCCTGACTATCTTTCTTAAAAGAATATATAATGAATGTTTGATCATTGAAGTGAATTTTAGTCTGGTTAATTATCCGATCCTGCTTAATGATTCAAAAATTTTCTCCGACCTTTCCATTACCAGGTGGCCATCGAAGAGATTGACTATCCGGTGAGCTCTTTCTGCATGGCTGAGAGAGTGTGTTACCATCACAATAGTTGTTCCTGCATTATTCATTTCCTCCATCAGCTGCATCACCTGTTCGCCGTTACTGGAATCGAGGTTACCTGTCGGTTCATCTGCAAGTATCAGTTTTGGGGAGGTGATCAGTGCACGTGCAATCCCAGCCCTCTGCTGTTGACCTCCGGAAAGCTGCCTGGGGAAATGGCTCCTCCGGTGTCCGATCCTCATCTGGTCGAGAATCTCATCTACCCTGGTTTTCCGTATGGCAGGCGGCACTTTCATAGCCAGGAGAGGCAGTTCAACGTTTTCAAAAATTGTCAGTTCGTCAATGAGGTTGAAGCTCTGGAAGATGAATCCGATATTTCCTTTACGCAGGTTCGTCCTCTGTTTCTCACCGAAGCCCGATACATCGATACCTTCGAAATAATATTCCCCGGAATCGGAATTATCGAGTAAGCCCAGTATATTAAGAAGCGTTGACTTTCCGCAACCCGAAGGTCCCATTATAGCAACAAATTCGCCTTTACTCACATTGAAATTTACCTTGTGAAGCGCCGTTGTTTCAACCATTTCTGTCCGGAAGATCTTGGATAAGTTGACTGTTCGTATCATAAGCGGGTTTTTCTTCATGAAAGCCAAGTTCGTGCCAAAATCTTACTTGATTGATAATCAGTTATATATAAAATATTGATTCCTTCCCAGGTAAAATTTTTTGACATGAATTCATAAAAATATTTTACATTTAATAATAATTTGAACCTGCCAGATGAAGAAAAACAAACTGCTTATTGTCGACGATAATAAGGCGCTGCTGAATGCCCTGAGAATATTGCTTAAAGAGGAATTTGAAGTAATCAGAACGATCTCCGGCCCAAATCAGCTTTATGGCGAGCTTGAAAGAGGTGATCTGGATGTTGTGCTTCTTGACATGAATTTTAAAGCAGGAGTAAATTCCGGCAACGAAGGATTATTCTGGCTCAGGGAGATAAAGAAGAAAAACCCTCTCGTCGAAGTAGTTATGATCACTGCTTATGGTGATGTGGAGCTGGCAGTAAAATCACTCAAGGAAGGTGCGGCAGATTTTGTATTAAAGCCCTGGGACAACGATAAATTAAAAGCCACGCTTGAAGCAGCAGGCAGATTGAGAAATTCAAATCTTGAAATTTCCGATCTGCGATCAAGAGAAAAACTGTTTAAGCAGGATGCCAACCGGACCACCGGACTTATCACCGGTAAATCAGCCGTTATGAAGGAAATCATGAACCTGGTGGATAAAATTGCCGTCACAGATGCCAGCGTTCTCATAACAGGCGAAAATGGAACGGGGAAGGAGCTTATTGCCCGTGAGATACACAACAGATCGAAGCGTTGTAGTGAACTTTTCGTAATGGTGGATCTCAACTCGCTGTCTGAATCGCTGTTTGAAAGTGAGCTTTACGGACATAAAAAGGGCTCATTCACGAATGCCTTTGAGGAGAAGACCGGCAGATTTACTATGGCTGACAAAGGCACATTATTCCTCGATGAGATAGGAAATATACCCGTAAGTCTTCAGGCCAAGATCTTAACTGTACTGCAGACCCGCATTGTTACACCTGTAGGTTCTGTGAAGGAAATACCTGTCGATTTCCGGCTGATCAGCGCCACCAATAAAAACCTCTCTGTGATGGTTGCTCAGAATCAGTTCCGGCAGGACCTTCTCTTCAGAATGAATACGATACAGATACATCTTCCCCCTCTAAGGGAAAGAACCGACGATATCGAAGATCTTGCTTTGCATTACCTGAAGATATATGGACGAAAGTACGATAAACCCGACCTTGGACTGGCTGAAGATGCTGTTGAAAAACTAAAAAGAAATCCCTGGTATGGAAATATCAGGGAGTTACAGCATACCATGGAGAAAGCGGTTATTCTGTCGGAGGGTGACAGGTTGCGCGCTTCAGACTTTATTCTCATTGACAGCGATGTGGCACCGCTGAATCAGACTGAGACCCTGGAAGAAATGGAAAGAAAGATGATAATCAGCACGTTGAAGAAGAATAATTTTAACCAGGGGTTGTCAGCTGAACAGCTGGGCATTACCAGGCAGACACTCTACAATAAAATTAAGAAATATGGTATCTGAAAAACTTCTTAATTACCGTGCCGGGATTGTTCTGCTTGTACTAAATATTATATCCTTTACTGGGACAGGAATTATGATTGCCACCCGGCACTTTCTTGCTGCCACCCTGTTTATGATAGCAGGAGGGATAATTATACTGCTGCTTATAAGGATCTACAATGCTACAAACGAGACAATTACCTTCTTCTTCGATTCTCTGCGCAATGATGATACAACACTACATTTCGCAACAAACTTCAGGAACAGGACTCTGACCCGGCTATATGAAAGCATGAATCAGCTGAACGGCCATTTTCAGGAAATCAGGATCAGAAATGAATATAACGAATCGTATTACAGGACATTGATCCAGCACGCCTCAACAGGCATAATAGTACTTGACGCTGACAATAAAGTCGAACTGATAAACAAAGCTGCATGTCAGTACGCAGGATTCTCACCCGAATCAACAAATCTGAATTCGCTCATGATAAAGCATCCTGCCTTTTATGAAGCTGTTTGTAATCTTAAACCGGGGGAGAATGTAACATACAGAAATCTGATCTCGAATAATCTTCAGATACTTGTGTTCAGGGCATCCATGATAAAGAGGAAAGATGCGGAGCTCAAGCTTGTTTCGATTCAGGATATCAGGCATGAGCTGGAATTCAGGGAACTTGATTCGTACCGGAAACTTATAAGTGTGCTGACACACGAGATCATGAATCTCCTCTCACCGCTGACAACCGTTTCAAAGGAGCTCTATTCAATGTTTCGCGCTAATGATAAACCCAAAATGCTGTCGCAGATCGACGAAGGAACGATAAAGACTGCCGTTAACGGACTTCAGCTTATAAATGAACAGAGTAACGGACTCATTAATTTTGTTAACAATTACAGGAAGATCTCAAAGTTGCCTCAACCTGAATTTGAAACATTTGAGGTTGACGGCTGGATTGAGCAGCTGAATATTGCGTTCTCAGGGAAGATGAAGGAGAATTATATTGACTTCACGATTACTTCAGAGAAGTCGTTAAAAGAAATCATTGCAGATAAGAAGCTGCTTAACCAGGTTATTATAAACCTTTTAAACAACTCAATCGAAGCTCTTCATGAAAAAAGCCAGGACAGGCAGATAAGGATCCAGATGCTGAGAACACCTCAGAACAATGTGGTCATTAAGATAATCAATAACGGGCCGCTGATCCCTCCTGCACTGCTTGATAAGATCTTTGTCCCGTTCTTTACCACTAAAAAGAATGGATCGGGTATCGGACTGAGCATTTCACAGGAGATAATGAAACTTCACAACGGCTCCATCACAGCTGTCTCGTCGGAAGAGAGTAAGACATGTTTTATTGTGGAATTCTAGGGTTGCGGCATGCGGCGTGCGGTGTGCGGCAGGCCTGAACCTGTTCTTGTGCCCTGTGCACTGAGCCCTGTGCTTTTACACCTTTACATCTTTACAACCCTACAACATTATAATCATCTTCAATATCTCCTCCCTGCTTTTTCCAAGCTTATTGCTAAGGGTTGCCAGCATGGCATTTTCTTCCCCTACTTCAAAATCAAGGTCTTTTTGGGAAAGGCTCTTATACATTTTAAGGAGTTTTTTTTCCCTGGTTCTCCAGTATCCTCCTTTTTGCGGTTTCATGACTTGCTTAAGTTAAGTTCTTTAATTTTAAGACCTTTATACTTAGTACGTACACTGCCATGGAAAGTTGCTGATTTCATAAGACTTTTGACGAACAGGTGTTTACGTGTGATAACCTACTGCAATACCGATGGACTGCATGACATTTTTCCAATAAATCTTCGCAGCAAACTGCTGAATATTCGCTTTATTTGATTTTATAAACTCATCATATGAAAATCCATCCTTTGACTTCCGGATCAACCATCTTTTTTTGCTTTTTACTTCTTATTCTGTTTTTAGTTTCGGAAAAGGCATGCTCCCAGGATAAAAACTGGACACACTTCCGTGGCAGCAACCTCAATGGAATAGCAGAAGCAAAAAATATTCCAATGGTCTGGAGTGATTCTGTAGTTAAATGGAAAACAAAAATTCATGATGAAGGGTATTCCTCTCCTGTTGTTTTTGACAATCAGGTCTGGGTTACAACAGCGACACCTGATGGCAAAGAGCTCTACGCTGTCTGTACCGATTTTGTGACAGGAAAAATAATTTACGATATAAAGGTTTTTACTCCTGATGACATTGAAGGAAAGCATTCCCTGAACACTTATGCCTCTCCTACTCCCTGTATCGAAAAAGGTTTTGTGTATGTGCATTATGGAAGCATGGGAACTGCGTGTATAAATACCTCCGATGGCTCCATTATATGGAAACGTTCAGATCTCAAATGCAAGCATGTCCAGGGTCCGGCATCATCACCGATACTCTATAAAGACCTCGTGATACTTCATTTCGAGGGCACCGATGTAAGGTTTATTGTTGCTCTCGATAAATCAACCGGAAAGACTATCTGGAGTACCAGCAGGCCTGAAGAACCATATCAGCCACTCGCACCTATAGGACGTAAGGCATACATAACTCCAATAATAATGAATGTTGAAGGACATGATATTCTGATATCAAATGGCTCTGCAGTTTGCATTGCATACGATCCAAATGACGGGAAGGAAATATGGAGAGTTGTGGACGGAGCTGAATCGACTATAGCAATGCCATTTGCTGAAAACGGTGTTGTATTCTGGTATACAGGATTTTCTATGGGTGATAGTGGCAAAAAATATACTGAAATGCTTGCTGTGAATCCAAATGGAAAAGGTGATATTACAAGTACCAATGTACTCTGGAAGAAACGTGAAGAATTATCACGAAACCAGAGTCTGACGCCAGTTATAAAAGACGGATTGATATATACTGTCAACACCAGAAATATCCTGATGTGTATTGATGCAGCTGACGGAAAAGAAGTATGGTCAAAGCATGTCTCCTCAAATTATGACTCATCTCCGGTTTATATAAATGGGAATATCTTCTTTTTCTCTGTAAAAGGTGAAATTCTGGTAATTAAAGCAGGACGTAAATATAATCCTGTGGCAAAAAGTCAGATGGATTCAGGTATCTGGGCTACCCCGGCCATTTTAAGGAACTCTGTTATACTCAGAACACAAAAATATTTGTACAGGATAGGTGGGTGAAGTATGAAGTGTGAGGCGTGAGGCGTGCGGCAGGCCTGAACCTGTTATTGTGCCCTGTGCTCTGAGCCTTTTCGCCCCTTGCCCTGATCTATTTCTTCACCGAAAACATCGCATCGGTTCTCTTCTGTAGCTCTCCAAAAGAGATATCCTCAATATGAGTCATGATAGTCCATTTATATCCAAATGGATCTGTTAGACTTCCACTCCTGTCGCCATGAAACTGATCTTTTACAACCATATCTCCTGTCACTTTCGTCCTTCCTTTAGAGCTCTGTCAAATACTCTGTCAACATCCTCAACATACAGAGTGAGAGTTACCGGAGAACCACCAAGGGTTTGAGGACTAAGATTACCCCAGGCTTTACTTTCCTCAGCCAGGAGTAATTTTGAATCTCCGATCTGTAGTTCGGCATGACCAATTGTTCCATCGGGCATTGTGATACGTCCGGTCTCTTTTGCTCCGAAAGCTTTTTTATAGAACTCGATTGCCTTTCCGGCGTCTACAACCGATAAATAAGGGGTCAGACTATTATATCCCTCTGGTATTGCTTTTGTTTTCATAGATTATCATTTTGAATAAAACATAATTCCGGCCAGCAATGTTCAGGGATGAAAACCGCTCATACCTCTGGGCTTTACAGTTTATTTAAGACAGGGGGAACGGGGGAATGGGAGAATGGGTGAGGCTCCTTCCGAAAAATTTATTGATGATGTCAGGAAAACCTTAAAGTTTAGTAATTTTAGAGAACATATCTTTATTATTTTGATAATCAACCAACCCTGTACCAATGAAAAAGATAATTTATTTAAGTCTTGCAATTATTCTAATAACTGGAAATTGTACTCAGGAAAAAAAATTACCAATTGAGGGTGCCTGGCAGTTGATCGAAACACAAAGTGTAACAAATGGGAAGACTGAGACTACCTATCCCGGAGTTTTGGTTGGCAGCGAATTTAAAACATGGTCCGAAAAGAATTTTATGTTTGTAGGAAGATGGACTGAGAATTCAATAATCACTGATAACTATGGTTTCGGGACTTACACCCTTGAGGGAAATAATTACGAAGAAACGATACTTTATCATTTCAACAAACCATACGAAGGTCAGACAATCAAGATGAAGCTTGAGTTAAGGAATGACACCATTTTCCAGGTTTATCATCGACTCGATACAGCAGGTAAACCCGATGAAAAGGTTTATTCGGTTGAAAAATATATCAGACTGAAATAGGGTGGTTAAATTAATTTTTAATAGCACACTAATGAGGCAGATTCAACAGATTGCAGGACCGCAAGACTACTTTGCCTTTACGCCTTTGAGCCCTTACGCCGTTATGCCCTTTATTGTGAAGGCCGGGATGGACTTACATCTGGTTCGATTGTCGTGAAGGACATAACCTGCATGTTCTCCATTCCCTGCACTTCATCCCATTTGAAATGGTCAATCCGGGGGGCCGTTATACCATTACCGGAACAGAAACAATAATAGGATCTTTAACTGTGTGTCTGTCTTTATCCTTCTGAATTTTGGGGTCAGTCATGATAGAGTTAAGTTTATCCATATCTGTTACTTCGAGGACCATTACAACGGATTTTGGATCATCAGTATCCTGAAACGTTTTAAAACTGGAGACTGCAGAAGCAAATAACCTGTTTCTGTCTTCATGACCTTTCAGCCATGCTTTGATGTCACCTACTTTGTGACGGACTACAACTGTTGGCATATGTAAATATTTTTAGTTAATAAAATGAAATGAAGAAGCTAAGTCAATCTCCTGATAATAAGGATTAGTTATAACATAGAATTATTGGATAAGTTCAATTTTTATCACCAACCTCAACCTCAACCTTAGCCTCAACCTGGCCTGAGCCTTTACGCCGTTGCGCCGTCATGCCAGTGGATGATTGGCATACATTCCAACAATACGGATAATAACATTAGTTGCAGCATAGCATACTTTCAAGAGGAACATATTCAAATTTTCCATGAAAATTATGCCCGCCGGCAAAAATGTTGGGACATGGCAGATCCATAAAAGAAAGCCGCGATCCGTCAGTTCCTCCCCTGACAGGGATTATTTTAGGCTGAATTCCCAAATCTTCGATAGCTCTTCTGGCGATTTCCAGAATGTGAAATACAGGTTCAATTTTTTCACGCATGTTGAAATACTGGTCCTGTATTTCGAGCTTTACTGTTCCGCTGCCGGTACTTCCGGTTCAGCAGGTTGGCAATATCATGCATCAGGACTTTTTTATTTTCGAACTTTGTCCGGTCGTGATCGCGGATAATGTAATCACTGACTGAATTTTCAACGGTTCCCTCTAACTTAATGAGATGAAAAAAACCTTCATAATCACTGGTGAATTCAGGCCGTTGCCCGACCGGTAGCAGGCTGTTAAATTCGTTGGCTACAAGAAGTGAATTAATCATTTTGTTTTTAGCCGTTCCCGGATGAACATTCCTGCCCTGAATTAATACCTTTGCCTTTGCGGCATTAAAATTTTCGTATTCGAGTTCACCAATCTCACCGCCATCCATCGTATATGCATACTCTGCACCGAATTTTTTTACATCAAAAAAGTCTACACCTCTGCCGACTTCTTCATCAGGCGTAAATCCGACTTTTACAGTACCGTGTTTTATTTCAGGATGCAAAACAAGGTATTCCATCGCTGTTACTATTTCGGCAATGCCTGCTTTGTCATCGGCACCCAGCAAAGTAGTTCCGTCTGTTGTAATTATTGTTTGTCCCTTATACTGCTTTATTTCCGGGAAATCAGCCGTTTTCAGGGTTAACCCGGAACTTTTGTTCAACAAAATATCCTCACCGTTATAATTATTCAAAACCTGTGGATTCACATTTGTTCCGGACATGTCGGGACTGGTGTCCATATGTGCTAAAAAACCAATGACTGGTACTTTAAGCATCAACATTTGAGGGCAATGTGGCCATCACATATCCATTTTTATCCAGGGAAATATCAGTTAATCCGGCATTTTTTAATTCGTCAGCCAGCATTTTAGCAAATTGCAGCTGTTTTTCTGTACTGGGAAACTGGCTTGAATCCGGCTTCGATTGAGTGTCTGTTTTAACATATCTTAAAAAGCGCTCTAATATCTTTTCATTCATTGTATATATTTATTTTTAATCATTAAAAATAGTGATTATTTGCCCGATAAAACAGATGATTTCCGAAATGTAGTAAGTCGGAACGAGTATAACTATCCTCAGGAACGAGTGGTTCAGGTTGGTCAGGAATAAGTGGCTAAGTATAATTCGGAATGAGGGGGCTCAATTTGGTCAGGATTCCATCCCTGCCCTAAATAAAATCTACGCAAACCTGCCTGCCGGTAGGCAAGTCTGCGGAAGCTGCGGGAAATAAAAATCTTAAAAGCGTTGATTGTAGAGCATAGAGCGTAGAGGGTAGGTCATCCCTCATTCTTCTCAACCTCAACCTTAGCCTCAACCTACCCTGTGCTCTTTCGCTCTGCGGAACTACATTCGCTTCGCTCCTTGTGTGCTCTGAGCTCTACACCTACATCAGAAGACTACTGATTCGCCTGACTCATCATAGGGTTAACATCAGAGTTCCAGGTCTCGATTTTTATCTTGAGGCTGCCATCTTTCTGCTTTTCCCATATAGTCAGATATTTTCCATGATCATCTACCGGCTTATCCGTCCCGGGCATTGTCATGGTGAACTTGTAAGTTCCGATCTCCGTTACCTGGTTCCCGTTAACCATCACCTTAAGTGTGGTCGGTTCAAAAGCGGTGACCTTCATACCTGAGTTCATCATCTCTTCATTGGATTTTTTGATAGCGGGAAGACCATCAGCCATTGGTTCATTGGCAGGCATAGAGATGGCATCATCGGTGTAGAGACTCAGATTTTTCGCTGAGTTACCTGACAGCATGTTTTTTGCCATCTCTTTGTTCATTGACTCGATCTTTGTTTTGTACTCTGCAGACGACTGAGAGAAAGCAACACTTGCTGCAAACATCATGACAAACATGAATGCAGCGGATTTTAAATACATAGTTTTCATTGGTGGGGATTTTAATTAACTAATAGGAGATATTGATTTATAACTTTTTACAATAACAATGTCAGAGTAACAATGGTTTTTGGATTTTTGTTTGATACAGTAAAAAATTTATTAATCAACTGAATGTGAAAGGTCGTTGAGAGCCGATGGATTTTCCATTTCAAGACCGCAGGAGCGCAAGACTACAAGACCGCAGGAGTTCCGCCTAGTGGAAGCAAGACTACAGGACAAATTGAACTATTATTACTTGGCACCCATTGATCCTTTTTGTTATATTTATGGGTTCAATCCTAATTCTTATGAGCGATTTTCAAATGTTGATCGATGAACTGGTTAAGTTCAGAGACGAACGCAACTGGTCGCAGTTTCATAACACTAAAGATCTTGCCCTCGCCATATCTATTGAAGCAGCTGAGTTAAATGAGCTTTTTCTCTGGAAAACGAATGAAGAATCTGAACTGGTTGATAGGAATAAGCTAAAAGAGGAACTTGCTGATGTGCTTGCTTTCAGTCTTTTACTTGCCGGGAAACACGGATTTGATGTTAAGGAGATAGTTCTGGAAAAGATCAGGAAGAATAATGAGAAATACCCTGTTGAAAAAGCAAAAGGAACTGCCAGAAAATATAATGAGCTGTAAAATATGATCATTTACAGCAACTCATCGGAACAGTTCAGACAGGACGTCCTGTACAACAGGATCTCTGATATTATGAATGATGCATTTCTCAGTAACTTCGGACATAAAGTGCAACCTTCTGAACTCCTTTCATTTCAAAATTCCCTGAGTCGCGTAAAAGATCTGATCGAAATTGCCGGCTTAAATGATAGTCACATTGCACTTGAATACCAGGTGCCATATAATCAGAGCAGGATCGACTGCCTTATGTTTGGCAAAGACACATCGGGAAGGGATAATGTATTCCTTATCGAGCTGAAGCAATGGACAAATGTGACTGCTCTCGAGATAGAAGGAAATTTTGTCGAGACATTTACCGGCGGAGGGATAAGAGTGGTTCCTCATCCTTCGCAACAGATAAAGGGATACCATAATTACCTGCTGGATTTCGTGGAGGAATTTGATAAAGTACCGGCACTGACTCTGACAAGCTGTTCATATTGTCATAATTATAGCAATACCGACACATCAGGACTCTTTAATATTATCTACAAAAATATCCTTTCTGATTTTCCTGTCTACTGTCGCGAGGATGTTGTTAAGCTTGCGGAAAGGATTAAGGATCTCCTCCGTTCAGGAAAGGGAATCGAGGTTTATAACAGGTTCATGTTAAGCCGCATCCGGCCTTCAAAAAAACTGCTCGAGAATGTTCAGGGGATCATTCAGAACAAGTCCACCTTTTCACTTCTCAATGAACAGCTTGTTGCGAAGAATCTCATATGGGGAAAGATCCGGAGAGCTGATTTAAAAAAAGAAAAATCTGTGATCCTGGTTAAAGGAGGTCCCGGTACAGGTAAATCATTGATCGCGTTGAACATTCTTGCAGAAGTAGCTGCAAAAAAGAAAAAGGTTCTCCTTGCATCAAAATCCAAACCATTCCGTGATGGATTGCAGGCCTGGGTGGGTACTGCCGGCAGAAATATTTTTGTAAGTCCTTACTCCCTCACTCCTTCCAGGATGGAGGAGAATTGTCTTGATGTCCTGTTGATTGATGAAGCTCACAGGATAGAGACAAGCAATGTTTACCAGCATATGAGGGCTGCCGACAGATCAGATATGCCTATGGTTGATCAGCTTATCCGATGTGCAAAAACCACAGTATTCTTCATCGATGACAAACAGAGGGTAAGGCACCAGGAGATCGGGAATTCAATATTTATAAGAAATTCGGCAAAGAAATTCAAAGCAGCTGTTGAGGAAGTGGAGCTTTTATCTCAATTCCGGTGCATGGGATCAAATAATTACCTTGAATGGATAGAATCAGTTCTTGGGTATACTGATAAGTGTAAGATTTTGAAAAAGAATGAGATTTTCGAATTTAAAATATTCAGTTCGCCTTCAGAACTCTACAATGAGCTGAAAACGAAAGAGCTTGAAAAGCCCAATTCAGCAAGGCTTGTTGCAGGATACTGCTGGCCATGGCACGATCCCAGACCAGATGGGACACTGGTTAATGATGTTAAAATCGGCGATTTTGAAATGCCCTGGGAGACAAAAGGGGAACATGCCGTTGGTGAATACCCGGTATGGTACCAGTGGGCCTATAAGCCAAATGGATTCAGACAGGTCGGATGTATCTATACTGCGCAGGGATTCGAATTTGATTATATTGGAGTTATAATCGGTCCGGATCTTAAATACAATCATGAAACTGATTCACTTTATGGTGATATGGCAGCAACCAAAGACCCGACTTTACGAAAAGACCCTTCTAATTTTGAGACCTATATGAAAAATGTGTACAGGGTTCTATTAACACGTGGGATGAAGGGGTGTTACGTGTATTTTACTGATAAGGAGACGGAGAAGTATTTCAGGGAGAGGGTTGAAAAGTGAATATCTAGAATTGCTTTACTGGGACAGCTTTTATGAACTAATTTTATTCAATATTCATCTACAACCTTTCTTCACAGTTAGATGGGTTTTTTCACTACCACAGGAAGCTTTCATTAATGGCCGCTTAAGAATATATCCGTTTAGAATTTTATCGTTTCTCTGAGGTTCTATGAATTTCACTCCCAAACAAAATCCTTGCTTCAGAATCTCATTTACTATGAATTCCCAGAGTTCAAACTGGTCAATAACATTTAGGTGTTTATAAGGATGTCCGACTTTCTGCAGCGCCATTGGAGGAATCGGTAAAAGTGCTTTTTTAAATCCTTCGCCATTGTCAGGCTTACATGGCACAAAACTAAAATATTTTTTATTATCTCTCCATGTCAGACTATGATAGAGTTTCTTATGTTTTGAAAAGTTAGGACCAAAATAAGTCTCTTCCAACTGCTCAAGAGTTTCTTCTAAATAAACTTGTGAGTATTTTCGCCCTTTGCTATTAAAAACACTTTGAGCTGGTTCAAATGTCTTAACTACGAATACTGTATCCAGTTCAAAACCAATATTTTTTGTAGTTCCGAACAAAACCATGGAACCAGCCTCAAGATTAATCAATTTGCCTGATTGTGAACAGGTAGCGTATTTAAAAAAGTCGCCATAAACATAGGGATCTGTATTTTCACAACCTTTGTTAATGATCGAATGGAATGGTTCATGAATCCCATTTGGACAGCTATTACCGTTTTCGAAAGGTCTGAAAACGGAGTTTCCTTCCCACTCTCCCCAGAATAGCAATTTACCCACCTGTAGTTGTGCATCTAAAGACGGAAGATACTCCCCTTCATTTCTAATAAACTTACGATAGTGCTCCTTATTATGGTTCCATTCCCTGATAATAAGGCCATTTGCCTCATGGTATCCTTTACCGATCTTAAATGGCTTCTCTTTACCTGGGTGATTTAGTTGGACTTTTAATAAAGGCATAAATTTTTAACCTAGTTTTCAACTGATAATCTTAATTAATCCTACATAAAAGTAATTAATTAAAATCCTATTCACGAAGAGGCTGATTGTAATTTCGAAATTAAAGAAAATTTCGAATTCATATTAACATGATTTGGGCTTTTAAAACTATTACATACTAGTTATTCAAGTAAGTTTCTTTAACTTAGCAATGACTACAATAAGTAAGCATCTTAATCTAAGTATTTTATTCTAGTTATTATGGCATACACTACTACAAAAATTAACGAAATAATTAAAGCCTTCGAAAAGTGGTTTGTGAATGATAATCACTCAAAGATTGAAGATCATTATTCAAATTCTATTACACTTAAAAGCATCTCAAAATTATCTCAAAGAGAATTTGAAGAATTCTTCCTAGAATTTGCCAAGGATGGCGGAAAAATACAGAGTGGTGGAGCACGTACTGCTAACCGATTTATACAAAATGTCCATCAGAATTTTTCGGAATTCAGAAAGAGAATATTAGATCCATTTATTTCAACTTTCGATGTTTATGAATGGATAAGGTGGTCGGAAACATTTAATTTTTTCGGGAAAGGCCTGGCAACTATTTATCTTAATAGAGTTGACAAAAGGAAGTTTGTTATTGTCAATAACAAGAGCATTAAAGCCTATAGGCAGCTTGGATATGATGTTTCTTCAACACATCTTGAAAGTACTTACAAAAATTTACTAACCGCTCAGACTGACCTAATTAATAAATACCCTGAATTGAGTAATTACTTTCGGACAGATGCTCTTGCCCATTTTCTGATTGGAACAAACGAAGGACTTTCTTTTTCAAATAGTGAAGAAAGTACTAACTCTAAAATACTTAACATTACTAAGGAAGATATTGAAAGGGCAATAATTAATATCAATAATAATCCTGATCTGAGAAAGGGGAGAGAATCGATTGAGTATGATCTTATTTATAATCAAATTAAGTTCCCTCCAATTTTAGTTTTATCCGAGGCAAATAAAATTGCTGGAGGTCAAGAACTATTGTTATCAGATTTTAGAAACTCAACAAAAAATGCATTTTCTATTTTGCAAACTTTAGGCTATCGAATTGAGCGAAAGGCAATAAATTTTTCTGAACAATTAGTGAAATTTCTATCACAGTCTGATAGTGGAGGACTTACAACTACTGGTTTCATAAATCAAATTGAAGATCTACGGGTTAAATTTGGATTTGGACAAGGTAATCAAGCTAGAATTACTTGGATCGCATTTCTTGGAGAAGGCCAAACTGTCCCAAATGGGATTTATCCTGTTTACTTATATTTTAAAAAACATAAGCTATTAGTGCTTGCATATGGAGTAAGTGAAAATAATAAACCATCCTCAAATTGGAATGTTCCTAACCTAAAAAGTATCAAAGATTATTTTATGGAACACCGACTGGATCCACCAGATAGGTATGGCACTTCATTTGTTTTTAAAACTTATAGAGAACTTAATCAAATTAATCCAGAAGAAGTAAATAAAGACCTTAAGGATTTGATTGAGATTTATAAAAAAGAAATTACAAAACAACCTGTTTTGAAAAGAGTCCAACAAGTGGCATTTGACTACATTATTTTTAAAGAAAGTGTAGACTCAGCAAATTTACTATTAGAAAAAGACCTAACTCTTCGTTTTACAGCAGCATTGTTAACAAAGCCCTTTGTAATTCTTACAGGACTTTCAGGTTCTGGAAAGACAAAACTTGCACAAGCTTTTTCTAAATGGATTTGTGAATCAAAAGATCAGATATGTATTGTACCAGTTGGTGCAGATTGGACCAATAGAGACCCTTTATTGGGTTTCCCAAGTGCTTTAGAGAGTGGCAAATACATTTTTCCTGAAAATGGTGTATTATCATTAATTTTAAAAGCAAGTAAAGAGGAGAACCAAACTAAACCCTACTTTTTGATTCTTGATGAAATGAATCTAAGTCATGTAGAAAGATACTTTGCAGATTTTTTGAGCGCTATGGAGTCGAATGAAGCGATACCTCTACACCCAGGCACAGAGGAGTGGGTTGAAAATTTGGAAGTACCGGCAAACTTGATTCTGCCAAAAAATCTTTTCATTATTGGGACGGTGAATATTGATGAGACAACATATATGTTTAGTCCTAAAGTACTTGACAGAGCAAGTGTAATTGAATTCAGGGTATCTCAAACTGAAATGAAAGAGTACCTGAATACAACAGGTAAACTTGATTTAAAAAGCATTGAAGGCCTGGGTTCTAATATGGCAGAAAGTTTTATCGAAATTTCAAATAATGATGAATTGATACTCCTAAATAATGAAATCCTTACTAGCTCTCTAATAAACTTTTTTGCCGAACTAAAGAAAGTTGGAGCTGAGTTTGGTTACCGAAGTGCATCAGAAATAGTTAGGTTTGCGGTTATTATAGGAAAAATTGAACCTAAATGGACAAATGATCAGATAATTGATGCTTCCATAATGCAAAAATTGTTACCAAAGGTGCATGGTTCAAGACGTAAACTTGAGCCTGTTTTAAAAACGCTTGCATGCCTCTGTGTAAAAGAAGATCACAAAAACAGTAACAGCTTTAAAATAGAAGCGCTACTTAATAATGATGAACCACTTGAGGAAGTTGAATATATTACATTCCCGCTTTCTTTTGAAAAGATAAAGAGGATGTATAAAAGACTAATTGATAACGGATTTACAAGTTATGCAGAAGCATAATTTATCATGATGGAAAATAAACTTCGTATTCCGGTTCTGACAAAATCAGAAGAAATCTTTTTGGATATTTATGCAGAGAGTTCTGATTACATTTTAGAAATATCGGAAGAAGATGCTGAATTAAACGGCGAATCAAAATATCAGATTAAGGAAGGATGCTTCTACGAATATAATATTTCTAACAATAATTATAGATTAAGAGCTGGGACGAGGGATATATTAAAACAATCAAAAATAGATCCTTCTTCAGGAAGAATATCACCAAACATTTATGTCGGTACCCTCATACTTGAGATTTACAACAAGGAAGAATCTGAACTATATTCACTCAAAATAGAAGTCACCTCCATCAAAACAAATTATAGAGAAGACTATAGGGTAATGCTGGGTGATATTACTGAGAAATGTACTGATCTACTGATGCAACATTCCTCACCTGTAGTACAAAATTTTGAACCAGAGTACAAAAAAGATCCCAAAACATACTACCAACAGTTTGCTTTTCTGAAATCAATAATTGATTCAGAAGAGTTTAACGATTCAGTAATGAAAATAATATCTAGTCCAATTACAAGATGGAGAGAAATTGAGAAAGAAACAGATATTAGAATCTTAAGAAGAATAAATCAGAATTCAATAAAGCAGATAGCCAGTTCATCAAATAGGATTGAACTTCCTTCAGATCATTGCTTAAGAAGCTTAATTCACACAATTCCAGCGAGGATAATAGTAAATGAAAAATCCGAAACGGTTGATACTCCTGAAAACCGATTCATTAAATATGTACTCATCTCCTTTTTAGGCTTATGTAGCACAATCACTTCAAAAATGAGTAATGACAGTAGAGGAAAAGTCGAGTCAAAAAGGGCTGAAGAAATCCTTGAGCATTATTTGGGATACTCAATATTTAAGGAGATTGGAACGCTTGAAACATTTCCACTTAATAGTCCTGTTTTGCAGCGAAAGGAAGGTTACCGTGAAATATTAAAGGTATGGCTTATGTTTAATCTTGCAGCAAAACTAATCTGGTCTGGTGGAGAAAATGTATATGAAGCAGGAAAGCGAGATGTAGCAGTTCTCTATGAATATTGGCTATTCTTCAAACTTCTTGACATAATTAAAGCTGTCTTTGATATTGATCCCAAAAGTACAGATGAGCTTATTATAAAGACAGATGATGGATTGGGTTTAAAATTAAAGCAAGGAAATCATATTGCTGTTAAAGGCTTATATAATGGAGCATCTAGAAAACTCAATGTTGAATTCAGTTATAATAGAACGTTCAGTGGGGAAATGGGTTACCCTGAAGGGGGAAGCTGGACCAAAAATATGCGACCTGATTATACTTTGACGATTTGGCCACATGAAATTCCTCGTCAAAAGGATGCCGAAAAAGAGGAGCTTATCGTCCATATACATTTTGATGCCAAATATAAGATCGAAAACCTTTGCAATATTTTTGTAGATGAAATTAATCTAGATGATGAAAAGATTGATCAAAGAAAGGGGAAATATCAAAGAGCCGACCTTCTTAAAATGCATTCATATAGAGATGCAATAAGGAGAACGGGTGGCGCATATATACTATACCCAGGTAATGTTCCTTTTAATAAATTTGGCTTTCACGAAATCATTCCTGGACTTGGTGCATTTCCATTACGCCCATCAAAAACAGATACAGGTGAAAATGAACTTAGAAAATTCATAAATGATGTTCTTCGTCATTTCATAAACCGAATTTCTCAAAGAGAGAAGGCGGCGTATCAAACATATGAAATCTATAATGAGAAACCTAGTGGGGAGCTAATTGAATTACTTCCTGAAACAATTGGGTTAAATAGAGGACTAATGCCTGACGAAACATTTGTTTTGATTGGGTATTATAAAAGTCCTGAGCATCTAGATTGGATTTTGAGAAACCGTCTTTACAATACAAGAACTGGATCAGCTAAAGGATCCATTTCAATAACATCAAAGGAAGCTGGGGCAAAATATCTATTACTCTATACTAACGGAGTAACTGTTACTGATAAAATCTACAAGATTAATCACAGAGGTCCAGAAGTTTACAGCAATAATGAACTTTTATCAATTGGATATCCTAACCCTAATTATCAATCATACCTGGTTTTTAAGATCGAAAAAACCATCGAAAAAGAGTTTTCTCAGATGAAATGGGATCTTTCAAAATTAGATCCAAACCATATTAATTTAAATCAAGGAATCCCGATTGTATATTCTTTATCTGAACTAATGTGTGCGTTGGCTAAATAATCGAAATGACTATTAGCTTTAGTGTTTTATTTTAGTTCCACAGTAGGGACATACTATCCAAAGGTTCTCAAGTTGTCTTGAACAAACTTTACAGATTTCGATTTTATTAATAATTGATTCCGATTCGGAACTTGATTTCTATTTTGAAATTATCAGGGATTTCATTTAGAAAACTTGATCCATTCCCATTTTCAGTTATTAAATACAATTTATCTTTTGCTCTTGTTATAGCGACATAAAATAGCCGTCTTTCTTATCAATCTACTACATTTGTAGATATAACTAATTACTTTCAGACGATTCAAATCTGAAGGGATAAAGGTCCAGGGTAAAACTATTCATTCGGCAAAAGGTCTCAAAGCTAAAGTTGTCTTTATTATAGGACTTACCGAAGGCAGCGGTGGATTCCCAGAAATTTGGCTTATGATAGGATTTTTCAGGTAATAAAAGGGCTGACTATGATTTACTAATGGAAGAAGATAAATTGTCAAGAAGAAATCAGGAGATATGGTCTTATTCTTGCTTCATAAATATTTTTCTTCCAATTTTAACTTGTCAATTCTTGCCTTTATTGCACCTCTACTTCTATTCATTATCTCCATCAATTCCTTAATGCCCTTACCTTCACAGAATAACAATTCTAATTGTTGGTCTTGATCTGGAGTCCATGGTTCATAAGCGTTCCTGAATTTCTTTTTAGCCGCATTTTTTATCCAATTTCCGTTTTTCTCTATAGTCTTTACATGAGGTGTTTCCAAAGGTCCTTGGAGTTCAGCTTCTGAATTTTCAATTTTAACTTTCATATTTCCAAAATCTCCAGGGAAAAGACCTATAATATTAGCGTCAATTAACTGTTCTATTTGGTAGGTTATTTTTTCTGTTGTAAGATCTGAGAATACTCCAAAATTTGTAAAATCCTCGGGTTTATTGCCGTCATTTATAACAGTTTTACTCCCCTTTAAGATTCTTGTCAAATAATTTACACCCACATCAAATTTTAAATCTGCTATGCATTCTAGTATGATGTCTTCACTATCCTTTTGCTTAAATGATTCATCGTTTTGTTTTATGAAAGGAGTTTCCTCGCTTTTTACAAGAGAAGCACCACAATTTGAACAGAATTTATCACTTGGCTGAACGAGGTTGTTGCAACATGTACATTGGTATATCCTGCTTAATTCTTCATTAGATGATATCTGTTCAAGTTTATATTTTCTTGGAATTTCATCTATAAAACGAGAAGGATTGTCCTTTTGCGTTATGAGAAATAGATGGTCCTTAGCTCGGGTAACGGCTACGTAAAAAAGTCTTCTTTCCTCTTCCAATAGGAAGTCATGATCAGATTCTTTAATAACTTGAAAAACTGCATCTGACAACCATACATCCGGAAAACCTCCCTTGCCTTCAGTAAGGCCAATAATAAAAACTGCTTTTGCTTCAAGACCTTTTGACGAATGGATAGTTTTATTACTAACAAATATTCCGAGCTTTCTGAAGGCTTCGAAGTAAGGTGTGTACATCTTGCTTCTTCGGTATAAAAAAAGTATATCTTCCTTATTATAACCTTGATCTATAAGCTTGGTAACTTGCTTTACAACGTATAAGATTGCCTCTGATTCATTTGTAGAGTCATTTACATGTATTGCACTGTTACTTTTCTTAAATGCTTCGACATTCTTATCAATTTGAAACTTATTGTTTTTAATGACCTCATTACTAGCCCCGACAATATTTGGAGTGCTACGGTAGTTTTTATCAAGCTTGATGATTTTAGAACCCGGATAGTATTTTTCAAAATTAACAATATAGTCAACATTTGAACCTCTAAACCCATATATACTCTGCCAGTCATCCCCAACGCAAAAAAGCTGGGTACTATCTGTCAATAGAAGACTTAATAGATCCACCTGAAGATTGTTTACATCCTGGAATTCATCAACCAGAATATATTTGAATTTACTTCTTATACTGCTGCGAACAGATTCATGTTGTTTCATCAAATCTACAGCACTAATAATTAAATCATTGAAGTCTTGATACGATTTATTCAAACAGTACAAATTGTAACTTTTAATTAGAGGAATAGCAAATTCATAGAATTTCCTGACTCGTTCATGAGGATTCTTTTGAGCTCTTTTGGATACATCTTCAATATTAATGTTTTCGACCTTAATCATGTCCATAGTACTCAATACCTGGTGTCTAAAATCATTTATCTCTTTATGATAGTATTTGAACTCTTCTTCGTAGTTTAATTCTGAATCGAAGTTATAGTCGAGAGGTAATCTACCTTTAATAGCCCTGTCTAAAACCAAGTTGAAAAAGGCAGTATCCTTAGTGTCAGACTCATAGGTTTTAACAAGGACTTTTCCCCCTTCAGATAATTCTTTTTCTTTCTGTGCCATAGGAGCACTTAGATCGCTTATATGCTCTAAATAAATATTTGCTTCAGGAATAAAAAAGTCCGGTTGAAAGCTAAATTCTTTCATATTGACTATAGGTTCATAAACAAATTTTATATTATGTCTATATAGCCAATCTGCAATAAATTGTTCAGATTTTGAACGAACTCTGGTTCCATTTAGGGTGGTAAAATTTGTTTCAAAATTAGTTGATTTCCCTTTATGATTGAGGTCAATGTGATCAACCAGATAATCCAAGAGATACCTTTTAAAATCAATGAGAAATAATTTGTTGTTACAAGCTTCAATTAGAATTTTACCTAAGACATTTGGTCGAGTTTCCTCTGCTGTAAAGGTGTTTAATTCTTCATCCGTCGATTTAACATCCAATAACAATCTAAATTTATTGTCAGAGAAATTATTTGTAGTCCCTTTAGTTCCCCAGTCTCTTACAAGTTTAAAGCATAGACTATGAAAAGTACTTATTGTGACATTTTGAATCCACCCATACTTTTTCAAGAACTCATTTCTGTGTCGGTATTCCTCTTCACTTGTTCTTTTCTTATTTAACAAAACCTCATACTCCCCTGAAATATCAGCAACTTGAATCAGCCTGTCAACTATTTCGTTGGTTGCATTTTTAGTGAAAGTAATTGCAAGTATTTCAGAAGTTTTTGCTCCTTTATCCTTAATTAAGTATTCAAGCCTTTGAATCAAAGTCTTTGTTTTTCCAGATCCGGCACCTGCTAAAACCAGAAGTCTCTTATCTTCAGATATTACCGCTTCTTTTTGTTTTAAATTAAGAGCACTTAGATCTGTATTCGTTATTATTTCCTTCATTTTAAACTTCTTACTGCTACTTCATAGTCGATGATAATTCCTATTCCCTTTTCCCAAAAGACATACAACATTATTTTAGAATACCAAATATGCACATAATTTACATAATCTCTAGTCTTCCCTGAACGCTCATTGAACGATCAATGCAAACCTTCACCAACACCTTCATTTCGTTTCAACGTTCTAAGAAAGCTATTCTTATCCGTGCTCTCCGTGAAATCCATGGTAAAATAATTTGAAGATCTGTTATTACAAATCTATCGGGGCCATATTACTCTGTGTCACTAACCGAAGCGTCAGTATATAAAGTCAGTCATGAAAGTCTATTTCTCAAATGATTATCTTTGATACTATACCTTGCCGAATATGAAGAACCATCCAGTTCCTGCTCTGATTTTGGGAATGCTGTTTCTCACAGGTTTTTCCGGGAGTAAGATTTCTCCGGGAAACCAGGCAGGATCTATATATTGCCGGTGGATTAAAACGGACATATCTCATTCATCTCCCGACCTCCGACATCCGGAGATCAATGCCACTCGTGATTGTATTGCATGGCGGAGGCGGAAACGGGAAAAGCATGGTAAAGCTGACAAATGGCGGCTTTGATCAAGCTCTCCGACAAAAAGGGATTTATTGTGGTCTATCCTGATGGTATAGATAAACACTGGAATGATGGCAGAAACGAAGCGGAAACCGGCTATGAAGCACATGAAGAAAACACCGATGATGTTGGTTTTATCTCTGCCCTGATCGATGATCTGATAAAGAAATATAATGCAGACCCAAAACGTGTTTATGTGACAGGTATGTCCAACGGTGCAATAATGTCTTACCGGCTTGGTTGTGAGCTGTCGGACAAAATTGCAGCCATTGCGCCTGTTGCCGGAAATATACCGGAAAACCTTATTCATCATTGCAATCCCTCAAATCCTGTAGCTGTTCTGGCGATCAATAGTGACTCCGATCCTCTGGTACCATATAATGGTGGTGATATAACCGGTCCATTCGGAAAGAAAAAACTTGGAAAAGTATTGTCTGCACACGAATCGGTATTGTTCTGGGTAAGAAATAATGGTTGTTCCTCAAATCCTATAGTTACTGATGAGCCGGATAATGATCCGGATGATGGAACGCGGGTTCAGAAACAGCAATACATGAATGGGAGAAACAACTGCGAGGTTATTCTCTATACAATAAAGGGCGGAGGACATACCTGGCCCGGGGGTTATCAGTACCTGGGAAAATGGATTATAGGGAAAACCTGCAGGGATATTAATGCAACAGATGTTATATGGGAGTTTTTTGAAAAACATCCTGATAAGAGTGAAGTATAAGAGCAAACCGCAAAGAACGCAAAGGTTATAAGAACTAAGTACGCAAAGGAAGAACTTGCACAGAGAAAATCCGGAGAAGCCTTCGGACGTCATAGGCTTGCCGAAGGCGTCACAGAGGGCCACAGAGAGAAGAAATCTAGTAAAGTCGCAAAGTCGCAAAGACGAAAAAGGTGTGAGGTGTGAAAAGAGCGTAAAGCGTGGAATGGAGCTTTTTTTAACTATTCTCTATAGTCTGATTCAAACCCCCTAAATGGTATATCATCATCCGGGTCTTTATCGAAGGGACCGACACCCGGAGGATTAAATAGTCCCCAGCGATCAATTATATAATCCCATTTATCGAATCCAGCTACCCAGGCTATAAACAGGAGACGGTATTCTTCAATCAGATCTCTCACCATCTGATAGTATTCAACATATTCAAATCCAAATGCATCGAGAGAATGATTCTGAACCATCAGGTCGCGTGCTGCTTTACGAATTATTGCAGCATTTTCCATTTTAAGGTCATACAATCCACCTGCCTCAGCACCCGCGACTTTTACAGACAGAAGTGCTGCATCACATAGCATCTGACCTTTAATTTCCATAAGGTATTCATTGTTTTCAGGGATCAAATCAGCAATCTTTTGCACCATATCAAAGATCTGTATCCCTTTCTGATAAATCGGGAGTTTCTCAGGTTTCGGGTCATCTTCTTCGTCTTCAAAATCCATAATAATTTAAATTAAATAGTTTTAAACCCGATCCTCTTTCGCTGTTTTAAATCAGTTTCCTCCTGTTTTGATTGTTCCAGTTCTTTGAGATATTCAAAGATCAGAGTGACCTTTTCATCAAGCTCAATATCTTTTTTTTCGAGCATTTCCAGTTTCTTCAAAATTTCCTTATGTGATTCGATCATTTTTCTCATCCTGGTAAAGACCCGGATAATCTGTATATTAACGGAAATTGCTCTTTTACTGTTTAATATACTTGAAAGCATTGCAACACCTTGTTCTGTAAAGGCAAATGGCCTGGCTCCTCCAAAGAATTTTTTTGATGGTATCAAATTCTGTGACACCATCCAGTTAATTTCGGCATCTGTCAATTCAAACATAAAATCTTCCGGAAATCTGTCCTTATTCCTTCTGACTGATTGTTTTAATATTCTGGTTTCCACTGCATAAAGGGTAGCCAGATGATAATCGAGCATCACTTTTTCCCCACGGATTAAATAAATGAGGCTCGAAATACTATCTTCTTTTGGTACTGTTATATTGCTCATAATCAAATGGTATCACAAATTGTGATTCCTTAAAGTTATTAATATTATTTATATCCCTGATTCCTGACCTTTAAGGTCACATTTTGTGACCTTAAACGAGTATTTTGCTGTTGGACTCAAAACATTGGAAGTGAAATATTGGTACCTCCTATTTCATCTTGAGGACGCAATTTGCGACCTCCAATTTTTATCTTTAAGGTTATCACAAATCGTGATAACCTTATCGTATTTTATAATTTCACAGTTTTTTAATGCCCTTTTTAACCGCAAAGCACGCAAAGACTGAAAACCCAAGGACGCAAAGAAAAAATGAAGAACTTACACAGAGGAATGCAGGAGAAGCACAGAGGACCACAGAGGAAATTCTAAGAGAAAATTGCCGGTGGCAGTAGGAGATTGCTTCGCTTCGCTCGCAATGACCTCATTCTTAAAGAGATTCGTTAGGATGAGGACTGTACTAAAAGTCCCCTTTAGGGGATTTAGGGGTAATACCAGGAGGATGACAAATTCAGTTTTTTAATGCCCTTTTTAACCGCAAAGCACGCAAATGATAAGGTCGCAAAGAACGCAAAGAAGAACTTACACAGAGTTTGCTGCCGAGCTTCAGGCAGAGTAATCCTGGCCAGAGGACCACAGAGAAATCCTAAGAGAAAATTGCTGGTGTAGTAGAGTTCGCTCGCAATGACCTCATTCTTAAAGAGATTCGTTAGGATTAGGACTGTACTAAAAGTCCCCTTTAGGGGATTTAGGGGTAATACAGGAGGACGCAAAGTATTTAAGTCCTTTAACCGCAAAGAAAAAATAAAGAACTTACACAGCTTTGCTAAGCTAGTAACTTTTAGAGGAACTTACAGAGGAGATCACAAAGAAGCACAGAGGATCACAGAGAAAATCCTAAGAGAAAATTGCCGGTGGCAGTAGGAGATTGCTTGCTTCGCTCGCAATGACCTCATTCTTAAAGAGATTCGTTAGGATGAGGACTATACTAAAAGTCCCCTTTAGGGGATTTAGGGGTAATACCAGGAGGATGACAAATTCAGTTATTTAAGCCCTTTTTAACCGCAAAGCACGCAAAGTATATGCAAAGGTCGCAAAGAAGAAGAGCAAAGAAGAACTTACACAGACTTTGTCTGCCGTAGCTTCAGCGGAGGCAGAGTAATCCTGAGAACCACAGAGGGTCACAGAGAAACTATGGCCTGAGTTCTGAGCCTAACAAGCACCTTTTAGCCTCCGAAGCATTCTTCGACCACCATAACGAAGTGAAGGTGGTAGCGAAGGAGGCTGGCAACCAGCACCAAGCACCAAGTTAACATCTCTTGTTGATAATTATTCTTTCCCCTGACCACTGTAATCCGTCAACAACAACTACTTTTAATTTCGGATTTCGGATTGGCGATTTCGGATTTTAAATCCGCAATCAAAAATCCGCAATCCGCAATTCCTAATAAGTTTTCACCAGACAAATACAGTATAAGCCATGGCACAACAATATCTTGATCATTCAAAAGCAATCTTAACTTCCAAGCGTTCAAATTTTAAAGGAGGAAGCAAAGAATCGGGGATCATCTCTTTATTCGGGTATCAGGACGAATATGATCTTAGAGAAGGATATCCGCTGTTAACTACTAAAAAGATGGCTACAAGATCAATGTTCCATGAAACAATATGGTTCCTGAGAGGAGATACAAATATCAAATATCTTGAAGACAATAACGCCCCTGTCTGGAGACCTGATGCATTTCAGGGCAACCTTCCCGGGATGCAAAAAGCAGGAATTTTTTCTGAAAAGCTTGCAAAATATTCTCCTGACTGGGACAAAGCTATGGAAGAATATGGTCAGAGAATAAAAGAAGATGCTGAATTTGCGGAAAGATGGGGTGATGCCGGACCAATTTACGGGAAACAATGGAGAAGATGGGAGTATTTTGATCATGATACAGATAGGTTTGTCGAAATAGATCAACTGACAAAACTGATAGATGGTCTGAGAAAGAAACCAACCGGGAAAAAACATATCGTTGATTCATGGAATCCCGGAGACACTCCAAAAATGTCCTTACCTCCATGTCATGTTTTATACCAGGCAACTGCAAATGAAGAAGGCGAGCTGGAATTGCAACTCTACCAGAGAAGCTGTGATCAGTTTCTGGGTGTTCCTTTTAATATAGCCAGCTATGCTGCTCTCACCCAGGTAATTGCCCAGCAGGCAGGGATGGTTCCTAAAACATTTATCCATACTTTCGGAGATTCACATTTTTATGCCGGCATCGGTAAAAGAACTGAATGGCACAGAGATAATTTCAGGGAAGTGCAAAAAAGAATAAGAGATGTTTCTGAAAAAGCACAGTATTTAGAAGTTGCTGAGTGGATCAATAAAAATGCTCCCAGTGATGGCAATGAAGAAAAATATGATCATGTAACTGCAATTCTTGAACAATTGTCAAGAGAACCCAAAAAATTACCAAAGCTGCACATTACAAAAAAACCCTTTGATCAATTGACTATTGATGATTTTGTAGTAGAAGATTATAATCCTCATCCGGCGATCAGAAGGAGTATGGCTGTATAAAACTGTCTTGCGGTCTTGCAGTCAGTGCAATGAAATCCTTTAACCGCAAAGCACGCAAAGACTGAGAAACCCATAGGACGCAAACCGTACACCTTCTACCGCCAGTTGGCGGATGAATCGAGACGTATAGAAAAAGAACTTACACAGAGGAAATCAGAGAAGCACAGAGAGCCACAGAGGAAAAAGTGTGAGATGTGAGATATGAGATATGAAGATTTGATCTGCGGAAATCTGCGCTATCTGCGGGAGAAGTAAATTCTAAATCCACCTTACTCCTTACTCCTTACTCCTCACTCCTTCTTCCCCTGAGCCCTGTGTCCTGTACACTGAGCCTTTACGCCTTTAAGCCTTTTTGTATGCCATTCCATTGAATATTCATTTTTTTACCTTGCACTGTGTTTCTAAATTTAAACTTTGGATACCCAATACCAATCATCCCACAAATACGTTCATTTTTCTTTAACCCTAATCTCTTTCTAAAAGATTTATTCTTATTAAGTATTCCCTGATTACCTACGAGGTTTCGACATCCTAATCCTTTAGTTTGAGAATATATAATCATATTATATAGTGCATATTGGGCACTCTCTAAAGAAAGTGGCACTCTTTTATCCGCAATGATTAAAATGAATGCTGAAGGAAAGGTAGGAAACACTGTTTCCCTTTCGACAACAACTGAAAGTTTTGATTTTGCTTTTAAATATTCAGCTTCAAGAACCGGTGAAATGAGTCTTGCAATTTTTTGTAGTATAACGGATCTGATTAAATTGTATATCCTCAATGTAACTTGCATGAGGATTTTATCGATCAAATCTTTTATCTTATCATCGTCTACAATAATTGCTCTAAAATCAAAGCTATGCGCCGGGGCATATATCCCGTAATTTATAATTTCCTCGAGTAATATTTTATCAATCTTATTGTCAGAAAAGTCCCGTATTGTTCGTCTCTCTTTCAATAATTCATCAACTTGTTTATCTGAAGGCAATATTTCTTTATTAAACGCAATAGGCTGAACATTATCCCAGGTTAAAGCTTGTTGAGGGCAGATGGCTATACATTGACCGCAGGTACTACACTGACTATCTCTGATAGTAATCAGGTTGTTTTCAATATCCATACAATGTTCATGGCAAACCTCTGAACATAATTTACATCCATTACATTTTCCATTGTTAATTATAACCATTTTAAAACTCTCCTATTCTTAAGATATTTTTTATAAAAGCAACAAATTACCACTTTAAATATTTTAGATCTAAATTAGAATAACTCATGTCATGGTTAGTTCTATACTTTGCTTAGTAATTTTGTTCATGGTATCTCTGCTTATTTGTGTTTTTCAAGTTTAATTTTATATAAGACATAAATAAAAATCCCGATTAGGAGCATTCCAATATCAGTTAATATGACGATAGTGAAAGAGTGATTATATAAGCCAAGCCCTACTTTGGATGAACCCTCGAAGAAAAGGGGCAGATCGGGTGGTAAGGGTGTTCCACCAAATATTGCACCCATCGGATGTGTGATAAAGTCTATAACCCAATGACTGAAAACAAGAAGTCCAATAACTATACCTGAGCCGCGGTCATGATAAATGCGAACAGCAATAAACGCTGCAAGTACCGACCAGATGACTGACATGAAGAGACTGTGCGACCAGGGGGATGAAGATATACCAACTCCATTACGGTCTATGCCTGTAAAATAAAAAAGTCCCCACAGTATATCAATAAGTTCCGTAGCAATCATTAAAACTAAAAGATGTACTTTGGGAGCAATCGGTTTTGCTGCAAAACCGAATCCGATATGTCCTAAACCTGCCATATAATTTTTCCACTTATTTATAAGATTACTTCTTTTGAACTGACATGACCGAGTTTGAATAAACGTATCATAAACATTATCATCCAAACCATTAGTAAAAGCCCGCCGGGCATGGCAAATGCCGTTGCCATTTTTTCCACTCCCGTACCAAAGTTGACCAATATTACATACATCAGCATTAATACACTGCCGATAATTCCAATCCATGAATTTGTTTTACTGAATACTTTGCCTTTTAACATTACAACTGACATTATAAGGTTTGCTATATTAGGAATGAAAAAACCCAGAAATATTCCAGGACTACCATGAGCACCTTGGGCAAGCATCGATTCTCCGGCTGCAGCATATAAAACTTTTTGCGACTCAATTGTTGTGGCAAAAAATTTATTGCTCAGTTCAAGCATAGGTAAGGCAGTATTGTTTGCAACCATAATAACGGATCCGAAAAGAAATACTATCAATGCTAAAAATCCAAAAGCTTTGTTAATATTGCGATGAACTGCAAAAAGTGCAAAATAGACAGGAATTAATATCAACTGAATTATTATATTCGCCAAATCAAGATGATATAAGCCTTGAAACTTATTTTCATGAAACTGAGCAAACCTGTCAATTGCTGTTTGTGGAAGAGCGGACAAGTCTCCTCCATTGATATTGCCGATAACGACATCTAGCGATATCCCTGTCAATGCAAGAATGGTAGCGATACCTCCCAAAGTATAAATGTCGTTCCATTGTTTTTCTGAGTTTTTGATATGGAAAAACTCGTCAATAGTTTGATTCATTTTATTTTCCTCCTTTTTGACAATTATTTTTAATTTTGTAATTGTGAACCACTTACTGAGGACAAAATTAACCTGGTGAGATATAGTCAGCAATAGTGAATTATCATCATTCTTTATGGAACTCAAATCTATAAAAGACTCAATCGATAGTGTCTTATCTCAACAAGACTTCAGCAATGAAATTCCCGATTACAAGACTGTTGAGAACAGTATAGCACTGCTGGAAAGAATGGCTGAGGTTGAAAACAGTTCAATAGCAGTTTTTGATCTGTACAGAAAAGAATTTATCACTATCAGATCTAAGTACAAAGATCAGGTAAAAGTTGATATCCAGGAAGCTAAAACATACGGACTAGCTTATTATATTTCTATAATGCATCCTGATGACGGACCTGTCGTGCTTGATACCTATAAGAAAGTCTTCGAATTCAGCTTTAATTTACCGGTGGAGGAAAAGAAAGATTATAAAACAATTTTTAATTTCCGATTGGGATCCCAGGGAAAATATTTCCATTTTGTTCAACAAATTGTGGTGTTGGAACTGACCCGAAGCGGAAAGATCTGGCTTGGTTTATCACTTTCAGATTTGTTGCCCGAAAATGAAAAATTTGAGAAGGTAAACCGCAGGGTAATAAACTTACGAAATGGTAAGTACTATTTATTTAATGAAGATAACAAAGAAAATACCTGGCAGAGTCTGTCAGCCAGAGAATTAGAGGTTCTTGGATTAGTCTCAAAAGGTTTTATCAGTAAAGAAATCGCAGACAAGCTATTCATAAGTGTTAATACTGTTAATAATCACAGGCAGAATATCCTTGGGAAGATTAAAGCTGCCAACACAAATGAAGCAATCAGATACGCCAGAAATTTAGGGCTATTATAAGGCAAAAGTGGTGTGGGTACGAAACATGCGGATCTGGTCGCCCACATTAGTTCACTTTAGCTTCCGTTTAGTCAGTATTAAATAAATTTAAACAAAAACTTGACTTCATCTTTTTGGTGATTTAATTTTGCTGATAATAATAAACAAATCCTGAAAAAGTTAATTTTTGTTGCCGTGATTATCCTGGTAACAGGAGTGACCTTTGGCCAGACCCTCAAAAAAGGAACGGTTGTAGCTATCAGCTCTTATGAGCTTATCCTTAAGGATAATGTAACTTTTGATCAGTTCATTAAATTTTCCATTGAGAAGTATATTCCTACAGTGGAAAAGCTCTTACCCGGTGCGAAGATTTACCTTCTGACTGGCGACCGAGGAGAAAACAAATTCAGGTATGGCGAGTTGCTTGTATTTGACGATGTTGCAACAAGAAATAAATATTATCCCAAAGAAGATGACACTGCAACTTCGCCTGCTTTAAAGGCAGTTCTTCCGCAACTCATGGCGCTTTCTGCCGAGAACGATAATTATGTTAAATATGCAAAAAGAGTGTACACCGACTGGATAACTGGTGAGACTACGGGACTGGAGCTTACTGATTGGATCATAAAATAAATCTTTTATACGAGTATTCTTATAAGTGCGCGGGTAAAACCGGAAAAGGTGCGAACGCGCACCGGTTTTTGTACTATTTAACCCTCTTGCCCTCCATGTCTCTTCCTCCCTGGTGAAGGATCACCTTGTTGTATTTGCCTGATTCATCCTTTACAAACTCTAGCTGAGCATCGACAACCTTGAGGAAGAATTTTGTCTCTGATTCCGGATAGATCTCCAACTTGCCCTGACCGGTTGCCTGGGTGAAGATCTTATCACCTTCTACCGTGACCGCTATCATAAATCCGGGAGCCAGCTCGTATTCACCGGTGAAGTTGATAAGTACCTCCGGTGAGAGCTTTATCTCTGCATGTGTAGGAATCGGCTTATCGGTCTTTTTGTAGGTTGTAATAACACCCCTGTCGTCTGCATCAACACCGGTAATAGTGCCCGATGCATCACGATTGAATGTCAGGATGGTGAAGTAGTCATCGAAGAAGAACTTATCCTTTGCAAATTGCTTCATCTTTATTTTCATACCACCGCTTCTCTGGGATAAGAGCTCTGTACCCTCCTTTGTGATCAGCCTCTGGGTGCCGCTCTCATCTTCATACACACCGGGGTATTGATCTATCATATCCGCAGGAACAGGTGTCTCGGTATGAGTATATGGCTTACCTATAGCTATAGCAGCCATTTTTGTAGAGACTGCTTCGGGTCCTTTGCCAGTGCTGTTAGAGAAGACGGCAACAAAGACATCCTCCTTCGGAAGGAAGATGCCATTGGTGAGATAGCCGTTTATCCCACCGCCATGCTCTATACTTGGACTTCCCTGTACCTGGCTCAGGAACCAGCCGTAGCCATAATGTGTTCCTTTCCCGTCAGAAAGCTTATATTCTGTCCATGCCTTTTCAAGAGTCTCCTTCTTTACAAATTTGTTGGATATAAGCGCACGGTTCCACTTATAAAGGTCCTCTACAGTCGACATCAGCGAGCCTGCTGAATAAGGCAGAAGCATACTCATATAATCTGCATTGACAGTATTATCACCATCGGGCTGGTATGGGTAAGCCCTGTTCTTGATGATCTTCCTGTCGCTTCCGTAGAGTGAGTTAGTCATCCCGGCAGGCTTGAAAAGATTCTGCTCGATATAATCCTGGTATTTCATTCCTGAGACCTTCTCAATGATATACCCTAAAAGAAAGAACCCCGAGTTATTGTAGTTCCATTTTGTCCCCGGTGCAAATTCCATGGGCAGGTTCTTGAATTTATCTATCACCTCCTCAGGCTTGAGATCATCCTTCACGAATTTCATGATCCCGGGGTCACTGGTGTAGCTCTTGATCCCGGAAGTATGAGTAAGCAGATTCTCTACTGTTATCTTATATGCCTGGGTGGGATAATCGGGGATGAATTTGGTGATATCATCCTGCAGCGACAGCTTACCCTGTTCCATCAGCTGGAGAATGGCTATTGCTGTGAACTGCTTGGTTATTGAACCGATCCTGAAGACCATATCGGGCTGCATGGGAACATTCAGCTCGAGGTTAGCCATTCCGAAGGCCTTTTTATATACTATCTGACCGTTTATTGCGACCAGGGCAGCACATCCGGTCTCGCCCGGCTTGAACTGTGCGGAGAGAAGCTTGTCAAATTCGGCGCTCATTGCTTTTGTATTCAATGACTGTGAATTTGTGTCCACTGTAAAGGCCATCACCATAAGGGTGAAGAACATGAGTCTAATTTTATTATTCATGGGAAAAGGTTTTGTTTAATGAATTATTAAAATTAAAAAGAAATCCATTAACCGCAAAGTACGCAAAGGTCTAAGTACTAAGGACGCAAAGAAAAAATTCCCGAAAAAACGCAAAGGCATAGAAGGTGATGCAACTCCTTACTTTGTTAAATCCGTGTAACCCCGTGTAACCCCGTGTAACTCCGTGGTTAAAGGATTTTTTTGAATCTTCATTCTGTCTTATTAAAGACCAGGTTTCTTACCCGCCCTATATCTCTTATTATGAAGCCTGAAACATCGTTTTTAGTATTTCTCGTAAACTGAAGACCGCGGACAGGTGTGGCAAAGTAATCGGCAAACTCGGAGATAAGCTCTGATTCAACTTTAGAGTTACAGAACTGAGCAGTAGATTCCGGAAATCTGATATATAACTTATTGTCTTTAAACAATACCGGATATGTTACATCAATTTCTTCGCAGAAATAATTTCCCGCATACTGGCTTAACGCTTCTGAATTTAAAGGGAATATATTTTTACCAAGGTAGGTAAGTTGAATTATTTGATCGCCCTGGATCAATGTTGCTTTTGTGACTTCCCCTTTATCATCTTTGCTAAAAATGAACTTCAGATCGGCAAAGGTCACAAAAAATGTGGAATCTGACGAAGGATAAATCTCGAAGCTTCCTGCATAAGGTGCCGTAAAAATAAGCTTGTTCCCTTCACGGGTAATAGTTGCGTCCATCCAAAGATTTTTATCGAAGTATTTTCCTGCATATTTCTGGAGAATAGCAGAATCAACCTCAGTCTTTTCCGGCTTGATTGAAGCAATCTCCCCCTGAGGGTTTCCTTTTACAAACAAACCGGCTATCTTGTAGGCAAGGCCGGTAACGTCAATACCGATGTTGAACAGGCAAACAACTGAAAATTTTTCCGAAGGGATCTGAATATATATTGCCTGAAATCCCTCAGTTCCCCCCTGATGACTGATAGTTTTTAATCCATTATACTGAGATATTTCAAGACCAAAGGCATAGTTACTATTATTCCCATTATTTAAAGGCATAAGGGCTGTCATCTCTTTACTGAAATCCCACTCGCCCAACCTGTTTTTATAAAAATTATTATCCCATTGCAGCAGATCATCCACGCAGGAATATACATTAGACTGACCGACTACGGTACTCTTCAAATCAGCGGATCTCATAAATTTTTCATCGCCACCCCATTTATTACCTGTTGCAGTGTTTGTTCCTGTTTTTTCAGGATCATCATATATGAAGGTTCGATCCAATCCTATGGATCGGAAGATCCTTTCCTCCATGAATTTGCTGAATTTCATGCCACTGACTTTTTCAATAATTTTTGCCAGTAAAATATATCCCGAATTTGAGTATTCATACTCATCTCCCGGCCTGAAATTTAAAGTTTTCTGCCTTGCGATCAAATTGTAAGTTCCTTCCTGATCCTCTTCTGAAAACAAGGTTCCTGCCATCAGTCTGAGCCCATCAAAGGATTTTATGCCACTAGTATGATGTATCAGGTTTTCAATGGTAATGGGATAGCCGTAATCGGGAAAATCGGGGAGATATTTCCTGATATCATCTTTAACCGAAAGTTTCTTTTCATTAGCCAGCAAAAGAATTGCAGCTGCTGTAAATTGTTTTGATGCCGAACCAAGATTAAATAAGGTGGAAGTGTTATTTGATTCTTTTGATTCGAAATTTGCTAATCCATAAGCTTTTTTAAAAATAAGCTTACCTTCCCGAATGACACCAATGACCCCGCCCGGAGTTACAGATGATAATCCCATCCGGGCAACCATTGTATCAATTTTAATTTCTATTGAGTCATTAATATTCGCTGAATCAGCATTGAGATTTTCGGATATGAAGAACAACAAAAATACTGCTTGAAAAATCATTAATATTTTCATATTTTCAGATATTACTTGCTTTTTTATAATCAGAGTTCTGGTTGGTAGTATTTTAAGTATTACCTAATTGACGTTGATTATTTTGATATGCTGCATCTTAACCGGAAATTTGTGATCCTACTTGAGGCCACGCCAGCGGGAAAGCAAAAATCCGAAATCCAAAATCCAAAATCCGAACCGAGCAAAGCGAGCTAGGCGAAGCCAAATCCTTTAACCGCAAAGCACGCAAAGACTGAAATCCCAAGGTCGCAAAGAAAAGAAGAACTTACACAGAGGTGCACGGAGAAGCACAGAGGGCCATAGAGTTACTTACGCTCTGAGCTCTAAGACATTACAGATATTTTGAGACTATATCTCTTCTTGTAAAGGGTGCCTTTAGAAATTTCAACATCACCTTGCCTGATGTCAGAAAGGCGATTTTTGCTCCGTTCTTTTTGTTTTCTGTCATCTTTTTAACGAGAAAAGGAGTGACGGTGTCAACATCGTTAGCCAGAAGATTGTATATTCTGATCATTTGCTTTTTGTTTGACGGATTCTTTCTCAGAGGTTCAAGAAGCAGGTCGGTTAATACCATCCCGGGACTGATAGTTCCTACAATCACCGGACCATCTTTTACTTCTTTCGCAAAACCTTCCGTGAAATATCTGACAGCCCGTTTTGAAGTGCCGTAAGGAATTAATCCGGAAATCGTTCTGCCATCGCTTCCGAGACCTTCCATATTATAAATTGCACCAAATCCCTGCCCCACCATTCGATTATATGCAACGTGGGTTGCCAGCATCAGGCCTTTTATATTAGTATCAATTATTTTCATGAATACCTCAGCCGGAATTTTATGAAACGGAACCTGTTCACTGGCTGTCCCGGCATTGTTCACCCAGATATCAATCTGCCCGAATGCTTTTATTGTATTGTCCCATAAACTTACCAGATCTTTTTCTACTGTCACATCACATTTAAACGCTCTGAAAGATCCAGGCCTGTAATTTGCGGAAAGCAATGATAATGATCTTTCAACTGAACTGTCTGATGTTCCTGAGTAAGAAACATTCCATCCCAGTTTCAGGAAGTCTTTGACAAGTCCGGCGCCTATACCTCTTGTTCCACCGGTGATAATTGCTGATTTCATAATTACAAAAATAAGAAAAAGGGCACTTGGTACACGACTAATCCGAAATCAAAAATCCGAAATCCGAAATCTGAAATCCATTAACCGCAAAGCACGCAAAGTTGGCGCAAAGTACGCAAAGGAAAGCAAAGAACTTACAGAGAGGAACCGAGCGTTAGCGAGCTCAGCGAAACCAAATCCGCGCCAGCTTGAGCTGAAGAAGTCTATGAGTCAGCTTTATGCAACTCAGCGAAACCAAATCCGCGCCAGCGACTGAAGACTATGAGATTAGTCCCTGTGCCCTGTGCCCTGTGCCCTGTGCCCTGTGCCTACTCCTTGACTTTCTCTGCGAGTGACTCACGGATCAGCTTTCTCAGTTCCAGACGTTTGTTTTCAACCTCATGCCTCGACGTCGGCCTGAAATATTGAGCATAGCGGCATGGGCCCAACTTATACGATAAGTTATCAACATTGCCTTTAATATCAACTCCGAGCTTTAAAGGTAACGGACAATCAACCACAGAAACATTATAATCGAAAGTCATATCAAGATTATGACGGCCTGCAACAACTGCCTTGTATTTATCCATGACAATCAGGAAAGGATAAATATCAACCTCGTTTCGGAAAATGGTGAATTCCGCTGACAAAGAATCAACCTTATTCATGGTCTTTTTGCTGAATCTGAGCTTTTTGGCTATCTCGCTGAAGGTCTGACCGTCCATCAGAACCAGGTTATTCCCTTTAATTGATGCAGATCCGCGTAATGTGGATGTTTTGACATTATACAGAGAATCGAGGTATGTCTCAGCCGCGATGTGAAATTCCCCCCTCCCGCCGAATGATCTCAGCATGGGCATAATAGAATCAATGTCAGGGATCATTGTCAGCAGTTCACTTATCTCAACATCCATCATATGATAATCAATGCCGAGAAAGAGGTGGTTTGCACGGGGTGTGCGATACATAGCCGTCAGCTGCATCCTTGCAGCAGGCGTATCGAATGTAAGCCCGTCGAGAAGGAGGATGCCATCATGAACCTGCACGGCACCTTTAATATTTGTTGCTGTATCAGAACCTATTGTAGCCAGTTTGACATCCGCATTGAGGATCACGTCAATTTTCTTTGGCACCATATAGGGACCGGTACTTAAAGTGTCAACCGTTGTGTTTTCCTGCTTGTTTACACTCGTGGAATCATAAGTGCCTAATCCGCTTGTCAGAGCCATTAACTGGGCAACGTCGGTTTTATTCGAGAAAAAATTGAATTTACCCCTCAAAATTGAATCGCCCCTGAAATATGACAAAACGTTATTTAAATTACCCGTGAGCTGAAAATCAGATTTGCCAATCTTCATGCTGCTTTCCTTAATATTGAATGTCTCAGGGTTGAAATCCATTTTTACTGAAGGGATCTCGATGGGATTTGTTAATTCCGACATGGTGATCAGACCCTGGTTAATTTCAACATAACCTTTCACGAGCCATTGAAGGAAGATATCTTTTTGGGTATTGTCATTCAATATGTTGAGATCCGTGCTGATTCTATTTACAACAGCAGTGTTTTTGCCCATGGCTGTCTTCAGCTCACCGCTGTTATATGATAATTTGATATGTGGCTGTTCAGGATTGCCTGATCGGGGGGATACCGATACTTTCCCATGCGGAGATGTGATGGCGATTGTCATGTCTTCCATTCCTGCCGTCATTGAATCCATGCTGAAGCTGCAGATAAGATCAGGTATCCTGGTAGAATCCCTTATGTCAGATGCTTCGAGGATAAGTGACGATCTTTTAAGCGATGCATTATAGCTTGCAAGCTTCCCTGCCACAATATTGTCGGAAATTATTGATGCAAAAACGAAACCGGTGTTTTTTGATAAAGGTTTAGTGTTAGGCAATGTAAAATCGATCTTTGATCTGTCGGTTTTGAGTGATATGCTGTCATATTTAACATCAAAATCCGACAGGGTTACGGAACCTGACAATTTCATCTTTTCAAATTGCATCTTCTCAACCTGGCTCATTGTAAAACGCGACTTAACCTGTCCCGATGCTTTTCCCCTGACCGTAGTCTTCATATTTTGCGGGATCATACTGTTAAATTCATCCAGTGTTAATCCGGCAGTGGTGGTAAGATTGCATGAAATATCCTTAAACAGATGAGTCACCATACCCTCGGTCCTGAAGGTTGACAGGGGTGTTTTTGCCGTGAACCGGTTAATACGGACGAATGAAAGTGAGTCGTTATACAGATCAGTGTATATCGTTAAATCACCATCAACATCATGAAGCGGTAACGGAAAAGCCGTGTACTTCAAAGTCCCTTTTTCAAACACGATATGCATATCCATAAAAGGCATGTGTGAAGCATTATAGATGCCTTTGATACTCCCATCAGACGACAACGATCCATCGACATCAGTTCCATCGAAATATGTCTTATATGAAGGCGGCACAAGTGCCACGATATTTTTAACCGGCCATGATGCAAGTTTATAGGTAAGGTCGGTGATAATGTTCTTGCTTACAGTGTCATTTTCAATAGTCCCGTTAAGCGAAAATTCCAGATCATTAATTGAAGCAGTGGCGTTTTTGAGAGTTATGAACTGGCGTGAAGTGATAACATCCAGTGGAAGATCCAATTTTAGCGAGGCCTGCCGAAGGTATTTTTCTCCACCATATTCAAGCGATATCATCGGAGTTCTTGCGTTTATATTTCCGTTTATATTATCCTTGTAAACTGTCCCGCTGATTTTTGCACTCAGGTCATTTATTACAGTGTTAAGATCTTTGGAATATTCGACCGATATCATGGAGGTGTTTACAGTAATATTACCGCTAATACTATCACGTGAAATTTTTCCGTTAATTTTTGCGCTCAGGTTACTGATTAAAGTGTTAAGCTTCATTGACAGATCAGTATAATGAAGGCTGACATCTCTCATTTCAATATTCCTTATGTCAATGAAAGGCAATGCGGTTTCTGATGCTGCAGCAGGGACAGGATTTGTATCCGGAGGCATGATGCTATAGTTAGTATGTCCGAGGCTGTCGGAATAAATGTTAACTGATCCGCCATTCATCTCCAACCCGATAAGAATAATATCTTTCTTTTTCCAGTATGCTTTTGCATCAACGATACCAACCAGCTCATTTACCCTGACCAGTGTATCCGATATGGAACCTGTGACAGGGTTGATTAATGCAAAATCCCTGACCTTCAGCCCAAAGTTCGGGAATGTGCTGAAGAATGTTAACTCCACTGAACCTATCTCAGACTTGCAAGTGATATATTTCGCAGCCTGTTTGCGAACAATCGGGGTGATCCTCTCAGGAGTAAAGACAATCCAGATTACAATACTTACTGCAATGATCAGAACTCCCAGCAATGAAAGAAGAGAAATAAAGAAAATCTTTATGAATTTTTTCATAGAATATTCAATACAGTGAGTAACAACTTATGGCAGCAGAGATGTTCTATCTGGCCACTTTGGTAAAGGAGAAGCTTGTCCCAAAATCATCATGATATTTAAGTGAAGTTGCAGTTAATTCCGTAACTGTATAGACCTTGGGAACGGAGCCACCCATTTCAAGTATGTGGATATGTGTCAGTAAATCCTTTACAAGTGTCCAGGTAAATGGCTGTGCTTCAGCTTCCGTGACATTATCGCTTGTATCCCAGGTGCCGCCTGAGCCGTCAGCTGAATATTTATAGAATACTGTTCCTGACTGCCATTTTCCGGTCAGCAGGGTTTCATCAAAAGTTGTCTCCTCCTTTGTACAGGAAACAGCAAATAGAGTAACAACAGCAAGCATAGTAAGGTATTGCAATGTCTTTTTCATCATTACAGAGTATTTAAAAATAAATTGATTAATAATCATTCATTAAAGCAGTCTGAACTTTCAGGTCAGATTTAAGGTCACAAGATAACAAAAAGTCCGTCAAACAAAAAATCAGGTGTGTTAAGGTGTAAGAGATTTAAAGACTGAGGGACTAAGAGAGTAAGAGACTTAGAGACTAAGAGACTTAGAGACTTAGAGACTTAAAGATCTAAGAGACAGAAGTCCAGACTGAAGGGATGAAGAGACTATTTAAGATTTTTCTGCTTTTTTACTCTGATTACAATTGTTTCTGCTATCCTGTCATGAACTGTACGTCTGTTATAATCAAGGAAATACTGCAAAAATCCAAACCCAAATTCCAACGATGAAGCATAATACCCTAAGGATCGTTCTATTGAATGCCAAAGAGTTAAATGCTTATGATTAGTTGAAACAATTCTAATCCTGAAAATACGCTTACCAAATGTATAACCATTTGTAAAACATGTAATTAATCCAAAATAAAAAACAGGAATTGATAACTTGAATATTATTTTTAAATATTCAGGTATATCCAGATGGGCCTCATTATTTATCCTTGGAATAGTATTAATGGATTTGTCGGAACTGATTCCGATTGTAAGACCAAATTTTATTAAGCCAACAGAATCAAGTATTGTTCCAACTGTATATAAGATAATAATAAGTAACAATAAATCAATTAATAAGGCAAATAAACGACGAGGAAAATCAGCAAGTTCCAGCCCTTCCAGTCGATTGGAATGTAATAGTTTTGAACTGTCGTAATAATGTACAGCAAAAATATTTTTCATAGTATTCTGTTTATTTAGGGTTTAGAACACTGGCAGCAAGTCCGTGCAAATCATAAATGCTGAGCGGTTGGTTATTATAAAGATACTAATAATTTGAAAAATAAAAATGTCGGCTGAACCTGCGAATTCAGCAATTAGAGTAAGAAATGTATTGTGTATTACACGTTTGACACAAACTTTTTGCCATCATTTTTACACATCAACTGAATTACCTGCCGGCCTGTCATAGCTGCCATAACTGTTCCCGTAAATGTCGATGTCCACTGACCAACCATATGCAATCCCTCAATACCCGGAAGGGTTCGCAAGGGGTCCATTTCCTTTATATTATCAGGTGTCAGATACCATCCGTCCGGTGAGCCTTTCCAGTTACCTGTATACCTCATATAAGTTGCCGGTGTAGGGACATCAATAACCTCCGTCTGAGAGGAAAAACCTGGCCAACGCTTTTCAAGCTGTATAATAGTATAATCTGCAATTCGTTGTTTTTCAGCATTATACATTTTTTTATCTCTTGCAAGTTCCTCCCAATAGTCATATTCGGTATCAAACCATACTTCAACAGCTGATTTCCCGGCAGGAGCCATGGATTTATCGAAACAGTGATGCATCACAGTCATCCACCTATGTTCCCGACCAGCTATTATAATGGGCTCTTCAGCCTCAAAAACAAGATGATGAGGTTCGTCTGAAAGATCTCTGTTAACTCCAATCATTACATGAACCATCGGTTTAACAGGTATCCAGTTATCATACATATTCCTGATTCTATCATTCATATATTTCCCGCCAAGAATATCGAAAATGAGAGTGTGTCCATCTCCTGCCCATATCACGCTATCTGTCCTACGCTCAGAACCATCTTTCAATCTTATGCCAACAACACGGTCATTTTCAATTACCAGGCCAGTAACACGGCTATTATAATGAGTCTCTCCCCCAAGTTGTTTATAAAGACCTTCAATATGAAATGCTACCTTCTGTGATCCTCCAAGCGGTGTTCCTGCTTCGGTAACTCCGCTTTTTATGTAACCTGCCATAACCACCAAAGGAAACTGAGGCATTGGCCAGCCAGGGGCATCTACAAAAAACCTTATTGCCTCGCGCAGAAATGGGTCCTTAAAACGGGCTGCAAACTGCTGGATAGTCACCTTATTATATTTTGAAAAAATCCCGATAAGAGGAAGAATGAAAGGTATAACTTTTAATTTATCAAACAGATTCTTGAGCTCAGCAGGCTTCAGGGATGCGGCTTTCATCATATCAGGGCCAAAGATAATATGGATAAACTCCTTTATCAGTTTTGAGTCTTCAGGAGAAATTGCAATCATCTCGTCTTCAAGTCTTTTCCTGTCCGTCGAGAGAATGAGTTTTTTGCCCATTCCTTCTATTTGTGAAATGTTGTTGTGAGAGTGAAATTTAAAATTCCCGGCAACACCCAACTCTTCCCACATAATGTGAATTGGTCCGGATACAGATCCTGTAAGCATATGCATACTGATGTCGAAAGTAAATCCTTTTTTTTGCCAGGCAGTACATAAACCTCCCGGGATTTTATTCATTTCAAATAATGTAGTTTTATAACCATTCATTTGTGCATAGCAGCCTGCTGATAAGCCAGATATACCTGCCCCAATTATTATGATTTCTTTCGTCATAAGAGTTGAATTTTCATGTTGAACTACTAAATTATGAAATTTATCCTTTGGGTTCAAAATGATTCAAATGAAAACTATTCCATCTGCGCCTATTCGTGCCCTTATGCCGTTGTGCCGTTGTGACATTTTTCAGAGGCTGCTATTATTCGGGAGTTTCCTCCTTAATGCGTTCTTTTATTTCTTCAATAACCGGTTTTACGTCTATATGTCTGTGACCACCCTTTAAATGATGTACTGCAATGTTATGTTTTGTAAATTCTTCTTTCAAAAACTTTTTTTCATCTTTCCCCCAAAACACGATTACCTTTTTATCGTCAATTTTCATTATCTCATGCAGCACATCATACGGCCAATGCCTGCAGGTAAGACCCAGCTGGTCTGAAAAATGAATTTTAAAATCTGAGTTGTAAGACGGGGAAAGCAATACTAAGAATTCCACCTTGTCTTTCCATTTATCACTCATTAAATTGTAAAGAAAGGGCACCACTTCAGATCCAAATGAAGAACCGGCAAAAATAATTTTTTGGCGATTATACTTATTTAAATTCCAATCGATGTAAGGCAAAATACTATCTAATGTTTGCTGAGGTGTTTTACGCTTGCGAAAGAATTTATATGAATTAATACACATTAAAGGGATATTATTTGCACATAAGCTGTCGGTTAATTTTTCATCAAAAAAGCTTCTGCCTGAATCACCCGTAAAAAAAATCACTAATGGTTTATTGCCGTCAGTACTGCATGCCGGATGTAATATATAATTTGTTTGCGCCGGAGCATCGCAATAAATCATGACCATAAGAAGAAACAGATACTTTCTGAACATGGCAGATGGGAAAAAATAACGGACAAAAGTAATCTAAATAGAAACACAATACACAACACACGATAATGAGCAGAAGTCGTGAGGTGTCAGGCACCAGGCATGAGGTGTCTGGAATTCCTGTAATCTTTCACATTAAAGAAAATAGAAATTACCAGTGCGGCAAGAAATGAATAGAGTGTAACATTATCAACAAGCGAAGCATTGATATTTAAGCCTGTGAGCCTGTCAGCCAGATACTTAGTGTATGAATATGGAAGATCTGTTTTCCCAAGCTTCTCCAGGATTTTGAAATGCCAGTCCGTCAGCGGACAATAACCAAGCGTCCCTACAATTAATCCCAGGAAAAGCCATGAAGCACCTGTTAAGGAAAGTGTTATCAGGTTCAGCTTCCTGGTTCTTTTCCATATCCAGCCGAAAAGGTTGAAGAAGATAAGGGAGGTATGGAAGACAACGAAAAATATGTCAAGGATTCGCCAGATCAAATCTAAGGGAGTTTTTGTAAAGATCGAAAAAACAGGGTAAAATCAAAAATGCACACATCTCTCCCGCACGACTCACCGAATAAGAACAGAAATCCATTAACCGCAAAGTGCACAAAGGCAACTTCCTACGCCAATTGGTGGATATAATGAGTAAAAGCGCAAAGGTCGCAAAGAAAAACTAAGAACTTTCACAGAGAAAATCAGGAGAAGCACAGAGGGACACAGAGGTACACAGAGGTACACAAATGCACTGGACGTAGAGCTCTGAGCCCTGCGCACTGTGCATTTATGTGGTCAGTCAGACTTCCTGAATAATATTAGCCGGAAGTCTATTTCCCCTGCTTATCCATATGCATCACAATCCTGGTATCATGGTCCTTCGAGAGCGAACCTGCCTCCCCTGACCAGTCGGAATAGTTGAGTACCAGCTGAAAGCCAAAAACATCCTTGTTAATCTTCAGGGCATCACGTGAAAGTGCAAATTCCATTCTGACCGTATCAGTTACCTCTTCCGCATATCCCATTACAATAGCATTTTTTATTGATGTCGGATCATTCCATGACCATTGTGACTGGTCAGTCCCCAGGAAAGTGTAAAAATCAAACCAGTCTGTCGGAATATTTCCTTCATAAAGAAGGTCGGCTCCCAGGGATGTCGAAAACCCGGTAGACAATGAATTATCCGTATCCATATACAGGTCCATAATTGCACCATCGAGTGATGCAAGGCCGTTTGTTCCTACAGTATCCCATTCAATGAATATATAAACAAAGTTGGCATCATAGTCAACCTTGCCTCTTATCATATGATCGGTTCCCTGAAGCTGAAAATCAGGATAGGTAACGCCCGCCCAGTCGGCAAATGAATTATCATCAAGTTTTACGACAGAGGGTTTGTCAACTCTCAGAACGGTATGCATTGTCCATGGTTGTCCTCCCACAGTGCCAGTCATCGAAATCAGGTAATTGCCAGTGGTAGAATAACTGTGCTGAACAGAATCTCCGGTCACTGTTGATGTTTTATCACCAAAGTCCCAGGTTATGCCGGTTGCATTCTGGGTATGATTTGCAAAGGTTACTGTCAGCCCGTTATAATATGATCTGAAATCGAGCGGAGGAGTCTCAGTAAGCGGATAAGTTCCTTCTTTCTTGCATGACACTGATATGATAATCATCAGTAATGCTGCATATATTGATATCTTATTCTTTTTCATAATTGTCTGTCCGTTAAAATTAATTGTTGGAAACGCAGAGTTTGTTAGTGCTTATCTCGCTCGATGGTATCGGATAAACCGTGGAAGGATCACTGGCATGGATCACTACGCCTGAAACATCCATTCCGGGCTCGCTTGAAGTTGGGATTCCGTTATAGTTATCAAGATGATAACCCCAGTAATTACGCACAAGATCCTGTCCGTTCCTCAGAATATCGAATATCCCGTGTCCTTCGAATGCAAGTTCAATCCTTCTTTCCTTCAAGACTGCATCCAGAATATTGGCTGATGTAATGCCGTCTCTTTCTGCATTATACAGATAGTCGTCGAGGCTGCCACCTTCAGGAACAACCATCCTGTTGGTGCGTATTTCGTTAAGGTCATCAAGTGCTCCACTGACATTACCGGTTTTCGCATACGCTTCAGCCCTGTTGAGGTAAACTTCGGCCAGCCTCAGCATCACAGGAGAACTCAGTGTTGGTGAACCATCCTGACCCGAAAATTTGCTGATATAATAAATATTGACCCCGTTCTTCAGGCCCGGATTGGAAGTTTCAATATATTTCCAGCGGACATCAATATCCATCATGGATGTTCCGAAGCCCATGACATTAAGCAGCGAAGGCGATGCTCCTTCTTCCCCCCAGCAGTTTGCCCCGTTATAGATCATCGATGCGACCGCGGCTTCCTTCTTGTCATCAATAGCAAGAAAGGGAATACACCAGATGGTCTCCGAAGAATTTTGGGCATTGGCAAAATAGGCAGGATATGTTTCTGCTGTTTCCAGTGAATAGGCCTCAGAATTCATAACCGAATCAGCGTAGGCAATAGAATTCTGGAAATCGCCCATATAAAGATATACTCTCGAAAGCAGGGCCCATGCGCTGTACTTTGAAGCAAATCCCTTGCTATTGCGTGCGTCGGGTGGTTGCTCTGTCATCAGGAAAGCTGCTGTTTTAAGGCTTGAGATAATGTAATCGTAGGTCTCTGCCAGGGTAGCACGAGCTTTGGGTGCACCGTCGGCTGAGGATTCACGAAGAATAACACCCGGCATTGAGCTGTTGGCTGTTGAATAGGGCCTGGCAAAAAGACGTACCAGGCTATGAGTCGCAAATGCCCTCAGAAAATAACATTCTCCTTTCAGGTAGTTGGTAACCGGATCACTGCCTTTCTGGTCTGCCATCTGTATTGCAACATTTGACCCGTATATGATCTTATACGATACTTCCCAGAAACTGTTAATATTCGATTTTTCGGATGCCCGGTCATTATATCTGAAACTGTTTATCAGGTCATCTTCTGTTTTGTAACCACACACAATATCGTTGCTGGCGAAATCGCTCAGCTGGTAATACTGACGGAGGTACCAGTTATTTGAACTTTCACCGTCAGGAATGTCCTTGAATTGTGCATAACCCCCGTTTACCAGGCTTACAAGACCATCGGAAGTACTCTTAATCTGGGTTCCGGTAAGGGCATCGGTTGGTATTATATTCAGTTCGCAGGATGCAGCAGTCGCCAGAACCGTAAGAAATATGATATAATTTAATATTTTTTTCATTATATGAGAATTAATTGTTATCAGAATCTGATGTTTATGGTGCATACATACTGCCTGTTATTGGGGTATTTAAATTCAGCATAACCGGGCAATCCGTTAAGCGGATTAATAGAAACTTCAGGATCCTGTCCCCAGAAGTTGGTAAATGTATACAGGTTGTCGGCTCCGAGAGAAATTGTCAGTCCCGTAAGCTTCACTCTGGATACCAGTGACAAAGGGAGCTCATAGCTTAATGTGATGTTCCGTACCTTTACATAGCTTCCGTCTTCAATAAACCTTGTTGAAGGATCATAAGAATTTACTGCATTCTGAGGAAGCGGGTGGTTGGCTATATCTCCCGGTTGCTGCCATATCTTCCAGTCGCTTCGAGGCATCATGACATTAAACCCTACATCCTGGAGGTCATGATCAACATATCTTCTGAAATAGTTATAGATCTTATTACCCGACACAAAGGAAAAATTGGCTCGCAGTGAGAGGCTTTTGTACTTTAATTCTGTTGCAAAACCTCCCTGGAATTTGGGCATCGGTGAACCATATTCAACTTTTCTCGCAGCCTGGTAATCATGAGTCGGCTTGCCATCGGCTCCTACCCATAGCATCGAGCCGTTTGCAGGGTCTATGCCGTAGTATTCCTTTGCATACCATGAATAGAGTGTGCCTCCGTTATGATATATCTGCACAATCCCATATGCATTGGCATTCTGTATGGTATCGCTTCCGAAACCGGAGAGCTTGTTTTTATTGAAACTGATAGTGAAGTCAGTTGTCCATTTTAAATTCGTGGATTTAATGTTGGTTGTGGAAATGCTTAACTCCACACCATTATTTTCAGAATTGCCTATGTTCTGCCACTGTTTCCTGAATCCACCCGATGGAGGAAGATCCCGGTACACAAGAAGGTTCCTGGTGATATTCTTATATACATTGAACTCCAGGTTGATCCTTTGTAACAATCCCAACTCCACGCCGGCGTTAAGCTGGTCGGTCTGTTCCCATGTCAGGTCAGGGTTGGCCATCTGGTAGGGAATTGCTGCCGGGAGACCATCGTACTGAGTGGTATAGCGGAACTGTTCCATATACTTATAGGGTCCGATATCCTTCATACCGGTTTTGCCCCAGCTTGCTTTAAGCCTGAGGTTGTTCACCATTTTGACCGACTTCATGAAATCCTCGCTGCTGATATTCCAGGCTGCAGAAAGACTGGGGAACATTGCTGTGCGCTTATTTGGTGAAAAAGATGAAGACTGGTCAACCCTGAACGAACCTGAAAAGAAATATTTGTTATTCAGCGTGTAATTTACCTGTGAGATAAAAGACTGCATTACAGAACTGACAGGAGCTCCTTCGATTGAGTACTGCCCCGATGAAACAGAAGGTACTTTCAGACCTTCGGGGATGCCTGTGCCGGATCCCCTTATGTAATCGGAATTATCACCGCCGGCTTCAAATCCTGCCAGACCAGTAATCGAATGAATACCTTTCACGAACCGGAAATTAAGCAGGTCGGTGGTTATTCCGCCATAGCTATGGTCGTTGCTAGAGCTGACGAAGCCACTGCCGAAATAGGACAGGTTATCTGCTGTTGCAGAATAATACTGTTTATCCATGAATGAACTCGCACTTAACCGGTTAGTTGAGGAGAATGACAGCCAGTCAGTAAATCTGATGTTAAGATCAAGATCATAATCAAGGGAAAATCCTGTATTGCTGAGTTCTGAATTGTCTGCAGCCTGGATCGGGTTTATTTTATCCTTTGACCAAATCCCATCTGCGTTCTTGAAACTTCTCGGGTTTCCTTTTGCATCGTACGGATTATCCCATGGCATACTTGTATACGAATAATATATGTTCATATAGTCTGCACCGAGGGTTTTTGAACCGCTGAGATTTATGTTGTTTGTCAGGCTTACCTTGTCTGAGAATTTATAAGTGCTGTTGGCACGTACATTTATTTTTTTAAAGCCGGTATTTATGAAAGTACCCTCTTCGTCGTAATAGCTTGCACCAATGTAATATGACATTTTATCAAGCTGACCTGATGCGGAAATGAAATAATTCTGGAGCAGGGCAGGTTTGAAAGTTTCCTTAAGCCAGTTTGTATTGACATCAAGGAGTGAAGCAGGACGGGCTTCTTTGAATTTCCTGTCATCAATTTCAAAAAGAACCGGATCGCGGAAATATTCTCTGTGGTAATCATAAAGCGTTTTGCTGTCCATCATCGTTACATGGCCCTGATCTGCCAAACGTACCCCAACTACTGACTTTACTTCAAACTGCGGCTTCCCTGGTTTTGCCTTTTTTGTAGTTACCACAATGACTCCTCCATTGGCCTGAGAACCATAGAGAGCTGTAGCTCCTGCGTCTTTCATTACAGTAATGGTTTCAACGTCATTAGGGTCAAAATTCCCTCCGATAATTCCATCAACTACATAAAGAGGCCCCTGGTTCGGAGCGCTAAATGATGAAGATCCTCTAATTCTTATATCCGGAGTGGATCCTGGACTTCCTGATCCGTTTATGACCTGGATACCGGCAACCTTACCCTGAAGCATGGTGCCTATATCATTTGAAGTCACGTCCATAAGCTTGTCGGATGAAACGGTTGTCACAGCGCTGGTTATCTCGTTCCTTTTCTTGTTGCTGTAACCCATCACCACAACAGACTCCAGTGCATTCACCTGTGGCTCCATGCTTATCTGAAAGATGGTCTTATTACCAACTTTTACCTCCTGAGTGCTGTAGCCAACAAAGCTAAACAACAGGATGTCTTCCTTATTTCGCACGGAAATGCTGAATGAACCATCAGCAGCAGTTACTGTGCCTATGGTAGTTCCCTTAACGGTTACATTAACCGCCGGCATTGCTGCTTTTTCATCAGTTGAGAGCACATGTCCTGTAACCGGTATCTGTCCGGATACAGTTCCAAAGGCTGTTATCATCAATAACAGCAGCAGGATCTTTTTGCATTGAATAAAGATTAATTTCATTTTTACAGGTTTAGTATAATTACATTAAAATAGGGATTCTAAAATATAAAATTACAGCAATCAGGATTCCGCGTAAGGTAGCTAAACAGGAAGACAATAACAAGAATATTTGTCATTAAGATAACTGGCAACGGCGCTATGAAAAGGTTACGTGTGTGGATAAGCTGCCCTATAGATTAAGCTTTCCGGTAGTTTTTCTGGAACTCAATAACCTTTTTTTTAAAGTCGGGATAAGATTGCCATAATTTTTTATCACATGCTGTTAAACCATCGCATTCTATACAACAATCATAACCTTTTTCAATGGCACAGCTGCGAACCGTACATGCCTTCACATTTATACTTAGAGGTTTATCCGTAAGCTTGCATCCAAAACAGAATACTTTGTCGGGATCAAAATCAATTCCGAACTTCTCCTTCCATTTCGCATTTTCATAAACCTGTTTCTTCAGCTCAATGCTGTTTTCAATAGTGGCTTTGTAAGTTGGACATTCAGCCGTGCATTTATAACAACAATACGTTAAGTTTTTCAGATCTTCCTTTTTGAGTTTTACCGGGTCCTGTCCAAAAAGCGAATTTCCATAGAGCAGTGCACAGCCTGTTGCACCTGCTTTAAAACATTTGGAAATGAAATCACGGCGTTTTAGTTCGGTTTTCATTTGTAGTACTATTTAAACTGCCCCTGTTTTGTCTGTTACCAGGTATTCACCATTTCCCGAAATACGAAAAATATTCGGATAAAGCGGATAATCCCCATGGTAACTATCATATGAATTAAGCATAAACGAAACAGGTTGATTCTTGGCTAACGACTTTAACCGACCAAATTTATAACAGTTAATTTGAAATTCCAAGATGTATTATCAGTAAATCTCTGGCCAGGTCCGAAACGAGCAACGCAAAAACATAAAGGGATATTATGCAATTGTAACTCCTGCTTTCCGTGCTGCCTCTCTGACAAAATTTGCAGCCAGCAGATATTCCTCCTGCGTCTGAAGATGCTCAAGCATAAATGGTATATCCCTGAGTCTTGAGACTTCCTGCAGGAATATCTGATAATCGAGTGTGCCCAACCCGGGACTTCTCTCCTCAAGATGGAGCGTCAACTCAGGCATTATAATTATATCCTTTGCATGGATAGATTTTATATGCTGCCGCAGCTTTGAAAAACATTCCTTAAGAAAAGCACCATTATTAAAGTACTTCTTAGGATCGGATATCATATTGACCGGATCGAGATGAACTCCAAACTGCTTGCGATCAACCGCCTTTATCAGCTCAAGACATGAATCGGGTGAATCAGGGAGCATATATGGCATTGGCTCAAGAGTATAAAAAGCAGATGCGGGTTTTACATGGTCGATAATATTTCTAACGTTTTCAACAATAAGATTAAATGTCTCCTTTGCATAATTGCCGGGATATGGCCCATCCCATTTTTCACCTCTGGCGCCTGAAATATTTACACAACATCTTGCTCCTATTTCATCAGCAAGACGGAGTGAATCAATATTCTTTTTGAGAGCTTCCTTACGCTGGTTATCTTCAGGATCAAGGGTATTGCACCATGAGCCAACTTCGGCAATAATTATTTTATTTCTTTTAGCTTCATCCCTGAATGCTCTTATCAGATCATCCGGAGCATCCGGCTGTAGCGGACAATATGCTGCTGTGTATTGCAAAGCTTTAACCGCCTTAATCCATTCGTCAGGATCATTAAAATTTCCTGGCACCGGTCCTCCCAATCTGACAGGATTCGTTTCCGGATTAGTCGTTCTTCTTCTGAATGCTGATGGCAGAAAACTAAATCCTGCAGCTGCCATGCTACCTTTTCTGATGAAATGCCGTCTGTTCATATTTATTTACTTCTTAAGTAGTAAGTTCTACTATTCTCCTATTCTCCCCTTCACCCCTTCTTTACTTTTCTTGCTTTAATGAGGGGCTCTCTGCAGTCATAACCAAGATATAATGTTGCAAGTAAAACCTATATATCGTGCTGCCAGGTATCCTGACCGCGGCAGATGATTCCTGCCGGCCGGATTACTGATTTCATTGTCATGAGAGTAAAGATAAGAAATGTATTATGTATTAAATGCGATAGAGTCAACTTAAGCTTTGGGGGAATAGGACTTTTTCAACAGCTCCTGGTCAGGTTTAATAAAATCAAATAACAGATGCCGCCCCGGGGATCACGGTCAGCAAAATGTCAAACAGCACAGGACATAGGGCACAGGGAGCCTATATAAGGCATAGGAATGAAAAGGCTTACTGTTGTAATCCTTTGAACCAGAGTGAGTGCAATTTTGTCAACTGACGGACTATCTTATCCTCTATAATCTGTCTGTCCTCGAATTTGCGAAGTATGTTGATCTCCGCGATCGAGATCATCCGTCTGCACTTGGACGAATTTGTTTTTAAAAGATTGGTGCTTTTCATAATACAAAGATAAGCACATCCATTCCATTATCTCTTACACAATTACAGGAATAAGTTACATCATTCTAAGGTCACTTTAGAAAGCAAAACGGCCTTCTATTACTAAGTGACTAATTTTCTTTTTTTACGCCGGTAAATGTACCTTCTCCCATGGTTCCAAAGACAACCTTGCCTTTCATATTACTACCCTCAATTGTTCCGATGTATTCCATGCCCATATCGGTTGTCTCAATTTTCAGATCTATTTTATTGGCTTTGATTGTGCCTTTAACTGGAGCTTCTCCAAACTGACCTTTATATGTCCCTGTTACAAGTGTGTCATTTGCCTGTTTAAGAGTAAAAACAGGGTTGCCTGAACCCATGCTAGTCTCCACAGTCATGTTCCAGGTGCCGGTAACCTTTTGCCCTCTAAATCCCCCAAATGTGACTTTCTCAACCCCCTAAATCCCCCAATTGCCTGCCTGCCGGTAGGCAGGGGGGACTTTGGACTCCTAAATCTAAATAGCTAGTTTCACATACTCAAATGTCTCAATCCAAAGCTACTTTTCTGAAAAAGTTTCTGATATCTTCAGCCAGCAATTCAGGTTTTTCCATAGCCGGGAAATGTCCTCCTTCAGGAAAATCGGTCCAGTGCTGAATATTAAAGCCCCGTTCTACGAACTTTCTGGGTGGAAATGGGTCCTCGTACCTGAAATGTGCAATTCCAACAGGAATATTAATAAAAGACTCCTTACCAATGATCATCGGATTTTTACTGTTCTCATTATATAACCGGATAGATGAATGCAATGTTTCTGTTACCCAGTAAAGTGTTACATTCGATAAAAGCTCATCTTTGGAAAAAACATTGCCTATATATCCTTTACAATCAGTCCAGCCATACATTTTTTCCACTATCCAGGCACATAAGCCTACCGGAGAATCATTGAGACCGTATGCAAGGGTAAGAGGTTTGGTATTCTGTTCCAGTGAGTACCCTCCTTCCCTTGAAAACCACTCCTCCTCCAGATCCAGGTAATCATTTTCTTCTTTGGTAAATTCCTCATTTTCTTCCATTACCGGCACATAATTACCCGGGATATAATTCAGATGCATACCTGTAACATGCTCAGGATATTTCATTGCTATGGCAGTGGAGACGCCAGCTCCGAAGTCGCCTCCCTGGACGCCATATTTATCATACCCAAGTTCCAGCATCAACTTATGCCAGAGCTCTGCCATAAATGAAACATTGCATCCTGCCTGGGTTATTTTTTGAGAAAAGCCGTAGCCAAGCATCGAAGGGATAACCAGATCGAATGACAAATCGTTATTCTCAGTCAATAGTGGTATAATCTTTAGCATCTCAAGAAATGATGAAGGCCATCCATGCGTTATGATTAAAGGAACAGCCTTAGCTCCTTTGCTTTTAATATGTAAAAAGTGGATTTTGTAGCCGTCGATCTGAGCTATGAAATTGGAATACTTGTTTATTTCACTTTCAGTCTTTCTCCAGTCAAAGTAAGTCGACCAGTAATTAATTAACTCTCTCATGTAGTTCAGACTCGCTCCATATGTCCAGCCGGAGCCTTCAATATCATCGGGCCACCTTGTGAGCCTTAATTTTGTTTTTAAGTCATCGAGGAACGACTGTGCCAGATTAATTTCAATTTTTTTTATCATTCTTTTTCCAGTTAATGCCAGAGACAAATTTATTATGAAGTATAAATGGCGGGAAACATGCGCAAAGTTACTTCAATCGCATCAAAGAAAAAAAGCAATAATTATTATTGGCACTGAGACAGACAACTATTTCCACCAGTGAATCGTTGTACATAATATAACTAAAATCATTTTTAGTGTTTACTTACTTTCGTGTTTATGCTAACAAGCAGATCTCTTTGTCAGAATATGAGGATCGTACATTACTTTCTAGTCTAATCTTCACACTTCTGTTCTTAGTGTTTGACAGCAATATTACATCTGCTCAGGATAATACTCTCTACCTCATGCCCGGAATTCCTCAGGCAAATCAATTAAATCCTGCGCTGATACGGCCATGCGGAACATATGTGGAACTTCCGGTTATCTCGTCCGTAAGGGTGAATATACGCAATACGGGATTTGGTTTCCATGACGTATTCCATACGGGAAACGGAGCTCAATCAGCTGATTATTTACTTGACCTCACAAAACTTGATAAGATACTAAAACCAATTAATTATTTCCAGTCTGAAACCGATATTGATCTTCTTGGATTTGGCTTTAGCTTTAAAGACTGGTACTTCACTTTCGGAATAGCTGATCATTCGGATCTGCTCCTATCCTATCCTCATAATATTGTTTCATTACAGGATGGTATTCTGCAGGCTACCGGAAAACCGAATTCAAGAAATATCAGCCGGATGGGAGCTGAAATCACGCTCTGGAACTCTATAGGAGTCAGTGCGGCGAAAGTAATAAGTGAGGGATTGACTGCAGGTCTCAGGTTGAAATATCTGCAGGGAATGGCTAACGTTGTTACACGAAGGTCGGAACTCCTGCTTAACTCAACCTCTGACCCCGTTTCCATGCTGGCTCAGATTAATTACAGCATTGATGCCTCTTTTCCGGTTATCGTGCAATACGGTCCAAACGGACTGGTGAACAGCCTGAATTTCGATAATTCCTTAAATAATATAGCCGGCAATTATTTTTTTAACGGGAACCGGGGTATCGCGATCGATGCCGGACTGGTTTATGATCTGGATGAAATAACTCAGGTCACGGCAAGTATTACAGATCTTGGATTCATCAGGTGGAAGAAGAATGCAAATAATTTCACTACCGCCGGGGAATATCTTTTCAATGCAAATGATCTTAATCAGTTTAACATACATCCAGGACAGGCAGACCTTGTTAATGCATTGCAGGATTCAAGCTCGAAGTCATTCAAGGCAACCCGGACCGCCTATTTTACTTTGATGCCGGTTAAGATATTCGCAGGTGTTACCCGGGTAATTCTGCCGCATTTAAGAGCCGGTGCGATGACCAGGATTGAAATCTACAATTTGCGCATGATGCCATCGCTGACCTTTTCAATGAATTATACACCATTTCCTTCAGTTGCAGCTTCTCTTAGCTACACTTTGATGAACAATAAATTCAATCAGGTGGGTGCTGGTGTAGCGCTGGGTAATCGTGTAGCACAATTCTACCTGGTTGCCGATAATATTCCGTTAAGGTTTACAAAAAACATCCGTTTCCCGGATGACACCGGTATCGGCGGGCCATTCATCCTGCCTTACAATGCCAGAATGTTAAGCCTGCGCGCGGGAATAAACCTGTTGTTCGGATGCAAGCAGAAAGAGAAAAAGGATGGTAAGAAAAATTACAGGCATCGGGATTCATGTCCTGCATACTGGTGAAATAAAGGCACAACGGCTCAACGGGGCAAAGGCACAATGGCATGAAGGCGTAACGGATCAATGGTGCAAGGGCGCAATGGATCAAAAGTTCAAAGGTGCAAAAACAGACTCGCTAATTCCTGTACTAGAATTTATATATTGCACCAATTGAGATAGTGCCAACAGTAACTATATTATCAAGTCCTGCCCCTACTCCGAAGTTTGCTGTTCTGTTTTTATCGGAGCCGCTTTTTGCAACACTATAAGTAAAGCCAAAATTTAAAAAGTTGATATTTGTTTCCAAAGATAATTTGCTGCTCACATCATATGCCAGACCCGGCATAACATTGAGTGATAATGTTGTTGTTTTAGGTCCATCGGTTGATGTTCCGTTCACTTTCGACATTGATCCGGAGTATGAAAAGCCTACGTTCCCCTGACCGTATATCGAAAACTTATCCATTTTTATTGCATAATAACGCAAAAACGGTGTTATACCAAATGTGGAGCTGCTGTTTATAACTTCCGGAGTCCCATTATTATTAGCCTGGGAAAAAGAAAAATCAATTAAAGCGCCAACTGCTACATTTTCTGATAAAAACTTCCCTACCATTGGTGAAATGTTAAAACTAACCATGGTAGGCTTGTCAGTTGTAATGGTTCCATTATCATTGTTGCCTCCCGACATATTTAATCCAAAATTCCCTCCGAGAAATACCTGCGCATTTAAAATGAAAGGAAATAAAACAAAAATAACGATTAGAACAATCTTGTTTGTTTTCATATAACTGTCAGTTTTAAATTTTGCCTACTCTATGGTTTTTCGACTTCTACCACCCGGAACTAAGATTGTTCCGGGCTTTTCAATGGTCAATAATATAAAGTTACTAACATTTTATTAATTCAAATGTTTTAAGATCTTTTTGGGTTACTATTATAATTAATGCCACGGATTTTGATAATTTGTTCCCGCTGATCATGCCGATTTACACAGGTCAGGAAATTGGTCTGATCGGGGAGATGCCTGGCGCTCGGAATGTCAGGGTTTATTCAAAATTTTGTACACCAGGATTTATGACAACTAAAGATGTTTTGTAGAATTACGATCTAGCTCTTTCTTTTGAAAGATATACAATATAAAAAAGGCCGTAGGCCTTATATATTTTAACATCGGGCGAAGCCCGATGTTGAATATCAACAAAACTTATAAAGCTCCGTAGGAGCGAAATAAATACATCAGAGATAACGGTCTTCATAAGGAATCCCATATGCTTCCAATAGGTTCATATATTCATCCATAAATGAAACTTTTTCATGATGTTTCTTTTGGTTCAATATATACCTTTTTACTGCTCCAACACCTGAATTACTGATTGAAAATCCACCATAACCATCCTGCCAATAGAAGTTGCTGTAATGTATTCCCTTAGTTTTTATCCACTTAGATGAACTCTTTTTGACCTCCTCTGTCAGATCAGCAAGAGTCATGGTCTTCGGAAGTGTACATAGAATGTGAATATGGTCAGAGGTCCCACCTATTTGTAAAGGGATTGATTTATAATTCTTAAGAATTCCTCCAAGATAAGAGTATAACTCATTTTCAATATCTTCCTTTATAAACCTTACATTGTCTTTGGTATGAAAAACAATGTGAACATAGATTTGAACAAATGATTGTGACATAATTATTCCATTTTAACAAATTTACGAAATTTTGTTCAAAGTTTAGAAGATAGTTTGGTGTCCTGTCTGGAGTTATTTCGCCCACTACGGGGCTCACTAAAGCTTCTGTATCTTAATATGCAGGGCGTTGCCCTGCTTTAAATTATTATGCCCCTAACGGGGCTAATAAATACAATACCACAATTTAAATAAGCAACATGATAAAAGTTGTCATTAGTAGCGCCAGCGAGGGATCTCCTTCTTAAAAAGCCAGAAGTCTAAAAAGAGTTGATTTTGCGCCTGCCTGCCGGTAGGCAGGGTTCATGGATGAGGTCAGATGAAGGAGTTGTTCTACAAGTAATGCATTTTATATAACTTTGGAAATTATTATATAATAGTTTATGGGCAAAGTAAAGATTAAGCCTTTTAATGTAGTCGACAATACGGAATTACCGGAAATGTCAGTCGATCAGATACCTACTGATGGAGATCCGATTGAAATCAACCGGGAACTGTACTATGTCTGTGAAAATACTGACCAGGAAAAATCAGAGCCGCAGGTAATCGGTGTGATCCCGCTAGTGGTGAGAAATCCTTCAAAAGTCGAGAATATTGAAACGTATATCAAGTGTTTATCAATAGCTCACAGGAAAGTACTCTTTAAAAACAGCAAAGGGGTTTGTGAGCTGGAGAATTGTGATGAGATGATAATCAGCTAAGTTACCTACGGTGTATGGTATTCGGTATTCGGCGAGCTGTATGCGGTGTGCGGAATGAGGTGATCGGATGAACTTCAAACAAAAATATGGCAATACGGCCCTGGTAGCCGGCGCTTCAGAAGGAATCGGAGCTGCATTTGCGACCTGTCTGGCAGCAGAAGGTCTCGATCTGGTGCTCATTGCCCGCCGAAGTGAACCCTTACAGCAATTAGCTGATCTCCTGGAAAATAAATATAAGGTTAAGGTCTGCTGTATGCAGTGCGACCTGTCTGACAATAATGCTGCTGAACAGATAGAAAATGCATTGAACAGCCGGGAAATAAATATGCTGGTATATAATGCAGCCCTCTCATATATTGGTCCTTTTATCAAAAATTCACCTGAGAACCAGGCTAAGGCGACCCGCGTAAATATGATAACTCCATTAAATATGGTCCGTGCATTTGGGGAAAAAATGGTAACAAAAGGGAAAGGAGCCGTTGTATTAATGACATCTATGGCAGGGCTGCAGGGAAGCGGCTTTTTATCTGTATATGCTGCGACTAAAGCATTTAACAGGATCCTTGCGGAAAGTCTCTGGTATGAATGGAAAAATCTTGGTGTGGATGTTATAGCCTGTTGCGCAGGTGCTACGGCTACACCTGGTTATAAGAGTACAAATCCTGAAAAGACAGGGTTCCTCACGCCACGGGTCCTGGAACCTGAAGAGGTGGCTGGCGAATGTTTAAAAAAACTTGGCAAGCAACCTTCCTTCATCGCAGGCAGAGGGAACAGAATAGCCTCCTTTTTTATGCAGAAGGTGATGCCCAGAAAAATGGCTGTTAAAATAATGGGTGATAATACCAGGAAAATGTACAGGTTATAGGCTAAACAGTCCAAAGCAGAGGAGCCGACCCGGTTGTTTTAATAAATATAGGGAATTATCCGGTAAGGCACTTTTTCCACATAGGTGTTCCACAGTTTGCCATATTTAAGTGCGCATCGCCTGTCATCGTCCCGCTGACGTGCAATCAACAGAACAACATAGTACAAAGGATATAACCAGGGCCAGATTAACGTGGGATAGCCCGTGCAAAGGATTATACCCGAAGCCATTAGTATTTCACCTGAATAATTAATATGTCTGCTGATTCCCCAGAATCCGTTTACAAGCAAGGCATTATTCCCATCAGTTATCGTTTCGGGTACAATTCTCAGAAATGACCTTCCCGGATCTTTCTTGAAAAAGTACTTCTGCATATTTGCTCCACGCGATAAAATCCATCCTGTGAAGAAAATGAGTACATAAATCATTAAAAGCCAGGCAGGAGTATGGGGATCAGGCAAATCAACGGTAGACCACAGGAAGACTGAATAAAAATAGGGATAAAAGACAATACAACCCCAGCCAAGTTTAAAACCCACCCGTTCAGCGAATAAATCATAAGTATACAGATGAACTTCTTCGAATATGAAATAATCGATAATGAAGTAGGTAAGTAACACCGTTGAAAGAAGGATACCTGTTGAGGCTTTGTCGCCGTAGAGGACCAGATGATGGGCGGTAAAACTCAGGGCATTTAGTTCCAGCATGGTCGCTCCGGTAAGATACAACCACATTTTTGCGTCGGCTAATCCATCCCAGAGCTGAAGATTTTCTGTTCTTCCGAAAAAGAGATCAGACAGAAAGGATTTTCTGACCGGGGGATAATATAAAACTACTGCCAGCGAAAATATGATGCCTGCCAGGAATGCGCCTGCAAGCCCGTACCACCTGTAAATGTACAGCCAGTCATACGGAAGAATGTTAAAAAATCCTGACAAGAACCAGAGTAAAACCATGGCAAGGAAAACAAAGATCCCATTCAGATGGTATCTCATTTTTTCAGTGGAATTTGTTTTGGTCACATATCCGGTTACCCATCTGCCGGGCAATAATACATTCAGAATAAATATTGTTATTAAAAGCAGTATCGGAGCTAAAAATCCCAGGGTTTTATCCATAATGTCCTCATTTATTAATAAAGATCCGGTAAAATTATTGAAATTCTCCTTTTAACCTTCACACCCCTTCGGGATATCCCACACTCTGGGCAAACAGTACCTTTTGCGTAGGTTTCAGCCTGAATTCTTTTATTGTATTATCAATGCTATGCAAACCACTATTTAAGTTTACAAGCGCATGCATCGCTCCTATTTCAAACTAACATCATACGCAAACAGCTTATCACCATGTCGTATATAAAGCTTCCCGCCGCATACAACAGGATGCGCCCAATACATACTATCACCTCCTTTGGGTACTTTAAATTCTCCCGTCTTTTCATACTTTTCGGGTGCAGCTTTTACAAGTTTCATCGTACCCCTTTCATCAAGTGTATAAAGCATCCCTTCCGCATAGGTAACTGATCCTTTGCCGTCTGTCTTCCAGAGCTGCCTGCCAGAAAGAAAATCGAGGCAGAACCATCCCCTGGCATTGCTCCCCGAACCATAAAGGCAGCCATTATGCAGAATTACACCACCATGATGATTATCCATAAGGCCGGATTCCCAGATTGTTTCGGGGATAATTCCTTTGCCTGAAGAATTGAGCCTGATGAGCATGCTGCCTTTTCCGTAACCGCTGGTGATAAAAACATAGTCGTTATAACAGATAGCATCAGTCAGGTTGAGTTCACGCTGATTTACTACATCCACCTTCCACAACAGTTTTCCTGTTCTGATATCTATACCGTAAAAACAATTTGAACTTGCCCCGACAAGCTGCCGGTATCCGCCTGACTCCATTATCACACCCGAATTATATCCCATCGTTCCCGGAATATCGTTATTGACCCAGACTGTTTCTCCTGTATGTTTATCAAGGCATGCCTGGTATCCTTTCTTCCCGGCAGGCTTTACAAACAGATCATTGCCGTCGATCAGTACAGATTCGGAATATCCGTATTCGGGTACTTCAGCATCAAATCCAGCCGAAAGTAACTTTGACCAGACTTCTTTGCCGGTTTTAGCTTCAAACGCAGCCAGCCTGCCAGATTCGCTCAGGTGATAAACAATACCTTTATCATAGGTGGGGGTACCGCGTGAACCATTATATGAAGCTGCCCATGATAATGTAGTAGCCCAGCCATTGCCGTTTGGCTTTTTCCAGACAGGTTTTCCATTGAGATCATAACAGTACAGATACGTCTGATTCTCAGATTTGCCTGCAGTGTAAAGAAGTCCGCCACCTATAGATATGGAACTGTAACCTTCTCCGAGTCCTGTAACTGTCCAGGCAAGACCCGGTCCATTTACCGGCCACTCTTTGAGAAGTCCGGTTTCAGAAGATTTATTTGAACGGTCAGAACCGTGGAAGCAGGGCCATTCTTTTGTGCTCTGAGCAAACACGTTGCAGACAGAAATAGAATTAAAACAATAGAGCCCTGAAAAAAGATAAAGAAGTAGTGTTTGACGAAATCTCATGAAAAATGTATTTACTGTTAACCGTATGACGCATACCGTTTTTTAGTTGTCACTACTCCATTCCCGGATACTTCTTTATCCATTCCTGATAATCTGCGGGTGACATACTGTTCATTTTCTTAAGCATGAATGCTGTAATCGCCCAGATAGCGTTATCATCATGTGTTGGAGCAAATGCCGGCATACTGGTAAATTTAATACCATTTTTAATGATCCAGAATGCCTCATCAGGATCAGGAAGATCTTCAGATTTATAGAATGTTGGCGGCTCAGGATACAGTCCTTTTGTCATTTCCGAAGGTTCAATGCCGGGAGCTCCGTGGCATACCACACACATCTCGTTATAATGTGCGAAACCCATCACAATCATTGATGTATCTGTAAGGGCAGGTACTTTGATCTGTTTCAGTCTTTTGTTGATTGAATGATGGGTAGTTGTGCTGATAATCCACCGGGTTAATGCATTATGATGTGAAAGTTGACTTATATCGTACGATCCTGACCAGATGTAAATCACAAAAGCTATCACCAGGACAACCAGAGTGAGAATGATAGTCAACAACTTTTTCATGGTTGAGATTATTAATGAATAATATTAAGTGCTGTAATTCAAAGATAACAATTTTGAATAAATGGGACAATGGTTAATTGTTTGGTTAATGGAAGCAGAACATTTCCCTAAATGACTTATGTTCCGCTACTAAAACCCCTCTGTCAGCTGCGTGACATCGGAGCCGTTGAAAAAGTCAAAAACCATTAACCGCAAAGGTCGCAATCCCGAGTACTCGGGATACGCAAAGGACGCAAAGAACAGATTTACAATATCTTGACTTTGCGCACCTTGCGCCTTTTTCAACCACCGAAGCTTTAGCGAAGGTGGTCTTAGCGTGCTTTGCGGTTAAAAAGGGTCCATCTTATTTTTAAGGGACAGTTTTCGTAGTGGCTTATTTACCTTGATAGTGGTGATAACAACTGCGAGTGTCATAATGCCACCAAAGACAACCGACGGCACCAGGCCCATTAATTTAGCAGCTACCCCCGATTCGAAAGCCCCAAGTTCATTCGATGAGCCTATGAATATGCTGTTCACAGATGCAACCCTGCCGCGCATCTCATCGGGTGTAAAGAGCTGGAGAATAGTGCCCCTGATTACAACACTCACATTATCGAAAGCACCGCTGAGTATTAATAGCACACCTGATAAGATAAAGCTTTTGGAGAGCCCGAAACCAATCATGCAAAGACCGAAGCCGATTACACAAATGAACAGGATCTTTCCTGTTTCTCTCATTGGAGGACGGAACATAAGTACAAAAGCCATGATCATGGCTCCTATGGCAGGGCACGCTCTGAGCAATCCTAATCCCTGCGGTCCGGCATGCAAAATATCGGATGCAAATACCGGAAGCATTGCGACTGCTCCGCCAAAAAGAACGGCAAACATATCAAGAGTAAAAGCTCCCAGTAATTCAGGTGTATCAAAAACAAATCGTATTCCGCTGCGGATCCGTGTAAATACGCCTTCAGCAGTTTCAATAACTACATGCTTGCCGATTTTTATAAACATTATCATAAAGAATGACAAAGTGTAAAATCCCAACACCAGTGAATAAGCCGGAACTATTCCCCAGAAACCGTATATCATACCACCTATTGCAGGTCCCATAACCGCTGCCACCTGCCAGTTTGCACTGTTCCATGTGGAGGCATTTGCATATAAATGCCGCGGCACCATCTGGCCCATCAATGCAACCTGTGCCGGACTTAGTATTCCCCGTGCGAGTCCTGTCAGAAAAATTGTCCCGAAAATAGGCAATATGCCGAATCTTGCTGAGAAATATGCTGCGTCAGAACTATATACAAGCAGTATTGCTGCACTCAGGATAAGTAGAATTGTAGTATAAAACACAATCTTTTTCCGGTTCCATAGATCAATATAATGACCTGCAAAGAGAGATATGCTGATTTGAGGTATAACTTCTGCCAGACCGATAAATCCCAGCCACAGAACATTGTGGGACAAATCATAGATCTGCCATCCCACTATAACCGACTGCATAAGGGCAGCCATTGTCATAAAAATGCGGAATAACAGGTAAAAACGGAAATTTTTTACATGTATTACAGCAAACGCTTCACCGGAAAACCAGGATCTCATATCGATTTATAATATCGCGCAAAAATAACCAAATCGCAGGATTATATATGAAGGCAGCCTACTGTGTGAACATTAATTTTAAAACTGACTCAATTTCATCCTGAATTATTGTGTGAGCCATATTGGGATAGATCTTTAATGTTACATCAGCTCCATTCTTTTCCAGCAGAAGTTTGGATTCCTCTGCCCTGAGTAAAGGAACATGAGGGTCCTTATCGCTGTTTCCGATAAATATCTTTGTTCCACCAAAATCGCCATGATATTTTTCGGGTTTTATTTTTTCACCTATCAGGCCTCCGGTAAAAGCTGCCACACCAGCAAACCGTGTGGCATATCGTGCGGCAACCTCCAGAGTCAGACAGGCCCCCTGGGAAAAGCCCATTAAATATATATTCGAATGAGGTATCTGCTTTGATACATCATCGATAAGTTGCTTTACAGTTTGAATAGAAGTGGAAAGCCAGGGCTCATTCAGCTCTTCAGATGCCATGAAGCTGAATGGATACCAGACATTGTTGAGAGCCTGAGGTGCAGCTATATAAAAAGTATCATCACAAAATTCACGGGCCAATGAAACAATTCCCTGACCAGTTCCACCTCTGCCATGCAATAATATGATAGCCTTTCCGGCTTTGGCTAATGGCCGACCTCTTTCAATTATATCATACGAATGCATAAATCAGTCCCTGAATTTGTCAATGTTGAGTCTGACCGGAGTTAACAGATTTTCAATTTGCTTTCTGTTTTTTTCTTCCCAGGATGGCAGCTTCAAGCTTTCTCCAAGATGTTCTTCAGATTCATCCAGAGTAAAACCGAGATCGCTTGTGGCTGCTTCAAATAATATTCCGCCAGGTTCACGAAAATAGACTGAGTGGAAGTATTGACGATCTATAACCGGTGTAGGATTAACAACTCCTCCGGATACTAGTTTTTCCCTGAATTCCAGTTGAGTCTGGTCATTCGGTGTTGCAAAGGCAACATGGTGAACAGTTCCCGAACCTCCCAGACCACGAAGTTCTTCGGGTGAGCACAAAATATCAACGAAGGCACCGGGCTCACCGGTAGCGGAAAACCTGAATCGATTTCCTTTTTCAGCAATGAGCCGGTGATCCATTTGCTCAGTTAGAAGTCCTGCAGTTCTTTCATAGCCTTCCTCACTGAGAGAAACGCTGTAGAATCCTTTAATTGCAAATTCCTGAGGTATCTGGCCATAAGTAAATCCCTCACGTTTATCTGTTTTATTTCCAATCAGTTCAATACCCAGACCATCCTGATCTTCAAAATAAATAAAGACTTCATCATTGAACCGTTCCTGTGGATTTTCAAATGCTATCCTGTATTTTTTTAATCGCTTCATCCAGTAGTCCAGAGCGTTTTCCGGTACAGAAAATGATGTTACTGTCAGTTGTCCTTTGCCTTTTCTGCCTTTAGCTATACCATTAAAAGGGAAGAAAGTAAGGATCGTACCGGGTTTCCCTGACTCATCTCCATAGTAAAGATGATAAACATCCGGAGCATCGAAGTTGATGGTTTTTTTTACCAGCCTGAGTCCTAATATTCCTGTATAGAAATCCACATTCTGTTGAGCATCGGATGTCAATGCAGTAACATGATGCAGCCCCGTTATCTTATTGCTCATACCTGTATAAAAATTGATCTGCGTATCTGTTGTTTAATGTTTCTTGTCTTATGGCCTTTGCCGGGAGTATCCTCCACAAAAACTATGTCACCGGCGCCAAATTGCCTTGTTTCACCCAGACTTGTAGTAATTTCAATTTCTCCATCAAGCAGAATAATGAATTGTTTTGCAGGGTAATTATGAAAGTCCCATTTATAATCCGCTTTATTTTCCCTGAATTGCAGCGATTTTATCGCGAAACTTTCAGATAAATAACCAACAATTCCCTGATCTTTCAATGGAACCCTCACCGTCTCAAAATGGCTCTCACCATTTGAATCTGAATAAATCCTGGTATAGTGCATATTTTCTTAGTAAAATAAATATTCTATTGCAATGGATCATGGAATACTTCTATTATAACAGATACCCGCCCAGATAAGTTTAATCAGTCAAAAAAAAATGCAAAAGGGGTGAGGCGTGGGGCGTGGGGCGCGAGGCTGGCGCCGATTTGTAATCGGTGCCAAAACATAAGCACGGATTGCAAATCCGCTCTAGCAGCACACAGGGCACAGTGCTCAGGGCTCAGGGATTAAATTATTTTATTACCTTTCTGTCGCGATTAAGCAATTAAACAAATTACAGAAAATGAAAACAATCCTGCTCATCTTATTATCAATTATTTTTACAACCTGCATACAGGAGAATAAGAATGCATCCTTAAAAGTTAACACACAGACCGATATTTCTAAAACCAGTGATATCCCGAATGTTCCAATTACAGCAAGTTTGGAAGCAATTTCAGTAGTCAGTCCGCTGGCACCGGAAAGAACAATTACGGTAGGAGGCAGCGGAGCACAGGTGCAGGGGCTTACCTCGGAAGCTATCCAGACGGCAATTGATGCAGTGCACAGTACAAGTAAAAGCGGTACAGTCAGGCTTCTGCCAGGAGTCTATGATATTATCGCGCCGGTAAAACTTTATGATAATATGTCGCTGGTCGGATCAGGACCCAATACAATATTAAAGAAATGCAAAGGCTTCCGGTCGCCATTTGCTCTTGATGCTGACTATGGTGAATTGCAGATCACCGTTGCTGACGCCTCAGGGTTCAAACCGGGTATGGGGATTGCAGTATTTGATGAGACCCAGAGGACAGGATGGGACCTAACAACCGCAAAAATTACGGGAATAAAAGGAAATGTCATTTTTATTGATAACTACCTCGTTCGCGATTATCATGCTGATAAAAAAGGCACCGTATCCAACAATTGTTCAGTGATCTCAGCCGTTAATGCAGAAAATATCAGGATTGCCGATCTGACTGTTGATGGCAGCAGGGAAACCAATGATATGATTGACGGTTGCAGAGCCGGAGGGATATACCTTCATAAGGTTAATAAGGCCACAATTGAAAATGTTACCGTTAAGGATTTCAATTGTGATGGAATCAGCTGGCAGATAACTGAGTACGTGACTGTTCGCAACTGCCAGGTTTTTGGTTGCGCCAATGCCGGCCTTCACCCGGGAACCGGCTCTCCTTTCACGCTTATCGAAGGGAACGACAGTCATAATAATGACGGCTACGGCCTCTTCGTATGCTGGCGGGTGAGAAATGGCGTTGTAAGGAATAACAATCTTCATAACAACGGCATAAGCGGTATAAGTACCGGACATAAGGATACAGATATGCTCTTTTCAGACAACCACATATATGAAAACGGCTCAGACGGTATTCAGCTGCGAGGAGAACTGGCGCAGAATGCACCACACAGAAGCATATTCAGAAACAATATGATTGAAAATAACGGGACCAGGGAAAAAGGGTATGGAATATCTGTAAACTGCCAGGCAGAAGGTGTTGTACTCGAGGACAATATCATTCGAAATACCGGTAACGGGAAACAGCTTGCTGCTGTTCTACTTACTGCAAACAGTCTACCTGTGGAATTAAAAAATAATAAAATCAGTGGTCACTCACAGGGAGATGTCATTAGTCAAAATAAGTAATTGTGCAGGACCAAAGAACTAAGAGACGAAGAACTTAAGAGACTAAGGGACTAAGGGACGACGAGACGAAGAGAGCTAAGGAAAATTTTGTAGTAAGAATTATTCATTTTTAAAGATAATTTCAATTCTCTTATCCGGAACTATCCACATGAGTGCAACAAGAATATATATACCGCCTGCAATCCAGGGATTGATCCATGTTGAGCCAATGGCAATGATATAGAGTATTGGAGATGCTTTCCCTTTGAGATCTTTCCCTATAGCTTTGGAAAGAAGGGAATCCGTACCATGATTAATTATTATCCTGGTTTGAAGAATATAATATGCAACGGCTGCCATCAGAAGAATTATACCGTAGAGCGCCAGGGGAATCTGTGAAAAATGATTCTCTCCCATCCATCCGGTAACAAAAGGAACAAGAGATAGCCAGAAAAGCAGGTGCATATTTGCCCATAGGATATCACCTGTTACATGCTTTACCGTATGCATCATGTGATGATGGTTATTCCAGTATATAGCCAGATAAACAAAGCTCAGCACATAACTTGAGATAATGGGGATCAACGGTTTCAGGTCAGCAAGCTTATCGCCCCTGGGTACTTTAATTTCCAGGACCATTATTGTAATTATGATGGCTAACACGCCATCACTGAATGCTTCCAGTCTTTCTTTTCTCATATTAAATCCCTGTTGAGCTTTCTATCTCATTAATATTTACTAGACAACCAGACTTTCATTTTGTTTAGAATGAGATCCACCAACCGCGCCTATCAGCAAGCAGGAGTAACTTCCAATAGTATCGAAACGCTAAGATCGCAATGGGAATAATGTATCAGAACATTATGATTTTAGGTAAAGAAGACTTCAAGTCTATTTAGTTTTGCTTTTTTATTTAGTTTATAATATTTACATTTGATAGTCTATCTCATCGAAATGTCACTGAATTCTTCAGATCAATTACCGGGTTCGGACCGGCATTTTTCAGGCATACCGCGTAATTATAAAATTACTATCCGGATATCTCTTATAATTGTTTTGGCTATAAGTTTGATTGATCTTCTCGGCTGGATATTCAACCTGACAATTCTCAAAAGCATTTCAGATCAATGGATTCCGATGAAGATCGTAACAGCGATCTGTTTTATTTTGTCGGCACTATCATTAATTCTTATCCATTCGAAATTTTCATCATTACTTAGAAAAACATCAGTCAGCATAGCTGGAGTTTTTATTTGTCTGGTAAGTATCCTGACAATTTATGTTTATGTGTTCAAGCTTAGTTCTGGTCAGGAATCCGCGCTGGCCGGTTCTCCCTTTTTTAATTCTTTCCTATCTTTCAAGCACAGAATGGCATTTCTGACTGCCATAAACTTCTTATTAATTGGCTGTGTACTGATACTTTTAACTAACCCGACCAAAATAAAAGCCGGAATTTCCCACATCCTGGTAGTACCTGTTGCTTTCTCAGCATATCTGGTTCTTTTAAGATACATTCTTGGCGTAAATGTAATCCAAGGGCCTGATTATATCCCTGTGGCCATCAATACGGGTATTGCACTGCTGGCAATTTGTGCTGCAATATTCATAATGAATCCCGATACATGGCTAATGAAGGTAATAACTGCCAATGACAGCGGCAGGGTTTTAGCCAGGAAGTTACTGCCGACTCTTATGCTATTGCCAATAATTATAGGATGGCTGAGAATAAAAGGTGAAATTTTTGGATTATTTACCTCCCACGAAGGGGTTGTTTTTGTAGCAGCTACTTATACAATTTGTTTCTTTGTACTTATATGGTTCACCTCCAGATCATTCAGTGCAATCGACAAAAAAAGGCAGGCTTCAGATGAGGCTTTGAAAAATTCACACAAGGAGCTTGAAGAGAGGATCCGTGAAAGGGACGAACGGACCAATGAGCTTATGCAGAGTGAAAAGGAGCTCCAAAGAACAAAGAACTACTTCGAGAATCTTATAAACTATGCAAATGCTCCGATAATTGTCTGGGATCCCGACACAAAGATTCAGCTTTTTAACCATGCATTTGAAAATATGACTGGCTATTCATCAGGCGATGTAATTGGGAAGAAACTGGATCTTCTTTTTCCCAGGGATTCGCTGAAAGAATCAAGAGCAAAAATCAAACTTTCACTCACAGAGAACTGGCAAACTATTGAAATACCAATCATAACCAAAGCCAGGGAGATCAAAACTGTTTTGTGGAATTCCGCGAACATATATGATACTGATAACAAAACAGTCCTATCAACTATTGCGCAGGGACACGATATAACAAGAAGAATAGCTGCAGAGCAGAACGTTCTGAAAGCGAAGGAAAAGCTCGATCTGGCCCTTGAAAATGGCCAGATCGGAATATGGGAGTGGAATATTGAAACGGATACTCTGGAATGGGACAGCAGAATGGGGAAAATGTTTGGAATGAACCATGATGGCCTTCCGGTTAAATTTAATGAGTTTGAGAATTATATTCATGAAGATGATGTTCCTCACTTCAGACGTGTTGTCCGTTCTGCAATTGAAGATAATATTCCCCTTGATACAGTATTCAGAACCAGACCGGTACAGAAAGGATTTAACCATATCAGCGTAAAGGCTATCGTTGAAAAGGACACTAGTGGAAAAGCGGTTAAACTTTCAGGTGTCTGTTTCGATATTTCTGAAATGAAAAAAGGAGCCGAAAAGGCACTGTTCAATCTCAATGAGGATCTAAGAAGGTCGAACAAAGAACTTGAACAATTCGCATATGTGGCATCGCACGACCTGCAGGAACCGTTACGAATGGTTTCGAGCTTTACCCAGCTGCTTGCACACCGGTATAAGGATAAACTCGATGCTGATGCAAATGAGTTCATTCAGTATGCAGTTGACGGTGCACTGAGAATGCAAAGCCTGATAAACGATCTGCTTGAATACTCAAGGGTGGAAACTAAAGGCAAGAACCCGGCTGTGATAGATATGTTTGATATTCTTGGTCAGGCAATAAACAACCTCAGTCTTAAAATAAAAGAGAAAAATGCCCTGGTAACAAATGATAACCTGCCTGTTGTCATTGCTGATGGCAGACAGATGTTGCAACTATTACAGAACCTGATTGACAATGCACTTAAGTTCTCTTCTGCTTCACCGATAATTCATATTTCATCGAGCGATGAACCCGATCATTACCTTTTTTCAGTAAAGGATAACGGGATAGGAATAGAACCTGAGTATTTCAATAAGATTTTCCAGATCTTCCAGCGTTTACATGCTAAAGAAGATTACCCCGGGACCGGTATTGGTCTGGCAATATGTCGACGGATCGTTGAACGTCATGGTGGAAAGATCTGGGTGGAATCAAAACCTGGTCAGGGAACAATTTTCTATTTTACACTAATTAAAACTAAATAAAGCGGAATAATGGGACAAACTAAATTCAATCCGATAGATATCCTTGTTGTTGAGGACAATTCAGGTGATGCAAGGCTTATAAAAGAGGTTTTGAATGAACACAAAATATTCAATAGTCTGTTCATTGTAAACGATGGAGTTGAAGCAATGAATTTCCTTCTGAAAAAAGGAAAATACAAAGATTCATCAAAACCCGATTTAATAATTCTTGACCTGAATCTTCCGAAAAAAGATGGCAGGGAGGTTCTGGCTGAGATAAAAGAGAATGATGACCTTAAACGCATCCCTGTTGTTATCATGACTATTTCACAGGCAGAGGCAGATATTCTGAAGTCATATAATCTGCATGCCAACTGCTATGTGACTAAACCAATTGATCTTAATCAGTTCATTAAAGTGATCAAATCAATTGAAGAATTTTGGTTCTCAATAGTTAAACTTCCATCAAAGAATTAGGGAGGAAAATGGAACCGGATGAAGAAAAGAGGTCAGGTAAGGTAATAGCATCAGGCTCTGAACCACTCCTGGACATCCTTATCGTAGAAGATAACCTTGGTGATGTCGTCATATTGAAGGAACTGCTCAGGGAATCCGGCATCGATTTCAAGCTGACACATGCATCTAATCTAAAAGAGACTTTCGCATTTTGCGGGGAAAAGGAGTTTGACGTGATCCTGCTCGATCTTGGCCTGCAGGAAAGCACCTCGCTTGATACACTGAAAATGATAAAGGTATTCAAGATAAAATCTCCTATAGTGGTAATGACAGGGCTGGATGATGAGGATATTGCCCTGTCCGCATTAAGAGAAGGGGCGCAGGATTATCTGGTAAAGAACAGGCTGACTTCCGAAATCGTTTTAAGATCAATTAAATACGGCATTGAGAGAAAAAAAATACAGGAATTGCTCAGAAAACATACCCGTCAGTTTTCGATACTCTCCTCTGCGACAGCAGCATTAAGCAGGTGTGAGATTCCTGAGGCCTGTTTCAAGATAACCTGTGATAATATCACATTCCTGCTCGAGAATGCTAATGCCATTTCCATAGAATTGGGAAATAATGTTTCACTTCGTATTTCATGTACCGAATGGCTGGTGCCGTGGTACGATACAATTAAAGTCCTTACGGGCATCGATATGGCCAATCCTGAGCTTCATATTAACAGATCAAGAAAGGAGCTGATTGATCTTTTCAGTGACGGAAAATTACATGAGGTAAAAGGCGGGCTGCATGAAATCCTTGATAATTCTCCTGACAAGGCTAAATATGAAGAGCTGGAACGGAAAATAGGAATAAACAAAATATATGCATTCGGATTCATAAAAGCAAAATTTTTCCATGGAGCAGGCTTGATCTTTTCCCCGAAAATTATAGGCGATGACGATCTTAACATAATCGAGACCATTATCAGCCAGGCTACTCTGAGTATTCACAGGAGAGTAATTGAAAAGGATCTCAGGTTAAGTGAATACCGTTTCAGAAAATTAACAAAGGAATTAGAAGGTAAAGTTGTTCAGCGTACACACGACCTGGAAACAGCAAATCAACAGCTTCAACAGGAACTTTCTGTGCGTATTAAGGCTGAGGAAGCCCTGAAAATGAGCGAATTTCAGCTAAGAGAACTCAATGCCACCAAGGATAAATTCTTTAGTATTGTGGCTCACGATCTTAAAAATCCATTCACCAGCCTTATCGGATCTTCGGAACTACTTTACGATAACATTAACCAGATGGATAATGAGAGTATTCATAAACTTGCACTGATCCTGAATGATTCGGCTAAATCAGGCTATGCAATACTTCAGAATCTGCTTGACTGGTCAAGGTCTCAAACCGGATTACTGAAATATAATCCTGAAAAGATCAATTTAAGTGAACTTATTGATGAAAATATTTCGAACGTTCAGTTGTTTGCCTCCAATAAAGAAATTGATCTGGTTCATGAACCCAACAAAAAAATCTATATTGTTTCTGACATATGTATGATTAACACTATTCTGCGTAACCTTCTCAGCAATGCAATTAAGTTTACTCAAAGAGGCGGCAAAGTTGTTATTAACGCAAAAACCAATCAAGACGAAGTAATAATTTCAGTAAAAGATAGCGGGATCGGTATGTCAAAGGAAAACATTGAAAAGCTCTTTAAACTGGATACAAAATATACAATGAAAGGCACTGAAAATGAGCAGGGTACCGGTCTCGGACTTAAGTTAAGCAAGGAGTTTGTCGAAAAAGAGGGAGGCAAGATCTGGGTTGAAAGCAGCTTAAACAAAGGTAGTGTATTCAGTTTTTCCATCCCCATGAATAAAAGCGGGTTGGCTAAAGACATGTGAACAAAAACAAATTCCGAGAATTTGTTCAACCGGACTCTTTTATTTACTTTGCAGGGGTAATCAATAATCTCATGCCATATTATTACTATAAATCAACTTAATAGAGAGCCGATGAGAAATTTTTCACTCGACAAAGGTAAAATAAAGGTTCTTTTACTTGAAGGGATCCATGAGAATGCAAGGAAATTCTTTCTGGAAAATGGATATACTGACATTGAATGTCTGAATGGTGCCCTGTCAGGCGAAGAATTGGTAAAAAAATTAGAGACCGTTCATATAATCGGGATCAGGAGCCGTACTGAACTCCGTAAGGAACTCCTTCATAATGCTTCGAGGCTGTTTGCTATCGGATGTTTCAGTATAGGAACAAATCAGGTGGATATTCAGGATGCCAAAATGCTGGGAATCCCGGTATTTAATGCTCCATTTTCAAATACACGATCGGTGGCAGAGCTTGTGATTGCAGAGATTATAATGCTCATGCGCGGAATTCCTGAGAAAAATGCACTGGCTCATCAGAAAATCTGGATGAAATCGTTCAATAATTCTGTGGAAATAAGAGGAAAGACACTTGGGATCATAGGATATGGGCACATAGGTTCTCAGGTTTCAATTCTGGCAGAAAGCCTGGGTATGAAAATTGTATATTTTGATATTGAAAAGAAGCTCAGCCTGGGCAACTCCAAACATCTGTCAAGTTTGAATGACTTGTTAAAGACCTCCGACTGTGTAACAATTCATGTTCCTCTGACTGAGCTTACAAGGAATATGATCTCAACTGACCAGATAGCGCTTATGAAGAAAGGTGCATGCTTAATTAATGCATCGCGCGGGGATGTTGTAGATTATAAGGCTGTTGTTGAGGCTTTAAAATCAAAGCATCTTGCAGGAGTTGCAGCTGATGTCTTTCCTAAGGAACCATCATCAAATGATAAGCCCTTCGAGAATGATCTTCAGGATTTTAATAATGTTATTCTGACACCACATATTGCAGGCAGCACACTCGAGGCGCTGGCAAATATCGGACTGGAAGTAGCTGAAAAACTCGTTAGATACAGTGATACAGGTTCGACTATCGGGGCTGTGAACTTTGTTGAGATCGCTCTTCAGGCCAACTCTGCCAAACAGCGCTTTTTGCATATCCATAAGAATGTGCCTGGTGTTCTCGGCGAAATAAACCGCTATTTCTCCTCGAGAGGCATCAATATTTCAGCTGAATACCTGCAGACCGATGCCGACCTGGGTTATGTTATCCTTGAGACTGATACTGAACTTGATCCGTCGGTTCTTAAGGATCTTAAGAATATTCCGAATACGATCCGGGTAAGGATCCTGTATTAAGCATTTTCCCCCTCGTTGCGAAGCAGAGAGGGGGGAAAAAAAGGGGGTGAGTTTACCTTCCTCCGGGAGGACAGTTCTTCTTTAAATAGGCGGTATATAATGTAGCCAGATGGACAAAGGTCCCCTCCCCTTCCGAAATGCCATGAGTACGGTTTGGGTAAGGCATGAACTGAAATTGCTTATTATATTTAATCAACTCATTGAGAAGCATTTCGGCATTCTGATAATGAACATTATCATCACCTGTTCCATGGATATACAGGAGGTTACCCTTAAGGTTTTTTGCATAAGTGACAGGTGAACCTTTTATATAATCCTCCATGTTTTCCTGTGGCAAGCCCATGTAGCGCTCCTGGTAAATATTATCATAGGTCAGCTCATTACTTACCGCTGCGATCGCAATGCCGGTCTTGTAGATCTCTGGATACTGGAACATGAGGTTCAATGTAGCTGAGCCGCCCCCGCTCCATCCCCAGACTGCAATTCTTTCAGGGTCGACAAAATCCCATTTCAGGATTTCTTTAGCCGCCATAGCCTGGTCGTGGATATTGATCTGACCTATTTTCCTGTAAATAGATTTTCTCCATGCTGCTCCTTTCGGTGCCGGTGTTCCGCGATTGTCGAGCGATATATAAATATACCCGTCCTTAGCCATGTCGCCCAGATAGAGAAAATTCCTTCCCCTTCCATAAGAATCCACTACTGTCGCTTCTGCAGGTTCAGTATAGACATAAAATACCACAGGATATTTCTTTGATGGATCAAAGTTGACAGGCTTAACCATCCATCCATCCATCTCAATATTATCAGCTGTTTTGACCTTAAAGAACTCAGTTGCCGGCTTAACTGCAAGTGAATCCAACCGTGCAAGAATGCTTTCCTTTGGATTCACCGGCTTTTGATTGGCGACATTGATAAACTCACGTGACGGGCGGGTAAAGCTGTTTGAGAATGAATGAGCTGCATACTTGCCATTAGGTGAAAATGAATAACTGTGTGTTCCCTTTAAAGAGGCCGGGCTTAGCAGCTCTGCTTTGCCCGATCCGTCAAGTCGTGTCCGGTATAAATACTTCTGAGTTGCATTTTCCGGTGATGCCATAAAATAAACAAATCCTTTCTTGTGATCCACATACGTAATATCGGTAAAATCGTAATTGCCCCTTGTCACCAGTTTTTCAGGTTTTCCGTCAAGGGAAACCACATACAAATGTCTCCAGCCATCTTTCTCCGAATCCCACAGTATGCCTGCCGATTCATTAAGCCAGATAAAACTATTCGTAAAACTGATTGAATAAGGGTTTCCGGGCTGATAGATATCGACCCAGGCTTCATCCGATTCCTGCTCGATCACTTTAGAATTGCCGGTTGCAGTTTCGGTAACGAAAAGTTTGCTGGAGTCCTGTTTCCGGTTCAGCTGTTGAATAAGAAGCTTGTCAGTAGAAGGAATAAATTCCACTCTTACGAGATAATGCTGAACAGGATCACCAGGTATGTTCATCCATGTGGTTCTGGCATCTGCAACATTAACCACACCTACCCTGCATGAAGAAGGATTCTGTCCGACTTTAGGATATTCAATGGGAATGACTCTTGAGTAGATCGAATCGGTATTGTTGATAAGGAAAAACTTTCTTATTTTGCTGGCATCTATCTGCCAGTAAGCAATCTTTTTGCTATCGGGGCTCCAGCGGAATCCATCACGGCAGGCAAATTCTTCTTCATAGGCCCAATCAAAAGTACCGTTAATAAGAGTGACGGAACCATCGGTAGTCAGAGGCTTGATCTGTGAAGTAGCCAGATCTTCCGCATAAATGTTATTCCCGCTTACATAAGCCACTGCCTTTCCGTCGGGAGAAAACTTGGCAAACATCAGTGAAGATGCAGGAAGGGTTTTTCCAAGCTGAGTAAGTGTGCCTGTCTTCCTGTTGAGCATCCAGTAATCACCACGTGAATTTAGTCTCCAGACCCTTTTTGTATTGGTAAAGAGCAATACTTTCTGCTGGTCATCGGAGAAAGAGTAAAAACTGAATTGAAGAGGATTTGAGCTTCCCTGGGGTGTTAGCTGTTGCTTCGACAGCACAACTACAGGTTTGTTATCCGGCAGGGTATACTGAACGAGTTCGTTTTTTTCAACTTTATAATAGGAATTGCCATCGATCGACCACCTGATATCACCAACCTGAGAACTGACAGTAAGTGACATAAATAGGATCACAACTAATATGCAAAGCGTCTTAAAATCAGATCTGCTATTGAAAAAAATTCCGGATTTTAACATATTAAAAAATTTAGAGTTTTGAAGTGTAAATATAATAACCTGTCACGATTTTGCTTCTGTCTTTTTCATGCATTCTAAAAGATATAATTTGTATGATTGTTGCTCAGATTAAAATTAAAATCCAATCTGCTGATTTTAATGTCGGGCAATTTATACTGAGAAAGATTAAAGCCTGAGTACTGTCCGTTTATAATGGTCGTAAAAGCCATCATTGTCAAGCTGGCTGAAATTCCAGATCTGCTCATAATTATTGGTACGCTTAGATAGAGTTAGAAATCAGGTTAATTTGGATTGCATACCAAATCTAATGAGTATAAACATAAAAGAAAAGAAAATGATACAAAAGTTTTAAAGACAAGTTATTTTCTCGATTCCCTCTGCAATGCCTCAGTATCGGCCGTAAGCTCTTCATGAGTTTTCAGATTATATTCCTTTAAAACATCCCTTACATTGATTTCGGGAGAAAGACTTTCGATGACTGTCCACTCCTCTTCATGAAAGTTTGTGATCCTGATATTCCTGCCATATTTTTTCTGAATCTCGTCAAATCGCTGTACGGCAGGCCAGATATGAAGGAATGCGTGCAGACCCATTTGAGATACGCCGGCTATCCAGACTTCCCTGGGAGATCTTTCATTACCTGGTTTAACTGAAAATGCCCGTCCCCTAAGTCCTGCCGGAACAAGCGTAGCCAGAGTGGAAGTAACTGCCGTTTTCTGTATGAAATTACGGCGTGTTATTCTGGTTGTTTTCATATATATACCTTTTGATTTAATAGGGAAGAAACACCAAAATATTAAATAAAGTGTAAGTCCAAAAGTAATTTAAATCCATTAACCGCAAAGTGCGCAAAGTACATATGCTCCAAAGTTACATTTGATGAGAGCATAAAGAATGCAAAGAAAACCATTTTGAACGATGTTCATAAAAAAAACCGGACTAAGCCGGTTCTTTATTAAACTTGTTCGGGTGTTGCAACCTGTTCTTCTTCTTCCATGCATCCGTGTCTGAATTTTCCATGGTATTTTCTCCTCCATTCATTTCTCCTGTGATTGTGACCATGCGGAGCTACCCCGGTAAGGAGAATTTTCGACAGGATAAACAGTCCTGCTGTCTGCCAGAAGGTGATAACCGGTCCGTGAAACAATGCCGGAATCAGAGCGTTCCAAAGGCTCATTGTGACAAATACTGCCAGTGTAATGAATCCTAAACCCAGTATTCCAAATCCTACGAACTTTAAAATCCTTAATGCTTTCATACTAATTGTTTTTTAATAGTTTATACAATTCATTTAATCTTTCTCTGAGGGCAAGAACGGCATAGCGTTTCCGTGAGATGAGAGTGTTGATACCGGTACCTGTTTTCGCTGAAATCTCCCTGAAGCTCAATTCATCAAACTCAGTTGCCACAAATACCTCCCGCTGCTCTTCCGGCAGATCTGAAAGTGTCTCTTCGATTGCATCCCATATCAATTCCTTAAGATCTTCATCCTCAGGAGTCGACCCGAGTGAAGGAAGGATCTCTTCGAGTGTCAGGGGACCATCTTCATCATTTTTTGCTTTTTCGTTGTAGCTGATGCTGACAGGTTTCTTTTTACGAAAGAGATCAGTGATACGGTTGTCTGCCACTTTATAAAGCCACGCCGTCAGACTCTCAAACCTCCTGATATCGTTGAAGCCCAAAGTCAGCTGGTAGAAGACATCGTGCAGTATATCTTCCGCCTCGACCCTGTCGCGGACTCTGTTTCTTATATAACCGAGCAGACGCTTTCGCTCATCTTTATAAACAGCTCCAATTTTTTCTGACTCTTTTGGACTCATTCAAGAGGTTGTTTAATAGCATAGACGAAAGAGACATACAAATATTTTAAAATTTTTAGGACAGGATTTAAAATATTTAATTTAAGCCTGATACATTTGAGGGTGTTGAAAAAGTCAAAATCCATTAACCGCAAAGGTCGCAAAGATTTTACGCAAAGGACGCAAAGAACTCATTTATAATATCTTGGCTTTGCGCACTTTGCTCCTCCTTAGCGTGCTTTGCGGTTAAATTGGGACTTTTTGAACAGCCCCATCTCCCCTACAGGGGTGAAAATTCTTTGGAATTTAGGAAAATTACAAATGGGAGTCTGTTATTTTCTCCCATTTGCAGGAAAGAGTGTAAGGGGAAATTTAGTCTTTTAATATGCTTTCATAAATTGCTTCCCCCCACAATTTGCCAAGAACTGCTGCTCCTTTTTTATTCGGATGAAGATAAAATGTTCCCGCATTGCCTGATTCAGGGATGAGATCTGTAAGGTAATTATTCCGGAAATAAGCGAATCCTTTCAGATCTCCCAGAAATAAATGCCCGGGGTTTATATGTGAATACTCCGCAACTAGTGAGTCAAGAACAGGAAAATAGGTTTGCAGCCTTGCCAGTCCTTCAGACATATATTCTGAATTATTATATGTATTGGGGCTATACCAGATTGGTTGAAGCAGTACAATTTTGGAGTCAGGAAACTCTTTAAATAATTTGTCAGAAATAGATTTTAAGTTCTTTTTATATTGGCCGGCCTCTACCGGTGAACCGTTAGGTCCCCTGACAGCACTGTCGTTAGTACCAAGTGAAATGGTGAAGATCAGCATATGGCTGTAATCCTGATGAAGCTTATGGGAAGCAGAAATTACACCGGCAAGTGCACCTGTATCTGAAGGCAGATAATCGACAGTTGTATAACCGCTTCTTCCCTGATTAATAAATTCAACCCTGCCTATTCCAGGCTGTTTGCTTAAAAAGTCACTTGCAGCTGCCGGAGGGGCTTCCTGCTGTGGATTTTCAAGCTGTCCGCCCTCAGTAATACTATTGCCTATATATACAATATCCAGGTTCCATATCGTCACAAACGACTGATCCGATATTTCTACAAATGAAATAAAAAGAAGAAAGAGAATAATCATTAGTGATCTTGGCAATTTTTTCATAGTGCTTTGTGTTAGTAAAGGCAAAAGAGCAAAATGTACACAGATAACAGACGATAATACATAAAAGTTGTTATCCGTGATAGATTCATATTCAGATCATTGTCACCTGCTGCAATAATAGTTAAAAACAGATCCGGTCCTAATCCCAGGTTCTGCCTCTTATAAGTCGCAGCAATATTGCAATTATTGCCAGTACCAGAAGAACATGTATCAGATAACCGGCACTGAAGGCAATAAATCCTATCGCCCAGGCAATAATTAATATTATTGCCACAGCATAAAGTAAATTTCCCATACCGATTGTATTTTTATATAATACTATCAATCATTTAATAATATCATTTGAGCTCATCAAAGATCTTCTCAAGTTGGCTCTTTGTTTTCCCAAGCTTTTTTTGAAGTTTTCCGTACAGTTCGTCTTCCCGGCCATCTTCAAACATAAGATCATTGTCTGTAAGGACGGCATATTTCTTTTTGAGTTTGCCTTTTAACTCGTTCCAGTTTCCTTTAATTTCAGTTGAGTTCATAATATATAAATTTTAATTGGTTAAATAAAATCAGGTTGAATACCATTATGTTATTAATTTTTTGAAGGTATTTTGCCTCCGGCTTTTCGCGCTTCGCTTATGCCTATCGCAACAGCTTGTTTTCTGTTTCTTACCTTGCCGCCTTTTCCATTTTTACCCGATTTTAAAGTTCCTTCTTTAAATTCGTGCATCACTTTCTCAATTTTATCCTGAGATTTTTTTGAGTATTTTGCCATGATATCCACTTTAAGGATTATTAATACAAACAAAGGTATTATACAGCTGATGGAAAAGACTTACATAATTAGAAGAATGAATTATATAATTCCCACACTTGGCAGCGTGCTCTGCGGTTAACTGAGAATAGAGGAGACATTGTTCAACAAATGTGGTGAATTATCTGTTTTACATTGAACAGATCCTACCTAAATATTGATATTCAATCATGAAATTATGCTTAATTATTGATCAATACTTTAATAGTGAAACAGTTAAGCTTGGAATTGCGACGGTTTCATTTATCCTGCTCCTGCTTATAATATTCTTCATATATAAATACCTGGTTAGATTTTTCAAGAAAAGATTATTTCTCACATCCGGGAAGTTTACCGGTTTTATAATAGACCTCCTGAGAATACCTGCTTTATGGGCAGTATACTGGATACTATTAAAGATTTTCACATACATCTTTCTCAGCAATTATTCCTTCTATCCATATCTTTTGCATATCAATACGCTTTTGATAATTTTTTCCATTGCATGGATTGCTACACGTCTCATTAAAGCCGGGGCATATTATTTACAAAATAAGCTCGATGTCGTATCAAGCGATAATCTTAGTGCCCGCAAAAGGCTTACTCAGATCAAGGTACTGATCGCCCTGGCTAATTCAATCATAATAGTCATTGCAATAGCAGTAGGTTTGCTGACTTTTGAGAAAGCAAGAACAATAGGATTAAGTCTGTTAACCTCAGCCGGGATAATAGGAATAGTGGTTGGATTTGCAGCTCAGAAAAGTCTTGGATTAGTCCTTGCAGGAATACAGATTGCATTTACCCAGCCAATCCGGCTCGATGACATTGTTGTGGTGGAAGGGGAATGGGGCAGGATTGAAGAAATAACACTGACTTACGTGGTAGTAAAAATATGGGACGAAAGACGATTGATACTGCCAGTTACATGGTTTCTGGAGAAGCCCTTCCAGAACTGGACACGCACAAATTCTGACATTACCGGCAGTATCTTTTTGTACCTGGACTATAGTTTCCCCGTTGAAAAAATCCGGAAAGCCATGCCCGGAATGTTAAAAGGGAATAAGGACTGGGACGGGAGGATATGGAACGTACAGGTTACAAATTCAACAGAAAAATATAAAGAAGTAAGGATACTGATAAGTAGTACGGATTCTTCGAAAAATTGGGATCTGAAGACAGAATTGAGGGAGAAACTTATCGATTTTATTAATAAAAACTATCCCGATTCATTTGCTAAAATAAGAATCCTGGAGAAATGAAATGGTGCATTCAATTGTGTTTATGAAAATTAGTACCTGTATTAAACTCAGATATTATACAGGCAGGAAAAAAGTGAAAGTCGAGCCAACACCAGGTTTGCTCTGAGCCAGGATATACCCGTTGTGGTTTTCAACTATCTTCTTGCATATAGAAAGTCCTATCCCGGACCCTGCGAACTGGGATTTTGGATGTAGTCTGTAAAAAAGTTGAAATATCTCTTCAGCATACTGCTGTTCAAAGCCTAAGCCATTATCGGTAACAGAAATTTTGTAATATTTATAATTACTGTTCCCCTTCAAAAAAGTATATTCAGCAGCATTTACCTCTTCGCTGTCAATTTTAATTACCGGAGCTATCCCCGGTTTACAGTACTTTAATGAATTGCCCAGAAGGTTTGTGAATAGCTGTTGAATTTGAAATGGAATTACATTTAAAACAGGTAATTGTGAAGAGTGAATAATTGCATTCGTTTCTTCAATTTCCTGCATCAATTCCTGTTTTGCATTATCAAGCAATAAGTTTAATGTTGTTATTTCAAAGATCTTTTCAGTTTTAGTGGTCCTTGAAAAGAGGAGCAAGTCATCAATGAGGGTTCTCATTCCGGCTACAGATGTATTGATCCTTCCAAAATATTCTTTCCCTGTTTCAGATATATTTGACAAATCCTTTTCTGAAATACGCGATATGAAAGTCTGGATTTTACGCAGAGGCTCCTGCAGATCGTGACTTGCTATATGGTTAAATGAAGCCAGTTCCTTGTTGCTGCGTTCCAGCTCTATATTTCTATCCTCAAACGCTGCATTGTTAATGTGCTGTTCGGTAATGTCACTATTAACTCCAATAAAAATTTTCTTCCCGTTCAGATCTGTCAGTTTGAACACTGATTTAAAATATCGTATCACTCCATCCTTACGGATTATTCTGAAGTCTATATTTGATGGTTTCCCTTCATCCATGGCCAGCTTTGCACTTTCCGTAACGATATGCCTGTCGTCGGGGTGAACAAAATCAAGAAAATTTTCAACAGTCGGCTCAAATGATTTCGATTCCCAACCAAGCAAGCCATATAAGTTATCGGAGTAAATAAATTTGTTAGAATCCAAATGCCACTGCCAGCTGCTAAAGTTGCCTATTTCTTCAGCATGTTTAAAAGACTCGTTTGTAAGAAGCAGGTTTTCATTTGTTTCCTTCAGGACATTCAGATCGTTATTGATCTTTATAAAAGAAAAAACAACAATTATGAGTGTTATAAAAAGCAGGAACAAGGTAAAGTTGGGAGTAAAATAAATTTCATGTGTAAATTTCTTTTGATGCTCATTAAAATATTTTGTTTCGAGGTCAATCATTTTATTGATCTGGCTACGGATGAGATCCATCACACTCTTGCCCCTGACCAGGTTTTCATCAAGGCTTTTTTTGTTAATCTCCGGTTCAGATATTAACTTTAAAGAGGTTGCAAGCAGAGTGAATCTAAGGTTGATCAATGTCAAAAGCGAATCAAGATTTCTATTTTCCTGAAGGTTATTTACCGTTAATGTTTTTAACTGCAGGTAAGGTTCCTGGATATTTTCCCGGGCCGAATTATACGGCTGCAAAAAATCGGTATCCCTTGATATTATATATCCACGCTGACCTGTTTCGGCATCTTTTACATAGGAAAGTAATTGCTCTAATTTGATCTGAATCTTATAAGAATGAACCAATAATTCCGAAGATTCTCTAAGGGCAATTGTGTGCTTATAAGAAACGCTGAAAATAAATATCAAAACAAACAAGGATATCACAAGGACGCTCCGGATAAATAAAGATGATGTGAAAATGGCTCTGAGGTTCATGATCACATTTGTTGAGATTATCTGTTCAGTAAAAAAGTATCTCTGTTTAACCCCGAAGTATTGTATTGCCAGTTAATTGTGATCACTTCCTCCAATATTTTTTTAAGCATGCCAAAATCGTTGGGCTTTTTAATATACACGTTAGCACCTTTAACAAAGGTCTCTTCAATATCTTCTTCAGAAGCCGAAGTGGAATAAATTGCGACAGGAATATCTTTTAAAGAATCGGTACGTTTTATTTCCTGCAAACATTCAATTCCGTTTTTACGGGGCATATTAAGATCAAGGAAAAGAATATGGGGCATTTCGTGGCCGTTATTATTCAGATGGGCCATTAATTCCTCCCCATCATTAAAGGTCATAACCTTTGTTCTTATCTTTATTTCTTTAAAAGCCTCTCTGAAAAATAAGCGGTCGTCCTCGTCATCATCAGCAAGTAATACTTTGATCAATCCGTTTTCCATCTTGGGGTATATTTAGGAGGTATGCCTTTTATTAATAATACGTTGAAACATGGAAGGGGTCAGACCCGTCACATTTTTAAATTGGTTGCTTAAATGAGCTACACTACTGTAATTTAGTTTCCAGGCAATTTCAGTAATTGTTATTTCATTGGTAATTAAGAGTTGCTTTGCCCGTTCAATTTTTTGAAGAATAATAAAATTTTCTATTGAAGTGTAGGTGACTTCAGAAAACAAATTAGAAATATATCCATATCTGTGCTTTAGCTTATCGGCTAAATATGAAGATGTCTTGGATGTTGGCAATTTTTCTTCCATGTAGACCATTTCAATTATAGCATCTTTTATTTTTTGAACGAGGATACTTTTATGATTCTCAACAATTTCAATCCCGTAATTGTTTAAACTTGAACTCAGTTGACTGAGGGTGGTGTCTGATATGCCGTCATTAATTTCTACCTCCCAAAAACCCTTTAAAGAATAACTCAGTTGAAGTTTTTCGAACTGTTCCTGAAGTATTTTTTTACAGGCAGCATACGTGTCGTACTTAATATAAAGGTTCATAATCATTCACTCAAAAAGGGGTTTTTCCAATGATATGGCATCATAAGGATAAACAGTATTTAATTATTTAAGTTCAATGATATTAACCTGATTAATTTCACTGAAAAATTGGCAGAGTATCAGGCTCTTTGTATGAAGGATCAATATCAATGCTTTTCTGGCTTGTTAAAAATATAACAATGGCATGAATTTTGAGTATCTCACTGGCACCCAAGACCTGATCTTATAAAAAAAATGTTCATTTCAATTTTGATTTTAACAACCTAAAACCCTGATGCTCATTTACAGTTTATTGATAACATGAAAAAAATAATAGCTATACTGATAATAATAGCTTCCATTTACGGATGTAAAAAGAACGAAAATGAAATTCCAAAATTTATATCCGGAACTTATACAGGAGAAAAAACTATATATTATTCAGACACGCATTATGAAACAAGTGACACGATAACTATTAAGTTTGATAGTACTTCATATATCTATTCCGGCACAGATTTTCTGGATTTTGGCAGAGGAATATATCTTGTTCAAAATAGTTCAATTGAATTTAAAGATGATGAAGCCAGAATTGCCTTATATAGCTGGGAATGGATATTGGGTGGCATATACAAAATTCAAATAACTGATGATCAGATGATTCTGAATCAAAATGGTTCCCATTTGCAGATATCATGCAGATTAAGGAAAATACCGGAATAAAGATTTCCAAAAAGCACACATCTTAACAATTATGAAAAGAATATAATCATTTCGGAATTCGGATTGATGATTTCGGATTTATATTCCGCAATCCAAAATCCGCAATCCGAAATTTCTAATGATTTCTATTTTGCAGTAGTAATCACGATATTCCGGAATTCGATCGGACCATGATCTCCCTGTAATAAAATCGGGCCTGGTTCTGCTTCCTTGCTGTCTATTGCTCCACCCGTTATTCCGGGTATGATTGCATCACAGATCACTGTTTTTCCATTTGCTACAACGGTAACGCGTCTTCCAATCAGGGTAATGTCATACGATTGCCATTCTCCAGGCGCTTTTGCGACATTTTCATTCGGAGTAAGGAACCCATAGATCCCTCCAAGTAAAACTGAAGAAGGTTCTTGTCCAAGGCAGTCAATAATTTGCAGCTCATATCTTGATCGTAAATAAACGCCGCTGTTGCTTCCTGCCTGGTAACGGAATTCAATATGCAGTTTAAAATCATTGAATTTTTGTGTTGTAATCAGATTGGATCCGGATTTTGGGCTTTTTAGAATACCATTTTCAGCAACCCATTGATTATTCGGCTTCTGGGACACCCAGCCATCGAGGTTAGTGCCATTAAACAGCTTGACCGGCTCATTCCAGACCAGTACTTTTTCCCTTGCCAGTGCAGGTGCTTTTTCCCCGGTAAATGAGTGTTTCTTTCCATCAGGATTAGTTATCGTGCCTGATATTTTATCATTTTCAACAGTTCCCTCAAATACAAGGTCATTTGAACCGGACTCCCATTGCGGAGGAATACTGAATGTGGCTTTTTGACCTTCAGCATTCACTTTTGAAATTGGCCGCGCACTACCTGCATCGGAGACAAAATGCCCGACCAGCGTTTTAATTCCTGAGAGCTTCACCTCAAGCCAGGAAGGAACCGTTTGGTTGTTACCCATATCGACCGTAAGATCCCAGTGCCCGATGATGGGCTGTTTTTCATTCTGGGCGTTCAGTCCGGTAAAAAAAACCGGCAAAAGTAAAAAAACGGTTAGAACCTGTATTCTGCAGCTTTTGCAGTTAGCGGGAAAATGAATGTTTTTCATTGGATATATTTTTTTGAATGGTGATCAAATATAAACATTTTTGTAATTGGGTAGCCGGAAAACAGCTATCCTGATTTTAAATCGATGAAGGATTGATTTCAATGGAATTTCAGCGTGAACTCAGCTCCCTTACCAGGAACAGACTTTACGGAAATAGTGCCATTATGATTTTGCATTATTTGCTTCGAGAGGCTTAAGCCTATGCCCGATCCATTTTCTTTTGTTGTATAAAATGGAACAAAAATATCTTCAACTATTTCACCGGGTATTCCAATCCCATTATCTTCAACCTGAATTATTGTACCATCATCGGATGAGAAAGCTTTCATGTGAATTGTCCCGTTCTTCTTAACCGATATAGCTTCGATAGAATTTTTTATTAAGTTTATAAGGATCTGTTCAATCTGAGTATAGTCGGCTGTGATAGCTATATCTTCAGGATGAACACTTACAGTGATTTTAATATTTTTTGAAATATTTGATTCCATAAGTAGTTTACACCTTGCAAAAAGACCTTCAATAGTGAATGTGCTTAAATTAGGTTTTGGTAATGATGTTATACTTCTGTATTTATCAACAAAATCCAATAATCCTTTTCCTGTTTCTTCAATGGTATTCAACCCGGAAAGTGTTTTGGAAACTATTTGAGGATCAATGTTTTTCGGTGAACCATCCTCCTTTTTTTTAAAGTACCCCGAAATCACTCCGGTAAGAGAGGTGATCGGACTTATTGAATTCATGATTTCATGCGTCAACACCCGGATTAATCTTTGCCAGGAATCCAATTCCTTTTTATCGAGTTCGTTTGTAATATCCTGAAATGATACCAGTTTAATTACATTGCTTTCAAATTTCAGCTCTGTAGCTTTTATCAGAATACTTTGTAAAAGTTTTTCTGATTTCATCTTATGCAAAATCTCCTGCCCCGGTTTTATGGTACTAATTATTTTATATATTTCATCATTCATCGTTTTCAATAACGAAAGTTGCTGTGGTTGCTGAATGTTTAAATATTTTTTTGCTGCCCTGTTATAAATTTCAATCTTCCCATTCGAATCAAATGATAAAAGTCCAACATCGACATGCTCAACCACTGTCCGTAAAAAATGGCTTGTTCTTTCATTTTCAATTTTAACATTCTGAATGACCATGTTTAAACCATTCATTCTGTCATGCAATTTTCTGAACGAGTCATTCTTTGCATTCTGAGAAAATCGGACGGATGAATCATGATCCTGAACCGAGGAAAAGAATTTCTCCAGATCTGCATTGGTTTTATTAACCTGATTTACCAGCAGCCAGGATTGAAAAGCAATAAGGAAAATCACTCCTGTCAATGTATAATAATATCCCCGGTCAAGATGCTGTAATGCTATTCCTAATACTATACTGGTTAATACAATAAGAGTCACCCGGACAAAAACATTAATAAAGAATTTATTTAATAACATCTTTTTTAACTTTCTAAAGGTTATACTTTTGCATTTTATTGTACATTGTTTGTCGTGCAATTTCAAGTTCCTGGGATGCTTTCAAGACGCTTCCATTATTGTTGTTCAGAGCAACTCGCAGTGCCTGTTTTTCTATTTCAGCAAATGTCGGTGGCTTATGATCAGCAGATGACTGGTGAACTGAATGTGAGATTATAAAATCCTCCGGCATCAGAATATCAGAATCACATAAGATTACTGCTTTTTCAATTGTATGACGAAGCTCTCTTACATTTCCCGGCCAGTCATGTTTTATGAACTTATCAAGAGTTTTGCCACTGAATTTCAAATTAAATTTCTCGTATTTATTGGCGTACTCCCTTAAAAAATGCTCCGCCAACAAAACGATATCTTCACCCCGATCACGTAAGGGAGGTACCTCAATCACAATTGTATTTATCCGGTAATATAAATCCTCACGAAAGAGATTCTTCGACACCATCTCTTTAAGGTTCTTATTTGTTGCACAGATAAGACGTATGTCAAAAGGTATTGGTGTCTTTGACCCGACCTTATATATTACCCTGTTTTGAATTGCTGCAAGCAGTTTTGATTGCATAGTCAGGGAAAGATTACCTATTTCGTCAAGAAACAAAGTGCCGCCCGAAGCTGTCTCAAACCAGCCCGTTTTATCTTCTCTTGCATCAGTAAAGGCACCTTTAATATGTCCGAACATCTCGCTCTCAAATAATGATTCTGTAATTGTGCCTATGTCGATGCTGATAAAGACTTCATCGGCTCTGTGCGAATTAATATGAATTTCTTTTACTATTAATTCTTTTCCGGTTCCATTCTCGCCTATGACCAGTACATTTGCATCTGTCCTGGCAACCTTGTTCAATACCTTCAAAACAGTATCCATTTGCTGGGATTTCCCAATCAATGGAGTATCTTGTCTGCAAATTCCCTTGTTTATCTGCTTTTGTCTGTCACGGAGCTTTTTATTCTCTATCTTTGATTGTCTGAGTTTAAAAGCTGTCTCCATGGTAGTAATAAGCTTGTTATTGTCCCATGGCTTGACTACAAAATCAATAGCACCTTCTTTTATGGCCTTTACGGCCAGATTAACATCGGAATAAGCAGTTATCATAACCACTGCTGCAAGAGGATCTGATTTTAAAATACGGTTGAGCCAGTAGATGCCTTCATTACCTGTATTGACTCCGGCTGAAAAGTTCATGTCCAATAAGATCACATCAAACTCCTCCTTGTTTATATAACTGATTATTTGATTAGGATTTGATAAGCCTGTAATGCTGTCAAATTCAGGTTCAAGCAACTGGATCAACGCTTTTAGAACCTGTTTATGGTCGTCAACAATCAGCAATTTGCCATTCATATTGTAATACTGTTATTCAAGTCTATAAAGAACTTACACAGAGTTACACAGAGGATGCACAGAGTCTTCTTCTCTGTGTCACTCTGTGTTTCTCCGGATTTCCTCTGTGTAACAATTGTTAATATATGTCTATAATATGGACATTATATGTACCTATATTAGACAAATATAAATAATATTATTTTGATTATATTACATAAATAGCTAATTTTCAGAAAGTAAAAAAAGCTGGTATGATAATTGAAAATTTCCAGCGTGCGGCATCCTGTTTTCGATCTTTTCGTGCTTTGCGGGGATTTAAACTTTGAGTGCTTTGCGGTTAAAGTATTTCTTTCAAAAACAGAACTATGATTAAGAACTACTTCAAGATAGCCCTTCGGAATATCAAAAGGAATTCAACATATTCAATTCTGAATATAAGCGGTTTGGCTATAGGCATGGCATGCTCAATTCTGATTCTTTTATGGGTACAGGATGAATGGAGCTATGACAGACATCTCAAAGATTCAGATAATCTTTATCGTGTACTCGAAAAAACATATCAGTATCGATGGTCACCTGTTTCAGGAAGCCAAACCACCGACTGCGCTGGCAGCTGCTTTAAAAGAGCAATTTCCTGAAATAATAAGATCTTCAAGATACCTGAACTTTCCTGTTTCATTGCAAAAAGGCGATGAATATATATCCGAAGTAGTTGCTTTTGCCGATAAGGACTTTTTAAAAATGTTTAATATTGAATTTAAACGTGGTGATATAAACAGCGTTTTTAACGGGCCTCACGAATATCAGTTCTGACAGAAGAAATGGCCCACAAATACTTTGGTAACGAAGATCCGATTGGGAAAACATTGAATGCCATCAGGTTTCATATTCACAGTTACAGGCGTTGTAAAGAGTTTACCTCATAATAGTCACCTGACAATTTGATTTTTTTGCTACCTTTTGAATATCTAAAAACCGGAATGAAAAGGATTAAATATGAATGATGGGGTGCTATGGAGTCTGGTTATTCCTATATAGAGCTTAAAGCAGGAACAAACAGTAAATTTGTCGACAATAAAATTAAGGATATTATCCAGAGAAATTTGAAAGATCGGTTTATAAACCTGAGATCTTCCTCCAAAACATAAAAAAGATTCATTTATATTCTTCAGGTAAATATGCTTTCGAATCTTCCTGGTATGGGTGATATAACATATGTTAGACTTGGGCATAGTTGCTATTTTTATACTCGTAATTGCAAGCATAAACTTTATGAGTTTCAACAGCACAATCAACCAGAAGGGCAAAAGAAATTGGAGTGAGGAAAATAGCAGGAGCAAGTACAAACAAAAATAATCTTCCAGTTTTTAGGAGAAACACTGCTGATTATATTGGTGGCCCATATAATTGCCATGATTCTGGTAGAACTGTTTTTGCATGGGTTTAACAACATTACAGGAAAACTAAGTGTATGTTGACTATCAAAACGTGGGTCTATATGTTTCTTTAATCACGGTTGTATTGGCGTGCACTATTACTGGCCGGAAGTTATCCGGCTTGTATTTGTCTTCTTTAAAGCCATTGAATACTATAAAGGGTGGTATAATAAAAAACCCGGTAAGGCAGATTTCAGGAGAGTCATTGTTATTTTTCAGTTTTCTCTGCTCTTTCCTGCTTATCATATTCACTTTAATTGCAGGAAACCAGGTCAAATATATACAAGCATGGCAATCTTGGCCTTAATATTGACAACATAGGTATATTTCAGATTCACCAATGGATACAGCGGGAAACTTTAAAAGATGAACTCAATAACAATCCTGATATATTGAGTGCAACAATACTGGCCAGCCGTATGTTCTCGATCATATGGTCAGCTGTAAAAGTGTAAACTGGAGAGGGAAAAAGGAATGATATTTTATTTAGTGTTCTGAATACTGACAAGGATTATGCAAAAACATTGCAACTTGAGTTAAAGGAGGGAAGTTTTTTATCTCCAATGAATTTTCGAGCTGATACCGCTGTAGTTGTGATCAATGAAAAAGCCGCAAGATCATGGGTTTAAGGAATCCAATCGGGGAAGTAATATCAATAAAGATGGATTGAAATTCAGCATAATCGGAGTAGTAGAAATTTTCACTATTAAATCGTTACAAATTAAAATTGAGCCACTTGTAATAATACCCATACCTCCGATCTGCACCTGATGGTAATTGTTATATCAGAATGAAACCTGATCATATCGCTTCAACCGTTGAATTATATAAAAAAATTTATAAACCATATAATCTTGACAACATTGGATATTGGGTTTCTCAAAGATGATTATGATAGAACATACATAGTAGAACAGACAGCAGGAATTCTTCTGGGTTATTTCACTTTCCTCGCAATTATTATTTCATGCACTCGGGCTTATTGGATTATCTACTTTATGACTGAATCGCAGGACAAAAGAGATAGGGATAAGGAAAGCGAACGGGGCAAAATCAACTAAAATATTCTTCCTGCTGTCAAGAGAATATTTCATACTGGCATTATTTCATATATTATTGCAAGTCCAATTGCCTGGTTTGTTATGAATATATGGTTGCGGAGCTATGCTTACCGGAAAACATAGACGGTGGGTATTTGCATTGTCAGATGTTTTGGGAATGGTTATCGCATTACTGACAGTAGGTCTTCAATCGTATAAAGCTGCGAGAAAAAATCCGGTTGAAGCACTGAGGTATGAGTAGGAAAAGGCACAGGGCACAGGGCACAGGGCGACAGGGCACTGAGGGAAAAGCTTGAGTTTGAAACTCCGTGGATTTTAACTACGTGGAACTCCGTGTTTAAAAAAAATCACTGAGATCACAAAGACAGGGGTTGAAATATATTTATTTAATATTTTCTTTTTTACAATATGAGACAATAATTTCTAAAATCTCTTCCCCGAATTTCTCAGATTTCTTCACTCCCATACCCTTTACCAACTTAAGAGCGGGCTGGGACTGAGGAATGAAATTGGCCAATGTAACCATTGTTTTTTGGGGTATTATCATGTAATGCGGAAGCTTCATTTCCCTGGCTTTTATACTACGCCATTCTTTTAGCTGGCGGAACAATTCAGGATGTTGAATAATTCCGGAAGTATCTTCCACAGTTTTTGCAGAATGAGATTTGACTGCGGGAATATCAATGGCCGATTTGGCTTTGGCATCAAGATATTTACTTATCGTAAACCCGGATCTGACAGTATTAAGGCAGGCTAATTTTATGGTCCCCTCCTTTCTTATGCGCTCCAAAGCCTCAGAAACCGATTTGCGGACTTTTTTATTATCTGTTTCCGCTGAATAACCTTCGGGAATTTCTTTCAGAGCGGATTCAAGTTTAATCCCAAAGAATTCGCAAGCTTTTTTAACCCGTTCCTGCAGAAGAATATTTGATTCAGCATCACTTTCCTTATTTAAAAGTCCATTCAATTGCGGCCGGAATTTTTCTGAAACTTCAATAAGGTCCGACTTGATGACTGTTAAAGCATTTTTGAGCATTTCCTGCGGATTACCCAAGATAGCCTCATGATGCTCATTGATGACCTTAAGACCATAGCTCAGGTTACGTAAAAGAGGAGTAAAATCGAAAAGTTCTGTCAGCAATATTTGCTGATAAGATTTTTTAGATTCTGCCAGCTGCTTTTGGTCGGGTTGCTTTTGTATTGCTTTCTGAACAAAATCTGAAATAGACCGATCGTCGATTATGCTGCCCTGATTGATCCGGGTACTAAGAACTAGTCCGTCTAAGGTACGGCACCGGCTGAGAGCCACATATACCTGTCCATGTGCAAAAGCAATACGGGCATCAATAACAGCTCTGTCGAAAGTAAGTCCCTGACTCTTATGAATTGTTATTGCCCAGGCTAACTTGAGAGGGTACTGTGTAAATGTCCCGATAACTGTCTCCTGAATTTCTTTGGACACTTCGTCAAGAGTATATTTCATATTTTGCCATTCCACCATTTCTACCCTGATCGGGAAATTATCATCAGGACACTTGACCAAAACGATATCGTCCTCAAATTTTTCTACTTTCCCTATTTTCCCGTTAAAGAAAAGCTTATCGCGTGACAGGTCATTCTTTACAAACATAACCTGAGCACCTTCCTTCAGGATCAGTTCACAGGCAGTAGGGTAGGAAAACTCCGGAAATTCATCCTTAATAGTGGCTTTAAATGAATGAGGGCCGCCCGGGAGTTTCTCAAGCTTTGAATCATTTAGCGCCTGGGCCTGAGAATTGTGAGTTGTAAGAGTGATATAACCGCCATCAGAATCCGTGTCAAAATCGGGAATATATCTTTTATTAAGTTCGACCAGTACATCTGAATCAACATGATTGTCGCGAACTTTATTAAGCAGATTAATAAAAACCTGATCATTTTGCCGGTAAATATGTTTCAATTCAATAGTTACATAATCGGTGCTGCAGAGGGCCCTGCTTCCGAAGAAAAAAGATGAATCATAATATTTATTAAGTATTTCGTTGTCTTCGTCTTTGACAACCGGGGCAAGCTGTTGGAGATCACCAATCATCAGCAACTGGACACCTCCAAATGGAAGGTGATGGATCTTGTATCTCCTCAACGCATAATCAATGGCATCGAGTGTATCAGCTCTTACCATACTTATCTCGTCAATAATAAGCAGGTCGAGACTTTTGATAATATTGATCTTCTCACGGCCCATTTTAAAACCTGTAAAATCTTTTTGTTCAGGTTGTTTACCCGGATTATTTCCTGACAGGTAAAACGATGGAATGTATGGGTGAAAAGGCAATTGAAAAAAGGAATGTATGGTCACACCTCCTGCATTTATTGCAGCTACTCCTGTAGGGGCTACAACAATCATTCGCTTCGGGGATAATTTTTTCAGGTCATGCAGGAAGGTAGTTTTTCCTGTGCCGGCTTTTCCTGTAAGAAAGATGTTGCGGCTTGTGTATTTAACAAAATCAAAAGCTAACTGCCAATCGTTATTTATAAGTTTTTCCGGACGAATGATATCATCCTCTTCATCTGAATTCATATTTGCACGATTAATTTAGACATACATATTCAGTGCTAATTTAATAATTAGGGAGGACAAATTGAAAATAAAAATCTGGCATTTTCGTATGGCGTGAGAAGATTGCCGTTTGGCTTCGCAAGCTCAGCGCAAACGGCGGACTTCCAGGGGATGACTAAAAAGAAAAAGCCTGTCATTCACTTCGTTCATTTTGAACTTTATTTTTCCTTATGCTTATGAAAACGTATTTTCAACGCAACGGAAAAATAAAGCCCGGTCCGCAAAATGGCGGACCAGGCTTTTTCTTTTGTCGGGGTGAAGATTATATATTTTATATATATTATTGTATATCAGTATGTATATTTGGCTTACAAAATTAGTATTTTATTAATTTTTGGCTTACTTTTGAATCTGAAATGACCATTAAATATGATGTTTTATAATCTTCATGTATTTCACCTAATATTTGGCTTACATGTCTCATAAATCTGATGAACAACTGGCTGTTTATATAAACAAGTTTTATTCGCCACAGGATTTAAAGATATCCAGAAAAATCTTTTCAAACCAGACTGATAACGATGGTACATGTATGGTTTATCTTCGGCTAAGAAGGTATAATCCCCAAACCAGAAAAGATGCGAAAGAAAAGAAAATCCCAACTGGTGTTAGGGTCAAGCCAAAATCATGGAGCAGTAAAAAGGGTGAAGTGTTAAAATCTGATTTGGATTGGCAAAAGAAGAACCGAATAATGCAAGAGAAGGAAAGTGATATCAGGAAATATATTTCAAATCCTGACCTTGATTATGTTTTCGCTCAATTAAAAAGAGAGGAATTCATTTTAATTGAACAGGTATTTCCAACTCCACGACTTCTGAAGTACCAGAAGAATCTTGTGCATTACATTGAAGAATATTACAACAGGAGAAAGAAGTTGGGACATGCTACTGGTACAATAAAGGAATTTAAAACACTCATGAATCGGGTCAAAAATTTTGACGATGATAAAACCCGAATAACGTTCCTGAAAGATATTAATTTGCTCTGGTCAGATGATTTTGAAATGTGGATGACAGAAAAGGGTTATAGCACTGGAACGGTTGAAAAAACCTATACGATTTTAAAAACGGTTCTAATTCATTACTACGAACGCAGGAAGCAGTTAAATATTCAACTGTCAGAGGAATTCACATATAAATCCTTTAAGCGTGGAGAGAAGAGTAGAAACGACCCAAATCCATTAACATTTGAACAGGTTATGTTTTTATATAATTACCGATTTTCTGACAATGAAAAACATCTTGAACCTGTCAGAAAAATGGCACTTATTCAATGTTTCACTGGTTGTCGATATGACGAATTAAGAAATTCAGACCAAGTCATTTTAAAGAAAAAGGATGGTTAAAATTTAAACCGACCAAAACAACAAGGTATGATATAAAAGTTGCCCAACCATTAAATAGATATGCTGATGTATTGTTTAAAGAAGTCGAATATAATACCAGTGCATACAAAATGCAAAATCAACCGTATAACCGTGCAATAAAATCAATATTGGAAAGCATTGCCCAAAAAGAAGAGTGCAAAAAACTAAAATTTAAAACCAATCATACATCACATAATTTTCGAGATACATTTATAAGTCAAGCTGTGCAGAGTGGGGTCAATTTTAAAAGTATACTGCAATGGGTTGGACAATCTTCATATACAATAATGGACAGGTACATCCATCTATCACCCGAATTTAATAAGCGAGAAATGCAGAAGTTATACAAGCAACAGAGAAAGCGTCAATCCGTTATTCACCAGAAGGGTGTTCAATAATTTGGTAATTGGTCAGTTATATATACCTTTATAAGACCGATATACAGTTGTGCCGAATTTTTACTGACAGGACAGACCGATGAATAAAATTCTAATACTGAATATGTCTACTTTATCAAGTAGTGTTTACGGACAAAGTGAAAATAGCTCCCAACCAGACAGCATTTACAAAAATAGGAGTGTGAGAAAAATTATTCGATTTGAGAACTCACCACGAGATTTAGCAGAGATAACTTACTAAGAAGAGATGGACGCAAAATTCGTTCAATTACATACAGCGCATCATACAATGGGAAAACTCGAAAGAATAAAAGAATAGAAGGGACAAAGCATTATAAATATGACTCAAATACGAGATTGATTCAAATCATTGACTCAACTGCTTATTTTGACGGTTCATTTGGAGTTGACTACACCCTTATCTTTTATGACACTTTGGGTAGGTTGACAAAGTCTCAGGACTTCCGTGAGAAATTCCCCGATTCTCCAAATTATGAGACACTCTATAACTACGAGCCTTTTAAATCAACAAAGACCCAACGAAGAGACACTCTTACAGTTTATCACATGACATCAGAGTATGAAAACGACTTTTACACAAAACGATGGTCTGGATATACTTGGAAGCCGAAGCTTAAGGAAGGGCTAATGGTGGTCGGACAAGACACTTCCAAAGTTAAGTATTCTGACTACAAATACCTTCAAAAATTTAACAGAAATACTGTATATACCAACAGCTATAATTTAAGGGGACAAATCAAAAGCTCTGACATCAATCAGGTGTTTATGAATGATAGGACGTGGAATGCAAAATTGACATACTTCTATTACCCTAACGGACTACTAAAAAGTGTCCGTGGATACATTCCAGATTTTTTTGAATATGAACACCACAAGTAAAAACTGCACACAACAAAACGGTATTTGGCATATTCATTTTTTATTTCTGGAAAATTTTTTTGGGTTCAAACTATTGTCAGTTCACATAGTGGTTCAGGATTTTCTCATGTAGCACCCCTGTTAAATAACACCCTATTGTCTTTTGATTAGCGGTTAGTATATATAATTTGTACAAGAAAAGTGTTGGATTATTTGATGCCATAGGCAGGGGGAGCATGGAGCAGACCATTTTTCACCACTTCCGTTAAATTCTTAATTATTTCGGCAACAAAAAAAAGCCACATTTATTTGGTTTTACCGTAATAAAAGTGTATTTTTAATGTCTGATTTAAATAACATCATAAATGAAGATAAAATACAATAGGGTTTCTACCCTTCAGCAGAGCGGAAACAGATTCGAACTGGATAATGATTCGTATGACCTGACCTTGCTTGATAAGGTCAGTGGTAGCATTCCATTTATGGAGCGTCCAAAGGGGAAAGAAGTGGCTCAGTTGGTTGAGGCAGGTAAAGTGTCGGATTTAGTGGTTGAGGAATTCTCACGTCTTGGCAGAAACACTGGTGATGTCATACGAACTTTGGAATGGTTGGAAGAAAAGGAAGTAAACGTCAATATACTCAACAATGGACTGCAAAGCCGTCCCAACGGGAAGAAAAACCCTGTATGGAAGATGATATCATCAGTGATGTCCAGTCTATATGAAATGGAACTGGAAAACATCAAGGAGAGGACAATGATGGGCAGGTTAGTATATGTTCAGCGTGGTGGGAAACTCGGCAGACCAGAAGGTAGTAACGAAAATGAACGTCAGTTCCTCAACAAAGAGAAAAGCCAAGAAATCCTGAAGTACCTGAACAAAAAGCGCACCATCAGGGAAATTAGCAAAATCACATCCACCAGCAATAAGACCATTATTAAGGTCAGTCGCATCGGTGTTAAATATGGTATGCTCCAACCAGCAAAATAATTTTAGTCTTCGAAGATTGCCATGCAGGGGGCACAATGGTGTTCTCTGTGTCAAAGGATGGTAAAATTACCGTAATTCTGCCAATTTTACACCTTAATTCGTGGTAAGCCTCAACCATTCTGACCATATTCCTTCGCCTATTTCGAAAATTATGACGGTTATGGTACATGTTTTTGCGCCTCATCAGGTGCATTTTTTTTCTTTCATGTATTTATCCGAAAGCACGTGTATGATTAATGTAAGCGAAGAAACAAGAATTGGTAATAGTCAACGATTAGAAACCATTAGTAAGATGCTCAAAGAAATTCGGTTTTCTGAGGGCAGGAATCAGGATGATTACGCTGAATATGGGGCTACCAGACGCCAAATCCAACGTGGTGAACATGGTTTGAACTTGACTCTGACCAGTCTGTTTAATTTGCTGGACTGTTATGGCTATACACTGCGAGAATTCTTTGAAGATATGGAATGATTGTAAGAAAAATTTGCTTCCGTTGAGGTAAAAACCTTGACAACAACCATCATTTGTGTTAAATTTGCAGCAACTACATAATAAAGCAAATTCGGTAGAGAATGGTAAGTAGATGTAGTAACCAACTGTAAGGAGCAAATACTGTAGTATAACGCACTGTAATAGACCCCCACTGTAACGCAATTTCACTGTAACAATCCATTACTGTAGGAATTTAGCACATCGCTAAATCAATTTTCACGTTCTTTTCAACCCAAATCCAAGGGTTGACTTTCTTCGAACGATGGCAAATTCCCGCAACCCTTTTTGGAATCCCTGTCAAAGTCAAGACTGGTACATAGTGGTTAATATTCACGATAAAATGAAGCAGAGGTCAACTCCAACACTGCATTATCAACATGGAGAATAAAAACATTATATCGTTGTTTGTTAGTAAGCAGAGGACAGTTATTATTAGCGTTTAAAACCAAGTGGGTGCTCTGGTATATGAAGACGACCAACTCCTGACCACATCAGTTAATAATAATTGCTGTTAAACATCCAGATGATGGTGGTATGCTGGATTACCTATAAATAGGTGGGGGAGCAAATGCCGATGCTTACGGCTTACAATATTCAGTAATTCATTATTAATTGATGTTGTAATGAATATCTCAGTGTTTAACGATTGATGTTTATCAACAATGCGCATATCTTGCATAATATCAATTACTTAAACTTATCTTCAAGCAATTATGTTGTTGGGGGTAGATGGGGGATATAAGGGCTTCTTGTATCAGCTATCCATCCATATCTCCGAATCTAAAATCTTCCCGACAATATTATGATATCATGATGAAATACAAGATATTACCTTACCTCAAAGCGTTCCGTATCATGTATGGTGACCTAACGATGCGAAGTAAATTAATTGGCTTATTAATTGGCTTAATAAAGAAAAAGACCCTGTAATATATTGAATTACAAGGTCTTAATTTTCATATGTCGGGGTGAGAAGACTCGAACTTCCGGCCCCTACGTCCCGAACGTAGTACGCTACCAACTGCGCCACACCCCGCTTTGATCAAATTTAATCAACATCTCCCGGCTCCGGAGAGGCGCTACAAAAATAATCAATCTATCTTCATTACAAAAAGAATTTTAATTGGTTCATTTTGAAATAGAAAAATCCCGGACTGGTTCAGCTTATGCCAAGAAAACAGTCCAGGATTAGGCATTGATTTAAACATGAAGTGATACGAAAATTTGAAGTCAATTTTTAGTCACAAACTATTTACTTCACGGTTTTTCATCTCTATTCGTGTCGTGAATTATAGTTCGGGTCTCCCCGATCACTATATCTGTCGTTATTTCTTTGATGCCTTTCATGACGTCCCCGATGCCCCTGGTCACTATATCCGTAATTTCTATTTCCTCTATCTCTATGTCCTTGATTCCCATAACCATATGGATAGAGTGGTAAACATGAATAAAGGCCCATTGACAATATTATCAGAATTATGAACAATTTAATTACTTTTTTCATGGCTTATTTTTTAAGTTTATTATAAGAAATTGCCGTGCTTAATAAGCTAATGTGCAAATAACGTGCCCAATCAACGAAAATGAATAAGTTTTGCATGAATGATACTAAAACCCTTTCTTTGGCATATTATCAATATCCTCTTTAGAATGATTAACCGCATTCGATGCTTTTCCGGAATTAAACTGGTAATTGAATTTAAACCAGACAGGAAAAGCAGGTAACTTAATATTTCCTTCAGAATGGCTATAAAAATTTTCGCCTCTTGTTTCAGTCCCCTGATAAGTAAACCGTTTCGTAAACGGGAGTGCACTCATAATCCCTACTTTAAATTTTTCCCGGAATGTCTTCTCGAGTGTTATAAAATAAAGTGCATCACTGAATGAGATATTCTGGATGTCAACCAGAGGACTCTTATACTGAAATTGTAATGATGCAACAATATCGTATTTGAAAGTTACAATAGCTGAAAGTCCGGATTCGAAGGCAATTCCACGTATATTGTCTATATCATTTTGCTTTGCAAGGTTGTTACCTCTTGTATATATGCCGGTCAATTTAAGATATGGATTTAATGCAACCGCCTTATTAAATTTTAGTGCTCCAGCCAGTTGAGAACCATACCCATGGATGTCACCCAGATTAGCTACACGGGTTTCAAAGGCGCCGGCATCATTAATAAAAGTATAGTGACTAATTGCATCAGATCTGTCTGTGTAGAATAGCTGTAATGAAATATAATTATTGCCGATGGTCTTAGAGTAATCGGCTGACAGCATTTGCCTGAACTCCGGTTTCAGAAAAGGATTACCGCTCTGTACTGTATAAGGGTCATCGATTGAAATATAAGGATTTAATTCATATACATTTGGACGATAAACTGTACGGCTGTAAGATAATTTTAAGATGTCTTTCGGAGTAAGTTTATAGTTAATTGTTGCATTCGGCAATAAAGCCAAAACCTTATTGTCAAAGCTGTTGGTTAAACCGGACGTTGATTTTTCCGCTCGCATGCCGGTACTAAAAGTAAATTTTGATAAACTATATGTTAATGTTCCATATAAAGCTAATATGCTTTCGTCATATTTAAACTCATCCGATAGTCTGTCTCGCAGCATCTGTGCTCTGACCTTAAATCCTGCATCGAATCGGAACTTTTCCGTAACCGGAGAGCTGTAATCCATTTTAAAGATAACTGAGTTCTGACCGGGTTTTACGGTATTTACCCGGTTTGTCATAAAACTGTCAGGTACGGAAAATGTGGTTATATAGTTAGTAGAGTTTTCTGCTTTGAAATTGAAATAACTTAAATCAAATGCAATTTCTCTGCCTGGTTTACTGAAAAGATGTTTGTAATAAAGAGAATAGAAAACTGACCGGTTGATATCTTTATCCTGTTTCAGAGCTGACCAGTTCTGATCTCCGGTGTTATCCCCGGTTACCTGCAACTTCACGTTACCGTTAAGCTCGTTTGAATAAGGATTATAATATCCATAAAAGTTAATCTGATTCTTTTCATTTAACATATAATCGAATCCGTAATGAAATCTATGCGACCAGTCTTGTTGTCTGACATTCTGCTCAGATATGATTTGTGTTGTCCCTTGTTTATCCCAAAAATTCCGCGTGCTGCTTTCAATGTTATTAAAATAACTAAACTCACCATTATAGGAAGTAAATAAATTAAGCTTGTTGAAACTATAATTAAAGCTGTAATCAGGAAAAACATAGATAACTGATTCAGAAGTTGGTACTTCTGCATGAATATGTCCGCTTAATCCTGATTCCATTTCTTTCTTCAGAATTATATTAATGACACCTGTCACATCTGCATCGAATCGGGAATCAGGAGTACTCATAATTTCCACTTTATCAATGTGACTGGAATTCAGCTGGCTTAAGTAACTTCTGTCACGCTGTTTGCCATCTACCATGATAATTATATGCTGACTTCCTTCAAGTGAAATATTTTTCATTATATCTACCTGTACGCCTGGTATATAACTCAATATGTCGACTCCGTTATCTGAAGCATCGTACAATTTTTTGTTAATAAAGTAAGTTGTCTTGTCTGCCTCAGCTTTAGCTTTTATCCGTTCACCCACAACTTCTACTTCTCCAAGCTTAAGAGTATTCTCCTGTAAGAGAACAGTACCCATATCATAGTTATTTTTCAGATCAATATTATATGTGACTCGAACATATCCTATAGCGCTGATTATAATAGAATATTTCCCGTCGGCTATCTGCCCGAGAATAAATTCGCCATCAATATTTGTTGAAGTTCCGGTAATCAGAGTCGAATCTGATACTCTTCGTAATGCAACCGTAGCAAATCCGACTGCCTGCATGGTTTGTTTTTCCTTTAACTGTCCTTTAATGAATTGTTTCGGTGGCTCCTGTCCTGGTAATGCAGTCAGGTTTACTGCAATAACTAACATCAGTAAGAAACACCTTTTGCCTGCCTTTTTACCTAATATTGATTCCATAATTCAGTGTAATAATTAAAGTTTACAAATAATTTACATTTGTAAATTGAGGCAATAAAATGTTTCACTCCAACAAATTGGGATATATGGTAAAGATTTGTTACCAGTTGTATCGATGAGGGAAAAAATTGAATATTATTTGTTACAGGATGCAAAAATCTGGGACAAACGGTATAGTATCAAAAATGATATCTGGAAAAAAACTCATTAAATATCCTTGTATTATTCCTCGAAACTGGGATTTTAAGTTCGGTTTCATTCAGTTTCAGGAGATAGCCTAAAGTGTTTCCCTGTTTGCTCCTGACTTTTTTTAAGTTCACGATAAAGGCCCGATGCGTCCTTAGAAAATATGGAATGTCCGATAATTGCTGCTCTACGCTGTTTATCGAATTACGGATTATCTCTTTCTTTAACTGATTATTTTTAAATAAATAAAAAACCACATAATTCCCGTCTGATTCGGCGTAGATAAATTCACCAGGATAAAAACTCAAATCCTCATTTTTAAGTTGGGAGCTGATTTGTACAAGCTCATCAGGAGTCTGGCTTACCTGACCTGCTGATGAGTTGTTAACTTCAAAAAAATCGACACTCGGTGACATTAAATAGGGATAATTTATTGCCGTAAAAAAAGCTATTGGAATAATCCCCAGTAAAAAACCATATTTGCATGAATCCAGAAAAGTCGGAATATTCCACCTCATTGCAGAAGCTTCAATAAAAAAGCCCATGAAATATATAATAATGCCAACTCCGAAAAGGATAATAAGCCCTGATATAAACTCTTTTAATATTGTCCAGTCCTTACTATCAGAAAAGTAATGGAACGATTTTAGCAGCCTGCCTGAAAGGATTACAGAAGAGCCGGAAATTAAACTATAGAGTGCCATGGTCAATCCATAGCTTAATGATCTTGAGGCATGATAACCCATCGGTTTATACAATATGGTAAAACCAAAGCAAAAAAGGGAGATTATTAAAGCTCCTTTAACAGGATTCTTTATAATATAATTTTGAGGATACTTAATCTGTAACCATTTTAATACCCGATTGCTCATCTGCGAATTGTTGATCCCTTTTTGACATTTAAAAATACACCTAAGCGGAAATATAGGCAATTATATTCTCCAAAAAAATCATAAAAATATAAGCATTGATTATCAGTATGTTAGTTCTCATCACAAAAGGCTAAACGACCTGCACTTCTGTAAGAATCTATCTAAGCCTGCAAAAGGCAAAAAGTGAAATTAATAAAGCAATATCAGCAAACAAAAGCCTGATATTGTTGTTGCATGTCTATAGGAAGAAAGAAATATTTTACAAAAGAGGATTTTCAGTAATAACAAACATCTAAAAACTTAAATTATGAACTCAGGAAAAGTAATATTAGGTGCACTGGCCGGACTGACAGCCGGTGCTTTGATCGGGATCTTATTTGCACCCGATAAAGGATCTGAAAGCAGGAATAAAATAGTCAAAAAAGGAGAAGACTATCTGGATTCCGTAAAGCATAAATTCAATTCGCTTCTTGACAGTATCTCCGGAAAATATAATGGAGGCAAAGTGGATGTTACCGATTCGGGTGAATCTATAAGGGAAATGCAGGCATCGGGTGGTCAATAGAGAATACAAAATTGACCATTAATATTTACGATTATCTGCAAATTTGACTCATTGCTGTGCTTTATGAAATGAGAATATTCTTTTCGGGGAAATAATTCAATTTCAGCTCTTATTATCAAGGGTATATAAGCGAATCGTCCCCGAAAAGGATTTTATTATATTAGCTATCCCGGGCGCTTCTGCTTTAGTCACATTCAGTACTGAATTAATACAAAATTGTCTTTTATTCTCAATTGTCTTAAAAAAAATCAGCCTTTTAATAATTGAAAAGCATAATTTAGCGTCAAAATTATTAGACGAAAAAATAATGCCAATAAACATTCCGAATAACCTTCCGGCAATTAACATCCTGAAAAATGAAAATATTTTCATCATGGATGAGCAGCGTGCATCACATCAGGATATACGCCCTTTGCGAATTGCATTGTGTAATCTGATGCCGCTTAAAATTGTTACCGAAACAGATTTTATAAGAGTTCTGTCAAATACTCCGCTCCAGATAGAACTTGACTTTTTTTATATGGATAAACACGATTCAAAAAATACCTCGAAAGAACACCTGAACATTTTTTATAAAACATTCGATCAGATCAAACACAATCGTTATGATGGTCTGATAATTACAGGCGCTCCGGTAGAAAACCTTGAATTTGAACAGGTTGATTACTGGAATGATATCTCAGAGGTAATGGACTGGAGTAATACAAATGTTACAAATACATTATATATATGCTGGGGAGCACAAGCAGGACTATACCATCATTATGGAATTCAAAAATATCCTTTAGAGAAAAAACTATTCGGGGTCTTTGAACACAAAATAACAGATAATAAGATACCCTTGATCAGGGGTTTCGATGATACTTTCTTTACGCCACATTCGCGTTATACAGAAACCAGGATAGCTGATATTAAACAACATCCCGGGCTGACACTTGTCGCATGGTCAGAGAAAGCAGGTGTTCACGTGGTTATTTCGAAAAACAGCCGGCAGATTTTTGTAACCGGGCATTTTGAATATAATTCAAATACTCTCAAAGACGAATACGAACGCGATCTGAGATCAGGATTATCAATTAATATCCCGGAAAACTACTACCCTGATAATGATCCAAAAGCCAAACCGATGGTAAAATGGCGTGCTAACGCCAATCTGTTTTTCGTAAACTGGCTGAATTATTATGTATACCAGGAAACACCATATGACTGGATCTGATAAGGCAGTCAGGATGTCTCGGGGAAACTTAAAAAAAATAATATGGGAATTGGGTCAAAGTGTCAGAATGATATGTAATAACTCCTGTTTCGTTTTGCCAAGCTTCTGACCAAGCACCTCGATCATTTCTTTTTCCTTACCTTCAACAAAACGCAAATCCTTATCCGTAAGATTTTTGTACTTCTTCAGAAGCTTCTCTTTTTTATCCTTCCAATATCCGGGAGAATTTGTCCTCATGACGTTTATAACCTGATTTCAAACTTTTTGTACTAATGCACCTAATTTTAACGCTTCTCTTTATATCACAGAGTGATACTGCTTTCATTAAAAGATAAAACAAATGTTATGCCAGACTTAAATCGAAATCTTTAAAAAATGATTCCTTTTTTATAATAATCTGTTTATCTGATTCTTACAAAACTATTCCCTATGCGTGACAAAGTTAAACAAATGAATTTTTCTCAAATTGAGAAAATTTTTACCAGATTTTAGCACTTTGGGAAATGCGGAATAGATACATTCTGGTATTTCTTATCTTTATTTTTTTAACCTTTATATAAAAAATTTATTACAACTGATGACTAACTATAATCGTATCTCGTCAATAGATATCATGCGGGGACTTACACTTGTCCTGATGCTATTCGTTAACGACCTTAATATGAATGTTGCACCAGCGTGGTTAGGCCACCGTGCTGCTGATTTCGATGGTATGGGACTTGCAGACTGGGTATTCCCCGGATTTCTATTTATAGTTGGAATGGCAATCCCTTTTGCATTTTCGAGACGATTCTCCTCAGGACAATCACTTTATGATATAAGCCGGCATATTTTTACACGATCCCTGAGTCTTATTATAATCGGAGTCCTTATGCTTAACAGCGGAAGAGTAAACCCTGAACTAACAGGCATAAGCAAAAACCTGTGGGCATTATTAATGTACCTGGCAATTTTCCTGTTCTGGAACGATTATCCCGATAAAGAAAATAAATTCTTTACTATTGCCGGACTTAAAATTTTATCACTTGCAATCTTTGTCTTCATTGTGTTTAAATTCCGGTCGGGACAACCTGAGAATAATGGTTCAATGATTACCAGCTGGTGGGGTATCCTTGGATTGATCGGCTGGGGGTATCTTGTCTCCGCATTCACATATGTTCTTTGTCGTGAATCCATTCTGAAGACTTCATTATTCGCATTGTTTTTCCTGATAATGAATATGCTTTCCGACTGGAAGCTCCTTGAATTTCTCAATCCGGCCAAGCCTCTTCTGGGTATAATTATTGACGGTAATGTGCCGTTTATTGTTATTTCCGGATTGATTGGCGGCCTGATAATCAAGAAAATACCTGTCAAGGAATTTAAAAAGGTTGTTTTGATATTTGCCGGGCTAGGGATTGCGTACCTTATAGGAGGATTTATCTTACGAAAGTGGTTTATCATCTCGAAAATTCAAGCCACGCCTAGCTGGGGAATGATATGCAACGGCATAAGTTTTCTTATTTTCATCTTATTATACTGGATCATTGATGTGAGAAATAAAATAAAATGGGCCTCATTTCTGCAACCTGCAGGAGAAAACTCTCTTACGACTTATCTGGCCCCTGATATACTCTATTACCTTATCTGGAGCACTGGCATACCATTGCTTATCTATAAGCAGTCAAGCGAGCCCCTGATTGTGGTTGCCGGATCGCTGGTGTGGGCATTACTGATGGTCGGATTGACCGCGCTCCTCGCACGCCTTAATATCAAATTAAGGATATAATACGCGACCTTTGCGGTTAAAAGGAATTAGTTTTTACTCATAGAGAATGGAAAATTCTCCTGTTTAATGCCCCGCTTCCTGTCAGGTTCCGGTCCCATCCTGAATATAATAGTCCCGCCTTTCAGCAATTCACTTTGCCGGAAAAAATTATTGCTGATCCTTTTCCCGTTAAAGCTAACATCCTGAACATAAACATTTTCTTTTGAATTACCTGATGCTTTTATTACCAGCTTCTTACCGTTTTCAAAGTTCAGGGTTGCTTTTCCGAATAAGGGTGAGCCGATGACATACTCATCAGTGCCCGGGGTAACAGGATAAAATCCCAGAGATGAAAAGACATACCATGCAGAAGTCTGTCCGTTATCCTCATCGCCGCAATAACCGTCGGGCGTATAATTATAGAGCTTGTCAAGCACATCCCTTACATGGTATTGGGTTTTCCAGGGTTCTCCCGCATAATTATACAGGTAGATCATATGCTGAACCGGCTGGTTCCCATGGGCATAATTCCCCATATTCGCAATTTGCATCTCACGTATTTCATGAATGACTTCCCCATAATAGGAATAGTCAAAGACAGGCGGTACCGTAAATACTGAATCAAGTTTGCTTATAAAGTTGTCTTTTCCTCCCATTAAATTTACCAGTCCGGCAATATCCTGAAAAACACTCCAGGTATAATGCCAGCTGTTGCCTTCTGTAAAAGCATCTCCCCATTTATAGGGACTGAAAGGGGACTGGAATTTTCCATCGAGGTTTCTGCCCCGCATCAGCTTTCTTCCGTCATCAAAGACATTTTTATAGTTCATTGCCCGTTTTGCATACAAATCGACCTCCTCCTTCGGCTTTCCCAATTCCCTGGCTATCTGCCAGATACAAAAATCCGCATAAGCATATTCAAGTGTTCGGGCCGCGTTCTCATTAATTCCAACATTATAAGGCACATAGCCAAGATTGTTATAATATTCAGCACCAAGGCGTCCGACAGATGATACAGGTCCTGCCCCCTTAGTATTTTTTATTATAGCCTGATAAAGTGTTTCAATATCATAGCCTCTGATACCCTTATTGTAAGAATCGGCGATCAGCGATGCGGAGTTGGAACCGATCATGCAATCGCGATGGCCCGGACTTGCCCATTCAGGGAGCCACCCGCTTTCCTTATAAGCATTAACAAGTCCCTGCATGATCTTGCTGTCGACATCGGGATACATAAGGGTGAAAAACGGGAATACCGCCCTGAACGTATCCCAGAATCCATTGTCGGTGTACATATAACCCGGTAAGACTTCTCCATTATAAGGACTGTAATGCACAATCTCATTCTTCTCATTAATTTCAAAAAACTGCCTTGGAAAAAGTATCATTCTGTAAAGACACGAATAGAAAGTTCGCTGCTGATCGGCAGTTCCTTCTTCAACACTTATTCGCCCCAGCTGTTTGTTCCATGCATCCTTCCCTTCCTTCTTAATAGTTTCGAAATCTTTTGTGCCTGTTTCGCGTGTAAGATTCAGGAAAGCCTGATCGTGACTTATAAAAGATGAGGCAACCCTGACATTAATCTGTTCTCCTTTTTTAGTTTTGAACCCCAGAACGGCACCTGCATGATCACCTTCCTGTTCCAGATCCTTCATACTTAATGTGTCGCCATGCCATGTAGTGGCAAAATCAAAATCGTGATCAAATACTGCTACAAAGTAATTATGAAAATTTGCCGGTACTCCTCCGTGATTGTTGCGGCAATAACCAATTATTTTACGTTCTGAAGGAATTATTTTAACCATTGATCCTTTATTAAAGCCATCAAGCAGAATGAATGAGGAATCAGTTTCAGGAAAAGTAAAACGGAATATGGCTGCCCTCTCGGTTGGAGTCACTTCAGCTGTGACGTCATAATCAGCCAGATAAACACTGTAATAATAAGGCCTGGCAATCTCTGCTTTATGTGAAAACCAGGAGGCTCTTTCATTTTCACCGGTTCTGATCCTGCCTGTAACTGCCATCAGTGAAAAGGCTGCATAATCGTTGATCCAGGGGCTTGGCTGGTGAGTCTGCTTAATTCCCATAATCTTATTATCATGGTAAGTATAGCTCCATCCGTTGCCCATGTTCCGGGTCTGAGGCGTCCAGAAATTCATGCCCCATGGTAATGCTATTGCCGGATAAGTATTACCATTCGACAATTTATACTCTGAATCTGTGCCCATCAGCGGATTTACCAGGTCAGCAGGATTTATTTCTGACTGCTTTCCTGTATTTTGAATAGCAAATACGATAAGTATAATCACGAGAATTAATAATGGTACGAAGAGTCTCTTCTTCGCCAATCGTGATGATCTTCCAAAACCTCCGGGTTGTCCTTCTTCAAAGTTCATTTTGCGCCTTCTTTGCGTTCTTTGCGGTTAAAGTTTTTTCTATTATTTAGATAAAGTTGATAATACTAATTTATCAATTCTTTTAAAAACCAGTTCCGGGGTAAGCAACTTCATACATGCAAAATTGTTTTTGGTTTTCCCTGTACCATAAATCGTGCATGGCCGACAAGTGAGCTCATCGACTGGTATGCGGATCGAAAAGTTATCAGGTTGCATCCATGCAGAAAAACCACTTAAAGGATCGGTACCTCCCCAGATGGAGATGACTTTGATCCCTACAAGCGCTGCCATATGCATATTCGACGAATCCATAGCTATCATCAGGTCAAGTCGGGTCATAAAAAGCAGTTCTTCATCAAGTGTAAGTTTACCTGCAAGACTGGTAGAATTTGGCACCTTAGATTGAAAAACAGCCAGTTTATCTGAATCTTCTTTCCCTCCGAAAAGCCAGAATCTGCACGTATGCTTTTCTGAAATGAGCCTGAGAAGTTGTATCATATTACTTTCCGGCCACATTTTAAGCTTGTGTTTAGCATAGGGTGCCACACCTATATTCAATACACCTCGCATATCGGTGATAAAATGGTCATTTAAAGAAATATCAGGCGATGGCACGATCCATTTTTCTTTCGACGGAATTACATGGAAACCAGCTCTAGCAAAGACATCACAATATCTTTCCACAGAATGTTTCAACTGAATTTTTTTTTTGCCTGTGATGAGTGATCTCTTTTCACTTCTTCCTTTATCGATTACAGCAACCGGAACTCCCGAGAGCCTGAAGAAAAATCTTAGAACCTTCGATCTTAAAACATCATGCAGGTCAATTACATAATCAATATTAAATTGTCTTCTGGCATCTTTAAAAAGACGTATTAATCCTGTGATCCCTCTGTGTCTCAGTAAAAGATCGGGAAAAACAAATCCGAGGCCGGAAATGGAAGAAAAAAATGGTTTAAAGCTTTGCTGTGTAAGCAGCACTAATTCAACTTCAGGATATTGCTCCCTCATCCCTTTTAAGACAGGTGTCGTAAGAGCTACATCACCCATAGCCGAAGTTCTGATGATCAGCAGGCGCATCTTAATATTTTTCGTAGGATTTTTCCTCTATCAATCCCGAAGAGGTTTTAATATTTATCTTCCTTTTAAGTTCTGATCTCTTGTCATTTTTAAAATAGACGGCCCGGGCTGTGGCAATGAAATCTTTTCCGAAGTCCTTTTTTCTTTCAAGATCACGTATGCGGTCTTCAATATCCCATAACTCGTTATTCACGGAGTACAACGATTTATACAATTCATCCGAAGTACTCATCAGGCCGGAAGCAGATTTGGAAAGCTCATCATATTCCTTCTGAAGGTTAGTGAGCTTTGCCTTGTCTTTGATCCTTTCAAGCTTTATTTGTACTATAGTAAGTTTATCAATTATCTCACCATTCGATACTTCGATTTTCATATTGAGAGCATTATAGTTCAAAAGTAGTATCTTTTAAATCCATTAACCGCAAAGGTCGCAAAGATTCTACGCAAAGATCGCAAAGGAAAGTTATATTTCTTTTCCACACAACCCTTCATCTTCTTTTGTTTCAACCCACTAACCCTCCAAATGGTGGGCAGGGGGTAAGACTAATACGGATCAACATCGATCGCAATCTTAACAGTTGAAGCACCCTTTTCTTTCTCAAGCCTTTCTATCGCCTCAATTATCAGTTGCTTAGCTTTTACCGGAGGTTTTTCCCTTTCGATCTTTATGAGTATGGTCTTGATATACCAGAGTTGAACCTGTGAAATAACCGGAGATTCCGGACCCAGAACTCTCTTACCGAAGATCACCTTGAGATCACGTCCAAGAATATCTGCGAAATAGTTTAATTGTGTCCGGTCCCTGTGTCGGATACTGATTTTGACCATGCGGCAAAACGGAGGATAATTGAAGGTCATTCTTTCCTCAGCCTGTGTTCTGAACAGATTTGCATAATCGTGGCGAAGGACCATTCGTATTATCTTATTTGCAGGATCAGAAGTCTGGATCACAACTTTTCCCTGCTTCTGCCTTCTGCCTGCCCGACCGCTTACCTGCTCCATGAGTTGAAAGCTCCTTTCATGCGCTCTGAAATCAGGGTAATTTAACAGGTTATCGGCATTTAATATTCCGACGACGGTAAGATTCTCAAAATCAAGCCCCTTCGAAATCATTTGGGTTCCGATAAGGATATCGATCTGTCTCTGCTCAAAGGACCTTATTATTTTGTTAAATGAATTTTTGTTCCTGGTGGTATCCTGATCCATTCTTGCAACTCTCGCATCCGGAAATACTATTTTTATTTCATCCTCAATTTTTTCTGTACCAAATCCCTTTGTTACCATTCCTGCGGAGTGGCAACTATCGCATTTTGAGGGCAAATCTCTTGTATACCCGCAATAGTGACAGACCAGCTTTCCTATTCCTTTATGGTAGGTCAGATTGACAGCGCATTGAATACAAACAGGTATCCAACCACATTCAGAACATTCAATATATGGAGAAAAGCCCCGCCTGTTCTGGAACAGGATTATCTGTTCCTCCTTGCCAAGTGCTTCGTCCATTGCCTGAAGCAGTTCCGGAGTAAAGTGCGAAACCATAAGTTTTTTACGGTATGCTTCACGGGTATTTGCCAGAATGATGCCTGGCAGCTGGATACACCCGAATCTCTCCCTTAGTTCAGTCAATCCGTATTTCCCGTTTACAGCATTGTTATAACTTTCAATTGATGGCGACGCTGAGCCCAGAATCGTTTTTGCTTTATGAAGAGCTGCCAGCATGATTGCAGAATCACGTGCATGATATCTTGGCGCCGGATCATGCTGCTTATAAGACCCGTCGTGCTCCTCATCCACAATTACCAACCCAAGATCTGAGAAGGGAAGAAAGATCGAAGATCTCACGCCCAAAATGAGCCTGTAGCTGTTCAACGGATCTTTTTCCGCTACTTTTTTCCAGATCTCCATCTTCTCAGGATCGCTGAATCGTGAGTGATAAACACCTGTTATTCCTCCGAAATGCCTTTTAAGCCTAAGTATTATCTGTGTGGTAAGTGCAATTTCCGGAAGCATATAAAGAACCTGTTTCCCTTTCTTCAATTGTTCTTCAATAAGGTGAATATAAATTTCAGTTTTACCGCTTGACGTTACACCATGCAGAAGTACGATATCTTTCTCAGCGAACTGGGATTTAATTGTTGTATATGCAGTCTGTTGGGCCTCACTCAATTTTTTTACCGGCTCCATGAAATTGTCCGATTCGTGAATCCTGGAAACCGTTTGTACCACAGGTCTAAGGATTCCTTTATGCATGAGTGCGTCGATGATTGCAGGAGAAGAATGTGCTTCGGAAAGAAGAAGCGATTTCGTGACTGGTAAAATTTCCTTACCGGTAGCATAGTCAGAGAGCCTTAAGTAAGCAGATAAAATTTCCTGTTGACGCGGTGCATTTTTAAGCCTGTCGAGAATTGTATTTAACTCGTCTTCACTAAATTTTCCTGATAATATTATATGGGTTTCAAGCCGGGGTCTGAAATTTTTAATGCTGTTCTCACCGGGCATTGCTGCTTTCATCACTTCGCCCTCACTGCAGAGGTAATACTCTGATATCCATAGCCATAATCGAAGCTGTAACTCATTTATCAGTGGGATACTATCGGTCACATCAATTACAGATTTTAAATTTTTAATCTCCGGGGATTTATCGTGAACTCTGCAAACTATACCAGAATACAGTATTCTACTGCCGAACGGAACCGTAACGAGTACTCCTGGACTGACTTTGCCAGAAATATCATCCGGGATCCTGTAGGTGAATCTGCCTCTTACCGCCAGAGGTAAAATAATATCAGCAAAATGGTTAAGCGACATTTTTTTATTGTTCAATACAAAGTAATAGAAATTTTGGCTAACTGAATTTGAAACATCAGCCACAAGTAGAGGGTGTCTAAAAAGTTACTTTTTTACCCCCAAGCCCCCCAAGGGGGGATGTAAAACTATCTGATATTCAGTAAGTCCCCCCTGGGGGATTTAGGGGTAAATATTTCAGAGAGAACTTTTGAGACACCCTCTACACTAAAATAATACAAGTACAAATTTTTAAAATAACATTCAGTGTCAATTCGATTTGACGAAGCTCGACATTACGGTCAGGAGATGTTCGCGTCTGATCGGTTTTATAAGGCAGGCGTCACAGCCGGCTTCCAGAATAATGTCTTTGTCATCTTCAAAGATAAAGGCGGTTTGGGCAATAATCGGGAGGTCCTTTCGGATTTTTCTAATTTCTTTTGTTGCTTCAATTCCATTCATTTCGGGCATCTGCATGTCGAGCAGGACAACGTCAATATCCGGAGTTGATTTTATTAATTCAATTGCTTCAAAACCCGATCGGGCGGTAACAATCGTAACCCCGGTATCAGTAAGGATCCGGTTAAGATAGATCAAAACATCCTTATTATCATCAACAAGCAGGCATTTTCTTGAACTCCAGTCGATCGGTTTTAAATAGTGTTCATTATTAACCTGAACAACCTTAGCCTTGGTACTCCCGGCAGGTCTGTAGGGAATTGAGAAACTGAATTCTGAGCCAACCCCTTTTTCAGATTCAACAAATATCCTGCCACCCATCCTTTCAATTACCTCTTTGGCAAGTGTAAGTCCTATCCCAAGGCCCTCAAATGGCCGATGATGACCATCAAACTCCTGACGGAATTCTTCGAATATGCGACCCAGATTCTCTTTGTTTATTCCGATACCAGTATCTCTTATTTTGAATACTATATTCTGATTATCTAACATATATGAGAACTCAACAGATCCCTCGAGTGTGAATTTTACCGCATTATCCATAAGGTGATTTAGAACCCTTTTAAGCCATATCCTGTCTGTAAATATCAAATCTCCCAGATCTTCAAAATGGTTTTTAACAGTCAGAATAATCGGCTTCTCATTTCTTCTTATGGTCTGTCGGGTGTCTTCAATTATCTCATTCACAATAGTACCAAGGGAGGCCTCTTCGTAGGTAATTTCAATTTGAGAGCTCTCAAGTCGCGACAGGTCAATAATATCACCAATTATCTGCAGTAATTTTTCGCTATTGTGGTTTATATGTTCGATATATTCTTCCTTGACCTCATTTGTTAAATTATTAGACAGAAGGAGATTTGAAAAACCGACAACACTATTCAGCGGTGTACGGATTTCATGTGAAATATTTGCCAGGAAGTTAGATTTCAGCCTGTTGCTCGATTCTGCCCCAATATTAGCCTTGATAAGATCCTCATGGACCTGTTTCAATCTGGTAATGTCACGCGAAATTGTAAGTGCTCCCAGCACCTCCCCGCTATCGCTTCTTACTGTAACCGAACGTGTTGACAGGTTCATATAGTGGCCCGCTTTATGGCGCAGCTTTAATTCGGTTTCAAAGAACCCATTATTTGCCAGCGCCTGTTCTCTTCTGATCTGGTAATCCTTATCATCGGGGTGAATCAGATCGGGAGGATTTAAAGTATTATAAGACTCCCTGTCATAGCCGATCATTGTATAAAAAGCAGAATTAGTGTATCTGAGTTTCCAGTTCCTGTCATAGAAGGATATACCATCATTGGCTGATTGGACAAGCATCTCGTAGAATTTGTCAGATTCGAAATGCTTTTTTGTGATCAATTCCTTCTGGTTTGCCAGTTCCTTATTCGAATTTTGCAGTCCGGCATTGATGTCTGATATCTGTTTGTTACTTTCGACCAGTTCCCGGTTAACTTTTTTTAATTTGAAGGTAAAAAAAATTATTATGGCACAAACAACCACTAAAAGTACCATAAGGGCCAGGATCAGATGACTTAATGGTTCTGATAAAATCATTCCCGTCAACGCGCAAACCCAACCACTGATTATCATAATTTAATGCCAATGTATTGTAACCGCCGCAGAGTTTTTTCTGCGGCCAATAAATGAATTTAGTTCATCTAAAAGATGATATAACACAAATATAAATATTCATAATGTCACTTTAACCTTAATGTTTATAAAAAGTGGTAAATTGCGCCCGGGTATTTAAAATTTTTCCTTGATCAGATTAAACGGTTCAGATTCTGGTCTCAATTGGTATAAAAATTACCTTTTCAGGCTCAAGACTGTTTATCAAAGAATAATACTTTAGCGGTGATGGAAAAAAATGAAAACCAATTTTCAGGAGGCAGGAGATATAAAAATAAGGATATAACAGTCTATTGGAAACCGTCTGCATGCATTCATGCTTCGTATTGCTACAGGGAGCTTCTAGAAGTATTCGATCCAAGCAGAAGACCATGGGTTGACATGAACGGTTCAACAACGGAAAAAATCATTGAAGTTGTAAATTTATGCCCTACCGAAGCCCTCGCATGGAAATGGAATGATGAGGAAAAGAATGAGTCGGTCGGAAATGACCAGCTTAATCATATTAAGTTCAGGAGACCTGAACTTATGTACTCAGACGATCAGGATTCGGAAGAACAACCTGTTTCGGTAAAGATTATGCCTGATGGACCTATTGTGTTAAAGGGCACATTTACTCTGGTATACAACGGTAACAAAAAAGAAATCCATGATGGCATGATTTCTATTTGCCGGTGTGGAGTTAGCGACCATATGCCTTTCTGTGACGGGCAGCACAGAAAAGCCGGATTTATTGGTTAAAATAACGCTTATGGAAGAGAATAGAAAAGAGAATGAAAAAAAATCCCAGGCATTGGTCGAAGTGATAGATTTCGGCCCGCTGAAGATAACCGGAAATTTCTTGATTAAAGATCTCCAAAGAAACAAGGAAGAAACTCCCGGAGAGGTCAGACTCTGCAGATGCGGAAAATCAGGGAACAAACCATACTGCGATGAATCGCATAAGAAATAGCTACATCTTCCTGTCAGGCTATTAACCCGATGCATCCGCGGTTAACGGGAAACCACATGATAACAATTCTGCACCTTCTCATATGTTGCCCAGCACTTATTTTCCGACCTCAACTCCCAGATCACTTCAGCCAGAGCTTCTTTTAAGAATTTCTTATCACAATTTGTCAGGATCCATTTATGGGCAATGAATCTTTTATAACTTATATCAAAAGCATTTCCATAAAGGTGTGGACTATTTAATGAAGCATTGCCGTTGTATCTTCTCAGACTTTTCAAATTGTCTGCCTTCCTCGTCATTGAGGTAATGTAAAATTTTACCCCGTTCAAGCCTTTCTCAGATGACTTCTTTCTGAATCTGCTGGCAATCTCACCAAGTAATGACTTGCTATCCTTTGTTATACAGGGATAACTGAAATTCATTTTTTCAACACGATAGCTGTCCCCGCTGCTGACTCTTACCAGCTTACCTTCGGAAATTCTTTTCTTCATTTCAGCTTCATTCCTGCAGGCACTTATTCCCTTTAATTTTGCCGGCGCAGAATAGTCAACAATTCTGTCATTCAGTTTTCTGCTGTAATCTTTTTGCCTGTAATCGAGGCAACGGGAGCTGAAGTAAGCTGAGAAGGGATTCTTCCTTCCTTTCTTAATGATCAGACTGGCTGAGATTAAAATTAAAAGAACGAAAAGCAGGAATAGAACAAGGTGCGACCTACTGAATTTCATTACCAGGAGCTTTCAGATTTACTGGTTTAATACCCTGGTTACAAGGTCGGCCGCTTCCCTGAATGAGATTGCTGAAAAAACTGCAAGACCTGAATTATCAATTATCATTTTGGCTTCTTCAGCATTTGTGCCCTGCAATCTGACAATTACGGGCACTTTTATTTTACCTATCGATTTATATGCCTCAACCACTCCGTTTGCTACCCTGTCACATCTCACAATTCCACCGAAGATATTGATAAGAATCGCTTTTACAGCAGGGTCCTTAAGAATTATACGAAAACCCGCTTCTACAGTCTTAGGATTGGCTCCCCCGCCAACATCCAGAAAATTTGCAGGTGATCCGCCGGATAGCTTGATTATATCCATAGTTGCCATAGCAAGTCCTGCGCCATTCACCATGCAGCCTACATTCCCGTCGAGTTTTACAAAGTTCAGATTATGCTTTCCTGCCTCAACATCAACCGGGTCCTCTTCATTCAGGTCCCTCATTGCCAGGAGATCGGGGTGACGGAATAATGCATTGTCATCAAGGACCAGTTTGCAATCGACTGCCAAAATCCGGTTATCACTGGTTTTTAAGACTGGGTTTATTTCCAGTAATTGAGCATCGCATCCCAGAAAGGTTTCATAAATACCAGACAGAAATTTCTGCATATTTTTAAAAGCATTACCCGACAAGCCAAGCTTGAAGGCAATATTCCGGGTCTGAAAAGGCAACAGTCCCGACCGGGGATCAATTTCCTCAGTAAAAATGAGTTCCGGTGATTTTTCTGCAACCTCTTCAATTGACATCCCTCCCTCGGGAGAGTATACAACGATATACCTGCCATTGCTCCTGTTCAGGAGCAGGCTGATATAAAACTCTTCATGCTCAGATTCGCCTTTATAATATACATCCTGTGCAATAAGCACTTTGTTTACTTTTTTGCCTTCAGGACCTGTCTGCGGTGTGACCAGTTGCATACCAAGCATCTGACTGGCAATATTGCCGACATCTTCTATTGATTTCGCCAGTTTGACTCCGCCGCCTTTACCCCTGCCTCCGGCATGTATCTGAGCTTTTACAACGAAAAACCCGGAACTTAACTTCTCCTGCATCTGTTTAGCAATGGTAACTGCCTGTGCGGGAGTTTCTGCAACAAAGCCTTCCTGGATATCAACATTATAAGCTTTCAGTAATGCCTTACCCTGAAATTCATGAACGTTCATCTTTCGATTTTTAGTTTAAATACATGTTTCGGATCGTGAAATTCACCGGTCACAAAATAACAACAAATGAGAGATTATTTAGTTACTTTCGCATAAAAAGTATGCGAAAGCTTCTAAATCGGGAACTCGGCAGAAAGACAGTGGAACAGTTCAGGCATACTAAAAAAGCTCCTTTTATTATCGTACTCGATAATGTCAGGAGTCAAAGCAATGTCGGATCAATATTCAGGACGGCCGATGCTTTCCTGACAGAAGCTATTTACCTATGCGGCATTACATCATGCCCTCCCCACAGGGAGATTCAAAAAACTGCACTGGGCGCTACCGAATCGGTATCGTGGAAATATTTTCCAGAAACTTCAGCTGCAATAAATGAGCTTAAGGAAAAAGGGTACAGGATTGTTGCTGTGGAACAGGCTGAAGGATCAATCGCCCTGCAGGATTTACGAATTGATAATGACCAAAGGTATGCACTTGTGTTCGGTCATGAAGTGAATGGCGTCGATCAGGATATAGTAAACAGATGTGATCTTTGTGTAGAAATTCCGCAGTTCGGTACCAAACATTCGTTCAATATTGCAATAAGCGTTGGGATAGTGTTGTGGGAGGTGAATAGACCTCACCCCAACCCCTCTCCCAAGGGAGAGGGGCTAAGAACCTGATTATGTATTTCTTTCGCCCCTTCTCACCTGGGAGAAGGGGAAAGAGGATGAGGTAAAAAAATTAAAAAAGGCCGCTCATCGAGCAGCCTTTTCTATATTAAAGTAAATTATTACTGTACAGTCGACTTGAACGTGTCATCTGCAAAGAATTTAGCAAACTCAAGGTCTGTTTTGGCGTATCCTTTCCAGTCAGGACTGAATCCGATAGCTTCACGAAGACCGCTTAACATATAATTTTTATCATCAAGACGAGCACCGATAACAGCTTTCAGATATGAAGGTTTCCCGGTTTTGCCCAGGTCTTTCATACTGTCAAGGGTTGATTTTGCTTTAGCGACATCACCTTTAAGACATTCTGCAAGAGCAAGGTTGAAGCTGGGTTCAGTTCCAAAGTAATTAACTGCTTTGTCATATTCACCTTTTGTAATAGCAATTACTCCGAGACCATATTTTGATTCATTAGTTGCAGCTGTCATTGAATTGAAATAATCTTCAGCTTTAGCAACATCTCCTTTTACCAGTGAGCCAAATCCAAGGTTATTTTTAATTACGTCATTATTTTGCAGAGCTTTTGCCTTTTCAAATTCTGCAATTGCTTCATCAGTTTTGCCCATTGTCATATATACGCATCCGGTATTATTTTTAGCGCGGAAGCATTTCGGGAAATTTTCCTGTGTGGTCTGATAGAACTTAAGTTGTTCATTAAGGTCAGTAGTAAGAGAACCTGCACGAAGCATTTCTTCCAGGCCAAGAACTTTGGGATCAGATCTCATCTGAGCCAGTATCTGTTCATCTGTACGACCTACGAGATCAACATTGACTGCTAATTTTGACCTCCTCAGTTTTGGAAGGATATCGGTTTTAAGACGTTCGAATGCAGAGCTCATGTTTTTAATCTCTTTTTCACGGACATCAGGATCGGAGTACATTGAGAGCACTCTGAGGATAAGGTCTTTATCCTGGATATCTGATTTTTCTACTTCTGATTTAAAACCATCCCAATCTTCAGGGGTCGTTTTCTCATTGAAAAAATCGGGATTCTTTGCTGCTTCGACTTTATTAAATTCCTTCTTTATGAATTTGTCAGCTGTCTTGCCTCTTTTTTCTGATAACGGAGCATTAATTTTCATCGAACCATCAGGTGAAGCGTAAGAACTTACATCGGTGGATTTTAGCTTACGGCTGGAATCAGCACTAACTGATTTTATATACTCCTTAAGCAGAGCAATGTCTTCTGCTTTAAGTTCCTTGCTATTAATATCTGCTTGATTTATTTGATAATGAATATCTGCTTCTTTAATTTCAGGATTAACTCTGACATAATTATCTTTCGAAGCGATTGTTCTGCTGTCCTTCTCAACCAAAGTTGAAGTAGCGATTACACCATCAGCAAGTTTTACCGGCGCAAAATCAAGATTTTTTTTGCCTCTTACGGCTTTTAATCTTAATACCAGTTCCGACATTTTCATAGCATCTTTGTACGGAATTGTAGAGGTATAGGTAAAGTCACCTCCTGTAGAAGCAATTACCTTATTATTAGCCTGAACACTTTCGCCCTGAAGAATCTGAACTTTGTCAAAAGGAGTTTCTCCGCCGGTATAAGTGAGAACAGGAGTGGCTGTAACAGTTGTCTTCTTATCAAAGTACTTGGCCGGGAAGGTACCTTTAATAGTAATTGTAACTGTACCGGCATGTGTTTCAAGAACTTTTGGAGTAACCTCATACTTAACTAAGTTGGAGTTCTTCTTCATCTTATTCAAACCGCTGCAACCTGTCATAACAGCTGCGGCAAGGATAAGGATAAAATAGCTTCTGAATTTTTTCATAATTTAAAAGTGTTTTCGTTTATGATACTTTGATTTTACAGTTTATTACGAAGTATTAATTAAAAAGTTTTGACATAAGCGCAAATTTACAATAAAATAGTCATATTTTAAGCAAATTAAATAAAATTATACGTCTATAAACATTGATTAAAAGTATTTTTATAATTTGTAGCTACACAAGCTATTACGATCTTCAGCATTACGGTCACCCTGAATATAATCTGTACACGCTCCACCTAAACTTATGGCTAAATTATAGTGCCTCTTTTGTAGTAATCAATCACCTCATACCCGATTTGTTCCTAATATGATCAACCCGATTATTACGGATTTATCGGATATATGTTGAACAAAGGTGACTACATTTAAAACAACTTGTCTTATATAATTTTGGAAATAAGTTACACTATTCACAGTTTCCCGGCATTGTCTGAATTGCTATCTGAATAATGCAGATTACTACAAGATCACCTTATTCAGGCCCATTGGATAATCATCAAAAAAAATTGTATCAATTATCTTGGAGTAATGACTTTCATTCGAGACAAAATCTATATTATTGATGTCAATAACAAGATATTTGTTCTCCGGATTTTGTCTGAAAAATAAAAAATAGGAGTCCTGTATCTTTTGAAGGTAATCTTTGGTAATATATTTCTCGTAGGTGCGGCCCCTCTTTTCAATATTCTCAAGTAATCTGTCAGGATTAAGATGGAGATAGACATAAATATCAGGCTTTGGAACTGAACTATAAATAATGTAAAAGATCTGACGGTAAAGATTAAACTCTTCTCCGGTAAGCGTTGAAGCAGCAAATACCAGTGATTTCATGAAATAATAATCCGCGACAGAAAATGACTTAAAGAGATTCTGAGGTACCAGCTCGTCCTTAAGTTGTTTATACCTGCTGGCCAGAAAGGAAAGCTCGAGAGGAAATGAATACTTTTCAGGATCACTATAGAATTTCGGAAGAAACGGGTTATCAGCAAAATGTTCGAGGATCAGTTGCGCATTGAATTGGCCGGCAATTCTGCCAGCCAGGGTAGTCTTTCCTGCACCGATATTTCCTTCAATAACCACATAGTTGTACTTGATCTTCATCAGTGATTACAATTGATATGTCAATATATCAAATTTATAAAATGGAAACGAAACGGCAATAAAAAACCGGCTTTTAGTAGCCGGCTTGAGTTACTTATTCTGATTTTCTTCAGGCTTCCTGTTCTCATTCTCATGTCGCGGCGGACGGGGCAGGAGTTCTTTCCGTGATAACTTTATCTTTCCAGTTTTGGGATCGATATCGATTATTTTAACTTCAATCTCCTGACCTTCCTTAAGAACGTCTTCTACTTTATTCACTTTTCTCCACTCCAGTTCAGAAATATGAACCAGTCCGTCCTTATTAGGCAATATCTCCACAAATGCCCCGAACTGCACGATAGTCTTAACTTTTCCTTTATATACCTGTCCTACTTCAGGAACCGTTACAATTCTCTTCACCCAGTCGAGCGCAGCAGTGATAACTTCGGCATTCTCACCAAAGATATTCACATCGCCATGACCTTCAATCTCTTCTACAATTATTGTGGCTCCTGTAACCCTTTGTATTTCCTGAATAACCTTTCCGCCAGGACCGATCAGAGCACCAATCAGCTCTTTTGGAATGGTGAGCATTTCAATTCTCGGAGCATGAGGTTTGAGTTCCGGCCTGGGTTCTGCAATAGTCTGACTCATGATATCCAGAATATGTAACCTTCCGGCTTTTGCCTGATTGAGAGCTTTTGTAAGGATCTCAAAAGAAAGCCCTTCAACCTTAATGTCCATTTGTGTGGCCGTTATTCCGTCGCGGGTACCAGTAACTTTAAAATCCATATCGCCCAGATGATCTTCATCACCCAGTATATCCGAGAGGATCGCATACTTACCAGTGTCTTTATCGGTAATGAGTCCCATAGCAATCCCGGATACAGGCTTCCTCAATTTAACACCGGCATCCATAAGTGCGAGCGTTCCGGCACATACTGTGGCCATTGATGAAGAGCCATTTGACTCAAGGATATCCGAAACAATCCTTATAGCATAAGGGTTTTCATCATCCGCCGGCATCATATTCTTAAGAGCCCTGTGAGCCAGGTTTCCATGACCTATCTCTCTTCTGCTTAATCCGCGGGCGGCTTTGGCTTCGCCAGTAGCAAATGGAGGAAAATTATAGTGAAGAGTGAATTTTTCCGTACCCTTGTTCAAAACATCATCGATAATTTTTTCATCTAATTTCGTACCAAGTGTCACTGTTGTCAGAGATTGGGTCTCACCTCTTGTAAATAAAGCTGATCCGTGAGTCGCAGGCAGAGGATCGATTTCACATACTATCTGTCTGATCTCATCAGGTTTTCTTCCATCAAGACGAATATTATCATCAAGGACGAGTCTTCTGGATGCTTCTTTTAAAACGTCGTGGTAATATTTTTTTACAAGTGTCTCGTTAACAGGGTTCTCTTCAGTATACTGGCTAAGAAAATCTGCGACTATAGCTTCGAAGGTGTCAATCCGCTTGTGCTTATCTGCTGTGCATGATTTTGCTGCTTCATAGCATTTGGTATAAGTTTGATCCCAGACTTTTTTCCTGAGATCCTCATCATTTTCCTCATGACTATATACTCTTTTGACAGTGGTGCCAAGCTCCTCAGCAAATTCCATTTGTGCCTTACAATGGATCTTAATTGCGTCGTGAGCTATTTTAAGAGCTTCCAGCATCTCTTCTTCAGAAACCTCTTTCATTTCACCCTCTACCATAAGAATATTATCAAATGTGGCTCCGACCATCAGATCTATGTCAGCATCCTTCAGTTGAGTTGCCGTGGGATTGACGACGAACTTTTTATCTATTCTCGCAACCCTCACTTCCGACATTGGTCCATTGAATGGTACGTCGGAAATTGCCAATGCTGACGACGCTGCCAGCCCTGCCAGAGCATCGGGAATGATATCCATGTCGGCAGATATAAGACTTATTGTAACAAATGTTTCTGCATGAAAATCGTCGGGGAACAAGGGTCTTAATGCCCTGTCGACGAGCCTCGAGATGAGTATTTCATAATCCGAAGGCCGGGCTTCTCTTTTCATGAAGCCACCCGGGAACCGTCCCGAAGAAGCATATTTTTCTTTATACTCAACCGATAAAGGCATGAAGTCGGTGTCTTCTTTTGCCTCCTGAGCCGACACAACTGTAGCCAGCAACATTGTCTTCCCCATCTTTAGTAATACAGAACCATTTGCCTGCCTGGCCATTCTGCCAGTTTCAAGGGTTATTGTCTTCCCGTCACCGAGATCAATAATTTTCTCTTTTATTTTGAACATTGTAAGTATAATTTATGAAAATTGAAATTACAAAATAACCTGAATAGTATGAAAAAAGGCAATTTTGAATTGCCTTAATTTCTCTACTTCCGTAATTTCAACGCTTTTATGATTTCGCGATACCGCCCGATATCTTTAATTTTAAGGTAGTCTAACAACCTTCTTCTTTTCCCTACAAGTTTGATAAGAGCCTGCTGGGTACTGAAATCCTTTTTATTCTTCTTCAGATGCTCTGTCAGATGATTGATCCTGTAAGAGAATAACGCAATCTGACCTTCTGCCGTACCTGTATCGATTTCAGATGTTCCAAAGGTTTTGAAAAACTCCTGCTTTTTTTCTGTTGTTAAATACATATCTCTAATTAAAATATTACTAATCCATATATTGATCGAGTCTCCAATTTTGGAACGCAAAAATAAGGCTTTTTTATGTAAATAATCAAACAATTTGTTTTTTTTTTAAAAGTTCATGAAATATTTATTTATCCGGAAGCCAATAAGTTTAAATAATTATTGATTCACTGTCATAATAAAGACGGAGAATCTGCTGTGAAAGTTGCGTTGAATTACATTAACCTTCAGATATTTGTCAAAGAAATCAGACCGTTCGTCAAATATTAATTCTCATTAATCAATAAAAAAGGCTATGCCATGCTATGACCCAGTTTTCCCAATTTCCCGTTTTCTATGGATTCACTTTGATTTTTTCTCAAGGCTCCAAAAGAAGCTCATCACGGTTCTTTAGTTTTTTACCCTGCCCGATTATCTTATTACCAATACGGCAATCAAGACATTTTCTTTTCTTGCAGTATTCATTTCTCAACTGAATCAATGCCTGGGAATAAAATGCAGACTCTGCGCCAATTCCAGCAGCTTTCCATTCAGAGATTATACTGTTATCCTCAGGATTGATTTCTTCAAGGAAGAGAAGAGCTTTTTCACTTATCCCGTAGCTGTCCCTGCTCTGTCCATAAACAAATATCAGCGGTATAACAGCATTTATCAAAAGGATGTCTGCTGCCTGCGATCCGGTAGTCTTCATGGAACATCTGCTTCTTTTACCAAATACAAAATGATCGTCCCAATATCGTGATGCTGACACTTCAAACAACATCTTAATCTGTTTTATATCAGGTGCTTCAAGAACTTTAGAAAAAAGACCACCTGTCACTGACAGCATAGAAGCAAGCTGCGAAAGTCTTACGGTGGGGAAATTAGAAGGCCTCAGCCTGGAAAATTTCCATAGCCATCCATGGAGAGGCTGAAGTGAATATTTTGCTGAAAGTATAGTGTATTCCTTAATGAGGTTGCGGTAATATTCGTCAGAGATAGCCTCCTTAAACAGCCCGGATTCAAGCAACCCTGCAGTTCCGAATAATAGCGCCTCAATCTGAAAGATATTATCAGCATGTTTTCGGATTATCCTGAATGGAAGCGCAGCAGCAAGCATCTCAAACGGTTCAGTATTGACTCTGAATCCAAAATATCTTGACAGCATCCTGTAAAATGTCTCTTCCCAGTCATTACCTGTTTCTGAAAATATTTTCAGGATTGATACTGATTTGTTCTGAAATCTTTCAACTACGAGTGAATTAAGCCAGTGGCGGACAGGGATGTTATCAAGTTGTCCGATGTCATCCTGGCATGCAATAATATACGGGTTATTGACCAGATAAATATATTTCTCGTAAAGGGATTGATCAAATGACAATTCTGTCGTCAGTATCTCTTCTCCCCTTGAGTTAAATACAGGTTTATCGTTTTCAGCTACAACATGAAGGATAATGTTATCAAAAGCCGGATCATTCTGATGCCCATGATTATCAAAATGCGACGCTTTTGTGTGTATTTCAACGTTCCCTGCCCAAATAGTCTCTGCCACAGATATGCGTGCATTGAAAAAATCAGGGCCAGAATCACGGTTATATTCACCGGGATCCAGTACCACAATTCTATTATTTTCGTTATCAAACAGCCTGTCCTGATCATAGAGGCCGTATTTCCACAGGTAATGAAGAAATTCCTCTTTCATTTTAGCACAAATTAATAAACAGCGAGGATATAAAATTATGAAAAAAGGAAACATTGTACAAAAAAAAATAGGTCACGCCAAGGCATGACCCTACATTTCAACATAATGATGTCGTAGGGCCACGCCATGGCGTGGCCCCATATTATTCAAATCAGTTTATGCCGGTGGAGGTGTTTTCCCATTTCAAGCTGAATCTCCTTTGCTTTTTCTCCGGCAACTCTGTCGAAGTTTTCCGTGCTATCGGCAAAAATAATACCCCTGGAGGAATTGACCAGGAGGCCACATTTGCTGTTAAGACCATATTTTGCGACCTCTTCAAGACTACCGCCCTGAGCCCCGATTCCGGGAACAAGAAGAAAATGATCTGGTACCAGCTGACGAATATCTTTCATCATTTCGGGCCTTGTTGCACCAACAACGTACATGAGATTATTTACTGTACCCCATTTCTGAGAAACAGTTAATACTCTTTCAAAGAGTTTTATCCCATCCTCATTATGATACTGAAAATCATCTGACCCCTTATTGGATGTTAATGCCAGAAGGACGACCCATTTCTCATTATAAGACAGGAATGGAGTAACGGAATCTTCACCCATATACGGAGCAACAGTTATAGCGTCAAATGGCATATTTTCGAGAAATGCTTTGGCATACAGTCTCGAGGTGTTGCCTATGTCTCCGCGCTTTGCATCTGCAATAACGAATATGTCGGGGAAGTTTTCCTTTATATACTTTACAGTTAACTCCAGCGAAGTCCATCCTTTTGCCCCGTAACATTCGTAGAATGCAACATTAGGTTTATATGCAACTGCATATTCATGTGTAGCATCAATTATCCTTCTGTTGAATTCAAATATTGCATTTTTCTTTTTCAAAAGGATTGGGGGGATCTTTTCCATCTCGGAATCGAGTCCAACGCAAAGGAATGATCGTTTCCTGAGAATGTTTTCAAATAACCTGTTCTGATCCATGCTTATAGATGTTATATATTGCTTTCTTTCAGACGTTCCGCATTCTCAGCCATCTGCAGCTTATCAAGAACTTCCTGTAAATTGCCATCGAGGATTGAAGGAAGATTATAGATTGTAAGATTAATACGGTGATCCGTCATTCTTCCCTGAGGGTAGTTGTAAGTTCTGATTTTTGCAGAACGGTCGCCGGTTGACACCATTGTCTTCCGCCTGCGGGAGACCTCATCAAGATATTTCTGATATTCAAGATTATAGAGCCGCGTTCTCAGCTCTTTAAGAGCTTTATCATAATTCTTAAGCTGTGACTTTTCATCCTGACATGTAACTACTATTCCTGAAGGTATATGAGTGAGCCGGATGGCTGAATATGTTGTATTTACCGATTGTCCGCCCGGCCCTGATGAACAATAAGTGTCCTTCCTGATGTCTTCGGTCCTAAGATCAATATCAAATTCATCTGCTTCCGGAAGTACTACAACTGAGGCAGCGGAGGTATGAATCCGGCCCTGTGTTTCAGTTTGCGGTACCCTCTGAACACGATGAACCCCTGATTCATATTTAATTATACCATAGACACCTTCACCGGTAATGCTGAGAACGATCTCTTTATAACCACCTGCGGTCCCTTCTGACATATTATTAACCTCGACCTTCCACCCTCTTGTTTCAAAATACTTACTGTACATTCTGAAAAGATCTCCGGCAAAAATACTTGCCTCATCTCCTCCTGTTCCTGCCCTGATCTCCATAACTGCATTTTTATCGTCTTCCGGATCAGCCGGGATTATCAGCATTTTGATCTCTTCTTCCATTTCCGGGATATGCGATGTAAGCTCGTCAAGCTCTGCCTTGGCCATCTCTCGCATCTCCTCATCCTTTTCTGTTGCAAGGAGTTCCTTTGTACTGGTTATATTATTGAGCGCCAGTTTATATCTTTCGTACGATTCAATTATCGGAAGAAGATCCTTGTATTCTTTATTAAGTCTGACATACTTCTTCATATCCGTGAGAATATCGGGCTGGGTGAGAAGCTCACCAACCTCAATAAAGCGGGTTTTCACACCCTCCATTTTCTCAAGAATCATGTTATTTGCCATAATGCAATGAATTTTCAGGGTGCAAAGGTAAGAAAAAAGGCGTAACGATGCAAAGTCCCCTGGCCACTTCACGTCCATCTCCCTAAAGGGCATTGCCTTCAACTTAAGATTTGGTGGATGAATGAGATACTGCATAATTAAGTTCCCCCTCCTTTTGAACTAATCTTTCATCACATCTTTTTTATTACATCCCAGCTATGAGAAGGAGATCCCTCATTCCTCCAAACCTCCGCAAGCTCCGATTTGTCGGAATTCGGGATGACAGGTTATTTTGTGGGACATAGGAGGAAGAAACGGCGATTCGCGAGTGAAATACTTCATGAATAAAATGTCGCTGCGAATCGCCGTTTCTTCCTCCTGCTAATCAACTACATACCTGTCATCCCGAGCGCCAGCGAGGGATCTCCTTCTCTCTTTCTGCAACGGACTTAAATTGAAATGTGATGAAAGATTAGCCTTCAAAAGGAGGGGAAATGTATCAGGCTCAATTGCAATACTTTACATCCTGTTTTACACTAAACTCTCTCCCTATTTCACTATATTCAACTCCTCAAGTTGACGGCAGGAGGGCAATGAGAAGAAAAATTTAATAATACTCGAAAGTTCCGAATTCGGAATTTATCGTGAGTTTCTTTCTTTCAGATGCCTCACAATATCCGATTTCTCTGGCTTCGAGATTAAATTCTGAGGCGATATTGATTATTTCAGATGCATTTCTCTTATCAGTATAGATCTCAAAGCGATGCCCCATATTAAATACTTTATACATTTCTTCCCAGGCAGTGCCTGATTGTTCATGGATCATGCGGAACAACAGCGGTAACGGAAAGAGGTTGTTTTTCACAATATGCATACTATCAATAAAATGCATGACTTTTGTCTGTCCTCCTCCAGAGCAATGCACCATTCCGTGAATCTCCGAATGCATGGTTTCAATGATTTTTTTTATTACGGGAGCGTAAGTACGGGTGGGTGAAAGAACCAGTCTCCCGGCATCAGTATTGTATTCAGCAATAGGATCTGTCAGCCTGTATTTACCTGAATATATAAGGTCGTATGGTAAAGTTGTATCAAGGCTTTCGGGATATTTTGAAGCAAGATATGGTGCAAATAGATCGTGGCGCGCTGAAGTGAGGCCATTACTCCCCATGCCACTGTTATACTCTTTTTCATAACTGGTCTTTCCTGATGATGAAAAGCCAATGATAATGTCGCCGGCCTTAATTGTCTGATTCGAAATTACCTGTGATCTTTTTATTCTTGCGATCACCGTTGAATCAATAACAATCGTTCTGACAAGATCGCCCATGTCAGCAGTTTCTCCTCCGGTTGACCAGATACCAATCCCCAAATTACGCAGCTCTTCCAGAACCTCTTCTGTCCCGTTAATCACAGCAGAGAGTATTTCGCCGGGAATGTGGTTTTTATTTCGACCTATAGTTGACGAAAAAAGAATATTGTTAGTAAGCACCTACACAAAGAAGATCATCAAGATTCATTACGATAGCATCCTGTGCTATCCCCTTCCAGACTGAAAGATCACCTGTCTCCTTCCAGTAAATATAGGCAAGAGACGATTTGGTACCGGCTCCATCAGAATGCATAATGTTGCAATAATCAATGTCGCCACCAAGCAGATCGGGAACAATTTTGCAGAAAGCTTTAGGATACAGTCCTTTATCAATATTTTTAATAGCTTTATGCACATCTTCTTTTGATGCAGAAACACCTCTCTTGCTATACTTTGATTCAGTGGTCATAATGGTCAGTTGGAGCGGCAAAGATAGTAAAAATGCATTATTTTTTACCTCTTATTATACACCCATTCTATCGATTGCTTCAGAAGCTTTCTATAGCTCGGATTCTCAAATGTTGCAACGTCATGGCCGCTTTGCAAAGTTATAATACGGGCTTTCCCATATATCTTTGACCACCCAATAACCGGGCCGCTGCTGGGTTCTTCCGTAGTCAATAACGGTGTGACTCCTTTTTCGACGTAAAATCCTTTGTATGTTTCATCGAATATGTCAAAGTCGGTTAATCCTCTCGTAACCGGGTTGTTGCGATTGACTATTCTAACCTTAAAATGCAGATCGTGAATGTAAGAACAGGCAGGGTATGCCTGTCCGTTCAGGATTGTTGGCTTGTGAAAATATTTTCCTCCGATAATCTCAGTGTACCCAGGCCAATCATCAAAGGCACAAATGCTGTGATGCAACGCGACCAGCGGTTTTCCCTCCCTGATACAATCTGAAACCATTCTTTCCTGTTCTACAGTAATAGTCTGCCACATGTGATAAAAAACCAGAACATCATATTTATCCCTGTTTTCAGGAAGAAACATGTCGAATGCCCCTGGTAATTCGGCAATCTGAAACTGAATATTTTTGCCAAGACTGGCAAGCATTTTATTAAATGATCCGGAATTATAATCGTGGCCACCAGTAATTACAAGTAGACGGATCGGTTTTGAAGGAGGTGTAGCAGCTGACAACGAGACTATTATTGCAAGAAGAAGAAAAGTGATAATAAGTTTGACTTTCATTTGATGGAATTCTTAGCGTAGGTTTATTTCCCCCTCTTTGCGAAGCAGAGAGGGGGAATTAGGGGGTGAGTTCACTAACAATTATTTCTTCGGCGACTCGTAATCAGTTCTCAAAACCTTGAATTCAGTTCTTCTGTTAATCTGGTGGGCTATCTCTCTCTCTTCATCATTTGGAAGACTATTGACAAACTGTTCAGTGAGCTGGGTGCCAGCCTTCAGGAAAGGATACTGGGCAGCGATAGTAGCATCAACAACTTTCGTACTCGACTTTCCGTAACCTTTGGCAGTAAGCCTCTCAATTTCAATGCCTTTACTAACAAGGTAGTCGACTACTGACTGAGCCCGTTTTTGTGACAGTATCATGTTATATTCTTCAGTATTCCTGGTATCAGTATGTGACATGATCTCAATGGTGATATTTGAATTGTCAATAAGAGTTTCTACCAGTTTATCAAGTGATACCATTGACTCCGGACGGAGGTCCCACTTGTCGAAGTCGTAAAGTATATTGGGCAGTTCTATTGGTCTGTCAATTGGTGTGAGCAGCATAGTGACCATAAAATCGCGGCTCTTGTCCTGTCCTTTTGTTGTCTCTTTCTCTTTCCCGTTGAGGTATCCTTTTTTTGATGCAAGGAATATATAATCCACATCAGCTTTAAGTGTAAACTTGAAATCGCCTCCGGTACCTGATTCAGCTTGCAGATTAGAACCGTCACTCGCAATAAGCTGAATAACAGATTGACTAATTGCTAATCCGGTTTTTTCGTCTTTTACCAATCCGGTCACATTAAATCTCAATGGTGGCAGTTCGAAGGAATAGAGATCGTCATTCTCCTTCCCTTTTCGTGTTGAGCTGAATATCCCTTTTTCATTTCCGTCCTCAAAAGCTATACCAAAATCATCGGCAAAGCTGTTAATTGGAGGTTTCATGTTCTGTACGACCCAGCTTCCGTCAGGCTGTGGCTTGGCACTGAAAATATCAAGGCCTCCCATACCAATGAGCCCATCGGACGAAAAATATAATGTGCCGTCCTCCCTGATATAAGGGAACAGTTCATCACCTGCTGTATTGATATCGGGACCCAAATTAACCGGTTTTGACCAGGCATCACCCGGTCTGAGCCTTGTAACTTTCCAGATATCTTTTTTGCCAAAACCTCCGGCAAGGTCAGTAACAAAATATAGAGTCAGCCCGTCTTTTGCGATTGAAGGATGAGCGGCTACAAGTGAATCAGGAAGCAAACCAAGGTTCTTGGGATCACTCCATTTATCACCATTCCTTTTTGTATACATTATAATACAACCTTTTTTCTCACGTTTCCCTGCCTCACACCGTGTAAAGTATAATTCTTTATAATCTGATGAAAATGATGGAGTTCCCTCTTCAAATTCAGTGTTTATTCCTTCAACGGGTACTGGAGTGCTCCATTTTGATTTCTTATCAATCCTGCTTTCGAAGATATCTGTGAAATTCTGACCTGTTGCGCCGTGTGTCTTTTTACCTAAAACCCCTTCCCGCGAAGTTGTGAAGTAGATCATGCTGAAATCGTCGCGTCCATAGGCCGGACTAAAATCTGATTCTTTTGAGTTCAGATCCTTAATTTCCTCAACCTTATATGCTTCAGGATTTCTTTGCCATTCCTCTGCCAGCTCGCAGGATCGGATCTCCTGCTCAGCTCTTGCATCTGAAGGGGCAACTTGTTTATATTTTTTAAATTCATCAATCGCGAGCGGATACTTACCGTTCTTTTTAAGAGATTCAGCCAGCCAGAATTCAGCTTCCGGCTTTGAGTATGATGATTTAATAGCCAGTTTGTACCAGGTTTCAGCATTTTTTGGATCATTTGTTAACCGGTAACATTCTGCAATCATAAATACCAGTTCGGTCCTTAAGCTTTTGTCAGATTTCTTTGACTTGGAATATGCATCCTTAAACAAATCTATGGCGTCATAATACTCTCCTGCTGCAAAGGAGGAATAGGCTCTCTCTGATTTACGCTTCTGAGCAGTAACCTCAGGAGAAGTTACAAAAATCAATAATAACAAGAAAAACAGGAATTGCTTCATAACCGGGCCTCTTATTTGACTATAAAAGTAATCAATTTAAAGAATTCTTTTAATAATAATTAACGACAGAGCTTAGTAATTATTATAAATAAAGGATCTTGATTTATCAAGTGATCATCAAACTCACCCCCCATTCCCCTATCTATTTTATAGAGGGGGCGTAGTGCACACTATATCAAGCAGTTTCCCCCTCTTTGCGAAGCAGAGAGGGGAACACAAGGGGGTGAGTACCTGATGATTAAAGAGGGAAGGCGTACAAAAAGAAAAAGGATTCCTGAAATGGAATCCTTTTAACCGAAGAAGAAAAAAAACTAACCAACCCTTTATCTCGTAAAAAGTAACTCACGATATTTTGGAAGAGGCCAGATCTCATTATCAACAATCAGTTCAAGCTTGTCGATATGCGACCTGATCTCATCAAGGTAAGGTTTGACTTTCTTTTCATAGGCAATTGCCTTTTTGTAGGAATCTTCTATGACATTTGCTTTCCTGCGTTCCTCGATCATATCATTTACGAGTCTTTTAATACTCGAGATATGATCGGAGATACTAACTATAAGCTCCTTTCTTGCCCCGGCGAGCCTTTCATATTCAGTGTCATTAAAGACCAGCTTAAGGCCTTTTACATTCTCTATAAGAGAGGTCATGTATTGGATTCCAATGGGTACGATATGATTCATCGCAAGGTCACCGAGAACCCTTGCTTCTATCTGTACTTTTTTAGTAAACTTCTCATACTCCACTTCAACCCGGCTTTCAAGTTCCTTATCAGTAAAGACTTTGGATCCTACAAGCATTTCTCTGGATTCCTTTGTAAGATAGAGACTTATTGATTCGGGTACGCTGGCAAGGTTGCACAAGCCTCTTTTCTTAGCTTCAGAATGCCATTCTTTACTATAGTTATCACCTTCGAATAATACTCTCTCAGATTCCAGTATATATTTTTTCAATACCTGGAAGAGCGCTTCATCTTTTGTCCTGCCATTCTTAATAATTAAATCAACTTCTTTCTTAAATTGTGTCAGCTGATATGCCACCGCAGCATTGAGTACAATCATTGAAGCGCTGCAGTTAGCCGAAGAACCTACTGCCCTGAATTCAAATCTGTTACCGGTAAAGGCAAAGGGCGAGGTGCGGTTTCTGTCGGTATTATCAAGCAGGATTTCAGGTATTTTGCCAATACCCAGTTTAAGCTCGGTCTTCTGAGCGGGAGTCATTTTTTTGTCTGTCACTTTCCGGGCAATATTCTCAAGCATGTTTATAAGATATGCTCCGAGAAATACTGAAATTATTGCTGGCGGAGCTTCATGACCGCCTAGTCTGTACGAGTTAGATTCATTCATAACAGAAGCTCTGAGAACATCGTTGCTGTCATTGACAGCTTTTATGACATTTACAAGAAAGGTAAGGAACTGGAGGTTGGTTTTTGGGTTTTTTCCAGGAGATAATAGATTGACACCGGTATTTGTAGCCATCGACCAGTTATTGTGTTTGCCTGAACCGTTTATTCCCGCGAATGGTTTTTCGTGAAATAATACTCTGAATTTATGTTTGCGTGCCACTCTTCTCATAATATCCATTAACAACTGATTGTGATCAACAGCCAGGTTAACCTCCTCAAAGATAGGCGCACATTCAAATTGATTTGGAGCCACTTCATTGTGACGTGTCTTAACAGGAATTCCGAGCCTGTAAGCTTCGCATTCGAAGTCTTCCATGAATGACATGACCCTTTCAGGTATAGAGCCAAAGTAATGGTCGGAAAGCTGCTGGTCTTTTGAAGACTGATGACCCATTAAAGTTCTGTCAGCAAGAACAATATCCGGCCTTGCATAATACAGGGCATCATCGATCAGAAAGTATTCCTGTTCGCATCCGAGAGTTGCAATTACTTTAGTCACGTCTTTGTCAAAAAACTGGCATACGTCAACTGCTGCCCTGTCGAGTTCCGAAAGTGCCTTCAGAAGAGGTGCCTTGTAATCAAGAGCTTCACCGGTCCATGAAACAAATATTGTCGGTATACAGAGTGTAGTTCCAACAATAAAAACCGGTGACGAAACATCCCAGGCTGTGTATCCCCTTGCCTCAAATGTATTACGAAGACCTCCGCTGGGGAAACTTGAGGCATCGGGTTCAGACTGAACCAGGACCTCACCGGAGAATTTCTCAACAGGATGTCCATTATCGCCGATTTCAATGAACCCATCATGCTTTTCAGCTGTTCCGTCAGTTAACGGGTGAAACCAGTGTGTATAATGTGTGGCACCCTTACCTAATGCCCATGCCTTCAGACCTGTAGCAACCTGATCAGCTTCCGGCCTGGTCAGGGACTTTCCTTCAATAATTGCATGCTTCACCACTTTATACGCTTCCTTTGAAAGGAAGTGCTCCATTTTAGGAAGATCAAACACGTTTTCTCCGAAGAAATCGGAAACATTTTTTGAGGGTAATTGAATTTCCACAGGCATTCTGTTGAATAATTCTTCGAGTGCCTTAAATCTTAATGTTGCCATAAAATAGTTTATAATAGGTTTTCTAATTTAAGCTTATAAAAATAGTGTTTTTTTCAAGAAATACCTTAAATATTTCACTTTTTATTAAAATATATACATTTTTTAAGACATACCCCCTATATTTTTGACCTTAATCTGAAATTCTTAATAAATAGAAAGAGGGATGTCTCAAAAGGACACCTTCTTTTTTGGATCAATGTTCATACCATTTCCGGTTTGCCTGCGCACGTTTCCACTTAAGGCACTCAGGAAAAAGGTAACTTTCTTTGTTTCAAGACAAAGAAAGTTAGTTAAGTTAATTATCATAGTAAAGCGCAAATTCAAACGGATGAGGACGCAGGGATAACTCAAGAATTTCATTTTTCATCTTGTAATCTATGTAGGTATCTATCACTTCATCGGTAAATACTCCCCCTTTAGTAAGGAATGAATGATCTTTCTGCAATGCCATCAAAGACTCAGACAGGGAACCCGGAACATTTTTTATACGGGCTTTATCTTTTCCTGAAAGCTCATAGATATTTTCATCGAGTGGTTTACCGGGATCGATTTTATTTTCAATGCCATCAAGGACTGCCATCAACATTGCCGTAAATGTCAGATATCCGTTACACGTAGGATCGGGGCAACGGAACTCGAACCGCTTGGATTTCGGATTAGTTGAATACATGGGTATTCTGACAGCCGCCGATCGGTTCCTTGCAGAGTAAACGAGGTTGACCGGGGCTTCAAAACCCGGTACCAGACGTCGATACGAATTTGTAGTAGGAGCTGCAAATGCCAACAAGGCAGCGGCATGCTTCAATATTCCACCTATGGCCCACAGTCCTTCCTGCGACATCCCGGCATATCCATTCCCGGCAAAAAGATTTTTCCCTTCTTTCCAGATTGAAAAGTGTATATGCATTCCGCTGCCATTATCCAGGAAAATGGGCTTTGGCATGAAAGTGACTGTCTTCCCATGACGCAACGCCACATTTTTAATGATGTACTTATACCACATTAACTGATCGGCCATAGTTAAGATATCGGTAAACTGCATATCTATTTCACTTTGTCCTCCTGTAGCAACTTCATGATGATGGGCCTCGACCTTAATACCTATCTTCCGCATTTCCTTGACCATTTCAGCACGCAAATCACTGTAAGTATCTGTAGGGCTTACAGGGAAATATCCACCTTTGTAACTTGGTTTGTATCCCAGGTTAGGCTCCTCAATACGATTTGAATTCCAGGCACCTTCAACAGAATCAATATGATAGAACCCTGTATTCTGTTTTTGATCAAACCTGATCTCATCAAAAATGAAAAACTCCGGTTCGGGTCCGACATAAGCTACATCTCCTATTCCTGATTTTTTAAGATAATCAGTTCCTTTTTTAGTTATGTCACGCGGATCGCGGGTATAACTTTTCAGAGTGACAGGATCAAGAATATCAGCTATAACGCTTACAGTAGGTTCCTTAAAAAATGGATCTATTTTAGCAGTCGATGGATTTGGTATCGCCAGCATATCTGACTTATGAATATCCTGCCAGCCTCTTATTGACGATCCATCAAATCCCAGACCTTCCTTAAAAGTATCTTCATCCCATAGATCAATGGGATAACAACAATGCTGCCAGGTTCCAAGTAAATCCACGAACTTAAGATCGACTGTTTCGGCTCCATGCTTTTTAGCAAAATCTAAAAATTCTTTTGGTGTCATAAAAAATTAAATTATTGATTATTAGTACAAAACATATAAAAATGTCTTCTTATGTATTTTGAAAAGATTAAAAGATTCAATTCGCATTTTGTTTTACAAAGGAGAAACAAATAAGAATCTGTAATGTTAAACCGTGCCGGTCCTTTTTAGTAATTGACCAGAATTCAGATAATTATGAATTACAGTAAGGGGCTATTAAAAAGCAAGAATGACAGAAACCATTGGAAACAACCATCGGGTTTTTCCGCTTATCAATTCTAAATTACTCTATTTCTTTTGGTTAGAGATCGTGCAACAAATTTATGACAGGTCAGAGTTTTAATGAAAATTTGTTATATTTGTCGCCTGTATCAAAAAAGGCAGATTTCTATTAATTATTAAAGATTTATTAAATGTCAACACTTCAATTTTTGCGCGAGAAAGCCGGAGTATTAGTTGCAGGATTAATTGGATTTTCACTCTTCCTGTTTGTTGTCAGTGATTTCTTCGGAAGGGGAAGAGGCCAGAGAATAAAACAAAAAAAATATTATGAAATCGGCCAGATCGGCGGTGAATATATTTCATATCAGGACTATGAATCGAAATTACAAAACCTTATAGAGATCTATAAATTATCGGGGAGAACAAATATTGATGAATCGACCAATGAGTCAATGAGAGAACAGACCTGGCAGCAGATGATCAGAGAAAAACTGCTTGATCCGCAATATAAGAAACTCGGATTAGGCGTAAGCACTGAAGAAGTCGACGAACTGGTTCTGGGAAATAATCCCCATCCGATTGTCCAGCAATTATTCACCGATCAGCAGACCGGTACGTTCAATAAATCATTCCTGGTGAACTTCCTGAAACAGACTGAGGTTGATGAGACAGCAAAAAAATACTGGTTATTCTTTGAAAACGAGATTGTGAATGATCGTACAAATACCAAGTACAATAATCTTGTCTCAAGAGGACTGTATGTTACCTCGAAACAGGCAGAATTTGATAAGGATCTTAACGCTAATACAGTTGACTTTAGTTACATCCTTAAAAATTATGCATCAGTCGCGGATTCTTCGATCAGAATATATGGAAGTGATCTGGAAGCCTACTATGCCAGCCATAAAGAAAACTATAAACGAACAGCGCAGAGAGATATTGAATATGTCACATTTGATGTTACGCCTTCTGATGATGATATAAAACAAGCTGAACAATGGATCAATAAAACAAAAGAGGAGTTTGCCACTGCTCCTGATCCTGTACAGTTTATTAACCTCACCGCCGATTCAAGATACGTGGGCTTTTATATTCCGCTGAGCAGCGTCCCTGAAAAATTAAGGGATTTTGTAAAAACAGAGGATTTAAAAAGTATTTATGGACCCTATATTGAAGATGGTTCATACAAACTGGCCAAACTGATTGCAGTTGGGGACAGACCTGATTCTGTACATGTTCGCCATATACTTATATCGACCGGCAAGGGAAAAACAATTGAAACGGCCAGGCATCAGGCTGATAGTCTGATTAAATTAATTAAGTCAGGAACATCTTTTGAAACTCTTGCTATGGCAAATTCAGATGATCAGGGCTCTGCTAAAATCGGAGGCGACCTGGGCTGGTTCACTGAAGGGAAAATGGTAGTACCATTTAATAATGCATGTTTCACGGGTAAAAAAGGTGATATTAAGACAGCTGAAACAACTTTTGGTGTTCATATTATTGAAATTCTGGGCGCTTCAAAACCGGTTCGGAAGTATAACATTGGATATATTGACAGGAAGATCCTTCCTGGTTCCTTAACCAATCAGAAAGCATATAGCGAAGCCAGCCAGTTTGCCGGTATGAATGATACATATGATAAATTCTCGAAAACTATTGCAGAACAAAAATTGAATAAGAGAGTAGCTAATGCCATTAGTCCTCAACAAAAAACCCTGCCCGGTCTTGATAATCCAAGATCGCTTATCATGGCTTTATTCCAGGCAGAACAAGGGAAGATAATTCTTGATAATAATCAACAGGCAGTCTTTGAAATCGGAGACAAGTATGTAGTAGCATATTGTACAAAGGTTCAGGAGGATGGAATTGCACCTCAAAAAGATGTTGAAAATGATATACGGTTTGCACTTCTAAAAGATAAGAAAGCTGAACTTATTTCAGCGGAATTTAATAAGAATAACACTGCAGGAAAGACGCTTGATGATATTGCACGGACCATGGGACTCACGATGCAGGAAGCTACCAAGATTAATTTCAGGTCTTATTCAGTTCCTGGCGCCGGTTCAGAACCTGCATTGATAGCAGCTTCAACAGTTGCCAGGCAGGGAAGTGTCTCAGGACCGGTAAAAGGCAACGATGGTGTTTTTATGCTGACAGTGAATAATGTAACAGCGACCCCGGGTGTTGATCTGAAACTTTTGCAGAAGCAGCTGGAGACGACCTACCAGATGAGGGGTACTTATGAAGCTTATGACGCGCTGCGTAAGGAAGCCAATATCGTCGACAAAAGATATAAGTTCTACTAGCATAATGTTCAGTAATTCCTGGGACAGGGACATGCCGGTGGCATGTCCCTGTTTTTATTAGGATTCTCTTCTCCTGTTAAAGCGGGATCTCACAGCTGGCGCGGATTTGTTATCGGGCCCGGCAGGATTACCCCTCTGTCGCTTCGCGACATCTCCCCTAAAGGGGCGAAAATTCTCGTACGTTAAGTCGGATTACACTTTTGTGCTGGAATTTCTCCCCGTGCCAGGGGGAGTGAGAGCGAGGGGGTGTTCTAAAATACAAAGGGTACAACTTCTGGCTGTTCTTCTCTGTGATCTCTGTGCTTCTCCTGAATTCCTCTGTGTAAGTTCTTCTTTTAAGTTCTCAGTTCTGAGTTCGTTTGTTCTATTGTTTTTTATTAATCCAACTCAAAGGGTATAAACAAAAGAAGCCCCTTGATTTCTCAAGAGGCTTCAGATTAAAGTCGGCGACGACCTACTCTCCCACAATTGCAGTACCATCGGCGCTGTCGGGCTTAACTTCTCTGTTCGGAATGGGAAGAGGTGGAACCCCGACGCTATAGTCACCTAAAGAACATACCCCTTTTGTTCCCCCTAAAGAGGGAATAATTTCCTCCCCTTCAGGGGAGGTGCCCGAAGGGCGGAGGGGCCAATATTGATTGACACATTGGTATAAGTTAATAAAACTGATCCTCAGAAAGTTTACGGGTAATTAGTACTGCTTGGCTTTGACGTTACCGCCTTTACACCTGCAGCCTATCAACGTCGTAGTCTTCAACGACCCTTAAAGGAGATCTCATCTTGAGACGAGCTTCGTACTTAGATGCTTTCAGTGCTTATCTCTTCCAAACATAGCTACCCTGCGATGCAGCTGGCGCCACAACAGGTACACTAGAGGTCTGTCCAACACGGTCCTCTCGTACTAGTGTCAGGTTCTCTCAAATCTCCTACGCCCACAACAGATAGGGACCGAACTGTCTCACGACGTTCTGAACCCAGCTCGCGTGCCACTTTAATCGGCGAACAGCCGAACCCTTGGGACCTTCTCCAGCCCCAGGATGTGACGAGCCGACATCGAGGTGCCAAACCGCCGCGTCGATATGAGCTCTTGGCGGCGATCAGCCTGTTATCCCCGGAGTACCTTTTATCCTTTGAGCGATGGCCCTTCCATACGGAACCACCGGATCACTATGCTCTACTTTCGTACCTGATCGACTTGTCGGTCTCACAGTCAAGCGCCCTTATGCCATTGCACTCTCCGCACGGTTACCAATCGTGCTGAGGGCACCTTGAGAAGCCTCCGTTACTCTTTTGGAGGCGACCACCCCAGTCAAACTACCCACCAAACAATGTCTCCCCTTGCGGGGGTTAGGTTCCAGATAAATAAAGGGTCGTATTTCAAGGGTGACTCCCCGATTCCTGGCGAAACCGGTTCATAGTCTCCGACCTATCCTACACATTATTTACCCAAAATCAATGTTAAGCTATAGTAAAGGTTCACGGGGTCTTTCCGTCCCGTTGCGGGTACCCGGCATCTTCACCGGGACTACAATTTCACCGAGCTCGTGGCTGAGACAGTGCCCAGATCGTTACACCATTCGTGCAGGTCGGAACTTACCCGACAAGGAATTTCGCTACCTTAGGACCGTTATAGTTACGGCCGCCGTTTACTGGGGCTTCAATTCAGAGCTTCTCATCCCGAAGGACAATAACCCCCCCTCTTAACCTTCCAGCACCGGGCAGGTGTCAGGCCTTATACCTCATCTTTCGATTTCGCAAAGCCATGTGTTTTTGCTAAACAGTCGCCTGGGCCATTTATCTGCGTCCCGCTTGCGCGGGAGACCTTTTTCCCGAAGTTACAGGTCTAATTTGCCTAGTTCCTTAGCCACGGATCACTCGAGCACCTTAGGATTCTCTCCTCGACTACCTGTGTCGGTTTGTGGTACGGGCACCATGTACCTGAAGCTTAGAGGTTTTTCTTGGAAGTCGGTTTAGGATCACTATCCACTTGCCCGAAGGCTCATGGTACTGTCAGGTTCATCATCACAAAGCTATTAACCTAGTGATTTAACTACACCCTTTAACGTACTATTCCGTCAGTACGCGGATCTTTCACTACTCCGTCACCCCTTCGCAGTACACGGTGGTACTGGAATATTAACCAGTTGTCCATCGAGATCGCCGCTCGGCTTACCCTTAGGACCCGACTAACCCTGATCCGATTAGCGTTGATCAGGAAACCTTAGTCTTTCGGTGGGCCGGTTTCTCACCGGCCTTATCGTTACTTATGCCTACATCTTCTTTTCCAGCCGCTCCAACATACGTTATCATACATCTTCTGCGCTGACTGGAATGCTCCCCTACCAATCATGACTTATGTCATGAGTCCATAGCTTCGGTAATATGCTTATGCCCGATTATTATCCACGCACAACCGCTCGACTAGTGAGCTGTTACGCACTCTTTAAATGAATGGCTGCTTCCAAGCCAACATCCTAGCTGTCTAAGCAGTCGCACCTCGTTAATTCAACTTAGCATATATTTTGGGACCTTAGCTGATGGTCTGGGTTCTTTCCCTTTTGTCCACGGACCTTAGCACCCGCAGGCTCACTCCCGTGTATATCTTGCAGCATTCGGAGTTTGTCAGGGGTTGATAGGCGGTGAAGCCCTCTAGCCCTATCAGTAGCTCTACCTCTGCAAGACTCACCACGAGGCTGCACCTAAATGCATTTCGGGGAGTACGAGCTATTTCTCAGTTTGATTAGCCTTTCACCCCTATCCTCAGTTCATCCAAAGACTTTTCAACGTCAACTAGTTCGGCCCTCCATCCCGTGTTACCGGAACTTCAGCCTGACCAAGGATAGATCACAAAGTTTCGCGTCTACCCCCACTAACTATACGCCCTATTCAGACTCGCTTTCGCTTCGGCTCCAACTCTTCAAGTCTTAACCTTGCTAGTGAGGTGTAACTCGTAGGCTCATTATGCAAAAGGCACGCCGTCATCCCTCCGCAGAAGGACTCCGACAGGTTGTAAGCGCACGGTTTCAGGTACTATTTCACTCCCCTGTTCGGGGTACTTTTCACCTTTCCCTCACGGTACTGGTTCACTATCGGTCTCTCAGAAGTATTTAGCCTTACCGGATGGTCCCGGCAGTTTCAATCAGGATTTCTCGTGTCCCGACCTACTCAGGATACCAATTATATTATTAATACTTACATGTACGGGACTTTCACCTTCTATGGTATGACTTTCCAGACATCTTCCATTTCATATTAATAATAATAGCACTGGTCCTTCAACCCCGCTGTCGCCAAAACGACAACGGTTTGGGCTATTCCCCGTTCGATCGCCACTACTAAGGGAATCACTTTTGTTTTCTTTTCCTCCGGGTACTAAGATGTTTCAGTTCTCCGGGTTTGCTCCTCGTATTGCTACGGGTACTATGCCTTCAGCATAGTGGGTTGCCCCATTCGGAAATCTGCGGATATAATGGATATTTGCTCCTCCCCGCAGCTTATCGCAGCTTGTCACGTCCTTCTTCGCCTCTGAGAGCCAAGGCATTCACCATGCGCTCTTATTTACTTTCTTGAGTTATTCAATTTTACTAACTTTTTTATTACCAATATGTCAAAGAACTTTATCCTCCGTAGCCTTGGCGAAGGAGGATTGCTCCTCTGCAATGCTTTCGTTTACTTTGACAGCCCTCCTTCGTTAAAGCTACGGAGGGCGCTCAATTGTGAAATTAAGGGTGTTGAAACCCCTGATTCCCATTTTCCATCGGGAATCTGGCCAATGCCAAATTTCAGATAAAGATACTTCGGACTTCGGAATTTCCTGATATCGGACTTTTCAATCCGCATTCAGGGAATCCGCAATCCGAAATTATAATAATGAAGTAAAAACCAGGCGGATAAGTGACTGCTTTCCATAGGATGTAGTTAACGTTATTGTTTTTCTCCAGAAAGGAGGTGTTCCAGCCGCACCTTCCGGTACGGCTACCTTGTTACGACTTAGCCCCAGTCACTAGTTTTACCCTAGGCCGCTCCTTACGGTTACGGACTTCAGGTACCCCCAACTTCCATGGCTTGACGGGCGGTGTGTACAAGGCCCGGGAACGTATTCACCGCGCCATGGCTGATGCGCGATTACTAGCGAATCCAGCTTCACGGAGTCGAGTTGCAGACTCCGATCCGAACTGAGACCGGCTTTGGAGATTCGCATCCTGTCTCCAGGTAGCTGCCCTCTGTACCGGCCATTGTAACACGTGTGTAGCCCTGGACATAAGGGCCGTGCTGATTTGACGTCATCCCCACCTTCCTCACGGTTTACACCGGCAGTTTCGTTAGAGTTCCCGGCATTACCCGCTGGCAACTAACGATAAGGGTTGCGCTCGTTATGGGACTTAACCCGACACCTCACGGCACGAGCTGACGACAACCATGCAGCACCTTGCAAAGAGTCCCGAAGGAAAGAAATGTTTCCACTTCATGCACTCTACATTTAAGCCCAGGTAAGGTTCCTCGCGTATCATCGAATTAAACCACATGTTCCTCCGCTTGTGCGGGCCCCCGTCAATTCCTTTGAGTTTCAGCCTTGCGGCCGTACTCCCCAGGTGGATCACTTAATGCTTTTGCTTAGCCGCTAACTGTGTATCGCTAACAGCGAGTGATCATCGTTTACGGCGTGGACTACCAGGGTATCTAATCCTGTTCGCTCCCCACGCTTTCGTGCATCAGCGTCAGTAATGGCCCAGTAAGCTGCCTTCGCAATCGGTGTTCTGTGTAATATCTAAGCATTTCACCGCTACATTACACATTCCGCCTACCTTGACCGTACTCAAGACTAACAGTATCAATGGCAAGTCTCCAGTTAAGCTGAAGGTTTTCACCACTGACTTATTAATCCGCCTACGCACCCTTTAAACCCAATAAATCCGGATAACGCTCGCATCCTCCGTATTACCGCGGCTGCTGGCACGGAGTTAGCCGATGCTTATTCCCAGAGTACCGGCAAGCCACTACACGTAGTGGGTTTTCTTCCTCCGGAAAAGCAGTTTACAACGCATAGCGCCGTCTTCCTGCACGCGGGATGGCTGGTTCAGGCTTGCGCCCATTGACCAATATTCCTCACTGCTGCCTCCCGTAGGAGTCTGGTCCGTGTCTCAGTACCAGTGTGGGGGATCACCCTCTCAGGACCCCTAAACATCGTTGCCTTGGTAGGCCATTACCCTACCAACTAGCTAATGTTACGCATGCCCATCCCGTACCGTCGAAACTTTAAATATTAAAAGATGCCTCTCAATATCTTTATGGGGTATTAATCCGAATTTCTCCGGGCTATCCCCCAGTACAGGGTAGGTTGCATACGCGTTACTCACCCGTACGCCGGTCGCCACCAAAGTATTGCTACCTCGTGCTGCCCCTCGACTTGCATGTGTTAAGCCTCCCGCTAGCGTTCATCCTGAGCCAGGATCAAACTCTTCATTGTAAAAATTTATTCTTAAATCTCTTTACAAAAAACAATCCCGTGAACTCAATTCAAAATACTAACAAGTTAATTTTTGACGAGATTTCCATATCTCGCCTGGTTGTTTACTTCATAATTTCAAAGAACAGTGTCCTCCGTAGCTTTAGCGAAGAAGGACTTTCGCTCTATTCTGTTTATTTCCCATCCAGGGATCTTTATTTCTGCTTTTGGGACGACAAAGTTAAGCTTTCCTGCGTCTATTCCAAAAAAAAATGAGATATTTTTTCCGGCTTTCTCTTTCCCCGCTTCCCTTTCTTCTCAAAGCCGGAATCCTATCTCTCCTACCCTTCAATCAACTCTTTGTCTTAAAGCGGGTGCAAATGTATGAAATCAATATTACAATCCAAATTTATATACAAGTAATTTTATAACTATTTAATACATGATTTTTTCCTGGCTGATAAACAGCAATATACATCGTTGTTATTTATTTCAATTAAAATAAAAAAAATCATAATTCATTCATCTGATTACCAACATGCTGTATATCTGACATATGAGATAATTATGACTCTTAATATATTTATTATCTGATATATATAATTCATCCGGTTGATGTTCCCTGTTAATACTTTTAAAATTATATTTGTTATCAATTGTCTCAACCAATTCATCACACCAAATGAATAATCAGATTGTTATCGCGATCCATAATCTTCAGAAAAGGTATGCACAGAAACAGGTTCTGCATAGCATAAATCTGGAAGTTGCATCAGGTCAGATCATTGGGTATATCGGTCCCAATGGTGCCGGGAAATCCACCACAATTAAAATCCTATGCGGGCTTATAGATGACTTTGAAGGTGAGGTAACTATTTTCGGAAAAGATCTGCATTCCCAATCACTGGAAATAAAACGACAAGTAGGATTTATACCTGAAAATGCAGTGCTGTATGAATCCCTTACTCCCCTGGAGTTTATGGAATTTATTGGGGAGATGCGCAGCCTGAACACTAAACAGACCCGGATAAAGGCAGAAGCCCTGATGAAAATTTTTGATATGCAGCCTCAGATTAACCAGCGAATCTCAACATTCTCAAAAGGAATGCGTCAGAAAGTTCTTATATGTTCGAGCTTGCTGCATAACCCGGATCTGATTTTTATGGACGAGCCTCTATCAGGTTTGGATGCTAATTCAGTCATTATGGTAAAGGAAATGCTAATTCATCTGGCCCGTGAAGGGAAAACTATTTTTTATAGCTCACATCTGATGGATGTGGTTGAGAAAATTTCAGACAGGATAATTGTGATTGATCAGGGCAATATTATTGCCGACGGAACATTCGACCAGCTTAACAATACAACCAAAGACGAAAACCTCGAGAAGATCTTCACCAGGCTTACCGGAAATACCAACCATGGAGACAAAGCCGAGGAATTTATAAATGCATTTGAAAAGTAATCACTATGATACGATTTATTCTGTCTCTTTTTATCCCGTTTAAATGGTTTATTGAAAAAATGGGAGCAGATTACAATCAGTTTATCTCTATTCTGAAACTGAAACTGACTATCGATGACCGTAATGCAAAAGGCATATATAAAAAGGAGGAAAGCAGTAAGGGTAACGTCCTGATAAAACAATCAGTTACACAGATCCTTATCGGAGGTCTCTTTGCGTTTTTTATGAATATTCTCAAATCACCTTTTACCTTCTATTATATGGCACATTCGTGGGTGATGGTAATGATGGCTATAATGATTATTTCAGAATTTACCTCTATCTTATTTGATACTTCAGAAAATTCAATAATAAATCCTCTTCCGGTAAGAGGAAACACAATAAGCCTGGCCCGCAATGCCCATGTTTTTATTTATCTCACATTGATGGCATTGAATCTTTCATTGGTGACCTTAATTCTGGCCATTTTCAAATTCGGAATATTATCGGGATTACTTTTTGTTTTTACGATTTTCCTTAATGTGTTGTTTACTTTGTTTCTGGCTAATATCCTTTATCTGGGAATTATGAGGCTTGCAACCGGTGAGCAGTTGAAAAATCTTCTTATGTATTTTCAGATAGCAATCGCAATTCTTTTTATGGCGGCCTATCAGTTTGGCATGAAGATTATCGATACTTCTGTTATACGTGATCTCACAGTTCCGATCGAGTGGTATTCATTCCTGGTTCCCGCATCATTTTTCTCAGGTTTAATCGAAGCAATCACTGCATTAAATTTTGATCAGATACATCTGGCTTTTATTGCGGAATCATTTGTTATACCACTGGCTGCAATATTCTTTACCGGCAGGTACCTCACTCCTTTATTTAACAGGAAACTTATGGAACTGGAGCAGGGTGACCGGATTTCAAAATTAAAAACCGAAAGCTCCCGCAAAAGATTCTGGTTCAAGATAATGTTGTCGCTATTTGTTTCCACTCATGAGGAACGAGCTGCCTTTACTCTGATGTGGAAAATGACAGGGCGGGAACGTCTCTTTAAGCAGCTACTACTCCCTTCGTTTGGTTATGTTATTATAATAGTGATTGTTCCGTTCTTCACGAAACCGGTCAGCCTCGATAAACTGGCGCAAAGCGATAAGTACCTCATTTTATTATATGCATTTTTATTTATTGCAGCAACACTTCCGGCTGCTTTATTAAATGGCAGCAATAAAAATGCCGGATGGATTTTCAAAACAAGTCCAGTCAGTTCACCTGCCGGATTATTTAAAGGGTTTATAAAGGCTGCCTTTGCAAGATTCTTTGTTCCGTTTTATCTTGTAATAAGTATAGGTGTGTGCAGTATCTGGGGCATTAAAGCTTTTCCTGATGTTATAATAGCATTACTTGCTGTTTACTTTATTACATTGCTTTATTACTATCTGCAGACACCATCTTTCCCGTTCACCATTGAGAATGTTGCCTCAAACGGAGGTGAAAGATTTATAAAAATGATGGGGATTATTATTATGGCAGTTGCATTGGGATTCTTACACAAGTTTCTGCTTTCCCTGCAGAACTATGCAAATATTTTGCTTGTGCCGGCTTATACAGGTGTAATATTTTATGTAAACAGAATTCTGGCTTACCGGAAAATTACCTGGAAGGAAGTTGACAGGGTGAATAGCTATTTATGATCCCTCTCCCGCTAAAGTGGGATTCTCCCCAAGAGGGGATTGTGTTCCGGTAGGATTACCCCTCTGTCGCTTCGCGACATCTCCCCCGTTGGGGGCGATAATACTCGTATGTTCGGTTGGATTACACTTTTGTGCTGGAATTTCTTCCCCTGCCAGGGGGAGTGCCCGAAGGGCGAGGGGGTTTATGTTTAACAAAAAAAGCCCCGGATTTCTCAAGGGCTTCTGATTAAAGTCGGCGACGACCTACTCTCCCACAATTGCAGTACCATCGGCGCTGTCGGGCTTAACTTCTCTGTTCGGAATGGGAAGAGGTGGAACCCCGACGCTATAGTCACCTAAAGACATTTCGCATTTTGTTCCCGCTTTAAGATTGCGGATTTATTTCACTCCGCTTAATGGGGAAGTGCCGCAAGGGCGGAGGGGCCAATATTATTTGACACATTGGTATAAGTTAATAAAACTGATTCTCAGAAAGTTTACGGGTAATTAGTACTGCTTGGCTTTGACGTTACCGCCTTTACACCTGCAGCCTATCAACGTCGTAGTCTTCAACGACCCTTAAAGGAGATCTCATCTTGAGACGAGCTTCGTACTTAGATGCTTTCAGTGCTTATCTCTTCCAAACATAGCTACCCTGCGATGCAGCTGGCGCCACAACAGGTACACTAGAGGTCTGTCCAACACGGTCCTCTCGTACTAGTGTCAGGTTCTCTCAAATCTCCTACGCCCACAACAGATAGGGACCGAACTGTCTCACGACGTTCTGAACCCAGCTCGCGTGCCACTTTAATCGGCGAACAGCCGAACCCTTGGGACCTTCTCCAGCCCCAGGATGTGACGAGCCGACATCGAGGTGCCAAACCGCCGCGTCGATATGAGCTCTTGGCGGCGATCAGCCTGTTATCCCCGGAGTACCTTTTATCCTTTGAGCGATGGCCCTTCCATACGGAACCACCGGATCACTATGCTCTACTTTCGTACCTGATCGACTTGTCGGTCTCACAGTCAAGCGCCCTTATGCCATTGCACTCTCCGCACGGTTACCAATCGTGCTGAGGGCACCTTGAGAAGCCTCCGTTACTCTTTTGGAGGCGACCACCCCAGTCAAACTACCCACCAAACAATGTCTCCCCTTGCGGGGGTTAGGTTCCAGATAAATAAAGGGTCGTATTTCAAGGGTGACTCCCCGATTCCTGGCGAAACCGGTTCATAGTCTCCGACCTATCCTACACATTATTTACCCAAAATCAATGTTAAGCTATAGTAAAGGTTCACGGGGTCTTTCCGTCCCGTTGCGGGTACCCGGCATCTTCACCGGGACTACAATTTCACCGAGCTCGTGGCTGAGACAGTGCCCAGATCGTTACACCATTCGTGCAGGTCGGAACTTACCCGACAAGGAATTTCGCTACCTTAGGACCGTTATAGTTACGGCCGCCGTTTACTGGGGCTTCAATTCAGAGCTTCTCATCCCGAAGGACAATAACCCCCCCTCTTAACCTTCCAGCACCGGGCAGGTGTCAGGCCTTATACCTCATCTTTCGATTTCGCAAAGCCATGTGTTTTTGCTAAACAGTCGCCTGGGCCATTTATCTGCGTCCCGCATTGCTGCGGGAGACCTTTTTCCCGAAGTTACAGGTCTAATTTGCCTAGTTCCTTAGCCACGGATCACTCGAGCACCTTAGGATTCTCTCCTCGACTACCTGTGTCGGTTTGTGGTACGGGCACCATGTACCTAGAGCTTAGAGGTTTTTCTTGGAAGTCTGTTTAGGATCACTATCCACTTGCCCGAAGGCTCATGGTACTGTCAGGTTCATCATCACATAGCTATTAACCTAGTGATTTAACTACACCCTTTAACGTACTATTCCGTCAGTACGCGGATCTTTCACTACTCCGTCACCCCTTCGCAGTACACGGTGGTACTGGAATATTAACCAGTTGTCCATCGAGATCGCCGCTCGGCTTACCCTTAGGACCCGACTAACCCTGATCCGATTAGCGTTGATCAGGAAACCTTAGTCTTTCGGTGGGCCGGTTTCTCACCGGCCTTATCGTTACTTATGCCTACATCTTCTTTTCCAGCCGCTCCAAAATACCTTACGATACTTCTTCTGCGCTGACTGGAATGCTCCCCTACCAATCAAGACTTTTGTCTTGAGTCCATAGCTTCGGTAATATGCTTATGCCCGATTATTATCCACGCACAACCGCTCGACTAGTGAGCTGTTACGCACTCTTTAAATGAATGGCTGCTTCCAAGCCAACATCCTAGCTGTCTAAGCAGTCGCACCTCGTTAATTCAACTTAGCATATATTTTGGGACCTTAGCTGATGGTCTGGGTTCTTTCCCTTTTGTCCACGGACCTTAGCACCCGCAGGCTCACTCCCGTGTATATCTTGCAGCATTCGGAGTTTGTCAGGGGTTGATAGGCGGTGAAGCCCTCTAGCCCTATCAGTAGCTCTACCTCTGCAAGACTCACCACGAGGCTGCACCTAAATGCATTTCGGGGAGTACGAGCTATTTCTCAGTTTGATTAGCCTTTCACCCCTATCCTCAGTTCATCCAAAGACTTTTCAACGTCAACTAGTTCGGCCCTCCATCCCGTGTTACCGGAACTTCAGCCTGACCAAGGATAGATCACAAAGTTTCGCGTCTACCCCCACTAACTATACGCCCTATTCAGACTCGCTTTCGCTTCGGCTCCAACTCTTTAAGTCTTAACCTTGCTAGTGAGGTGTAACTCGTAGGCTCATTATGCAAAAGGCACGCCGTCATCCGCCGGCTGGCGGACTCCGACAGGTTGTAAGCGCACGGTTTCAGGTACTATTTCACTCCCCTGTTCGGGGTACTTTTCACCTTTCCCTCACGGTACTGGTTCACTATCGGTCTCTCAGAAGTATTTAGCCTTACCGGATGGTCCCGGCAGTTTCAATCAGGATTTCTCGTGTCCCGACCTACTCAGGATACCAATTATATTATTAATACTTACACGTACGGGACTTTCACCTCCTCCGGTATGACTTTCCAGACATCTTCCGCTTCATATTAATAATAATAGCACTGGTCCTTCAACCCCGCTGTCGCCAAAACGACAACGGTTTGGGCTATTCCCCGTTCGATCGCCACTACTAAGGGAATCACTTTTGTTTTCTTTTCCTCCGGGTACTAAGATGTTTCAGTTCTCCGGGTTTGCTCCTCGTATTGCTACGGGTACTATGCCTTCAGCATAGTGGGTTGCCCCATTCGGAAATCTGCGGATATAATGGATATTTGCTCCTCCCCGCAGCTTATCGCAGCTTGTCACGTCCTTCTTCGCCTCTGAGAGCCAAGGCATTCACCATGCGCTCTTATTTACTTTCTTGAGTTATTCAATTTTACTAACTTTTTTTATTACCAATATGTCAAAGAACTTTATCGGGAAGAGCCCCTCTGGTCGCTTCGCGACCATCTCCCCTAAAGGGGCGAAAATACACTGTCGTTAAGACAGTTTTAACCCCCCTTTAGGGGGGCAGGGGGGCTAACCCGACTTGTGGAGAATAAGGGAGTCGAACCCTTGACCCCCTGCGTGCAAGGCAGGTGCTCTGGCCAACTGAGCTAATTCCCCGAAATCAGTGCGAGTGTGAGTTTTGAGTGCGAGATGACCCGCTCTCACTCTCACTCTCAATACTGTTTCGTAGTCCCGCGCGGAGTTGAACCGCGGACCCCTACATTATCAGTGTAGTGCTCTAACCAACTGAGCTACGGGACTGAATAATACATCCGTACACTTAGATTGGTTGTACATTCTCCTGTAATAAGTTGCTGGTTGCTGGTTGCTTGTTACTGGTTAAAAACAACCAGCAACCAGAAACTAGCAACTAGCAACTGATATATAATAATGAAGTATAAACCAGGGAGATAAGTAACTGCGTTCCATAGGATGCAGTTAACAGTTATTGTTTTTCTCCAGAAAGGAGGTGTTCCAGCCGCACCTTCCGGTACGGCTACCTTGTTACGACTTAGCCCCAGTCACTAGTTTTACCCTAGGCCGCTCCTTACGGTTACGGACTTCAGGTACCCCCAACTTCCATGGCTTGACGGGCGGTGTGTACAAGGCCCGGGAACGTATTCACCGCGCCATGGCTGATGCGCGATTACTAGCGAATCCAGCTTCACGGAGTCGAGTTGCAGACTCCGATCCGAACTGAGACCGGCTTTGGAGATTCGCATCCTGTCTCCAGGTAGCTGCCCTCTGTACCGGCCATTGTAACACGTGTGTAGCCCTGGACATAAGGGCCGTGCTGATTTGACGTCATCCCCACCTTCCTCACGGTTTACACCGGCAGTTTCGTTAGAGTTCCCGGCATTACCCGCTGGCAACTAACGATAAGGGTTGCGCTCGTTATGGGACTTAACCCGACACCTCACGGCACGAGCTGACGACAACCATGCAGCACCTTGCAAAGAGTCCCGAAGGAAAGAAATGTTTCCACTTCATGCACTCTACATTTAAGCCCAGGTAAGGTTCCTCGCGTATCATCGAATTAAACCACATGTTCCTCCGCTTGTGCGGGCCCCCGTCAATTCCTTTGAGTTTCAGCCTTGCGGCCGTACTCCCCAGGTGGATCACTTAATGCTTTTGCTTAGCCGCTGACTGTGTATCGCCAACAGCGAGTGATCATCGTTTACGGCGTGGACTACCAGGGTATCTAATCCTGTTCGCTCCCCACGCTTTCGTGCATCAGCGTCAGTAATGGCCCAGTAAGCTGCCTTCGCAATCGGTGTTCTGTGTAATATCTAAGCATTTCACCGCTACATTACACATTCCGCCTACCTTGACCGTACTCAAGACTAACAGTATCAATGGCAAGTCTCCAGTTAAGCTGAAGGTTTTCACCAC
>CAWBQN010000006.1:0-308236 GCA_963791065.1 uncultured Bacteroidales bacterium
GGACGGATGCCCTGCAGTCGCTTTTTCTGATTACGGTCATTGTCATTTCAATTATTACAATTAAAAATTCATTGGGCCTTTCCTTTTCTGAAATGGCAAATTCAGTTGTTCACCATCCCTATTCAAAGGTTTTTGACTGGGATTTTCATTCCGGATCAAATTTCTTCAAACAGTTTATTTCCGGCCTGCTTATTACTGTAGCACTTGTAGGACTTGACCAGAGTATGATGCAAAAGACACTGACTGTAAGAAATGCAAGAGATGCAAAGAAGAATGTTCTGACTTTCAGTTTCTTCATCGCATTTGCACAGACAATGTTTCTTGGACTTGGGGATATTGATCTACTTATACGCTGAACGCCATGGGATTAAGCTTGATATACAAAATGGGAAATTTGTAAATACTGATGATCTCTATCCCTTACTGACACTGAATTATTTTGGCAGGATAGGTGCTATAGCTTTCCTGATCGGCGTAATTGCTTCCACATTTGCCAGTATTGATTCCTGTATTGCTGCACTGACAACTGCTTTCAGCTATGATTTCATGGACATTGAAAACCCAGCCTGAGAAGAAAAAAAATATAAAAAACCGTGTATTATTCGGGGTAAACGTCGTTATGTTCCTCATAGTAATGTCTTTCTGGAACAGCAAGGGAGCAATAATAAACACAATTTTCAAAATTGCCGGTTATACTTATGGTCCTATCCTGGGATTATACCTCACCGGGTTGTTTTCCAAAATTAAATTCAGGGAGAAATGGGTTCCTTTTGCATGTGTTGCAGCAGCATTGTTTACCTGGTTACTTAATGGATTTTTTATACAGGCATTTAACTTTGATTTCGGGTTTATGAATATTTTTGTAAATGCATTACTGACGATAATGTTTTTGTTCATCATCAAAGAAGATTCCATCCTGAGAAAAATGATTGATATCAAAATTCATGCCCGTGTTAGAATGAACGATTGATGTAGAAATAATATACTAATGGAGAAAAGAGATTTCAATCAGGCTCACAACTGATCGCGGGAATTTGAAGTATGTGCGGAGATGATGTCTAAAACAGATCCATGGATTACCCTGGGAATGAATTACGAACAATGCCTCAAAGCATTCGAAGGCAATTATAAAGAAATATATATGATTGAAAAAGAGATGTAATTGCAGGATTTGTAATCATTCAGATTGCCGGGACATTTTCAGGATATATTCAGACAATCTGCATTGACGAAGCTTTCAGAGGAAAGGGCTCGGGAAAAAACTTCTGAGATTTTGTGAGGAGCGGATTCTTAAAGTTTTCACCAAATATATTTATTTGTGTTTCTTCATTTAATAAGGGTGCAATTAAACTCTATTATGAGTTTGGATTTAAGCTGGTTGGTGAACTGGAGAATTTCGTGAAAGACGGATTTACTGAATTATTGCTCCGCAAAACAGTCGGTCCGAGAGTTGGATATAAGACTCCTTTGTGAACCTTAATGATCCCGAGTACTCGGGATTGCGTACCTTAGTGGTAATAAAAAATTCATTTAAACACAAAGGATCACAAAGTAAAACTCAAAGTTACACAAAGGGAAAATAAGCGAATTTAAGTGTTTTAAGTACGTACACGTGGAAGGGAGTCGTTCGTAACTAAAAAATACTCATATGTTTAGGCAATTAATAGCTGTTTTAATTCTTCACTTAACCCTAAGTTCAGTCTCTTTTAGTCAGAACACTGATCAGAAAACTGCAAAATCAGTCCTTATCTCCCGGATAGACAGCATTCTTCAGACTAAAGTTAACCTTGATGAGATTCCGGGTGCCGTAATCGAAATTAAAAAAGGAGATCAGGTAATTTATGAACATTCATATGGCTATGCCCAGAAGTATGACTACAATCATAATCTTCTCAATCCTCCGGAAAAGATGACAGTTGATCATCTGTTTGATATCGCTTCCCTGACAAAAGTAATAGGTACCACAACTTCAATTATGCTTCTTACCGACAGAGGCCTGATCAGTGTTGATGATCCGGTTTACAGGTATATTAAAGCCTTTGACACTCCTGAAAAAAGAAAGATCACAATTCGTCACCTTCTTACTCACACTGCCGGACTGGTGAATGGTACCCGCTTTATTACCGGGCTTCGAATAAAGAGGAAAGTTACAGACTGATCGGTGAGCTTCCTCTCAAGTATCCGGTAGGTGCCCGGCGCAGTTATAGTGATCTTGGTTTTGTTATCCTGGGTGAAATAATTGAGACAGTTTCCGGTCTTCCTCTGGAAAAATTTATGGCACAAAATATCTTCAAGCCACTTAAGATGAACAACACAACATATAATCCGCTCTCAACAGGCAATTTTAAAAAAATAGCTGCCACTTCGCATGGCAATCCTTATGAAAAAAGAATGGTCTACGACTCAACACTCGGTTTTAAATTTAAGGAGATTGATCCGGAAAAATGGAACGGATGGCGTACATACACTCTCAGGGGCGAAGTAAATGATGGAAATGCCTGGTACGCTAACGGCGGGATATCAGGGGCGGCAGGACTGTTTTCGAGTGTTGAGGATCTGCAGAAACTTGTAGACATGTTGATTAATAAAGGAAAATGCGGAACTGAACAGTTTATTTCAGAGAAAACCATTAAAATGTTCCTCACAAAAGATAAATTCAATAACGGCTTAGGCTGGATGATGGATACTGGCGATTCATTCATGAAGAACGGACCGGAAGGAACTTTTGGCCATACAGGATTTACAGGAACAAGCATTTCGGTAATTCCGGGGTATAGTCTTTCCGTTATCTTGCTGATAAATCGTCAGAATATAGGATTATTGGCCGACGGGGAATATTATAATGTAAGTCCCATTCGCTATCAGGTATTCAATGCTGTTCTAAAATATTCAAAAACAAATGACAGGAAATTGACCGGTATTTATTCAGGGGATTTCTTTTCTGACAATAATTTAAAGAAGTATCTGAAATACCTGATCCCTGAAAGGAATAAAGCTAAACCAATTCCATTGTAAAGGACTGAAAGGTAAAGTTTAGGGATAGAAGAATGCCTTAGAGCTATTCCCATTGATATCATTATCAGTACAATCAAATAGCTTTTCCAGGTCATAAAAGATAAAAGACTGTTTTTCCCGGTCAGAGGCAGGATCCTGTTCAGGTTTTTATCTGCAATCTTCAGGAAACCAAAATGATGAATAGGCATTGCTGCAATGAATCCGGCACTATAAAAGAAAATTTCCTCCCTGCCGTTGTAGATTGACAGCCACGACACAGCATACCTGATAAGCATGACTCCAACACCACACCACATGAGTCCGGCCAGAAGGACCAGAATGCTTCTATCTACAGACAGAGTAATTTTTCTGAAATTCATGTTTTTCAATCATTTTTCGCAAGGCGGAAAGGCTGGATTTCGATCTTTTTCCAGACTCCTTCCGTAAAATAAAGCTCATCTTTTAACATTGTCTCAAGAGATTGCCTGTCAGGAAATTCATAGACAATCATTGATCCTATCATTTTCCCATCGTTATCGAGAATAGCACCTCCAAAAAGAAATTTACCGCTTTTCTTAAGCACATCTATTCCCTTTAGATGGTCCTCCCTTACTTTCAGTCTGCGTTGCAGTGCCTCCGGATCGGTTCCGTCGTAGGCCAGTAGTAAAAATTGCATATTCAAGATTTATTAATTACTAATGACAATCATAATATTCACTGCAAATTTATCGAATTTCTTTGGTTTTCCGGTTTCGAAGTATTATTTGATATACGACGGGGAATTAAATAGAATTTCGCTATCATTGTTTATATTTGTTATTGATAACTGTGCTTTCTGAAAGTTTTTAAGTTAAATATTGTGCTTATCCAAAATGTTGAATATTAAGAAATTATTTAATATTTTCGGATTTTTCAGGGACCTGAAACGGAAGGACCACAAACGTTCATTCGGAGCTCTTGACATTTTCAAATATATTGGTCCCGGATTGCTGGTAACTGTTGGATTCATCGATCCGGGGAACTGGGCGGCAAATATTGCAACCGGGTCAGAATTCGGTTATACATTATTATGGGTTGTCACTCTTTCTACCATAATGCTGATAGTTCTTCAGCACAACGTTGCTCATCTCGGAATTGCGACAGGTTTATGTTTGTCAGAAGCTGCAACAATCTATTTAAAGCCCTGGGTATCAAAGTTTGTCTTGTCATTTGCAGTACTTGCATCGATCTCCACCTCTCTTGCAGAAATACTTGGCGGCGCAATCGCCTTAAACATGCTGTTCAGTATCCCCATAAAGATTGGTGCTGTACTTGTTACCCTCTTTGTAATGATAATGCTCTTTTCAAATTCCTACAGTAAAATTGAACAGTGGATTATCGGGTTTGTTTCAATAATCGGTCTTTCATTTTTATACGAATTATTCCTGGTTAAAGTTGACTGGATACAAGCTGGCATATCGTGGGTTAAACCCTCCTTCCCAAATGGTTCTATTTTATTGATAATGAGCGTTCTTGGTGCTGTTGTTATGCCCCATAATCTTTTTCTTCATTCGGAAATTATTCAGAGCCGGCAATGGAACCTGCAAGACGATAATATTATTAAAAAACAACTCAGATTCGAGTTTGCGGATACTCTGTTTTCAATGATTGTCGGCTGGGCCATCAACAGCGCAATGATACTTCTTGCGGCAGCGTCATTTTTTGCAGCTGGCCGGAAAGTAGATGAACTGCAGCAGGCAAAGAAACTTCTCGAACCATTGCTGGGAACCAATGCTTCTGTTGTATTTGCAGTGGCTCTTCTCTTTGCCGGCATTGCCTCGACCATTACTTCGGGAATGGCCGGAGGATCGATTGTTTCGGGTATGTATAAAGAGCCCTATAATGTCAGGGACAATCACTCCAGGATAGGCATTATAATCTCACTGGTAGCGGCTCTGGTAATAATCTTTTTCATCGGCAACCCTTTTAAGGGACTGATCCTTTCTCAGGTTTTTCTAAGCATTCAGCTTCCTTTTACGGTTGCCATGCAGATCTACCTTACATCATCAAAAAAGGTTATGGGAAAATATGCAAACAGCCGGTTTCTGATTGGTCTGTTATCAGTGATAGCAGGTATTGTTACCTTTCTTAATCTTAAATTGTTATTCGATATTCTTATACATTAGAACTTTGATAATTATCATATGTCAGAAAAACTATATAAAACAGGGCTGGTTCTGAGCGGTGGGGGTGCAAGAGGATTTGCTCATTTAGGAGTGATTGAAGCATTAAACGAGGCAGGTATCTTCCCGGATGTTATCTCCGGAACCAGTGCCGGAGCAATAATTGGTGTTTTGTACGCTGATGGCCATTCTCCCAGGGATATACTTAAATTGATGAATGGCGCCAGCAGGCTCGACTTTATGCGGCCTGCCCTTCCCCGGGAGGGTCTTCTTCAAATCAACGGAATAATTAAAATATTAAAGGCCGGACTGCGCTCAAAAGAGTTCCGGGACCTTAAAATACCTCTTTTTGTCACTGCGACCGACCTGAATAACGGAAAAGCAGTCTATTTTTCTGAAGGTGATCTTTTTGATCCGGTAATAGCCTCTGCAAGTATCCCGGTCCTTTTTCAGCCTGTGAAAATCAATAATATCTCTTATGTTGATGGTGGTGTTCTTGATAATCTTCCGCTGAAACCTATTGAAAACCAATGCAGAACTCTTATAGGTTCATTTGTAAATCCTGTCGGTTATATGGAAAAAGTCACCGGATTGATAAGTATTGCCGAAAGAACCTTCATGCTAAGCATGATGAAAGAGGTTGCTGAAAAAGCAAAGAAATTTGATGTTTTTATTGCACCGCTGGAACTAAGAAATTACAAGATCCTCGATCCTGAAAAATCACAGCTATTATTCGAAATTGGCTATTGTGCAACAAGGGATAAACTTAAAACGATAAACCTCTCCAAGCTTCTTGGCGTTCAGCCGGTATAGTTACTTCACCAGTGAATAAAGAGTTTTAATCTCTGCCTCCCAGAGTGATTCATCGGGTGTTTCAAGGATGAGAGGCATATTGTCGAGCCTTGTGTCATTCATCAGCATTCTGAAAACGTCTTCCCCAAGAAAGCCTTTTCCTATACTGTCGTGCCTGTCAACCCTCGTTGCCAACTCCTTCTTGGTATCATTGAAATGCATTCCTTTGAGATACTTAAGTCCAATAATCTTTTCAAACGAACTGAATGTTTCAGCATAACCCTGCGGAGATTTAATATCATATCCTGCCGTATAAGCATGGCAGGTATCCAGGCAAACACCTACCCGCGATTTATCCTCTACTTTATCAATTATAAACCTGATCTGCTCAAACTTATACCCCATATTCGATCCCTGGCCTGCGGTATTTTCTATAACAGCAGAAACGCCTTTTGTCTTGTCAAGGACAAAATTTATGGATTCTGCTATCCGGCTCAGACATTCTTCTTCGCTGATTACCTTCAGATGACTTCCCGGATGGAAATTAAGCCTGTCAAGACCCAATAGTTCACAACGTTGCATTTCATCAAGGAAGGATGTCCTCGATTTTTCAAGAGATTCTTTCTCGGGGTGACCTAGATTTATAAGGTAACTGTCGTGCGGGAGAATTTGAAAAGGCTTAAAGTCGTACTTTTCACAATTCTCTTTAAAAGCTTTAATACTTGCTTTCGACAATGGATTTGCAAACCACTGTCTCTGATTTTTCGTAAACAGGGCAAATGCCTTTGCTCCTATTGCATTTGCGTTTACCGGGGCATTTTCAACTCCTCCGGAAGCGCTTACGTGTGCACCGACATATTTCATAATACTATTAATAACCTGGTTTGGAACTCAATAATTTTCATGATGATTCAAAAATTTCAGGAATCATTAAACAATATAACAAAAACTATTCTTTTATGTTTATATTATTAATTTGAAAAAGTATCAGGATATTCTTAATTTTGTAATGAACCCTTTAAACGTAATAAATTAAATGGCAGATCTAAACAGTAGTATTCCTTCAACTCAGGGAACAAAAAAAACCTCTCCGACAGGTATGATTGTCACATCAATCATACTTGCAGTTGCTCTTATTTTTCTTGTTGTTATGTATTTCGAGAAGAAAAGCAAGATGAAAGAAATGGAAACGGCCCTGACCCAGGAAAAAGATTCCCTGGCTAACGAATTAAGGCTTATGGTAGTTGCATTTGATACTCTGAAAACAAATAATGATACCTTGAAGGCGGGTATGGAGAAACAAAAAAACAAGATTGTCCAGCTGCTTTCTATTAATGCATCAAATGTAAGGCTTATCAAATCATACAAGAATGAGATCACTACAATGAGAGAGATAATGAAAAGCTATATTGTGCAGATCGATTCTCTCAATACCCGCAATAAAATGCTTACCTCGGAAAATACAGAGATAAAGCAGCAGATCACTCAGGTAAGAAACACAAATACCGAACTGTCTAAAGTAAAGGAGGAATTAACTTCGAAAGTTGATATTGCATCCGTCATTCAGGCAAAGAATATTGTTGCTGTCTCCCTCAATAAGAAGAGAAAAGAGACAACAAGGATCAATCTTCTTGATAAGCTCAGAATATGTTTTACACTACGCGAAAATGCGCTCGCTAAACCTGGACAAAAAGACGTGTATATGAGGGTATTAAGGCCCGACTCCCTGGTGATCGCTACCAGTCCTGATAATCTCTTCGAGTATAAAGGCAACAAAATAATCTATTCAGCCAGCCGCCAGGTTGACTATATGAATCAGGATATTGATGTTTGTATCTATCTGGATAACAAAGGTGATTTTGTTGTGGGAAACTATAGCGTTGAGCTTTATCTGGATGATAGTATTATCGGACGTACGAATTTCATGCTTTCCAAAAAATAATCATTACTCACCAGGCATCATAAGTTCAGAAATAATATTGTCGGAGATCAGCTTTCCCTGGTTTGTAAGAACCAGGGAATTTTTTTCAAGTTTCATCAGACCATAATTTTTGAATTTTCCGGACAGATTTACCACATAATCATATCCCTCTTTCTGAAACATTTGCTCAACATACTCAAGATCAATGCCCCACATTGTTCTTAGCGATGTCATAATATATTCATTAAAGCGGATCCTGTTGTCGAGCTCTTCACGTTCGAAAAAAGCATTCCCGCTGTTTATGGATATTATATAACCCTTAAGATCCCTGACATTCCATTGCCTCGAATAGCCATTGAAAGAGTGCGCAGATGGTCCCAATCCCAGATAACTGACCTGTTTCCAGTAATTTGTATTGTGGATGGAAAAATAACCTGTTTTACCAAAATTTGAAATCTCGTACTGGATGAACCCTTCAGATTCAGCTTTTTCAATAAGCTTATTGAATTGTGCAGCACTGTCACATTCATCAATTTCTTTTATCGTACCTTTTTCAAGCATTTTACCAAAAACGGTACCGGGTTCAATAGTAAGGTGATAAGCAGACAGATGCTTGATATCAAATGAAAATGAAAAATCAAGATTTGATTCCCATGCCTTCAGGCTAAGTCCCGGGATACCATAAATAAGATCTATTGTAACATTATTGAATCCGGCATAAAGTGTGTCTTTAAGGGCTTTGACTGCCTGTGCCGAATCGTGACGCCTGTTAAGCATCTTTAGATCTGAATCTCTCCACGACTGGATCCCCAGACTGATTCTGTTAATATTCAGCTTCCTGAGTCCTTCTAAATAATCTGACCGGACATCATCAGGATTAATTTCAATGGTTAATTCACAATTTTCACTTACTCTGAATATTTTGTAGAGATGGTTAAGTATTATTCCAAGATCCTTTATTGAGAAGACTGAAGGAGTGCCACCTCCAAAATATATTGTTGATACTGTTTCATTCTCCAGATAGTCCTTTCTCAATGCAGCCTCCTTTATCAATGCATCAATAAATGCAGAATTATCGCTTTTTGATATCACATGATAGAAATCACAGTAAAAGCAAAGCTTCTTACAAAATGGTATATGAATATAAATTCCGGCCATTTTTCAATTTTTCAAAATTTTTCGGACCAACCTGACTAATGCAAATCCGGGCAAAGTTACGTAAAGGATATGTCAAACCATCTATTCTGTCAGGAAGTCCTGGAGTTTCATTTTGTCGGGTCCTCTTAAGACAATGTTATATTGTTATAATCGTGCTGTTCCATTTTTCAGTTGAGCCGTAGAGCCCTTAAGCCATTGCACCGTTATGCCTTTGTGCCGTTGCGCCATTTCTTTATATTAAGTAGATTTGCATTAAATATTCAATATGATAAAGAAGTACATTTTTTCAATTCCGGTAGCCCTGATCATAATGTATCTTAGCCTGGCTAATTCGCAGACTTTCGATAAAGTATCATTTATTAAAATCCCTAATATTGATAAGCTTATCCACTTCACAATGTACTTTGGTCTGATGTCGGTCCTGATTCTTGAAAACAGGAAAACTATAAAAAGTGCTGGCAACCTGTTCCTCATCGGACTGCTTCCTTTATTCTACGGGATCCTTATGGAAATTCTTCAGGCGACAATAACGGTCAGCCGCACAGGCAGTGTTTTCGATGCAATGGCTAACGGAGCCGGTATACTTGTATCAATTCTGTTATGGCTCTGGATAAAACCTGTTAAAAAACAAATAATCAGATAGTTATTAATTCAGGATTTTTTGATTTTATAACCAGTTCGTGTATTGTCTTGTTACTGAAAAGCTTGATTAGTTCTTTCCTCGATTTTTCATAATCGTTGTGAAGGGGGCAATGTTTGCCTTCTTTTTCCACCCCTTCGCATAAACCGTTATGCATTATACAACTGGTAAATGTGTCGTAGCCGTCGATCGTATTTACTATATCGAGCAGGGTGATTTTCCGTGCATCTCTGAGTAATGAAAACCCTCCATGGGGACCTTTTGATGAGGAGAGAATTTTATGTTTTGCCAGCTGCTGGAGAATCTTGGCGAGGAATGGCATCGGAAGACTAAGATCATTGCTTATTTTTTTTATGCCGGTCTTGCCGCCTGACAATGGCTGACTTGCCAGATAAATTACGGCCCTTATTCCATATCTGCAGGAATTTGAAAGCATATCAGTACATTTTTAATGAAATTTTTCCTACTCTTCTTGAGTGCCGTCCTCCATCAAACGGTGTGTTCAGGAAGGTTTTTGCAAAAAGAAGTGCTTCTGATTCCGAAATATACCAGCCTGGCAATGCAAGTATATTTGCATCATTATGCGCTCTTGCAAGGCGGGTTACCTCTTCATTCCAGCAAAGAGCGGCTCTTATTCCAGGATGCTTATTTACAACCATGTTTATCCCATTGCCCGTTCCGCAAATTGAGATACCAAAATCAAATTCACCGGCACTCACTGCATTTGCGAGCGGATGACCAAAATCGGGATAGTCAACTGATTCCTCGGATGAGGTTCCGAGGTCCTTAACATTGTATTTTTCCTTAATCAGATAGCTTAGCAACTTTTCCTTAAGGTGGTAACCGGCATGATCCGATACTATGGCAATTTTTTTGTTTTCCAACGTTCTGACTTTTAATTTATGTTCTCAATCAAGCCCGCAAATTAATACATTTGCTTTATTAAAAGAAAAAAGTATGCTAATATCTTCAATTCTATATATATATAGTTAGTAACAAATTTATTAGGTGAATGTTTAGTCGCATGATGACTAAGTGACTTTAAACTTTGCTTTGCGAGTTAGACCCCCTTGTGTTCCCCCTGGCAGGGGGAAAAAATCTCAATGTTCTAGTCTGATCTGCCTTAGTAGCAGAGTATTTTCGCCCCTTCCATGGGAGATGCCGCGAAGCGGAAGAGGGGTATACCTCCCAAAATAGATTCCTGTTCATAACCTGTAAATAATTGCCGATAAAGATTCATAATATCATACTTTATCAACCAATTTTATGTCCCGGTGAAATAGTCAGCCTCTTCAAAATAAGTTATTAGAAAATAATGCCAAAATATGAACTTTAAATAAACCCAGAAAACCTTAATTTTGATATTTTGCCTCTATCAACAAACATATCATAACAGTTGTTAATTAATTTACTAATGATCTGATAGTCAAAAACGGTATGTTTTTTGATCTGTTGAAAAGATGTTGGTACACCGGTAATGATGAGAAAAACAATAAATATCTTATTATTATATCAACACAGTTAACAGGATATTATCATCATCATAAATAATTATAAATTCAATTTATTAAAATATTATAATGTTAATTAAATCCCGGTGACATTTTAATCTAAATCGGATATTACAATAATGATTAAGTTTGTATGCAAATTGTTGACACGTCTTATAAAATATGAAAATGCAATCACCACAACAATATATCACAGAAATAAATAGACTGAAAAAAGAAAAAAATGCCATAATTCTTGCCCACTATTACCAGACCGGCGATATCCAGGATATTGCTGACTTCGTGGGTGACAGTCTTGCCCTTTCTCAAAAAGCTGCTTCTAATTCAGCCGACATAATAGTCTTTGCAGGAGTTAAATTTATGGCTGAAACAGCTAAAATACTTTCTCCTGAAAAGAAAGTTCTTCTTCCTGATTTAAATGCTGGTTGCTCTTTAGCCAATTCATGCAAAGCTTCTGAGTTTAAGAAATTTTTAAGAGAAAATCCGGGAAGAACAATTATCTCATATGTCAATACCAATGCAGAAATAAAAGCTTTATCAGATATAATCTGCACTTCCTCAAATGCGGTTCAGATAGTTGAGTCTCTGCCTCCTGATGAAAAACTAATATTTGCTCCCGACCGTAACCTGGGTAACTATGTACTCAATAAAACAGGACGGGATATGGTTATATGGAACGGTACATGCCATGTTCATGAAGAATTTTCTCTTGAAGCAATTCTGAGATTGAAAAAAGAAAATCCCGGTGCAAAAATTATCGTTCATCCTGAATGTGAACTTCCTGTAAGGCTTGTTGCGGATTTTATAGGTTCTACTTCTGCATTATTGAAATTCACCAAAAAGGATGAGGCGAATTGCTATATAGTGGCAACAGAAGCGGGAATAATTCATCAGATGAAGAAAGAAAGTCCTGAAAAAACTTATATCCCTGCCCCTCCAACAGATTCCACCTGTGGATGCAGTGAATGCAGCTTTATGAAGCTAATAACAATTGAAAAAATATTAAATTGCCTTAAAAACGAAAAGCCTGAAATTAATTTGGATAATGAAACACTTATAAAAGCACAAAGGCCCATTAAAAGAATGATGGAAATCTCTGAACAACTTGGACTTTAAATCATGAAAAGAATTTTAATCTGGATGTTTTTTGTTTCAGTCTGCAGACTCGGCTATGCACAAGATAACCAGGCAATAAAAGATGGTTATCAGATATTTAAATATCCAAACGGTGCCATTTCAAGTGAAGGTTTGATTAAGAATGGAAAACCGGAAGGATTTTGGAAAAGCTATTATGTTACGGGTGTTAAAAAATCTGAAGGGAGAAGAACCAGTTATCTTCTTGACAGCATCTGGGTGTTTTATGATCAGACCGGAGACACCACTGAAAAAATTAATTACCTGTATGGTAAAAAGAATGGATGGTATTATAAGTATAAGAAGGATCCATCACTAGGACTATATGTCTGGTCGAAAGAGCTTTTTGCTGCTGACAGTAAAGAAGGTACCGCATATATCTATTTTCCCGATGGTAAAATAAAACAGACCTTTGCTTATAGCTCCGGGAAAAAAGAGGGCTTATCAAAAGAGTATGATAAAGACGGAAAAATTATTACGCTCCTTGAATATAATAATGATTTTCTTGTAAGCAGGGAAAGGATAAACAGAACCGACAAAAACGGTCTGAAACAGGGAGACTGGAAAGAATTCTATCCAAATGGCTCAATTAAATCCGAAAGAACCTACAAGGATGACCTTATGCACGGCTATTATAAGGAATATGATATAAGGGGAAAACTGGTTCTTACCATGCTTTATGATAACGGAGCGATTGTGAAATCGAAGGTAGAGGACGAACCGGATATCGAAATTGTAAATAAGCATGATCAGGATGGGAAACTGATCTATAGCGGTCCGTACCGCAATAAAATTCCTGTTGGCGTTCACCGTGAATTCGGGAAAGACGGAAAAGTTACAAATGCATTCATCTATAATGATAATGGACTCCTCCTTTCTGAAGGCATTGTTGATGAAGCCGGAAAATATAATGGAAAGTGGAAGGATCTCTATGCCAGTGGAAAAGTACAGGCAGAGGGTCAATATAGCGACAGCAGACGCTCCGGCCAATGGAAATTCTATGACACTACTGAAAAAGTTGAACAAACCGGTTCATATAATAACGGGCGCCCCGATGGATTATGGAACTGGTATTATGGGAACGGCTCATTACTTAAAGAGGAAGAATATTTTCAGGGACAGCGCGATGGTGCCTCAACTGAATATTCTCCGACAGGCGATATTATTGCCCAGGGCCAGTATTCAGATGGCGAGAAAAACGGACCCTGGAAATATAAAACCGGTGATATTTCAGAGGAAGGGAAATATATCACCGGGTTAAGAGATGGTATGTGGAAATTTTATTATACCAATGGGAAACTGAAATTTAAGGGTAACTATGTTCAGGGTAATCCTGACGGTCAGCAGATTATTTATTATGATACCGGCAAAATTAAAGAGGAACAATATTACCAGATGGGCATAAGGGAAAAAACCTGGAAAAAATATAACGAAGATGGAGTTCTGTTCATGGTAATTTCATATAAAGATGATGTGGAAACTAGTATTAATGGCGTTAAAATTAAACTTCCTGAAGGCGAAACAAAGCTGATTAAATAGTTACTTTGCCTTATGGAAGAGAATATTAACATCAGAAAAGATATTATCACACCCAATGATAAGGAGTTCGAGAAGCAATTACGGCCGTTAAGCTTCATCGATTTCAAAGGACAAAAACAGGTAATCGATAACCTGATTGTATTTGTAACAGCGGCGAAACAGAGAGGGGAATCTCTCGATCATGTACTCTTGCATGGGCCTCCCGGGCTTGGTAAAACAACGCTTGCCACTATAATAGCCAATGAATTACAGGTTAATCTCAGGGTAACATCAGGGCCTGTGCTTGATAAACCCGGTGATCTGGCAGGATTACTTACTAACCTTCAGGAAGGTGATGTATTATTTATTGATGAAATACACCGTTTAAGCCCGGTGGTGGAGGAATACCTCTATTCAGCCATGGAGGATTTCCAGATAGATATTATGATCGACAAAGGGCCAAGTGCAAGAAGTGTGCAGTTGACACTTAATAACTTTACACTCATTGGAGCTACAACACGATCAGGCCTTCTTACGAGTCCGTTAAGGGCCAGATTTGGGATCAAATTTCATCTGGAATATTATGATCATGAAATACTTACAGGTATCGTAAAACGATCAGCAGGCATCCTGAATGTCAGCATTGATGATGATGCCGCGGTGGAAATTGCCAGGAGAAGCAGGGGAACACCAAGAATTGCTAATGCATTGTTGAGAAGAGTACGCGATTTTGCCCAGGTTAAAGGCACGGGAGATATCGATCTCGACATAACAAGATATGGTCTCAAGGCTCTTAATATAGATCAGCATGGTCTTGATGAGATGGATAACCGGATCTTATCTGTGATTATTGACAAGTTCAGCGGCGGTCCTGTAGGAATAACTACCATATCAACTGCCGTTGGTGAGGAAAGTGGTACCATTGAGGAAGTGTACGAGCCATTCCTGATTAAAGAAGGCTACCTGAAGAGAACCCCAAGGGGCCGTGAGGCTACGGAACATGCATATAAGCATCTGGGAAAGCAATTCGGACATGATGCGTCCGGAACGCTTTTTTAGAAAATAAAATCCATTAACCCTGCACGACCTGGCAGGCATGACGCACTAAGTATCCTTTGAAATTCATAATAAAGAGTTTAGCAAAGGCGCTCAATACGCAGATTTATAACTTTGCGTCCTTTGCAAATGACTTTGCGTGCTTTGCGGTTAAAAAGAATCTTATTAATTGAAAACATTGCTGATCTTTTCCAGCCCTTTAGTATTCAGGATCTTAATTTTTCTTCCGTTCAGCTCAACAAGCTTATCCGACTTAAATTCCGATAATAACCTGATAACCGATTCAGTAGCAGTACCAACAATATTGGCCAGCTCTTCACGGGTAAGAGAGATATTAAGAAAATGCTCCTCGTCGAGTCCGAAATCATTAACAAGGAAGAGAAGCACCTCAGCCAGCCTTTCCCTCACAGTTTTCTGAGCAATATCTGTGATAAATGAATTGGCCTCCCCCAGTTCATGGCAGGCAAGCTTAAGCAATTCAAGAGCGTATGAAGGATTGGTTTTAATAAAAGAAATGAGTATTTCCGATGGGATAAAACAGACCTGGCAATCCTCAATTACTTTCGCGGATGTACATGCAAGCTCATTGCTTAAAACGCTGCGATACGCAATAATATCACCTTTCTTGGCGAACCGTATGATCTGTTCCTTCCCGTCAAAACCTGTTTTAAATACCTTTATTATCCCGCTGTTGACACAAAAGAAGCCGCTGATGCGATTTCCTTCCTGATAAAGAATGTCACCACGCTTGTAATGCCGGAAATCCTTTTCATAGTTAAGTGCCTCAACTTCCTCCAGTGTAAGATATTTGAATATTGACCCTGATTCAAGCGCACAACTGTTACAAAGCGGGACGTGAATTTCTTGCTGTTTCATTTCGTCACCTTTTTTAACGCAATGCAAAGCATTGCTATAATTTAAATGTTCAATATAATTAAAATGCGCTCCTGAACTGATCGAGAAATCTCAGATCATTTTCAAAGTAGAGTCGCAGATCATTAACTCCGTATTTAAGCATAGCGGCACGTTCAATTCCCATGCCAAATGCGAATCCTGTGTATTTCTTACTATCAATGTTACAGGCTTCGAGAACATTAGGGTGTACCATGCCGCAGCCTAACACTTCAAGCCAGCCCGTATATTTGCATACATTACATCCTTTTCCTCCACATATCGTGCAGCTTACATCCATTTCTGCAGATGGTTCCGTGAAAGGGAAATATGATGGTCTGAGCCTTATTTCAGTATCCTTTCCGAACATCTCTCTTGCAAAGAACAACAGTGTCTGCCGGAGGTCGGCAAATGATACATTTTCATCAATATATAAACCCTCCACCTGATGAAAAATACAATGGGCCCTTGCAGAAATAGCCTCATTGCGAAATACTCTGCCTGGAGAAATGGTTCGGATAGGAGGTTTTTGATTCTGCATCACGCGCACCTGTACTGAAGATGTATGTGTGCGAAGAAGGATATCCTCCGGATGTGAGTCTTCTGAAGAAATCCTTGAGATATAAAATGTATCCTGCATATCCCTGGCAGGATGTTCGGGAGCAAAATTAAGTTTTGTAAATACATGATCGTCATCTTCGATTTCCGGACCCTCGGAAACAGTAAAGCCAATCCGGGAGAAGATGTTTATCAACTCATTCCTTACAATAGAAATAGGATGCCGTGTTCCTAAAGAATATGGAAAGGCAGGTTTTGTAAGGTCAGTTCCGGAAACTTTTTCTTCCTGGTTCAGAAGCTCTGATTTAAGAATATTGTATTTATCAAGTGCGTTTTGCTTTAAGAGATTAAGCTTCTGACCAATCTCTCTCTTATCTGTAACAGGAACATTCTTGAAATCTTCGAACAGTTCTGAAATTAATCCCTTTTTACTTAGATATTTCAAGCGGAATGATTCAAGTTCCATAGGATCTTTTGCAGAAACAGAAGAAACCTCTTCTATCAGATCTATAATTTTTTGAAGCATTTATTATATATTTTAAATCAACATCACTTTTTGACAATCTTCATTTTAATAATCTTAATTGCAGTTACTGGTTTATCACTGCTGTCGGTTTGTACTTCAGCAATTTTATCTATAATATCAAGGCCCTCAACCACTTCACCGAAAACTGTGTATGTTCCGTCAAGACGTGGTGTTCCGCCCAGAGTTTTGTATACATTACGCTGTTCTTCAGGGATTTTATAGTCTTTATATGTTGTCAGGAACTGAAACATTTTAAGGGATGCAATCTCCTGGATCTCACCATCAGTCAGTGATTTTACTGCCATTTTTGCACTGTCAGCGGTCTGTTTTAATAAAGCGGTGAAGCACCTTTGCTTCAGATTGCTGTTAATACGCTGTTCAGCAAGATTAAGTTCTTCATCACTGAATTTAACCCCCTGAACTATGTAAAACTGAGTACCTGAGGATCTCATTTCAGGATTTACATCATCGCCCTGACGGGCAGCTGCAAGAGCACCCTTCTTATGAAAATACGCAGGAATGAATTCTTTAGGCAGAGTATAGGTCTTCAGAGAGTCAGGAAAGTTTTGAACGGATTTAGTAGCCGGATCTCCAGCCTGAATCATGAAATTTTTAATGATACGGTGAAAAGAAATACCATCATAAAATCCTGAATTAACCAGTCGTATGAAATTATCACGATGCACCGGAGTAGAATCGTATAATTTTATGGTAATATCACCAAGCGACGTTTTTAAAGAAACGTAAGTATTATGATTACCTGCAGGGGTCTTGCACGATACGCTCAGGACTAAAAATAAATAAATTACCGGTTTACTAAAAGAAAGATTCATTTAATTCAGATTTTGATTACTTAAGTTCAGCAATTGTGAGTGCAAAGATATTTAACTTTGGACGATACACGAAAATATTGGTTTTCAATTTGCATTATTTGCAGCAAAACATATTCAAAAATATATTGGTAAAGGCATTAACCGTATATTTGTCATTTGGTTAGAAAAAAATATTTATATGACTGAATGATGAAAATTAAGGTAATAAACATAACTATGCATCAATCGCGGTATTCTACTGAAGCTTCAGCCGGGATGGATCAAAGAGAAAATCTCAGATCATATTTATGAACTTATCAAAAGAAAATTTCGTTATAAAGGATGGTGAACAAATTTGTCAGATGATAATCTCAAAACATGAAAAGACAAATTGGGAAAGGGTGAAGACTCTTCCGTAATCAGAGAGAGGTGTTGGAGAATTTGAGCATACTGGAAAAAAATAGCTATGAAAATATTTAAATATTGTATTCTGTTTTTAACATTTTTTGTCGTTGCAGTTTCTTCGTGCACAAGAGATATAATACCTTCAGGAACAAAAGCAAAAGCAAAAGGTATAGTCGATTCAGCTGCATTTAATTATGTGTATGTGGAAGCGATAAAGCAGAAGTTGCTGGGTAATAGCGGAGATGCTCTCAAATATCTTGAACAATGTATAAAGATCGACCCTAAAAGTGATGCAGCTTATTACCAGATGGCACAAATCGTGATTGCAAACAGTGATATTAAAAACGGTAAAGAATATGCTTTAAAAGCAATATCAATTAACGAGAAGAATATATGGTATCTGACAATGCTTGCAGGATTATATTACCAGGAAAAAAATCTCGACAGCTCTATTTTATATTATGAAAAAGCAGTCAAATATTTTCCGGAAAAGGAAAACCTTCAATTAACTCTTGGCAATCTGTACTCCGAAGAAAAGAATTATGAAAAAGCAAACGCCATATTTGAAGAATTTGAAAGGAAATATGGAGTAAATGAAACATCTGAATTATCCTTAATCAGGAACCTTATGTCAGAAGGGAGATATAATGACGCCATGGAAAAAACTCTTTCATTGGTGAAGGAGTATCCTGAAGAGCTTATGTTTAATGGGATCCTGGCAGATATATACAGGGCAAAAGGAGAAAATGATAAGGCAAGGGATGTCTATAATATGTTGCTGGAAAAAGATCCTGATAATCCCCGGATACAGATTTTGCTGTGTGATTTTCTGATCACTGAAAAAGCTTACAATGATTTATTTGCTTTCCTGAATACAGTCATGCTTAATAGTCAGGTAGAACGGGAAGACAAGATCTCTTTAATGGGCAGGCTTATTGAAATACCTGAAATTGACAAAGAATGGGGAGAAAAGTTGACTGTTTGCCTGATGGTACTAGAGGCAAATTATAATAATGATAATATTATTCCGCTGCTGAGACCAGAGTTGATGATAAGGCAAGGTAAATTAAATGATGCAGCAGGCAGACTTGAAGAAATCATATCATCAAATCCTGAAAATTATTATGCCTGGGAAAAACTACTGGTTGTTTATCTGCAGTTGAAAGATTATGACAAATTATTAAAAAAGGGAGAGGAATGCGCTACAAAATTCAATACCTCTTTTCCGGCTAAATTATTATATGCAAGTGCGGCATTGGAAACGAAAAATTATTCAATTGCACTGGGTGAATTAAAAAAGGCTGAGATACTGGCAGCTGAAGACAAAGATTCATTAATTCAGGTGCTTACGATGAAGGCTGATGTATATTATAGGATGAAAGATTATTCTAAAGCGTTTGAGACATTTGAAGCAGCGTTGAAGACCAACAATCAGGATCTGACCGTTTTAAATAACTATGCATATTACCTGGCCGAGCAGAATAAGAACCTTCGGGAAGCTGAGGAAATGGCAAAAAAAGTCATTGAAAAGGATAAAGGAAATGAAACATTTCTTGATACTTACGGATGGGTTTTATATAAAAGAGGCAAGACAAGGGAAGCTGCCAGGGTAATGGAATCAATAATTGGGAGTGGTGATAAAACCGATGCGACTATTTATGAGCATTATGGATATATATTGAAGAAAGAAAAGAAATGTGAGGATGCTGTGAAAAACTGGAATATAGCACTGAAGCTTGACAGCACAAAAGTAGGGTTACTTAAAGAGATTGAAAATTGCGGAAAGTAGTAATAATATTATTAATAAGTTTATTGATAGAAGGCTGCTCTCTAACCAGATTCAAAGGTAAAGGACTTGCTGAAGATTCAAAGAATGCGCTTACGGGTAATGTTATAGAAAGCGTTAAGAGACAGAATATTACAAACTCAAGTTTTTTTATTCAAAAAGCTGATGTAGAAATTGAATCTCAAAATGGAAATGAAAGATATTTGGGCAGCATTAAATTTGAAAAACCTGACAAATACCTGATCAGCATAAGATCGCGTTCGGGAATTGAAGGAGCCAGAATATATATTTCAAATGATACTATATTGGTTAATGACAGGATAAACAAAAAATTGTATTTTGGTACGTCATTTTACCTGAAAAAGAAATATGGTCTCGATCAGAGCTGTTTACCCTTAATTTTCGGAGACCTGGTGTCAGATAAAGGTTGTGAAGAGAATCAGGAAAAGTGTTCAGGAGATAAGATAATAACGAACTGCTTTCCAAAAGGAATAAGTTTGAATTATGAAATTGATTGCAGAAAGAGGAAAACAATATTGGTTGAGCAAAGAGACAATTATGACCGGACGATAATTAAGATTAAATATTACAACTTCAGGCATGTAGATAATATTTATTTGCCCGGAATTGTGGAATTAAAAGATTCTCAATATAATGCAACCATTAAAATTAAATTGCTGAAAGTTGATTTCACATGGAACGGATCTGTGAAATTTGTACCCGGAAAAGGTTATGAATTAATTGAGCTTGTATGAAACATGTAGTTCTTACAAATCTTTTATTCTGGATTATAATCAGCTTTTTAAGTGCTCAAACTAAGGCAGAACTGGAAGAAAAGAGGAATACGACTCTGAATGAAATCACATATGTGGATAACATGCTTAAATCCACAGCAAAGGAAAAGGAAGAAAGCATGAACGCTGTAAAAATAATTGGCAATAAACTTAATTTAAGAGAGTCAGTTATAAGAGGGATGCGCGATGAGATAAATTTATTAACTGAACGGATAGATTTGAATACGCTGGCAATAGACATGATGGAAAAGGATCAGGCAGATTTGAAAAATGATTATGCAAGAGCAATTATTAATTCGTACAAATCGCAGAAGGAAAATCCTGAACTTGTATATATACTTTCTGCAAAAGACTTCAATCAGGGATATAAAAGGTTAAAATATTTACAGCAGGTAGCTAAGTTCAGAAGAAGAGAAACTGAGATTATAATGGAGCTGAAGGAACAGATCCAGAGCACAAAGGATAGACTGCAAGCTGACCTCTCGAAACTATCCGACTTAAAATCGAGGCAAGAGCAGCAAAAGAATCTGCTTCAATCTGAACAACAGAAAAAACAGCAAATGGTAAAATCTTTAAGCAAGAAGGAAAAGCAACTTCAAAAAGAGCTGGAGGAAAAAAAGAGAATTGCTGATAAGATTGAAAAGGAAATTGCCAGATTAATGGAAGCAGAACGAAAAAAAACTGTTAAATCCGAAAGTACGCCTGAACAGAGATTAATCAGTGAAAATTTTGCCGAGAATAAAGGAAGATTACCATGGCCTGTGGAAAAGGGCATAATAACAAGCCAGTTTGGTATACAAAAACATCCTGTACTCAAGTATGTTACAGAAGACAACATAGGAATAGAAATCACAAGTATGGGAAAAACTCCTGTGAGAACTATTTTTAAAGGCGAAGTAGCAAGGGTGTTTTCTATTAAAGGAGGTAATGCGGCAGTAATTATCAGGCATGGTAAATATATGACAGTTTATCAAAATCTTGTAGATTTGAAAGTTAAACCGGGAGATAAGGTAGATACAAAACAGGAGATAGGAAGTGTATTTTGCGAACCGGACAATGGAAATAAAGCTATCCTGAAATTCATGATATTTGAAGAAAAAGAAAAGCTGGATCCGGAGCTATGGATTTCAAAAAAATAGCTGATAAATGAAACATATTAGTAATAAGTAAGTATAACATTCGGCATTTACAAGGTTATGTATAAAAAGATCAGAATAGAATCGGAAGTAGAAAATTTGAGGATTGTGGAGAATGCAATTGATGAAGCTACCGCAGTTATCGGCATTTCACAGGATAATTATGGAAAAATTCTGGTCTCTGCCATGGAAGCAGTTAATAACGCAATTTTACATGGAAACCATTCGGTACCTGAGAAAATTGTGGATATTGAAATTGAATATAAAAGCAATAAGCTTCAGATAAGAGTAACAGACGAAGGTCAGGGCTTCAGACCCGAAACTGTACCTGATCCGACAACCCCTGAAAATATTGAGGCTCTTAATGGCCGAGGTATTTATCTTATGTCACATCTCGCTGACAAAATTGAATATAACGATAAGGGAAATTCAGTTACAATGACCTTTAAGAACATCCTCTCTTGAGCATCAGAATATTTTACGATGAAACAAACTTCAGGCTTAAAGGATGGCGAAAAGCTGTGAAGATCATAAAAGAGATCATCGCGAAAGAAGAAAAAATTCCAGGTGACATCAGTTTTATTATCACAAACGACGAAAATCTAAAGAAAATTAATCAGGAGTTTCTTGAACATGATTATTATACTGATGTTATAACCTTTGATTACAATGAGGGAACCTTAATAAATGGTGAGGTTTATATTAGTCTGGACAGGGTAAAAGAGAACGCCTTAAACTATAATGTTAGTTTAAAAACAGAATTGTTAAGGGTAGTGATCCATGGTGTGTTGCATCTGGCAGGATTTGATGATTCAAGCGAAAGGGAAAGAGAAGATATGAGGAGAAGGGAAGATTTTTGGATACAGCCAATAAAGGAGTAGAACTATGGATTTTCATTTTGACGTGATAGTTATTGGAGGGGGACATGCGGGTTGTGAGGCTGCACATGCAGCGGCTGTGATGGGAGCAAAGACTTTGCTCGTTACAATGGATATGACCAAGCTTGCGCAGATGTCATGTAATCCAGCTATGGGAGGAATTGCCAAGGGCCAGATAATAAGGGAAATTGATGCAATGGGTGGTATGAGCGGAATAATTACCGACAGATCAATGATTCAATTTCGGATGCTTAACAAATCAAAGGGACCCGCAATGTGGAGTCCAAGAGCTCAGTGCGACAGGCAGAGATATACAACAGAATGGAGAAAGGTTATAGAGAGAACAGATAATCTTGCCATCTGGCAGGAACAGGCGACTTCGCTGATCCTGGATGAACAGAAAGTTGTTGGTATACAGACTTCCTTTGGAACAAGATTCTATTCTAAAAGTGTTATCCTCACTAATGGTACATTCCTGAACGGGCTAATGCATATTGGTTTTAAGAATATGAAAGGTGGAAGATCAGGCGAACAATCCTCCACAGGATTGAGTGAACAGCTGGAGTTGCTTGGATTTACTGTTGAAAGAATGAAGACAGGGACAAGTGCAAGGGTGGACGGAAGATCAATTGATTTTAATGAGATGACTGAACAAAAGGGAGATTATGAAGGAAGATCATTTTCTTTTCTCCTGAATAACCCGAACTTACTGGAGCAGAAAAGCTGTTATATTACACATACCAATGAAGAGGTTCACGAAGAGATAAGAAAAGGTCTTGAATATAGTCCCTTGTTTACCGGCAGGATAAAAGGGAGAGGACCAAGGTACTGCCCAAGTATTGAAGATAAAGTGGTAACATTTAAAGATAAGAATTCGCACCAGTTGTTTATAGAACCGGAAGGTGAGGATACGGTGGAATATTATATAAACGGATTTTCAAGCAGTCTCCCGCTTGAGGTTCAACTGAAAGCATTAAGAAAAGTAAAAGGATTGGGGCGGGTTGAAATGTTCAGACCGGGATATGCTATTGAATATGATTTTTTTCAGCCGACACAGTTAACCCATACTTTGGAAACAAAAGCCATAAACAACCTTTACTTTGCAGGTCAGATTAACGGAACGACAGGGTATGAGGAAGCTGCTGCTCAAGGCCTCCTCGCAGGAATAAATGCTGTACTGAAAGTGTCGGATAAAAAGCCCCTGATCCTTGGAAGGGAAGAATCGTATATTGGAGTATTGATTGACGATCTGGTTACTAAAGGTGTCGATGAACCATACAGAATGTTTACATCAAGAGCGGAATACAGGATACTTTTACGTCAGGATAACGCTGATGAAAGACTTACCCGGAAGGCGTTCGAAATTGGAACTGCTAATAGTGAAAGAGTAAATCGGCTGGAAGAAAAGGAAAGGATGGTGAAAGAGATAATTGATTTTCTTTCAGAAAGAAGTGTAGGTCCTGACGAGATAAATGGATTTCTTATAAAGGTTGATACGAATATTATCTCACAGAAAGTAAAAGCTATAGCAATTGCTTCACGGCCACAGGTCGAGATAGGGGCACTGCTGAAAGCTCTGGAAGGCGGAGAAAAGCTTGAAGCTGTAAATTCGGAACGCTTCAGGGAAATTGCGGAGTCAGCCGGGATTAGAATTAAATATGAAGGCTATATACAGAGAGAAAGAATTGTTGCAGATAAGATAAAAAGACTGGAGAGTCTGAAAATTCCACACGATATAAATTTTAATGAACTGGTTTCAATTTCAACTGAAGGAAGACAAAAACTAAGTAAGATAAAACCGGGCAGCATTGGTCAGGCCGGAAGGATCAGCGGAGTTTCTCCTTCAGACATAAATATATTGCTGATGTATCTGGGACGATAACATGTTCCACGTGGAACAATTATTTAGAAATTCAAAATATATTTTATGAAAATCTTTGGTCAGCTGGTAGATATTCATAGCAGGAGTATTTATCCGGCAGCTATCAGTATTGAAGGGGAGAGAATAGAACATATTGAAAGAGTCTCTACCGCACCAGAAATTCTGATTCTGCCCGGACTGATAGATGCTCATATTCATATTGAAAGTTCTATGATAACTCCGGGAGCATTCGCCGTGGCCGCAGTAAAGCATGGAACCTGCGGAGTGGTATCTGATCCGCACGAGATCGCTAATGTCCTTGGCATAAAAGGGGTTGAATTTATGATAGAGGATGCAAAAAAGGTGCCGCTTAAGTTTTACTTTGGAGCACCATCCTGCGTTCCTGCAACAAGCTTTGAAAACAACGGTGCAAAGCTGGATCATAACGAAGTCAGGAAATTGCTTGAAAAAAGAGAAATTAAATACCTTTCAGAAATGATGAACTTTCCTGGTGTGATCCAAAATGACCCGGAGGTTATGAGTAAAATTGATTGTGCGAAAGAACTGGGAAAACCAATTGATGGACATGCACCAGGATTGTCGGGTGAATCGCTGAGAAAATATGTTGAAGCGGGAATTACAACTGATCATGAATGCAGTACTCTTGCAGAGGCAAAAGAAAAGATATCACTTGGAATGAAAATTCTGATCAGGGAAGGCAGCGCTGCAAGGAATCTTAATTCACTAAAAGAATTATACAAATCTAATCCTGACATGATTATGCTTTGCAGCGATGACCTGCATCCTGACATGCTACGGGATAGACATATCAATAAATTAATTGCCAGCCTTATTTCGGAAGGATATGATTTATTTGATGTTATAAGAAGTGCGACGATTAATCCTTCCAGGCATTATGATCTTGAAGCCGGACTGCTCAGGGTGGATGATTATGCAGATTTTATTACGGTAGATGATCTGGAAAGTATGAATGTGCAGGAAACCTGGATAAGAGGAAAACAAGTTTATAAGGAAGGCAAGGTTCTTTTTAACTATACGCCTGGTAAAGCAATAAATAACTTCCATTGCAATGAGGTGACGATTCGTGATATTATGGTAAAAAACAAGAAGGGAAAGATCAGGGTCATCGTTGCTGTTGAAGGAGAGCTGCTAACCAGGGAAATATATTGGTCCCCAGGTATATCAGAATACCTGGATCCGGATATTGATAATGACATACTGAAAATAGTTGTTAAAGACAGGTATAAAGATACCGCGCCGGTGACGGGTTTTATTAAAGGATTTGGATTAAAAAACGGTGCATTTGCAAGCTCTATAGCGCACGACAGCCACAATATAATAGCAGTAGGGACAAATGACAAAGATATTGTTGATGTGATAAATGAAATCATAAACCTGAAAGGTGGACTTGCAGTTTCTTCAAATGGAGCCGTCGAATCACTTCAGCTAGACATAGGTGGCATAATGACCACGCGTTCATGCGAAGAAATTGCATCTGATTATGAAAAGCTTAATAAGCTTGTCGACTCAATGGGTTGCCCAATGAATGCTCCCTTTATGACGCTTTCATTTATGGCACTTCTCGTTATCCCCGATCTGAAAATCGGCGACAGAGGATTATTTGATGTCAGGAAATTTGAACTGGTGCCGCTGTTTGTCTGATATATTGATTAAATTCTGAATTGAGATTTTTTCCCCCTGTCAGGGGGAATACAAGGGGGTTCAACTTCACAGAGCAAAGTATCCCGAAAGCGGCATCTACTATGGAAGTTATACCCCTCTGCCGCTTCGCGGCATCTCCCCTGAAGGGGCGAAAATACTCTGCAACTAAGGCAGATCAAACTAAAACATTGAGATTTTGGGGTATTGAAAAATTCAAAACCCATTAACCGCAAAGGTCGCAATCCCGAGTACTCGGGATCACGCAACGGACGCAAAGAACTCATTTATAATATCTTGACTTTGCGCACTTTGCGCATACTTTGCGTGCTTTGCGGTTAAAATGGACTTTTTGTGAGATTAATTATCTTTGCACCAAAATTCTTCGTTTATAATGGCTGCCGAAGCAAAATTTAAATCAATCTTATCTCTTATTCCTGATAATCCCGGAGTTTACCAGTTTGTTGATTCTGCCGGCGTTGTAATATATGTTGGAAAAGCAAAAAACCTGAAGAAACGCGTGACCTCTTATTTCTCAAAATATCAGTCAGGCAAAACAATAGCTCTTCTGAACAAGACCTTTGATATCCGGCATATTGTCGTTGATAATGAATCCGACGCCCTTTTGCTTGAAAATAACCTGATCAAGAGGCACCAGCCAAGATATAATATCCTCCTGAAAGATGACAAGACCTTTCCATGGATCTGCATAAAAAATGAGCCATTTCCCCGGGTCTTCAGTACAAGGAACCCTGTTAGAGACGGCTCACATTATTTCGGCCCGTATACCTCCGGGTTGATGGTTAAAACATTAATTAGCTTAATCAGACAGATATATAAGTTAAGAACATGTTCGCATAACCTCACAAAATCAAACATTGAAGCGGGGAAGTTTAAGGTTTGTCTGGAATACCACATGGGGAACTGCAATGCGCCTTGCGTTGGCAAGCAGGCGGAACCAGAGTATCTCGAGAATATTGATCAGATCCGGGATATCCTGAAAGGGAATATTTCAACAGTAATAGACCACCTGAAGAAAGTTATGCATAAGTATTCAAAAGATCTGAGGTTCGAAGAAGCCCAGGCAGTTAAAGAAAAGATCGAGATACTTTCAGGCTTCAGGAGCCGGTCGACTGTGGTAAGCAATACTATTAAAAATGTGGATGTCTTTGGATTGACCCAGGAGTCTGATAATGTTTATGTTAACTATCTTAAAGTTGTTCAGGGGTCAGTAATACAGGCATATACAATAGAACTAAAAATAAGAGTGGATGAAGAAAAAGAGTCAATTCTGGGTTTTGCTATAACTGAGATCAGGCAAAGAATGTCAAGTGATTCGCCTGAGATTATTTTGCCCTTTAAGCCTGATATTCTGCTAGATAAAATAAAATATACTGTTCCAAAAGCGGGGGAAAAGCAGAAACTTCTTGAACTTGCCGAACGTAACGCCATCTATTATAAACTTGAGCAGAAGAAAAAAAGAATGGAACATTCTCCGCAGGTACGAACAGGAAAAAACCTTGAAAAGCTGAAAAATGATCTTCATATGCCTGACTTGCCTGTTCATATCGAGTGTTTCGATAATTCAAATATTATGGGAACAAATCCGGTTGCAGCCTGCGTTGTGTTCAGAAATGCGCGGCCGAGTAAAAATGAATATCGTCATTTCAACGTAAAAACAGTAACAGGACCTGATGATTTTTCCTCAATGGAGGAAATAGTTTACAGACGCTACAGAAGGATGATCGAGGAGAATCAAAAGCTGCCTCAACTGGTCATTATTGATGGGGGCAAAGGACAATTGTCATCTGCTATGAAAAGCATTGATAAATTAAATCTGAGAGAAAAAGTTACAGTTATTGGAATTGCCAAAAAGCTGGAGGAAATTTATTTTCCGGGTGATAGTGTTCCAATCTACCTTGATAAAAATTCAATAAGCCTCAAGATCATTCAAAATTTGAGAAATGAAGCTCACCGTTTCGGAATCAATTTTCATCGTGACAAACGTTCGTCAGAAATGATAAGGTCTGACCTGGATCAGATAAAAGGGATCGGACCCAAGACAAAAGAGATCTTGCTAAAACATTTTGATTCGGTCGGGAAGATAAAGGTTGCCTCTGCTGAAGAGCTTGAAAATCTGGTCGGCGCTGCGAAAAGCTCCATTTTAACAGAATATTTCAGAAAACCGGTGTAGTTTCCACGTGGAACATATCTAATACAATCTATGTTAAATAGCTCATTATGTGATGTATATGGACTGTCATGTAATAAGTTAAGTCAGCGAGAGTTGAATATTTTTGTATTCACTGACAAATGGTAATGAATATTAAAAGTAGAGACGCCCAATTTGGGCGTCTCTACAATTTTAATGCCTTTTCAATCTCTTTTGAGATCTTCAGTGAACCGTTTGTAAAGAGACCCTTCATACCGAATGTTTCAGCTTTCTTGACATTTATTTCAATGTCATCTATGAAAAGGCATTCCCCGGGGATGAGTGAATACTTATCAATCAGAATCTCATAAATCAGTTTTTCAGGTTTTGCGGATCTTGCAGCTCCCGAGATTAGTCCGCCATCGAAATATTTGAAAAAATAATAGCCGCTTCTTACCCCGTCAAAAATATCAGCAGGGAAGTTAGACAGATAATATAGCCTGAAACCTCGTTTTTTTAGGTCAGGCAGAACTTTGATATTCGAATCGAGGGGAAAGATCACATCAGTTCTTAAATTGAAAATATGGGCTATTTCATCCCTCCTGAGTGTTGATCTTTTTGCAATGGCATCAATTGCCTCAGATGTTGTGATTTCACCTTTATCCAGCAGTTGCCATTCCTGACTTCCGAAAATATCTGTCAGGATTTTTGTCTTAATGGCTTCAGGATATTTCTTTTTATCGAAATATTCCGAAGGCCTGAAACTAATAAGTACATTTCCAAGGTCAAAAATGATATTCTTTATCATGTAAGGGATTTTTCATGCTGATTGGCTGGCCGGTTGCTTCAAGGACATTCCACCACAATTCGCCTTCAACATCAATTTTTTTACGGTTGGCAACCACCATCTCAATTGGCATCAGGGTGAACTGGTTGTTCCAGAATCCTGTAACAAAATCAGTTTTTCCTGCAAGTGCGGCGTGAACTGCATTCTGTGCCAGTAGATTACAGAATTTACTGTCGTTTGCATTTGCCGGAGCACTTCTTATAATATAGCTTGGATCAATGTATTTAAGAGAATGGGGAAAGCCTTTGCTTTTAAATTCTTCCGAGATTTTATCCTTCAGGTAGATACCAATATCTTTATATATTGTGTTGCCTGAAACAGCTTTGTTGTCACCTGTACAATCGAAAAATTCCTGACCGGCTCCTTCCGCAACAACTATTACTGCATGGTGCCGTTCCTCAAGACGTTTTTTCAGTATACGCAGGAACCCGCGCTGACCATAAAGATCAAATGTTATTTCGGGTATCAGTACAAAATTTACTTCCTGTATAGCCAGGGCTGCATTTGCAGCAATAAACCCTGAATCACGTCCCATTAGTTTGACAAGAGCAATACCATTGAATGCACCTGCAGCCTCATTGTGTGCATTTTTGATAATATCGTTGGCAATTGAAAATGCGGTTTCGAAGCCAAATGACTTTTGAATCAGATCGATATCATTATCAATTGTTTTAGGTATCCCGGCAACGGAAATCTTTAATTTCCTCTTATCAATTTCATTGTGTATTGCATGTGCTCCGCGCAAGGTACCATCGCCACCTATGCAGAAAAGCACATTTATGTTCAAAATCTCAAGAGTATCTACCATCTTTTCAACATCCTGCTCTCCTCGTGAAGATCCAAGTATGCTGCCGCCAGTCAGGTGTATATAATCGACCATTGGAGCAGTCAGTTCAATGACAGGATGATTATATGACGGAATTAATCCTTCATATCCGTATTTTATTCCGAGAACCCTGCTTATGCCATATCTGTAATACAGTTCGTTAACAAGACTGCGTATAACATTATTCAGTCCCGGGCACAAACCGCCACATGTAACAATTCCGACCTTGGTTTTTGCGGGTTCAAAAAAGATGTCTTCACGGGGTCCAGCTTTCTCAAAGGAGACCGGAAGCTCTCCGGTCTCATGGCATCTTGTGAAATTATTAAGCGAAACATCATAAAGGATCCTCTCGTTTTCGCTTACGAATTTATAGACAGGATTGTCGATATGCCGGGTATGCTTAAGGGGAGAAACCACACCTCCTTTTCCAAGGGAGCTGACCAGAAAGTCCTCGTATTTCATTTTATTCCGATTACTTCAATTAAAAATTAAATCTCCCGGAATTAAATTTGATTCACGGGAAGTCAAATTTAGATAATATTTTGAATGATATTAAGATAAACCGGATCAGATTATCTGCTTTATTCTTCCTACCAGTCCATTCTCAAGCATAACCTTTATGCCGTGAGGATGATTAGGTGAAGAAGTAAGGACCTCCTTTACTTTACCTTCAGTGAGCCTGCCTGTACGCTTATCCTGAGTTAATTCTACTCTTACATCAATACCGGGCTTAACATCAGCTCTGCGGGTCCCTTCCATAAACTCGAGTTTTTTAAACATATTTTAGAACAAATCAGGTTCAGAAAACTAATGATCAGAATGCAATTATAAATAATTTTATAATTGAAAAATGTTAAAGTGATAAATGTTGATAAATGTTTTGATAAGAGAAGAAATTCTGAAGATCAATAAGCACCTTTTATCAGTGTACGGACCCTGTAAATACTTTTGCTTGCGGTTATAAAAAGGCTCTTCATATCTTTTCCGCCGAAACACACATTGGCTGTCCAGCTCTCCGGGATCTCGATGTTACCCACGAATACGCCATACTTGTCAAAGATCTGTACACCGGCGCCTGTGAGGTAAATATTACCCATCACATCAATTGTCATTCCATCGGAACCCATCTCGCAAAACAGCTTTTTATTGCCCAGTGAACCGTCTGTATTAATTGAATATTTCCAGGTCTTATTGGCTCCGATATCCGCTACGAAAAGTGACTGCCCGTCAGGTGTGCCTACAATGCCATTTGGCTGCACCAGGTCATCTGCTACCCTTATTATTGTTTTATGATCAGGTTCAAGATAGTATACAGCCTGACACTCTTGCGGCATTTTGTCGTGATCCCACCATGTCCGCTTATAATAGGGATCTGTAAAATATACACCTCCGTTGCTTGCATTCCAGAGATCATTAGGGCCATTAAGCGGTTTATTCTTGTATTCCGACGGTATTACTGTGACTTTCTTGTCGGGCGATATACACCATATTTCATTCTTCTGGTCAGCGCAGGCCCACAGATTGCCATCCTTATCAAACGAAAGGCCATTTGATCGGCCACAGGGCTGCATGAAAGGGGAGAGCTTATCAGAAAGGCTCCAGATCATGATCCTGTCATTAGGCTGATCTGTAAAATAAACATTTCCCTTTGAATCAGCTGCAGGTCCTTCAGTAAAAAGGAATCCGCCAGCCAGCTTTTCAAGTTTGGTCCCGGGCTGAATTATTCTATCCAGACCCTTGTTCTGAACATATGCGAAAGCAAGGAATAAGAAAGGGAGCGGGAAAAGGGAATTATTGATTTTCATATTCACTCTGCAATAATTATAAATGCAATTCTACATTAAATATGCTTTATAAAATATAATGGAATTTGCTTTCATTTTCTTTGGGTTCATCTGATATTTTACAGTAGGAGGGTGTCTCAAAAGTTCTCTCTGAAATATTTACTCCTAAATCCCCCAGGGGGGACTTACTGAATATCAGATAGTTTTACATCCCCCCTTGGGGGGCTTGGGGGTAAAAAAGTAACTTTTGAGACACCCTTCTACACCAATAATTAAAATTATGAATTACATATTCGTTACAACACAACTTTTCTGACTCTTTCTATATAATTATCAATCTGTTCCGGCAATTCAAATCCGACAATTATCATATCTACTGTGCCAAGTCCCACGACATATTTAAGAGAAGCATCTATTTTTTCAGAATCATTTTTGAAATTCCCATTGCCTATCAGTTTCATACCGATAACTCCCTTGCCGGCATTATGTAGTTTCGCAATAACCGGAACTACTGATGAGGGATTACTTTTATCCATGACTTCACCAAACGGATTGATCCTTACATGAATCACGTCGATCCATGGATTCTTAGCTGCAGCTTCCATTGCTTCCAGTGAATGAACGGATACTCCGTGAGCCCTGATTATTTTTCTGGCCTTAAGGTTTTCAAGGATATCCATCTGCTTTTTCTGTTTGTCGGTCCATTTGGCATCGGTCATGCAGTGCAGTTGCACCAGATCGAGATAGTCGGTATTAAGTTCCTTTCTGAAACGGTCCACTACCACGTCAGCACCTGGACGCTCAGGTTCGGGAATGCCGCCGGGACCGACCCACATTTTGGAGCTAAGTGTATAGGATTCTCGTGGAAATCCTTTTAAGGCAGCAGCAGTGAATGGATGGGTTCCATAGCTGTCGGCACAGTCAAAAAAGCGAAGTCCTTTTTCATAGGCCTGTCTTATAATTGATTCTGCAACGCCTGCCCTTGTGATATTTGATGACCGGTTATTTCCGTTGAATCCTGTTCCCATCCCAAGGAATGTTGATTTTAATCCCGATTTACCTAGGGTCACTATCCGGAATGGATCTGCAGCTGTTCCTGTTGATACGGATGAAAAACCCAAAACAGTTTTTCCGAGTAATACCGAACCCGCTCCTGCAGCCACAGTTTTTATAAGAAACTGTCTTCTGGTTAGTTTACTTTTAGTCATGATAAATAGATATTAATAAGATACTGAACAAGAACCAAGTGTAAATATATATTATTACTTCAAAACGGTCAATTTAATATATGAAGCGCTACCTGCCTCATGGTAGATTCTCTGAGTGGCTTTCTGAAAATCCTTATCAGAACAGGTGTAAATATCAACGAATTTCTGAGGATTCCTGTCAACCAGGGGGAACCATGAATTCTGTACCTGAACCATCATCCGGTGCCCTTTTTTAAAAGTGTGCGCTATATCCGGCATCTTGTACTTTACCTCAGTGACCTTTCCGGGAACAAACGGTTCGGGCTTCTCAAAGCTGTTACGGTACTTTCCCCTGAAGATTTCACCTCTGACAAGCATCTGGTAGTCTCCCAGAGGCACTTTTACATTGTTTGCCGGATCAGCTTTAGTGTCAGGCGGGAAAACATCAATCAACTTCACAACATAGTCAGCATCCGTCCCTGTAGTTGAGACGAACAGATCTGCTGTAAGCGGACCGGTAAGTGTAATATCATCGGTAAGCACATCTGTCTGATAAACCATAACATCGGGTCTGTGTGAGGCAAACCTCTGATCATCAGTCATATATTCGGCTGTCCGGTGAGTATTGATGCCATCATCATAAGGAACCGGTTTCATAGGATCTGAGACGTATTCATCAAAGCTGTCACTGGTCTGGGGAGAGATAAATGTCAAAGCACCGGAAGGCTGCAGGTAGAGGTTTTTCTCGACAACATTTTCAGGTGGCCAGGAATCAAATGTTCTCCATTCATTTGAACCTGTAACAAAGATTGTAGCCTCAGCAATGTCGGGATTCCCCTGACCTTTCAGATAGTAGTCAAAGAAACTCTTTTCCTGAGCCTGAAATTTAATATTAGCATCCAGGCCCCAGTAAATGTTCCCCAGGTTAATTCCCTTTCCAAAACCCCATTGACCGTGTGACCATGGACCCATTACGAGAAAATTCTTTGTTGCAGGCGGATTCTGGTTTTCAATAGCTTCATAAGTATGAAGGGTACCATAAAGATCTTCAGCGTCGAACCATCCGCCAACTGTCATGACCGCAGGTTTGACATTTTTCAGGAACTGTCGAGGATCTCTTGATTTCCAGAATTCATCATAATCAGGATGTGCAAAAGCCTCATTCCAGAATTTTATACTGTCATCAAAATATTCCGGGGCAAGATTTTTGTCAGCACCCGCATTAAGAAAAAATTCATAGCTGTCGGGAACAGGCCATTTAAATCCGGGATTTCCTTTACGTGTTGGAGCTCTGTGGGGCTGCCCAAAGCTGTAATAAAAACTGAAGCAATCAAGAAGAAAGAAAGCCCCGTTATGATGAAAATCATCGCCAAGGAACCAGGCGGTAACAGGAGCCTGGGGAGAAACAGCTTTGACGGCAGGGTGAGCATCTATGATACCCATTGTAGAATAGAAACCAGGGTAAGAAATTCCGAAAATTCCGACATTCCCGTTATTGTTCTTTACATTTTTAATGAGCCAATCCACAGTGTCCCAGGTATCTGTCGATTCATCTGTATCCTTATTGTTTTTCCGTAAAGGGATTACCGGACGAATATCCTCGAATTCACCCTCACTCATGTACCTGCCTCTCACATCCTGATAAACCATTATATAATCATCCGAAGTATATCTACTGTACAGCTGCATGAAATAATTAAAGCTGTCTGGTCCCCCGGGCTCAATATTGTATGGTGTCCTGTTCATAAGAATAGGATGAGTAACCGAAGTATTTTTAGGTGTGTATATTGAAGTAAAAAGTCTGACTCCGTCTCGCATAGTTATATAGACTTCCTGTTTATCATACTTCTGTTTAAGGATACTTAAAGATTGAGAATAGGAGTAGGAAGAAGCCGCAATAAAAATGACAATAATGGCCAGATTGCGCGAGAAAGTTGATTTTATTTTCATTTTCTGTGAGTTATGACTGAAATTCATGATTCAAGACCAAGTTTATTGATCAGGTCACGTGGTGGTACTGGCCTGCCATTTCTGGTAGCTACACCTGTAACTTTTGCTTTTACTATAAGCTTTAAATCAGGCAGTTTGAATATGTCCTGAACAAAAAGCAATTTTGCATTTCCCTCTCTCTGTATGTCCACTGTAACGATAAATTCATCCCTGCTTATTAATGGGGATTTATACTCTATTTCCACTTTTGTGACAATAAGATCTATTCCCTCATTATGGAGATCAAAGAAGCTGATACCTTTCGAGATAAGAAATTGATGTCTGGCATGCTCAAGGTAATGCTGATAATTGGCGTTATTAACTACACCCTGAAGATCACATTCATAATCCCTTACAACAAATTTAAGATTGTATGATTGATTTATGTCTGTCATTATTTTGGAAACAACCTGAAAAACTTCCTGATACTCCCATGAAATTTGTGAATACTGTCTGGCTTGTAATGCATGAGTATGCATTCTCCCGTGATCAGGTTAATTCCGGTGTTTTTTAGTTCCTCAAGTGCTTCCTTGCTATCGGCCATCTGTTGTATCCAGATTTGCTTAATTCCTTTTTCTTTGGCATCCCGTATGACTGATGCAGTTACATTTTTTTTCGTAAATACAATTATGCTTTGAACTTCAGGTGGAAGCATTTTTACACTGGGGTAAGACTTAACACCCATAATTTCTTCAGCCAGTGGATTAACAGGAACTACTTTCATACCCTTTTCTTTTAGCTCTTTGAAAACGGCATAACCAAATTTTTTAGGATTACGTGATACACCAACCAACGCAATGGGCTGTGAATCAAGAAACTCATTAATTTGTTTTAAAGATGTCATAGCTTCGGATAATTTTAAAGTTTAACAATGAAAATTAGTAAATTAAATTCTAATAAAGGTGAATAGAGTCTAAGAAATACTTGACATGATCTAGAGGCCCATTGGCAGCTTCGCGTCCCCGGGACTCCGGATAAGTATAAACACTTAAAATTGCATAAAAAAAATCAACTGACATTTATTTTTATTTACTTGGTATTAAGGTTTTACAAATTCAGGCTTAAGATGAAAAAACCAGAAGACCGCACCGGGTATTTGTTTTCCAGGAATTACTCAAACTACGTGTTTATGCTGCTGTTCCTGCTATACGTTTTTGATTATGCCGACAGGATGGTGGTAAACTCCATGTTTACTTCAATACAGAAAGACTGGTTCATATCAGATACACAGTGTGGATGGCTGGTCTCGGTCATCTATCTTTCCATAGGGCTTCTTACTTTTCCTGTTTCAATAATTGTTGACCGGTGGAGCAGAACCAAAACAATCGGATTGATGGCTATTGTCTGGAGCATTGCAACGGCTGTTTGTGCATTGACCGGAAATTATGTTCAGCTATTCATGGCCCGCATATTTATAGGATTTGGTGAAGCAGGGTATGCTCCCGGAGGAAGTGCATTAATATCAGGAATGTATCCCATGGAGAAAAGATCCAAAATGATGGGGTTATGGAATGCGTCCATCCCCCTGGGATCAGCAATCGGAGTGACAATGGGCGGCATTATCGCGCAGGCGCTTGGCTGGAAGCATGCCTTCGGAATTGTTGCAGTGCCGGGCCTGTTAATTGCAATTCTTTTCATGTTTGTGAAGGATTATAAAACGGTTGATCTTTCATTTATCGACAAGAAGAACAATAAGATAAAGATGGAAAAGAAGGATATGATACGTGAGTTCCTGGCAAAACCATCGGTATTATATACCTATTTCGGAATGGCTGCCGTAGTCTTTGTAACAACTGCAATGATAGTCTGGCTTCCAAAGTTTTTCGAAACCGGCAACCATCTTGAGCCAAAGATTGCCGGCACTCTGGCCGGTGCTGTTATGATGCTGGCCCTGATAGGAGCTCCTCTTGGCGGTTTTCTGATAGACAGATGGAGAAAAACCGAACCCAGAGCCCGGCTGCTGTTCCCTGCTATATCAACATTTATTTCAGCCTTGCTTCTTTTCATTGCATTTTTCCTCTTAAAAGGGAACGGGCAGATAGCAGTATTGTTCCTGTTCGGTGTCATTATCATGACCTTTATAGCAGGTGCTGCTGCAGTCACGCAGGATGTCATTCATCCCGGATTAAGGGCAACTTCGTACGCGATAGCAGTTGCTGTTCAGAATTTACTTGGTTCCTTTACTGCTCCGATTGTGCTTGGGAAAATATCAGACATTTATAATATCAAAACAGCTATGGCAATCCTTCCTTTCGTTTTAATGATAGGCGCCCTTCTTTTTTATATCGGATCGCGCTATTACATGCAGGATATGTCAAAAGTACCGCCTGTTCAGCTGGAGGTGGCACAATAGGAAAATGTATAAAAGATTAATTGCGAATGGAGCTTCTATTTGTCCCTTGAACTGGTATAATGGACAAATCCTTTAAGGGATTCTTTCACCTCCGAATCGGGATAGGAATCAAGGATGGCGAGGGCTTTATCACGATACTGATTCATCTTAATCTCTGCATATTCAAGACCTCCATAATCCATAACAAAAGTAATCACCTCTTTAATTTCAGCCCTGGTCTTTTTTTTGTTCCTTACAATATTAAGAATATGCCTTTTTTTTGAGTTAACCGACTGTTCGAGCGCGTGTATCAAAGGAAGAGTGATCTTCTTTTCCTTAATATCATTTCCAACCGTTTTGCCTGTTAGTCCTGTTCCCTCATAATCCAGGATATCATCCCTTATCTGAAAAGCAATCCCTATATTCTCTCCAAAGTCTTTCATCAGCTGGATCACCTCGCTATCTTCCGATACTGATCTCGCACCGCATGCAGTGCATGCTGACAGCAATGCGGCAGTTTTACTGATTATGATTTTGTAATAATCCTCTTCTTTTATATTCAATTTTCTGGCTTTCTGCAGCTGTAAAAGCTCACCTTCGGACATTGATTTTACTGCTTCTGAAATAATTTCGAGCATATCGTAGCGTGATTTTTCAACGCAGATATGCATGCCTGAAGAGAGAAGGTAGTCTCCAAGCAGAACAGCTATTTTTGAGTTCCACAGAGCATTTATTGAAAGGGCTCCGCGTCTTTCATGTGCATCATCAACCACGTCGTCGTGAACAAGAGATGCTGTGTGAAGAAGTTCAATACATGTTGCCGCAATATAAGTAGACTCTGCGATTGTACCATTGAGCCTGGCAGTTAGGAAAACCAGCAACGGCCTCATCTGTTTGCCCTTGCGACGTAAAACGTAATTCAGAATGATGTTCAGTAAAGGAATATCACTACGCATGGTGCGGCTGAAATAGGCTTCAAATTCGGCCATTTCAGTTTCAACAGGTCTCTTTATTCCGGAAAGAGCAGACATAAATAATTATTTCGGTCAAATATAATAAAAAAGGCGCAAAGGAATCAGTAATAGGTAATCGGTAATTGGTAATCGGTAATCAGATTATAGCACCCAGCCCTGTGAAATAATGCTTAATCGTAGGCTTTTGTGCTATTTTTGTACTATTTCACAGGGCCAGCACCCAGCACCTTTTTCTACCGGCTTCTATCATATCGACATATTTATATATATTTGCATGATGAAACTTTTTAAAAATGGAATTTAGGGAACTTAATCCTGAGACACTTGAAAAAGCTGCAGGAATGCTAAAGGCAATAGCACACCCGGTACGAATAAGTATAGTAGGATGTCTTGAAGACGGTAAGAAAAGAACTGTGACTGAAATTCATACGCAGCTTGGAATAGAACAATCTGCTGCCTCACATCATTTAGGAATTCTTAAGGACAAAGGAGTACTTGCTTCAAAAAGGGATGGCAAAAATACGTGGTATTATCTGAAACATGAAAACCTGAAAACAATTTTGGATTGTGTCAGCAATTGTTGTGAAGAGAAATAACAGGATATGTTTTGATAAAAACCTTCATCAGAGATTCCGGAACATCCTCTTCTGAAATAATATTATGGCTGCAACTCCGCAGGTTATTGATGAATCAGCAATGTTGAAAACAGGTCTGAAGAAGACAAGTGATTCTCCTGGTTTGAATGGTGACCAGTGCGGCCAGTGGGTATTAATAACCGGAAAATAGAACATGTCGACAACTCTTCCGTGGAGGAAAGAGGAGTAACCACCTCCCTGCGGAAAAAGGACAGCGTGCTGATTGAAGCTTTCACTGAAGATCATTCCGTAAAATGCACTGTCTATAATATTCCCGATAGCTCCTGCCATTATTGCACTGACAGCCAGAATCAACCCGAGGTTTGCCTTTTTTCTGATCAGTGAAACAAGAAACCAGCCAATTCCAAATATTGCTACAACTCGGAAAACGCTTAGTATCAGCTTGCCGGGTTTGCCTCCCATTTCCATTCCGAAAGCCATTCCATTATTTTCAATGAAATGGAGGATCCCCCAGTTGCCAAAAAGATGAATCTCCTGTCCGATCTCCATATGGGTTTTAACCCAAATCTTAAGGACCTGATCACATAAAAGTATCAGAATTATAAGTAAAACAGATTTTTTCCCTGTTGACATTATTGCTAAGTTAAAATAAGGAGCGCAAAATAGTAAAAAAAAAGAAGAAGACAATTTGCAGAATAAAAGAAGAGGATGTCTCAAAAGTTGCTTTTTACCCCCAAAGGGAGATGTTAAACTATCTCAACCCCCCAACCCCCCGTATGGGGGGCTATTTAGATTTAGGAGTTAAAAGTCCCCCAATTGGGGGATTTAGGGGGTTGATAAAGTCACATTTGGGGGATTCAGGAGTAAATATTTGAGAGAGGACTATTGAGACACCCTCGGTGGCTCTGAAAGAGCCAGATATGAATAACCCCCTGTGAAACCGGGGGTAAGTTGACTCTAAGATACCATCAGCTCTGAAGGAGCTGAATATAAATGTAAATAAATCAAAATTACATTAAGCCACTACGTGGCTTGAAAACATAATAAAGATCTCTGTCATTATATAGCTCCAGCGAGGGATCTCCCGCATTGATTGAGAGCAACCACCTGCTATTGACAAATGGTATTTACTTTATTTGAATCCCAGCAATACCAGTTGGTATCTCCCATGTAATCAACAGATTTCACATGGCCATTCAATGTAGTTGTATTCCATTCCACATTGACATCCGAAAACTTCAATCCGTTAAAATAATGAATTGTATAATATGCATTCAAAGCGGCAGTTGTCGACCCGTACTCGATAAAACTATTTACGAAGGTGTCGGCTTTTATATAAGTATATTTTACATATCCGACAGTTTCTGCTGTTTTCGTCCAGTCAACCTGAAGTAATGCCACAGGCGTCTGCGGCTCCTGATAAAGTATCCATTCACCACCAGTACCATCCAGCTTTGAAGTACCTTCAAACCAGAGAAAATCCGTATAGCCTCCCGTACCTTCCAGGGTAATATACATTTTCCATTGAACGTCACTGCTTCTGATCAGACCCGTGAGTCTTGCCTTATATGTCTCGTTTAAGTAGGTTACACTATAGCTCCATTGCCAGTTTTTTGTTGAAATATATACCGGAGCCTGACCGACAGTTGCTTTAAATGCTGTTATGGGTACACCCAGGTATGTATCATTGATCTGTTTCCAAACCGCGGCAACTGTTGCAGCAAAATCCCAATTGCTGTTTTCCGTACCTTTTTGCAGAGGCAGCACCTCAAATGATTTTTTTGCTGTAGTGAAATTGCTGAAATCGATTATCATAGATTCCGGAGGAGGCAAAACCGGAGGGTTCCCTTTGTCCTTTTTGCAGCTAATGATGAATCCTGCAGAAAGAAAAAGTACGAAAATAAGAGCAATCACCTTTTTCATTGATTGGAGTGTTAATTATTGAAATTAAACGAAACAACAAGTCCAAATTGTTGTTATTCTGCAAATATATAAAGAGAGAACCTGAAATCAGTACAATAAATGGTATATTATTATCCCGTTCTGGCAGACACGGTTCATAAAAAAAATTGACAACTAAAAATGGAGGCTGAATTAAAGGTTTAATTATCTTTATGAAAATATTGGTCTGATCAAAAATATTTGATTCAATAATAAATTATTTTAGTCATTTTAATATTTTTGGGCATGTTGGATTTTGCAGGGATATTTGATTTAATCCGGAAAATTAAGTTTTAAATATTCTATAATTAGGTATCAATGTGCAGATATTCCGCAGAAAAAATTAGATATTTATTCCTGCTTATCTCCCTTGCTTTTATCATACTCCCTTGTCAGGCCAGTATAATTCAGGTAACCGAGACCGGTAAACAGGCTAAAGTTCTGGGAAAAGCACCATTAAAACAACAACAGAAGGATACTGGCAGATTTCAGAAAACGGATACCACAAAACAAGCCGGGAAAGATACATCCAAACTCCAGAAACCCGATACCGCAAAAGTTCAGGGAGGAGACACATCAAAAGTTCAGGGGAAAGATTCCCTTAAGCTTAAAGGAAATGATTCACTTGCCTTGCAGTCAAAAGATACAGTGAATCGTCCTTTACCTGATTCGGTTATCTATAAAAAGAGTGATTTTACAGGTGAAGAGCTGATAAGAGGTGAACGTCTCTTTTATGGTCTGGTTTATCTTTCCGATAAGTCGGTCAATTGTGCGAGCTGTCACAATGCCCGCGTATCTGATACCCTCAACTGGAACCCCGATGCCCTGGTCATTTCAAAGAAGTATCTGAATAAAAGTGCTCTTGAATTGAGCAAAGTTCTGCTCAAGCCGATCGGCCCGAAGATGAAACAGGTGCATAAGGGTTTTCAGCTTTCTGCCTCCGATATAGTTCTTATCAAGGCTTACATGAACAAATTCACCGGAATAGGGCTTGCACAAAATAAGCCGCTGATCACGAATCTCTTAATTCTTATTATTTCGTCTGTTCTATTTCTTTTTTGCGTTATTGATCTTATAATCAAAAAAATATATAAAAATCAACGGATCAAGTGGATAATTCTCTCTGTCACCGGTGTTATCATTACCTGGATCCTGGCTGTCAATGCAATTGCTTTTGGGAGGGCTGAAGGATATTCCCCCGACCAGCCGATTAAATTTTCACATGCCATACATGCCGGACAAAATAAGACAGATTGTATATATTGTCATTACACGGCTAAAATCAGTAAATCAGCAGGAATTCCTCCGGGGAGCGTCTGTATGAACTGTCATCTGCTGGTACGTAACGGAACCAGGTCGGGCGCTTTTGAAATTGCCAAAATTGTTGATGCTTTCGATAACAGGAGAGCAGTTCAGTGGGTCAGACTGTACCGGCTTCCGGATTTTGTTTTTTTCAGCCACGCGCAACATGTAAATGCAGGGCAGATTACCTGCGATGCATGCCATGGAAACGTGAAGGAAATGAACAGGCTTGTACAGGTTCCTGATCTGTCAATGGGGTGGTGCATAAATTGCCATGAAACAAGAAAAGTAAATCTAAGTAATGAATATTACATGAAATACTTTCCAGGACTTTCCGATTCCCTAAATGCCGGGAGGGTCGACAGTGTTATGATCGCAAGCATCGGAGGTAAAGATTGCGGGAAATGTCATTATTAATTGAACATAATTCAAGAAAATTCCTTCAGGAATGAAAAAGGTCCGGAAAAAAATTGAGCTAAAACGACACAACGACGAAGTCAATCCGAATGAGCTGGTCACGGATAATGAAAATCTATTTTCCGGGCTTCTGGACGATCTTGGCAAAGACAGACAAGCTTCCCGGAGAGACTTTTTGAAATTATGCGGATTCAGCTTTGCCGTTTCCGCCCTTTCTGCCTGCCAGTCGAAAATCAGTAAAGCATTGCCGTACGCTTTGGCTCCAGTTGAGATGACACCTGGTGAAGCGCTCTTCTATGCCTCGAGCTACATTAACGGAAATGACTATTGCAGTATTCTGATAAAGACAAGGGATGGGCGGCCAATAAAGATTGAAGGCAATCCTGAATCAGGTATGACCAGGGGAGGTACCAGTGCAAGAGTCCAGGCATCGGTTCTTGATCTTTATGATACCGGACGGTTCCACGGACCATTCGCAGATGGCAGGTCCGTTACCTGGGATGCCATGGATAAAGATATCCAGGAAAAACTACATAAGATAATTGAAGAAAAAGGGACTATTGTTCTGCTCACACCGACTGTTTTCAGCCCTTCGACTGAAGCTGTAATTTCCGGTTTCCTCGAAAAATTCAAAGGCTCTGAATGGGTACAGTATGATGCGATCTCCTGTTCAGCAATGCTGGAAGCCAATAAGATAAGCTTTGGGAAACAGGTTATACCAGATTTCCGGTTCGACAAGGCTGACGTGGTAGTAAGCTTTGGAGCCGATTTTCTGGGCACCTGGCTTTCTCCGATAGAATACACGGAACAATTCAGTTCCCGTAGGGACCCGGAACAGGCAATGAACTACCTGGTTCAGCTTGAATCCAATCTCAGTCTTACAGGGAGTAATGCCGACCTGAGAATTCAAATCAAGCCTTCGGAGGAGGCAGCGGTCCTTATGAATATTTACAGGGAAATTATTAAAAACGTTGAACATCACGATATCAGTGCCCCGTCTTCGCCTGTTGATGTAAGCGGAATATCAGCCAAACTTCTTGCGGCAACCGGAAAATCACTTGTAATTTCGGGTTCAAATGTCAGAGAGATTCAGCTTCTTGTAAATGAAATTAACCGGTCGCTTGGCAACATTGGACAAACGATATTGTTCGAATCGTATCTTAAGACACATGCTGCACTAGACAGCAACATGGAGAGGCTTGTCGGGAAGATGCATGAAGGTTCAGTAAATGCAATTCTGATTTGGAACGTGAACCCGGTTTACACATGGTATAACAAAGATGCTTTTACTGAAGGTCTTAAAAAAGTAGGTCTGACAATATCGCTTTCAGGGGCTCCTGATGAAACAAGCAACCTGGTCAAATATATATGTCCCGATAGCAACTACCTCGAGAGCTGGAACGATGCTGAACCAAAAAAGAATCATTATAGTCTGATGCAGCCTGCTATCAGCCCGATATTTAATACGCGTCAGATGGCTGACACCTTGCTGAAATGGTCAGGTACGACTAAGGGGATGTATGATTTTATGAAAACTTACTGGACCGGTAATATGATGAGGCGGCAGTCGGAGTTCCTGAATCCTGTTGATTTTTTTGATCATACTTTGCAAAGAGGGATCTTTGAACCGGGCGGGGTACCAGGTGAAAGCCTTGCACCAGCTTCTGTATCCAGGCAAACCCTATTCAATCCCTCGTTGACTCTGACCGGAAAAGAATCAGATAAAAATACTTTAGAGTTAGTTTTGTATGAGAGGGTTCCTATGGGTGAGGGAAGGCAGGCTAATAATCCCTGGCTCCAGGAATTGCCCGATCCGGTAACAAGGATCTGCTGGGATAATTATGCAACAATATCTCCTGCGCAGGCAAAGGAGAACAACCTGAATGATAATGATGTTATAAATATTGGCAAGATTGAACTTCCTGTACTGATACAACCGGGACAGGTTTATGGAACAATAGGTATAGCCCTCGGTTATGGGCGAACAGTCTGCGGGAAGGTTGGCACAGGTGTTGGCGTGGATGCCTGGTCAATGGTATCATCGGAGAATGGCAACAGATCTTATAGCGGGAATCATGTCACCATAGCAAAGACCGGAAAGGTGATTGCTTTTGCACAGGTTCAGACTCATCATAGCATGGAAGGCAGGGCCCTGGCACGCGAAACTGTTCTGAAAGAGTTCAAAAATAATCCCTCTTCAGGTAATGAATTGCACAGCTACTTCGCCGGGCATAACAAAAGCCTTTATAAAGACAGGACATATCCGCATCATCACTGGGGAATGGCTATAGATCTCAGTAAATGTACAGGATGCGGAACCTGCGTAATAGCATGCCAGGCTGAAAACAATGTTCCTGTTGTCGGGAGGGAGGAAGTTCACCGTGTTCACGAAATGCAATGGCTTAGAATAGACAGATATTATACAGGAGATGATGAAAATCCAGGCGTTCTTTTCCAGCCTGTTTTGTGCCAGCATTGTCAGAATGCTCCCTGTGAGAATGTTTGTCCGGTTGCAGCTACCAACCATAGTTCTGAAGGGTTGAACCAGATGATTTACAACCGGTGTTTCGGAACAAGGTACTGCAATAATAACTGCCCGTACAAGGTGAGAAGATTCAACTGGTTCAATTATACATCAGCCGGCACGCTTTCCCACAATTTAAAGGATGTTGAAGGGATGACCACGGATCTGCGCAGGATGGTTCTCAACCCCGATGTAACAGTGCGGGCCCAGGGCGTAATAGAAAAGTGTTCATTCTGCATACAGCGCATTCAGGCTGGCAAATTAAATGCAAAAAAAGAAAACAGGGCATTATTTGAGTATGAGATTAAAACAGCTTGTTCTCAAAGCTGTCCGGCTAACGCAATTGTCTTTGGGGATATGAATGATCACAACAGTGAGTTGAACAGGCTTATCAGCAGCGGACGAAGATATAACCTGCTCGAGGAGTTATTTACCCGGCCTTCGGTGAATTATCTTACTAAAGTTAGAAACAAGATTTTATAAGAAATACTTATGAGCATTGTTCAATCCCCTCTGAGGGCTCCTTTGATTGAAGGAACAAAAACTTATCACAGCATTACCAGCGACCTGCTTAAACCAACGCTGAATAAAGCTGGTAAGTTATGGTACATGGGGATGACTTTATCGAACCTGGCTATGTTATTTGGATTGATAATGATCGGCTGGACTGTATGGCAGGGTATTGGTACCTGGGGAGAAAACAGGACAGTTGGCTGGGCATTTGAGATCACAACCTTTGTATGGTGGATAGGAATCGGGCATGCCGGGACTTTTATTTCTGCCATTCTGCTGCTGTTCAGGCAGAAGTGGAGAAACAGTATCAACCGTTCCGCAGAGGCAATGACCATTTTTGCCGTGATATGTGCTGCGCTCTTTCCTCTTATTCACCTTGGCCGGCCCCTTCTGACATTTTTTATATTCCCTTATCCGAACACGCGGGGAGTATGGGTTAATTTTAATTCACCTCTGGTATGGGATGTATTTGCAATATCCACATATTTTACTATTTCGCTGGTGTTCTGGTATGTGGGGCTGATACCCGATATTGGTACATTACGCGATAAGCTCAAGAATGGTTTTAAAAAGAATATTTATAATTTTTTGAGCTTCGGATGGACGGGTTCAGCAAGACACTGGCACAGACATGAGGTCACATCCATTATGCTTGCTGCAATAGCTACTCCACTTGTATTGTCGGTGCATAGCATTGTGAGTATGGATTTTGCCTCATCAATACTCCCGGGGTGGCATACTACTATTTTCCCGCCATACTTTGTTGCCGGAGCAATATTCTCAGGATTCGCCATGGTACTGACCCTACTGATAATAGCGAGGAAAACAATGGGACTTGAGGACTATATTACAGTGAGTCATATTGAAAACATGAACAAAATACTGATTGCTACGGGCTCAATTGTCGCCCTTGCATATATGACCGAGATGTTTATGTCGTGGTACTCGGGAAATGAATATGAACACTATGCCTATATGAACCGGGCAACCGGACCCTACTGGTGGGCGTACGTTATAATGATCGTCTGTAATGTATTTGCTTCACAGCTGCTCTGGATCAGGAAGCTCCGGACAAGCCTGATGTTCACCTTCTTCCTGTCAATTGTAATTAATATCGGTATGTGGTTCGAACGCTTCGTGATTATTGTTACTTCTCTTCATCGCGACTTTCTGACTTCAAGCTGGACCATGTATAAACCTACAATTGTCGAATACGGATTAATAATCGGGACCCTGGGGATCTTCTTCACGGCATTTCTGCTGTTTATACGGATCTTCCCGGTTATCTCCATTTCGGAAGTTAAATCAGTCCTCAAAATAACAGGTGAGGATCACCATAAAAAAGACTTGAGCCATGAGAGCTAGGAATTATATATCAATTTATTTTGATGACGAAGTTCCATTGCTCCAGGCTGTGAAGAAACTTCGTGACAGCAACATGATCATTGCTGATGTGCTTTCTCCATTCCCGGTGCATGGGATTGACGAAGCCCTGTCTATGAAACGAACGCGAATACCGGTTGGGGGGTTTATCTTTGGCGCCCTCGGAGCTTTACTCGCATTTGGATTTCAGGCATGGGTATTCACTGTAAGTTATCCGCTGATAATTGGCGGGAAGCCTTACTTTGCAGCTCCGTCCTTTATTCCTATAACCTTCGAGCTTACCGTTCTCTTTTCAGGACTGTCTATGGCTGCAGCCCTGCTGATAAGATCAAGACTGAAGCCTGATATAAGGTTCGCGGCAATTGATAAAAGAATAACCGATGACAGATTTGTCATTCTGGTTGAAGCAACAGATGAAGTGACCACACTTAAGAGTGTTACAACGCTTTTATCGGGAATTCAAACTATAGAAATAAGGTAATTAGATAACAGCAACATGGAGGAACAATTCAAATTTAAAAAACTATACCGAAACGTTCTGGGAATTATATTTGTGGCTGGGATCCTGGTTGCATCGGCAGCAATTCTTATTTCTAAAGCCGGCGCCCCGAGGATTTGGGCTAATATACTGCTCAACAACCAGTTCTTTATGGGACTTTCGCTCGGAGCGGCCTTCTTCCTTGCAGTGCACAGGCTGGCTCTTTCAGGATGGCATGCGGTTCTCCAGAGATTACCCGATTCAATGACAGCTTTCCTGCCTGTTGCCTTTATACTGATGCTTCTCATTTATTTTGGAATGCACGATTTGTATCTCTGGTCAGATAATAATATATCTGATCCTGTTATAGAAGGGAAAAAAGCCTGGCTCAATGTTCCGTTTTTCTTTATCAGGCTGATAATCTATTTCGCAGGCTGGATAGTTCTTACACGTATGATGAGAACAAATACCAATGCATTGATTACTTCATCAGATATTAAGTTTTATAATCGGGCAAAACTCTACTCGGGCCTTTTCCTGGTATTTTATGCAATTACCGTTTCTTCAAGCAGCTGGGACTGGATAATGTCTCTCGATGCACACTGGTACAGTACTATTTTTGGATGGTATGTCTTAATTGGAATGTTCGTGACCTCACTGGCGTTTATTACTTTGATGATCTGGTTTCTGAAACGTCAGGGATACCTTAAATATATCAGGACAGATCATGTTCATGACATGGCAATTTATATGTTCTGTTTCAGCATTTTCTGGACCTACCAGTGGTTTTCGCAATATGAGCTAATCTGGTATGGTCATCTGCCTGAGGAAACGTCATATTTCATTCCAAGGCTGCATGAGTATAAAATTGTTTTCTTTGTTAATCTAGGCATAAATTTTATAGTTCCCTTTTTTGGACTGATCACTTATAATTCAAAGCGGCAACTTAACTGGGTGGCTTTAATAGCCGCAGTTGTACTGATAGGTCATTGGATAGATTACTGGCTGATGATCATGCCGGCAACAGCGGGTGCTAAGGCTGGTATGGGGGTCCTGGAAATTTCCATGACAATAGTTTATTCCTGTCTGTTCATTTTCATAGTTTTCAGATCTCTCTCAAAAGGTCCGATTGTAGTGAAAAATGATCCATTCCTGGCGGAAAGCCTGAATTATGAATCGTAAATTTTATGTGTATTTGAAAATGCATCGGGTAAGACAAATATCAATCAGGATTTCAGTTATTTTACTGACCGGAATAATTATATCGTCATGCGACAGGCAAAGGAATATGCGCGGATATGACTTTATACCTGATATGGCATATTCACAGGAATATGAAACATATTCAACAAATCCCAATTTTCGTGATAGTTCCACAATGAGGATTCCGGTTGACGGGACAGTCCCCAGGGGATTTATACCTTTCAGGTATACGATTGACTCGGCATCACGTTTAAGGGCAGGAAACGAGCTTAAAAACCCCTTTATGCCCACAGGAGATGTTCTTGCCAGGGGCAAATTAATATTTACAACATTCTGTATTGGTTGTCATGGAGCGCAGGGAAAGGGAGATGGTCAGCTTTTCAGCAGCGGACTTTATCCATTGAAACCAAGGGATATTTCCGCTGCTCCAACGGCAAAACTGAAAGATGGAATGATATTTCATACAATAACACTTGGATTTGGCTCAATGGGCGCTCATGGCGCCCAGATAAACCCGGACGACAGGTGGAAGCTTGTACTCTATGTGAGGGAATTACAAAAACAGGCACAGAAGGCGAGGGATACGACCAAGACCCGATGAACTAACCCCTGTCTCACCCTATTATCCTGTCCGAGATCAGAAGCAGAAGGATCAGCAGGAAATATAAATCGAGGTACAATGAGTATCTCTTGAAGTTATTGCTGTTTGACCTGATCTTTAACAGTGTCGAGAATTGACAGATTATATAAATTGAGGCTAGCAGAAGAATTAAAATTACAATGTCGGACCGGATTATTTCAAAATAACACAGGAAAAGGGCTGCAATAACTGAAGATACAACCCAGGTAAATGTTAATCTTTTAATTTGTTTCGGACTAAAAACATCAATCAGGTTTGGTATCCCGGCAAGTTTATATTCTTCTCCATATTTCATGATAAGTAACCAGAAGTGAGGAATCTGGCCAGTAAAGATCAGAAATTCAACGAACAGAACTGGTTTATCCCATAAACCGCCTCCGGCAGCTACCCATCCGATAAGAGGAGGTAAGGCACCTGTGATTGCACCCGGAACAACAGCAAATGCAGTGATTCTCTTGGCATAAGTATAGATCCCATTGTACCATATGATTGTAATAAGACCGATAATTACGGCTTTAAGGTTCCCGGCATAATAAATAAATATTATACCGGCAAAAAGGTTTATAAGGACGAAAATAGTTGCTCCCTTCACACTGACCCTGTGTCCGGGCAGCGGACGATTTCTGGTTCTGTCCATTTTGCTGTCGGTGTCAACTTCCTGAATCTGGTTAAGAACCGACGCAGAGACAGCCATAAAGAGAATCCCGCAGCTGGTTATAAAAATCCGTAAACTAAGATGTGGATCAAAAATAAAATATCCCGTGAATCCTGTCAGAGCCACCGGGATCATAATTTTAATTTTGGTAAGTTCTAAATAGTCCTTAGGTTTATTTCCCCGGTTATTTGTCATTAACAGTTTTCAGGTATTCAATTATTTTCGCTATATCATCATCGCTTATAGTGCTCCGGAAACTTTGCATTAGTCCTGAAGGGAATCCTTTTGTAATATCGGCGTTGGGATCAAGAATGGATCTTCTTATGTACTCATCATTAGCGGTAATAGTGATTTCCTTCCCGTCACGCAACACAACTTGTTGTGAACCATACAAATTTAAATAACTGGGGCCGATCAGCTTTGACCCGTCGGTGGTATGGCATGCAAAACAGCCCTGGATCCTCATTATTGACTCTCCTGCTGCTCCCGGGGCATTGCCGGCCGCTGCAACCGGCTTAGCACTTTCAGCATACCATGTATTAAATTTGTCCTTTGCCATAACATTAACGGTAGAATGCATGTATGAGTGCTGCAATCCACAATACTCGGCACAAAAAATTTTATATTTACCTTCCGTCTCAGGAAGAAACCACATAAACTTTTTTCTTCCTGGTATGATGTCAGATTTTATCCTGAAGTCAGGAATGAAAAGACTGTGAATTACATCAAGTGAGATAAGGTTAATTTTAACGGGTGTATTAACAGGAACTATCAGATCGGGACTTTGTTTTCCATTATCATAAATGAACATAAAATTCCACATTCTTGCCACAGCTGTGATGTTCATGGCATCTTTAGGTGGCTTTGTAGTGGGTTTCCATCCTGCCCACCCCAGGTGGAACATAAACAATGCCAAGAGAACCGGAATAACTGTCCAGGTTACCTCCAGAAATGTATTTCCTTCGATCTGAACTGCCACAGCATGTTTCTTCCGATTATACTTGAAGATGAAGTATATCATGGCAAAAGTAAGCCCTGCAAGAAGTAACAACGAAATACCCGCAATAAAGTAAAATGCAGTATTATACGTTGATACATAATTTGAAGCTTCAATGCCTGTAGTTGAATACATAATTGTTATCTATAAAGGTAGTCGAGAAGAGTTATTGTTATTACCGCGCAGAGAAGAGAAACAACGCCAATGACTGCCAATGAAAACATCCTGCTCTCAAACTTCAGGTGCATGAAAATACGCAGCACAAATGATGATTTAACTGCAGCAATGATCAACGCAGCTGCGACCGTCAATGCTCCCAGATAGATTTGAGTCAGAGCAACTGACGTAAGTGTCAGAGTAATTAACAATGCCAGGATGATTAGGAATGTCCTGTAAGGAATTATATGATCTTTTTCATTCTCTTTTGTCTTCATCAGCTTTATGTAATAAGATAAAACAACGGAAACAGGAATATCCATATGAGATCAACGAGATGCCAGTACAGTCCGCTGTTTTCATGTAAAACACAATTTTCAGAATTGATTTTATTTTTTGAGATTGATACTGTAATAATCAGAATAAAGACCAGGCCAACGATAATATGAAGAGCATGAAGTCCGGTCATAAAAAAGTACAGGCCATAAAAGAGCACATCGCCATGACCGCGAAGAGCCAGAACGGAAGAGCCCGGATAGATATGTTGCCTGAAATGTTCTCCCCATTCGAAATATTTATTTACCAGAAATGCCAGTCCCAGAATAACTGTTGTACCCAGCAGCATGAGTGAAAGTCTTTTATTTTTCAAACGGAGGGCGGTAATCGACATTGCTATTGTCGTACTGCTTGTCAGAAGAATAATAGTATTTATTGTACCGATTCCTACGCTCAGTTCCTGAGCAGCCATGTGAAATGCAACTGCGTTCCTATATCTGTACACTGAATAGACTATAAAAAGTCCGCCGAACAACAGCATTTCGGTAAAAAGGAATAACCACATCCCGGTCTTAGATGTCTGATCGTCTCGGTGTGCAGCTATTATAGTGTTCATTTATAGTTGTATGGTCCTTTGGTTATTACAGGGATTTTATCAAAATTCTCAGCCGGTGGAGGAGATGGAATTGTCCATTCAAGTGTTTTTCCACCCCACGGATTTGACGGTGCTTTGACTCCGTTTCTTAAGGATGATATAAGGTTGATTATTATTATAGCCAGCCCAAAGTACATTATAATTGCTCCAAATGAAGAAAAGATATTACCTGTATGGAAGATCTCATCATAATCATAATATCTTCTGGGCATACCTTTCATTCCAAGAAAAAACATCTCTCCATACAATGTCAAAAATCCTATAAAGAATATAAGTAACCCGGTATTTGCCCACCGCGCCTGATACATTTTTCCTGTAATTTTTGGATACCAGTAATGCATGGCACCAAAAAATGCATAACCGGTTCCTCCGAAAACAATAAAGTGGAAGTGCGCAACAACAAAATGTGTGTTATGCAAATGTATATTAGTAGCAAGTGACCCAAGAATAAGTCCTGAAAATCCACCGATCATGAACACAAAGAGAAACCCAACTGCCCAAAAAAAAGGAGTTTGCAAGTCTATGGAGCCTTTATGCATCGTGGATATCCAGTTAAATACTTTTACTGCACTTGGGATGGCTACTATGAATGTCAGGAGCGAAAATGTGTAAAGAGCTGTAGGACTCATGCCTGAAGTGAACATATGGTGACCCCAGATAAAGTAACCTACGAATGCAATCGCAATACTGGAAGCAACAATGAATTTATAACCGAATATTGTTTTGTGACAGAAAGTTGGTATAATTTCAGAAATTGCTCCCATAGCCGGCAGGATCATAATATATACTGCCGGATGACTGTAGGTCCAGAATAAATGCTGGTAAAGCAGCGGATCTCCTCCCAGTGTCGGGTCGAAAAACCCGATGTGAAAGATCCTTTCAGCAGCTATCATCAGCAATGTAATTCCAATGATAGGTGTAGCAAGCAACTGTACCCATCCGGTGGCATAAAGGGTCCAGGGAAATAAGGGCATTTTCATCCATGTCATCCCGGGAGCCCGCAATCTGTGAATAGTCACCAGGAAATTGAGGCCCGTGAGTATTGATGAAAACCCAAGTACAAAAGCTCCAAAAACTGCCGGAAGCATATTCCCTGTTGTCCTGAAGCTGTAGGGAGCATAAAATGTCCATCCTGTATCAGGAGGTCCCTGTCCGGTAAATTGTGAGATCAGCACCAATGAGACACCCACGACATAGAAATACCATGACAGAAGGTTAAGTCTTGGAAAGGCGACATCTTTTGCTCCGATCAGGATAGGCAGGAAAAAATTGCCAAACACGGCGGGTAATCCGGGTATGACAATTGCAAATATCATTATTATGCCATGAAGAGTAAAAAATGCGTTATATGTCTGGGCAGTCATAATCGTTTTGCCCGGAGCAATAAGCTCAAGCTTCATTAATAAACCAAGTGTGGCTCCGATAGAGAAGAACGTCAGAAGAGAAAAGAGATATAGAATTGCAATCCTTTTATGATCGGTAGAGAATATCCATGAAAAGATACCTTTATACTTGCCCTTATGATCAAGATAGCTGGGTTCTTCAATAACTTCCCTTGTAGTCATTTTTCAAGCCTTGGTTTTATTTTTAATCTGGACAAAGACAGGAACAAAAATAATATAACGACAAAAAATGAAATAACAAGTGCTGAAACCCGTGTTACATTAAAAACATACTGGTTCCCTATCGTATCATAAGAATAACAGACAGCAAGCAACCGGTTTATGCTTGGTCCTATTTTCCCTTTAGCTGCCTCAACCATAGTGATTTTGATGTCGAACGGCAAGAAATCAATTCCCCTGAGATAGCGGATAATTTTCCCATCGGCTCCAAGTGCTATCAGCCCGGTTGGATGAACGTATTGATTGTTCCGATAAATGTAATTAAACCCGACAGATTTGGTTAATTTAGCAATATCAAGACTGTCAGAAACAAAAAAACGCCAGTTCTTTGCGGCTTCCTTGTTCTTCATCATACTTAGATATGCAGCTTTCTTTTTAATCGCAAGATCGATCTTTTCCGAAGGATCAAAACTGATCGTAAGAACTTCATAGTCCTTACCCAGCTGAAGATCAACATCATCTATGAATTTAGATATTCCAAACATCAGAGGGCTGCATGTTCCCGGGCACTGGTAATAAACCAGATTCAGAATGGCAGGCTTGTCAAGAACATCTTTTAACAGCACGGTATCGCCATTCTCATTAACCAGTTTTGTATCGAGCGCAGCATACTGTCCCTGTTTCTCAACGAAACTGACCTGCATCTGCTTATCAAACAGGGATGTTTGAGCAAATGATTCAATACTGATCAGACAAATAAACAATACAAGAAAAAGTTTAATTTGACTCATAGCAGTGCAAGGAAATATTAGTGTTTATAAAGATATAATATTTTTCATTCAGGTTAAATAAAACTTATGCATCGTTTTGATGCGTTCACTCTCATATAACACAAATTTAGCCAACAGGTTTTTGAAATTATGACTTTTTTTGTTTTTCTTCCTCAGAATAGATGCCTGCAATCATCAATGACCCACCCATAAGCGAGATATCTTTCAGTAATGCAATAAGTGTAGCCGTCTTGTCTGCATCAGTGAACATATGCGGGATATGAATTGTAACGATAAAGATAAACAGTAGTACTGCAAGAAGTGTTGTGGAGAGTTTCACGAATCTTTTCGTAATAATACTGATGCTGGCGGCTATTAGCAAAATACCTGTAAGAATAATGGTGTATGCCCCAAGCGGTATGAAAGATGTGAGTACTCCAAGATAATAATCTGTCATCAGGAAATGATTTATCCCAAAGAGTGCAAATGGAATTGCAAACAGAATTCTTCCGATTGTAGTGATGTTTTTCATATTAGTCGTTCGTTAGGAGGATCGATTTATTTGAATTATTAGACAGTTGCTCTGATTTTACATCCATAAATTTATGAATTTTTTTTATCACGGTTTAATAATATCAAAAATCTTGAAGCTTGCTGATTTTTTGAAACTTAAGCTTGAACAATCACAGATTATGAATGTTATTGAATAAAAAACCAAGTATGGAACGTAGAAAATTTTTTAAGGCTGTCGGGTTGGTGACTGCGGCTGCCTACATTAGCCCAAAAATTCTGGGCAACCCTCAAACAAATGTTAAGGTTACGGATATTGAAGGTGTTCCGCCTGCAGAGTTCCCGCCTCTACCCTTCGCTTACAATGCCCTGGAACCTTACATCGATGCCCGGACAATGGAAATCCATTATGATAAGCATCACCGCGCTTATTATACGAATTTCATGAGTGCTGTTAAAGGAACTCCTCTGGAAGGCAAACCGCTTAGCGACATTTTTAAAACTATGTCAAAACAAACAGATGCTGTAAGGAATAATGGAGGAGGCTATTATAATCATCTGTTTTTCTGGCAGAACCTGGGAAAAGGAACATCCGGACCATCAAATGAATTAACTGCTGCTCTTTCAAAAGCATTTGGTTCGGTTGACAAATTCAAAGAGACATTCAACAATGCTGCCAAGACAAGATTTGGAAGCGGCTGGGCATGGTTGTATTTAGGGACAGATAAGAAACTGGCAGTTGCAAGTTCACCTAATCAGGATAACACTTTTATGGATTTATCACCGGTAAAAGGAACACCCATTTTAGGGCTCGACGTTTGGGAACATGCCTATTATCTTAAATATCAGAATAGGCGTCCGGAATATATCGATGCCTTTTGGAATGTGGTTAACTGGGACACGGTGAATAAGAGATATCAGCAGGCGCTGAAAGGATAAGAAATTTTTCTACGTATAGAGAAACCTCTTGATCTTCATGGTAGCAGTCTTCTGAAAAGGGACACGCTGGAGAATGACCTTATGGATCTGGCTGAATTTATTTACCTGGGAATTAACATATTCGCGTAACTCAAGTAGAACCTCATCTACTTTCTCCTCGAACTGCCGTGTCATATCCTCTTTCAGGATTTGATATTTCTTTTCAAATTCCTCCATGTTAATATGTACCAGAGCTACCAGTTTCCCTTTTTGCTCGACCACCAGCGATTCCACAACAAACCGGAAATTATTTATAATGGATTCTATTTCCTCAGGATAAATATTCTCTCCGCTGGCTCCCACGATCATGCTCTTTAGCCTTCCTTTTATAAAAAGGTTATTGTTCTGGTCAAATGTACCAAGATCACCAGTTTTAAACCATCCGTCCGGAGTAAGAACCTCCCGGGTCATTTCAGGTTCCCTGAAATAGCCTTTCATGATGTTTGGCCCCTTTGCCCAGATTTCACCTTCACCGGTTATTTTATCAGGTTTATTGATAACCAGCCGGACACCTTCAATAGCCGGGCCCGTTGATTCAAATACAGACTTCTGTGGGTTGGCGCCTGCAAGTAACGGAGCTGTTTCAGTAAGGCCATAACCAACTGCATAAGGAAATTTGGCTTCACGCAGGAATCTCTCGACAACTTTGTTGAGCTTGGCACCACCAATACCATAAAACTTCAGCTTCCCGCCGAATGTTTTTAGCAATTTTTTACCGGCAGCAGCATTCAGTTTTTTCCTGAGAACAGGAATCTTGTAAAGAAGCCTGAGTATGACCTTGTCCCTGAATGCAGGCAGAATTTTATTAAAATAAATTTTTTCAATAATAAGAGGAACAGTAAGCATCAAAGTTGGATTGACTTCGGCTAATGCCGGAAGAAGAACAGATGGTGTAGGAGGCTTCCTGAGATAATAAACACACGATCCGCAGAGCATTGGAAGAATCAAACCAAGGGTATTTTCATATGTATGAGATAAGGGGAGCACTGATAAAAAGCGATCATTCTCATCAATAGATTGTATTGCCCTGCCTTTCAGTGCATTAAAAGAGATGTTCCGGTGTGTCAGCATAACGCCCTTTGAACGCCCGGTTGTTCCCGATGTGTAGATAATTGATGCAAGGTCTTCTTCTTCAACAGTATATTCTTTGAGAGGATGTGCTGAAGGATCAAACTTCTCAGTATCCTTGTCAGAAAAAATCACTGAAAAATCCTCAATAAGGATGGCTGTTTTCAGATCTTCTGATTTTAATTCTTCAATCCGTGATAAAAGTGAGTTTGAAATAAAAATAGCTTTCGCACCCGAATGTTCAAGAATATTGGCAACTTCCGCAGTTGAAAAATCAGGAAGGATCGGCACGACAATTGCGCCCATAAAAGTAATTGAGAAGTAAGTAACTGCCCAGTTTGGCATATTTAAACTCAGGATTGCAACTTTATCACCTCCGGAAATTCCAAGCTTTTCCTGAAATGCCATTAGCGCCCTGATTTCCTGATAAACTGTTTTATACGTTATCGGATCCTCTCCGGCAAATGCATAAGCATTATGTTCACCAAACTTCCTCAATGTTTCACTAAACATTCCAGGGAAAGTCAGCCTGATTTCGTCATTGTTCATGATCCCCTATTCTTAAGCCAATTCTAACATGCTAAGGTACGGAATTTACCTTAAAATCACAAAACCCTGGCAAAACATTAAACCTTTATCAGTCAGAATGGTTAATATTGTATATATTTTTCGGTAGACCCACTTTCTTATTTCCCCTTGAGGGAAATGGTCAGGAGGTGTTATAAAAATGCTTTGTGACCTTTGTGAGAACCTTTGAGTACCTTTACTTTCAAGCGCATTATTATGAGTCAATTAATAAGAGTGACAAAGGAGTTCCCTTTTGAGATGGCACATGTACTTTGGAATTACGACGGGCCATGCAAAAATGTTCATGGTCACTCGTACCGGCTTTTTGTTACCCTTGCCGGATATCCTTCAGAAGACCTTCTGAATGCGAAAAATGGTATGGTAATCGACTTTGGGGATCTGAAAAAGATTGTCAAAAAGGAGATAGTCAGCATTTTTGATCATTCGGTTGTACTAAGCAATAAGATCGATAAGGAGAAGGCTGAAATGTTTGCCAAACTGTTCGGAAATACTGTGCAGGTCAGTTTTCAGCCTACCTGTGAAAACCTTGTTTCAGATTTTGCACTGCGGATAGCCTCTCATCTTCCTTCGGGAGTTATATTGCACAGCCTTAAGCTCTATGAAACAGCAACTTCTTTTGCCGAATGGTATGCCAGTGATAACCAGTAAGGTATTTCCCCTGCCACAAAGAATAAAAATAATTCAGATATGACAGATAATTCCGCAAAAAAACTCTTCCTTTTGGATGCATATGCTCTGATCTTCCGTGCCTACTACGCATTCATCAGGAATCCCAGAGTGACTTCAAAAGGGTTGAATACTTCAGCCATATTCGGATTTCTGCTTGCCCTCGAAGAGGTTCTGCGGAACCGTAGGCCAACCCATATCGCTGTTGTATTCGATCATCCCACGCCAACCTTCAGGCATGAAATGTATAAAGAATACAAAGCTCATCGTGACGAAACTCCCGAAGACATTAAAAAGGCTGTTCCTTATATCAAACGCCTTATTGAGGCATATAAAATACCGGTAATCGATTTTCCGGGATTTGAGGCAGATGACGTTATCGGCACCCTGGCCAAAAAGGCTTCTCAACGGGGTTTTACCACATATATGATGACTCCGGATAAAGATTATGCGCAGCTTGTAGCCGGCAATGTCTTTATGCTGAAACCGTCGCGGAGCGGAAATGAATCTATCCTCTGGGGTGTCGATGATGTAAAAGAGGAGTGGAATGTCCAGCGCCCGGAGCAGGTAATCGATGTTCTTGCCCTTATGGGGGATTCAGCTGACAATATTCCCGGAGCACCAGGAGTTGGTCCTAAAACCGCGATGAAATTAATATCAGAGTATGGGAGTATTGAAGAACTGTTTAAAAACACCGATAAGCTGAAAGGAAAGCTGAAAGAGATTATTGAGAACAACAAGGCACAGATTGAAATGTCGAAGAAGCTTGCCACAATTGAACAGAATGTGCCTGTGGAACTGAATGAAACCGCCCTGGAACTGGAAGTGCCCGATCCGTCAAAATTGAAAGTTCTATTTGATGAGCTGGAATTCAGAACAATTTCTGCCAGAATACTTTCGGAGATCGAAAAATCTGAAAAACCCAGGGATCAGCAAAAACTATTTGCCCCGGAACCGGAATCTCAGCAGGGCTCACTTTTTGGAGAACAGGCAATTTCTCCGGCTGCTGATAAAGCCACAATCGATAGTGTCGATCACACTTACATCAATCTTGAATCACATTCTGCGATAAAAGAATTTGTCAAAACATTAAATTCACTGAAAGAATTTTGCTTCGATAGTGAAACTACAAGCATTGATCCTCTTAATGCTGAGCTTGTTGCCCTTACTTTTTCATGGGAAAAAGGATCAGGATATCTGATCCATTTTCCAGAATCACAACAAGAAACCAAAGCTATCCTTGAAATCGTGAGACCGGTTTTTGAAAATCCCAAAACCGTCAAAATAGGACAGAACATGAAATACGATATCCAGGTTCTGGCTGGTTATGGTATTGAGGTTAAAGGCCCATTGTTTGATACAATGATAGCTCATTATCTTCTGGAGCCCGATATGCGGCATAACATGAACTTGTTATCGGAAGCTTACCTCGGTTATAGTCCGGTGCATATTGAATCTTTAATAGGCGACAAGGGGAACAACCAGAAGAATATGAGGTCCGTTCCGGTGGATAAGCTCATGGAATATGCTGTAGAAGATGCCGATGTGACATATCAGTTAAAAAATGTCTTCGAACCCAGGATCAAAAAAGAGGGATTGGAGGACCTTTCACGTAACATAGAGATGCCTCTGATAAGTGTTCTGGCTACGATGGAAAGGAACGGTGTTATTCTGAACCTCGACGATCTGAATGCTATTACAATCAACCTGAGGGAAGATATTATTTCACTTGAAAAAGAAATTTATACTCTGGCTGGTACAGAATTCAATATATCCTCCCCTAAACAGCTTGGCGATATTTTGTTCATCAGGCTGAAGCTTGATGATAAAGCAAGGATTACAAAGACCAAGCAGTTTGTGACAAATGAAGAAATATTGCAACGCCTTACAAGCAAACATCCCATCGTTGAAAAAGTGCTGGAGTTCAGGGGACTCAAGAAACTTCTGACAACCTATGTTGAGGCACTTCCCCTGCTGGTAGATAAGAAAACCGGCAGGATCCATACTTCATTCAGCCAGGCTGTGGCTGCGACTGGCCGGCTTAGCTCCAATAATCCAAACCTGCAAAACATACCTATACGGGATGAAAGGGGCAGAGAAATCAGAAAAGCTTTTGTTCCTGCAAAAGGGCATATTTTTTTGTCGGCCGACTATTCACAGATTGAGCTCAGGCTGATGGCACATCTCAGCAAGGATAAAAGCATGATCGGCGACTTTCTTTCGGGGAGTGACATTCATGCAGCCACAGCCGCTAAGATATTCGGTGTGGAAATAAAGGATGTTACCCGTGAAATGCGCAGCAGGGCAAAGACTGCTAATTTTGGTATCATCTACGGAATCTCATCATTTGGACTTTCTGAACGTCTGAATATCGGAAGGAAGGAGGCAAAAGAGCTTATAGATGGCTATTTCAATTCTTACCCGGGTGTTAAAATTTATATGGATGAGAGCATAAAAAAAGCCAGAGATGTGGGATATGTAACGACAATGTTTGGCCGTAAACGATATTTGCACGACATACATTCACATAACCAGGTGGTAAGAGGAAACGCTGAACGGAATGCTATTAACGCACCCATACAGGGAAGCGCAGCAGATATAATTAAGATTGCCATGGTGAAGATCTACGAAAGGATGAAGGCAGAAAAGTTCAGATCCAAAATGATCCTGCAGGTGCATGACGAACTTATCTTTGAGGTTGAGGCATCGGAACTGGAAAAGCTGAAGGAGATGGTTCTGTACGAAATGTCAAATCCTGTTAAGCTCGATATACCTTTGAAAGTTGAGTGGGGTACAGGAAACAACTGGTTTGAGGCACATTGACGGCCAACTTAAGGCCCCCCAACCCCCTAAAGGGGGGCTAATTCCTTGATAATTAAGGTTATTTCACTTAGATTCAGAGTATTAACCCCCCTATAGGGGGGAAGGGGGGTAGAAAGTGAAGGACATGGAATGATGTAACATCTTAATTATTATTAATTTCAGAGCCCCCAAATATGGGGGGTTGGGGGTAAATTTATGGCAGTAAAAGTACTATTCTTCGGAGTTCTTGCAGAGGTATCAGGAACCAGTTTTAAACATTATCAGGACGTAAGATCAATCGGTGATCTTAAGCTAAGGATCCAGGATGACTTCCCGGAAATTGTGCATTATGTCTTCCGGATCTCACTGAACAACGAGATAACCGACAATAACCTGGCGCTAAAAGAGGGAGATGAGGTTGCATTAATGCCTCCCTTTGCTGGCGGTTGATACAATCTGCACTTTTTAGATAAATCTGAATGATGGAAGTAAATTACCTTACAAACGGCCCTGTATCAAAGGAAGTAATTACTCAGCTTATTGATAAGATAGGCAGGGAAACAAATTCAGGGGGTCATATGATCTTCCTGGGACAGGTCAGGGCTGACGACATCAACGGAAAAACAGTTAAAGCAATTGAATATTCAGCATATGCCGAAATGGTTTATATTGAAGTTGAAAACATAAAAAAGTCCATCTTCTCCGAATTTCCCGATGTGAAGTCGGTTGATATAATTCATTCCACAGGAATTGTCAAAGCCGGGGAGATCTCTCTTCTGGTCCTCGTTTCAGCCGGTCACAGGCTTCAGGCTATGCAGGCGTGCAGTAAAGCCGTAGAGCTTATTAAAGGGAATTTACCCGTATGGAAAAAGGAGATCTTTAATGACGATTCGCACTTGTGGAAATAGCTTTTTTACCGGACCACTATGGCTCCTGCAGTTCCCTTCAGAATTGAGTTATATTCTGTCTTGTCATTCAATATCTCGCGGGCTTTTAAAATCTGTTCATCTTTTGGTATGGTCCAGGCAATTGCGCCATTATCATAGAAATATCGACTAACGATCTCATCTTCAATCAAATCTGTTATTTCTTTCCTGAACATCTTAAGATCCTGATCGAGGTTATGGGTTACATCTTTCTCCAGATCAATAAACAAATCCTTATGAACATCATAGTATTTTTCTTTTTTAGCGTTAGCTATGAGTTCATTAAGTGACTCTTCGGTATTTGTCTTATAGCTGAAGTTCCTTTTCACAAGAAATGCATTAAAATCGTCATAATCCTTGTCGGTAAACTTGAACTGATCGGGTGATTTAATGTCGGGATGAGCCCAGTAATATTGAGTGGCAAAATCGAAAATGTAATTCCGAAGGAAAAGTTCCGAAGAGATCTGGCTCAGCGGCTCCGGTAAAATCTCGATATCGGGGGTTATTCCTCCACCGTCCTTTACGATCCTGCCGTTTTTAGTTTTGAATTCTGAAATCAGGGAATCGGGAATAATCCCAACGCTCCCGTCTTCATTCGGGTGAGAGAAATCACGTGCCTGAATACATCTGCCGCTTGGGATATAGTATTTAGCTGTTGTGACCTTTAGTTGAGTGTTATAACTTAAGGGTCGTGTAATTTGGACCAGACCTTTTCCGTACGATCTCTGCCCGATAATTACTCCTCTGTCAAGGTCCTGCATTGAACCTGCAACGATCTCAGATGCCGATGCTGAGCCTCTGTTTATTATTATTGCCACAGGAATTTTGTCATCCACAGGCTGTTTTGTCGTTTTAAAATCTTCATCAAACTGTTTGACCTTGCCTTTGGTCGATACTACTTCGCTGCCCTGATCGACAAAAAGATTTACGATCTCGACGGCTTCGGTAAGTAAGCCGCCCGGATTCCCGCGCAGGTCGAGGATGATCTGCTGGGCATTTTCGGTTTTTAATGAAGTCAAAGCAGTCCTGACATCCTCATTGCAATTTTGGGTGAAGCTTGTTAAGCGGATATATCCTGTTTTCGAATCGATCATACCGTAATAGGGAACCGGTGGCATAACTATCTTTTCCCTTTTAAGCGGATAAACCGTATCCTTCCCATTTCTTTCAATTGTTACATTTATATCTGTACCCGGATTTCCTTTAAGCTTCTCGCTTACAATTTCAGTTGTCAATCCCTTTAGAGAAGTTCCATCGACCTTCTTTAAAATATCACCCGGCTTTATCCCTGCCTTATCTGCAGGAAATCCCTTGTATACTTCAGATATGACAACATAATCACCATTGCTTCTGACCATTGATCCGATTCCGCCATATTTACCTGTGGTCATAATAGCGAATTCATCAGCTTCAGTTTCAGGAAAGTAGACAGTATACGGATCAAGTGTTTTAAGCATATTATCGATCCCTGCTTTAATAAGTTTATCGGGATCAATCTCATCTACATAGAAAGTGTTAAGCTCCCTGAAAAGTGAGAAAAATATATCAAGGTTTTTAGCGATTCTGAAATCCCTTGTCTCCTGGTTGACCAGGAATCCTGTGCTGATCCCGATGATCAGCAGTAAAGAAAAAACAATTATTATTCTGGTTGAACCTGGCTTTTTCATAAAAACATGTTGCTAAATTTTAGAACGCCGAAATTAATAAGAAAAAACGGGAAGCAATTTGATAAAGAAACAATTAAGTCAAATTTAACATAATTAGAGTCAGAAGACCGAAGTCAGAAGACCGAAGTAAGGAGTAAGAAGTTATATGTAATATTAATCTTCAGGCTTCCGACTTGTCAGAATTATCAATTTGTTTATCATTTCTCTGACTGATTTCTCAACATGTGGGTAATCAGGGACAGAGTTCCCTTTCACGATAACAATAAAAACAATCTGAATGTTCTGTGATGCCAGATGATCATAAAGATATTTTTTGTTCTTGCGGTACGCTTCTCGCAGCCTTCTTTTTATCAGGTTCCTTGTGACAGCAAGTCTGAACCCTTTTTTTGATGCACTGAAAGCTACCTGCGCAGGACCCGGGATTGAATTCCCCGCTTTGCTCCAGACTACTTTAAGAAGCGAATTGTGGAAGATGCTTCCGTTTTCAAACAGCGTTTCTATGGTTTTTCTGCTGCACAGCCTTTCGGACTTATCAAACGTCTCCCTGACAGTATTCATAAAAAACAACTTATCCTTTAAGCCTTACCAAGCGACTTTCAAGAGCTTCAGGGTAGGTCTGAATCGTGAAAACTACCTCAAATTTTTGTTATAATCTTTTAGAAAATCATCAAGCGCCATCGTCATCGAGGGAGCCTTTGAATTGGGAGCGTTTATGTCGAGCCTCAATCCTTCACTTTCAACTGCACAGGCTGTAGTCGGTCCGAATGCTGCAATTTTAATATCACCCTGAACGAACCCGGGAAAATTTTCTTTTAATGATTTTATTCCTGAAGGACTGTAGAACACGAGGATATCGTAGTCAAAATCCTTTAAGTTGGAAAAATCAGTGCTTATTGTTTTGTAAAGCGTACCGATTGTATATTTGATGTTATTCTTACCAAGCGACTCGGGTATTTCTGCATTATGCGGCTCAGAGAGAGGGACAAAAAAATTATCTTCCCTGTGTTTGATAATCACATCAATCAGATCCTGAAACTTAGCTTTCCCGTGAAATATTTTTCGTTTCCTGTAAACTATGTATTTCTGAAGATAAAATGCCACATTTTCAGTAATGCAAAAGTACTTCATCGTGTCAGGTACTACCGTGCGCAGCTCATTGCATATCCTGAAAAAGTGATCTATACCGGTTTTGCTTGTAAAGATCACTGCTGTAAAGTCAAGAATATTGATTTTTTGCTGACGGAAATCTTTTGAGGAAACGCCCTCAACCTGATTAAACGGCTTAAAATCAACTTTCAGATTATATTTTCTTGCCAGTTCGAAATATGGAGATTTCGGATTCAGAGGTTCTGGCTGCGATACTAAAATCTTCTTTATTTTCAACTCTTTACGGTTTAAGTTCAACTTCCAAAGTAACCCAAGCCATTCTAAACAAGACCTGTAATATATTTTACCACTATCAAAACAGGCAGAATTTCCAGCGCACAAAGGTATAAAATCAAATAGAATATTGAAATATTCCTGTTTAGAAAAATTATCAGTAACCTGATAACCCTGAACAGATACATTAATCCAACAACGATAATACCAGTTAAAATAAGCCCCTGTACCGGCAGTATTCTGGTATATGTGATAAGAAGGAAAATCACAAAAAGAAATAATGCTCCGAATCTGTAAGCCTGGTATATCCCGAGCAGGTATTCCCTGAACGCCTCCTGCTCCCCGCTGGCTTCACCGGTTATAAGGCATGCAATATGACGTAAAGTAACAGCAGAACTGATAACTCCCAGGGAAATTAACCAGACGATTAATCCTTTGAAACCTCCCGGAAGGATATCAAAGTATGAAGCAACGGAATAACCGAAAAGACCAATTATAATAAATGAAACCAGATTCAGAATTGTTGACTGCCAGTGAAAGAGCCCTCCAAGATCACGCGAAACGGGATCATTTATTCCTCTGAACAAAAAAAACCTGCTAAAACTCTGCGACAGGCGGCCTGACATTTTCTTTACAAGTGAGAAAAGAAATACACACAAGAGGATTATCAGAATCATCCAGTCGGAGTGAAGGGGATTGACAGGGAGATCAGTGCCGGGCTTTAGCTGCTTAATCAGATGTGCCTTCGCCTCTATCTGCTGCTGTCTGACTTTTTCAGTGAAAACAAATGGGAACTGCTTGTAGGAGCCATATCCGATTCTTAAAATAAAATTATTAAAATCGTAAAAGGTAACATCAGCTATGCTGTTGCGTGTACAAACTGAAGTAGTATCATTGTCAACAGGTACGATTTTCTGTATTACTGAAATGGATTTTTGACTTACTGATTCTTTAGCCTTACTAAATTTTTCACCTGATGTTGAATCAGTTTGAACCCGCACAGAATCATTATTGACAATGGTTTTATGCGGAACAGTATCCTGTTGAATATAAGAATAGGAAATTAACATCACTTTGGCTGATTCACGACACAAAAGTAATGATAATTATAAATGATAATTCAAAAATCCTGTATGAGCTCTTTAAAAATGCGTACTCGGGCAACCTGAGATTTCTGAAAGAATATTGTTCGCAAGCTTGCTTGCCCCGATCCTGAACATAGTATTATTCAGCCATCCTTCCCCCAGACAATGCCTTACAACCTGATAATAAATTATAGCATCGGCAGGTGCAGCAATTCCGCCGGCAGCTTTAAAACCAACCTTGATGCCTGTCTCTGAATAGAATACTGAAATTGCCCTGCACATTATATAAGCCGCTTCAGGAGTTGCTGATACAGGTGTTTTCCCGGTAGATGTTTTAATAAAATCAGCTCCGGCATCCATTGCAATCATTGAAGCAGAAAAAATATGTTCAAAATCGCCCAGGAGTCCTGATTCAATAATAACCTTTAGTTGTCTATTTCCTATTGCACCCTTGATTTCCCTGATTTCGTCAGCAACAGCTGCAAAATCATTCCCCAGAAATGAACCGACCGGAATGACTATATCTATCTCATCAGCTCCGGCTTCGACTGCCATTTTGCATTCGGCGACCTTAATGCTTCTGAATGTTTGTGAGGTAGGGAAGGCACCTGCTACAGCCGCGATCTTAACGTTCCTGGCTGTCAGTTTATCTTTTACAACAGCAGTAAAATTGGGAAATACACAAATGGCTGCAACATTGGGGATATTTGAAAAACGGCCGGAAAAACTATTTACATTACCTGTAAACCTGATGATATGACTTCTATTATCTGTAGTATTCAGGCATGTCAGATCGATCAAGTTCAGCAGACTCATCATGAGATGCTTATCGTGAACATTCTCTATATCGGAGTATATTTTTTTTAGTCCCTTCTTGATTTCGTTTTCAGATGGACATGTGTTGATCAGTTTTTGATATAGTTTTGTCATGTAATCAGTTGTTTGTTAAATTAAATTACATCGCTATGAAAAAAATGAACGGGGTTAATATAATGCTTTTTGCATTCATATTGATTTTAATTGGAATATTAAGTTGTTCAAAACGGTCTAAAAATCTGCCTGAAGGTATTTTGTTACAGACTGACCGGGATTTTTCAGCCATGTCAGTAAAGGAAGGGATGCATAAAGCATTCCTTAATTACATTGCTGATGACGGAGTTATCCTTCGAAACAATTCTTATCCGGCGAAAGGCAAAAAAAGTCTGGAGGACCGATTTTCAGGGAAAAGTGATACTGCATTCAACCTTAGCTGGGAACCGTTGTTTGAAAAAATATCTGCCAGCGGAGATCTCGGATATACCTATGGTATACACTCAAACATCAACAAATCAACAGGGGAGGTCACTAAGGGCACCTACGTTACCATATGGCAGAAGCAGGCTGATGGAACGTGGAAATTTGTTCTTGATACAGGCACACAGGGTCTGGCAGAGGGTTCTGAATAATACCCTCTTTCAGGATCTCATTTAATTTTGAGAGGCGCCCTTATGTACTGAGTCAGGCGAACCATGCCGGGCAAGGGAAGCAAAAATTCCAAGTACGGATAAAGCTGAAAAGATTACGAATCCCGTCCTCATGGCAGATATAAGTCCGGGGTAGGTTGAAGGATTGATCGTTTGTTTTCCGATGAAGAGTGATATGAGCATCATGGCAATGCCCATGCTCATCATCTGCCCTATGATCCTCATTGTCCCGACAACGCCGGATGCGACTCCCAGGTACCGTTTTTCAACTGAACTCATTATTGCATTGGAGTTAGGTGACGAAAAGAGCCCAAATCCGATCCCCATTAACAGGAGCAGCAGTACCACAATATAATCGGGCGTCGTCTGCCTGATAAAGCAAAGCAATATCAATCCGGAGGCAGTAATTCCCATGCCGAACGATGCTATGACGCCCGGATTTCTTTTATCGGATAATCTTCCTGCAACCGGTGATAAAAGCATCATTGCAACAGGTTGTGAGATCATTATCAGACCGGCAGTTCTGGCATCAAGTCCTTTGAGATATTGCAGATAAAGACTTATAAAAAAGCCAATTGCACTGGTAGCAGAATAATTGATAAGAGCCGCGATGCCTGAAAATGCAAAAACCCTGTTTTTCATGATTAGACGGATATCAAATACAGGATTGGTGATTTTGTTCTCAATGAACAGAAACAGAGCTGCCATCACAACGGCGATCACAATGCAGATCCAGCCAAAGGAAGATGGAAGCTGAGAAAATCCGTACATAAACGATGCCAGAGCAATTCCATAGACCAGAGATCCGCGCCAGTCAAACTCCTCTCCTTTGGCTTCAGCCCATTCAGTTTTTATTTTCCTGTTAATAAGAATGAGCGATACTACACCAAACGGGACAAGAAACGCAAAAATACTTCTCCAGCCAAGATATTGAGTCAGCAAACCTCCGATAACCGGTCCGCAGGAAAGCCCTAGATATGTTGCAGTAATATTGATGCCAATTGCCCTTCCTCTTTCTCCCGGCTGAAATACCGAGGTGATGATTGCCATGCTTGTGCCAAAGATCATAGCGCCTGAAATACCCTGTAAGATCCTTAAAACGATCAATGAAGACAGGCTGTGTGAAAAGACTATCAATAAAGTTGTCAGTGTAAAGAGCAGGATACCAAAAGTGAAGATTTTTTTTCTTCCTATAATATCCCCAAGACGCCCGAATGGTAGAAGAAAGATGGCCGATGACAAAAGGAAACTGCTTATTACCCAGCCGAGTCCGATAGCGCTTGCATGAAGGTCCCTTCCTATAGCAGGTAAAGCGAGATTGACAGCAGATGCAAGAAAAGGTGTCAGAAAAGCAGCGAAGGTTGTAACAAGCAGCAGTGACTTTTTAAATGACTTATCCTCAGTCTGGCCGGAATTCATAATTTTATTAAGTAAGATTTTTCATATCGGCGTTTACATAAAGGGAACACAAAGGTTGTACAAAAGTTCACAAGGAAAGACACCGGAAAGCAAGACTAAATGACTCATTCCTTATCCTTTGTGTCGATAATTATTGTAACCGGACCGTCGTTAACTAATTCAACCTGCATCATAGCGCCAAATTCACCGGTGAGGATCTTCTTTCCCAGAAGATAGGAGAGCCTGAACACAAATTTGTCATATAGAGGATTTGCAATTTCAGGTTGGGCGGCGCGGATGTAAGACGGCCTGTTCCCTTTTTTGGTTTTTGCATGAAGTGTGAACTGGCTTATTGCAAGTATATCTCCGCCTGTATCGAGGACCGACAGATTCATAACACCCTTGTCGTCGTCAAAAATCCGCAAATTGACTATTTTACCACAGAGCCAATCTATATCAGTATCATCATCGATCACTTCAATTCCTACCAGTACAAGTAATCCGGCGCCAATTTCAGATCTGACTTCATCACTGATTGTTACTGAAGCTTTTATAACACGTTGAATTACGGCTCTCATCCCCGACATAATTATAGTGATCAAATATATACAATCAATTTCAGAATCGTTTGGGTGATGATTTATATTATATTTGCCATCTTATGATTCCTTCATGGACTACTTTACTATTCTGGCTATCGCTCTCGGTTTATCATTCGACACCTTTGCAGTTTCGCTCTCATATGGTGTTATACAGAGTCGTATGCTCTTCAGGCAGGCGTCGTGGATTGCAATTGTCCTTGCTGTTTTTCAGGGAGGACTAACAATTGCAGGTTACTTCCTTGGTTCCATAATCTCAGATTCTCTGAAAGCGACTGATCATTGGATTGCTTTGGGATTGCTTTCTTTCCTTGGAATCAAAATGATAGTAGAAGGCATGAAGAAATCAAAAGACCAGGGAACAAAAGATTACAGCAGTAACATAGTTCTGTTTACAATAGCGGTCGGGACCAGTATAGATGCTTTTGCTGTGGGAATAAGCTTTGCCCTTCTTGACGTAAAAATATGGGAGGCAGGCACACTTATCGGCGCAGTTACATTCCTTGCTTCTATGGCTGCAATACGGATAGGAAAATCAGCAGGGGTAAGACTCGGGAATAAGGTCGAGATAATCGGAGGTCTGCTCCTGATTGCAATAGGGCTAAAGATCTTTCTGGAACATATGCTGGCAACCTGAAACTGACCCTGATGCTGTGAGACGAGCCTTTATCGGACTACAGCCTGATCGTGTTTTTCAAGATCCCAGTATATAGAGTATCTCCTGTTATAGATGCTGTAAAATGGTTTCATTTCAACATCACGGGGATTACCTGTATTTATGGTTTTGAAAGTATTGGGTTTTCCTTCAACAGGTTTCATCCACATCGAAGGATCCCTCTTAGATGTCATCATTACCGGAACGTACGCGGTATCTTTTATAGATGTATCTGCAACCGGGCCTAGATCTCCGGCGAGTACAAGCGGACCGTACATCACTGCCACCCTGTTGCTGTCATCAGGCATCTGTTCGAGCCGGAGTGAAAATGGGATACTTACATCAACCTTATCACCGGTATTCCATACTCTTTCAATCGGAACGTAGCTTCCGGGCTGATCTGCAACTCTTATGCTTTTGCTATTGACCCTGATCTCAATCTTATTCCTGGCCCAGGCAGGATAGCGTACCATCAATGTAAAATTTACAGGTTTTTCGCACTTAAATTCAAAGTGTGAACCTTGCTCTTCCGGAAACGCTGTTATCTGCGAGACTATTGTTCCCTTTTCCTTCCAGGTAAGTTCTGAGGCTATATATTGGAACACAAATAATTCATTTTCATTATGATAAAAAATATTCTTACCATATTTCGAATGGTTTTCCATTCCTGAACCGACACAACAGGTGAAGGAGAATGGGTCCTGAAAATCCTTAAATCCTCCCATCGCAAGCGAAAGATTGTATGTCACATTTCCCGTTTCAGGATTCTGGGAAGAAAGGATGTGATTAAAGAGAGCTCTTTCATAGAAATCTGCAACCCGGGCAGAAGCTTCCCATTCAAACAAATGTTCCGAAAGCTTAAGCATATTGTAGACATTGCAGGTTTCAGTTGTCTCATCTCCCAGCCGGTTCCTGAGCTTATCTTCAGGACCAAAATATTCCTTGTTACCATTTCCTCCGGTAACATAAGAATGATGATTTACTACTGTTTCCCAGAAAAACCTTGCGGCATTCAAATCGGACGTGTCACCAGTGAGTTCATAGATCCTTGATAACGCAATCAGTTTGGGGATGTTTGTGTTGCAGTGTTTTCCCGGAAGTATGTCTTTTCTCTCTTTCAGGGAATCGAGTATTGCTTTATGATAGAATATTTTTGAAATTCCAAGGTATTTTTCATCTTTTGTATCTGCGTAAAGATCTGCGAGTGTTTCACTTATTCCGCCATGTTCACAGCGCAGCATAGTCTGAACCTGTGCATCGTCGAGAGGAGAAACAATACCGTCGAGCCAATCAGCAAAACGCTTTTCAACATCAAGGGCAGCGGTGTTTCCGCAATACCGGTAAGCATCTCTTAAACCTGCCATTATTTTATGTTCTGTATAAAAGGGTGACCATATGCCATTAAGATCAAAACCCTTTGCCCGTATATCACCTTTTGCGACTTCTTCACTGAGAATCTTTTTCCCGTTTGGGAATGCGCCTAAATAACCGTTACCATCAGTATCCTGCAGGAATTTAAGCTCTCCGATGATATAATTTACCCTTTCGAGAAACCGCTTATCACCAGTTGTCTGGTACATCATTGAGCAGGCGCTCAGGTAATGGCCGAGGCTGTGGCCGGCAAGTGTTTCGTTTTCCCAGCCCATGTAATGAGCGGCTTTGGGTTTAAGTCCTGCTTCTGTATAGAACCGGGAAAGAAGACGATCTGGTTCATAACTTAATAGCGTCGTGGCATCTAGTTCGGTAGCATGAAGAAATGGGCCGTTAAGGAGCTTAATGTCGGTGAGGCTGAATGGCAAAACACGGAATGAGACCACCTCCTGACCGGTTGTTCTTATGTGGCTCATTTCTTTAGGAGAACAGCCTGAAATCAGTAATACGGGTAACAGATAAAAAAACAAATTACAGATAGGTTTTTTCATGGTTTTTTGTTTTATCGCCTAAAATGAAACCATTCTTCTTACTCTTCTGTCAAAAACAGCCATTTCAGTGAATCCAATATACCTCAATAGCTCATACGCCTCATCAAAATACTGTCCAATCCTTGAAGGCATGTGGGCGTCCGAATTTACACAAACCGGAACATTCTCTTCCCTGAAAATATGTAGATACCGCCGGTCGGGGTAAAAGTCGGCAATGGGTCTGTTTCTCCCATTGGTATTGACCTCAAAGGCAACGTTGTGTGATTTCATTGATCTGGCCAGCTTCCGGTAGAGTGGACCAAGGTCGGCAGAAGGTTTGTAGCCATAAATTCTTATAAGGTCGCAATGTCCGATTATATCGAAAATATCCGATTCTACTGCCGCAATTACAGAGTTAAAATACGATTCAAACAGCACGTCAATGCTTTTTCCTTCATAAAATTCAGGACCGATATCTACCGTTTTCTCGCCTAGATAATGAACTGAACCAATAATATAATCAAGGGGCAAAGAACTAAGGTAATCGGATATCTCTTTTTCTTTTCCCGCGAAAAAATCGACTTCCAGACCGATTTTTAGTTTAATACCAGTAATGTTTTTACGAAGTTTTTCCAGGTGATCAATATAGGGTGACAGGTTAACCGGATTCATATTCCAGTCCTCAAGATCCTTGAATAATGTAAGATGTTCTGAAAATCCAATCTCGCTGAGTCCGGCAGTGATTGCCGGCGAGATATAGTCCTCAGGCGCCGATCTTCCATCACTGTAATTGGAATGCATATGATAATCCGTCCTATAGATCATTCGGGTAATATTGACTCTAAAGTTTTTTTGGCCGTTCAAATTAGGATCAAATTTGTCAATAAAACAAATTGAAGATTGACAATGTGATCAGGAAATTGATAATTTTGTGAAAAAATAAAAAGAGTGAACGAAAAGAGAAGACCATGCTCATGCGCTAGTTGCGATTTCAGGGATGTAGTTTTTTCCTATCTAAATGATGAGAGCGTGGAAGACCTGTGCGATCATAAGACTGAACAGTTTTTTCGCAAAGGAGAGATAATAAATCACGAAGGAGAAAAAATCAGTAATTTTAAATATCTGAAGAGCGGACTGGTCAAACTATACAGGAGAACATCAACAGGTGAGGAGCAGGTAATTACCATTACAAGGCCATTTGAGTTTGTAAGCAATATGAGCATTTTTTCAGAGGAAAGGTATCAGTACTCTGTTTCTGCACTTGAAGATTCAGTTGTATGTATGGTAAAGCTTGACTTTATAAAAGAGCTGTTTTTAAAAAATGGGGGATTTGCAATGGGCCTTCTTACCAAGATCTCAAGGATAAATGATAAAATAATCTCCCAGACACTCGATATACGACAAAAAAACCTTATCGGAAGAGTGGCTTTCGTACTACTTTATTTTACAAATGAAATTTATAAATCGCGGGTTTTCGACCTGCCTGTTTCACGAAAGGAAATAGCTGATTATATTGGCATGAGTACTGCAAATGTGATAAGAACGTTATCGGAATTTAAAAAAGAAGGGATTATAAGGGTCTTTGGTAAGACTATCGAGGTTGTTGATGTAGGAAAACTCGAAATCATTTCAAAACATGGCTGATAAATACTTTTTCACGGTGTAATAACTCTTTTTGGAATAATATTAAAAATCCATACTTTAGAGGCCTTAATTTTTAAAATAATGGAATCAAATAAAAAGCAAAAGATCATGGCAACTCAGAAATCGTCAAAGGGTATTATTGCTATTCTTACCGGTGGAGGCGATGTCCCCGGACTAAATCCGGCAATCAGGGCCGTAACAATCCGCGCAAACCGTGAAGGGTACAAAGTAATCGGACTTAGAAGGGGATGGGCCGGAATTACGGAATTAATCAGAGATTCCAAGGCTGACAATAGTAACAACTTCCAGATTCTTACTGATGATATAGTCAATAAGGCGGGACGTACAGGAGGAACTTTTCTTCATACCTCCAGGACCAGGCCGAGTCATATGTCAAAAAGCAGCGTGCCTGAACATCTTCAGAGTACTTATAATGCTGAAATGAATGATCTTACTCCGGAAATAATCAAGAACCTGGAATGGCTCGGAGTTGATTATCTGATTCCGATCGGAGGTGATGACACTCTCAGTTACGGTGTTCACCTTTACAAGAAAGGAGTAAATGTCGTTGCTATTCCGAAAACTATGGATAATGATGTTCCGGGAACTGACTACTGCATAGGATTCAGCACTTGCGTTACCCGCACAATTCAGATGACTAACAGTCTGAGAACTTCCGCAGGTTCACATGAACGGCTCCTGGTCCTTGAAGTATTCGGAAGATATGCCGGATTCACTGCAATGCTGCCAACTATGGCAGGTGCCGCAAACAGGTGTGTTATACCGGAATATGAGTTTGATATCGAACTGCTCACAAAACTGCTTGTCGAAGACAGGAATCATAATCCAAGCAGATATTCTGTTGTACTGGTTTCAGAAGGCGCCATGTTCAAAGGAGGTGAAATGATCTTTTCTGACAGCGAAAAGGATGCCTATGGTCATGCCAAACTGGGAGGAATTGGCGACATGGTTTCTGCAAAGCTTAAAGACCTGTCAGGGAAATATAATAATGGAAAGACAATTAATGTAATAAACCAGAAGCTTGGCTACATGGTACGCGGAGGTGATCCTGATGCACTCGACTCTATCGTTCCGATGGCATATGGAAATCTGGCCCTTGACCTGATTCTCAAAGGTGTTCATGGCAGAATAGTTGTACTTAAGAATGGCCGATATGATAATCTTCCAATTGATGTGGTTACTTCATCAAAGAAAGTAGTTAAAGTATCGGATTACTATAATGTTGAAAGGCTCAGACCATATTATCACAGTTTTGAGATGAAACCTTTCCTTCTGATGGCATCAGATAATTAACGCATTTAATAGTTTTGACCGCAATATGTAGAGACGCCCAATTTGGGCGTCTCTACGTGTTTTAATGAGACGCCCAGATTGGGCGTCTCTACTCGTTTAATGAATTTTCTTACTTTTGTTTCAAATTATTATCACTTGGAAAAGGGAATTGTATTAAAATCTACAGGCAGCCGGTACAGGGTCCTTTATGAAGGAGAAAAAATAATTGACTGTTCCATAAAAGGGAAACTAAGGATTAAGGAATTCCGCACTACAAATCCAATTGCCGTTGGTGATAATATCCTGTTTGAAATAGACAGAAGGTCAAACTCGGGAATTATTACCGAAGTTCTTGACCGCAGGAACTGGATCCTTAGAAAAGCTTCGAATCTTTCAAAACATTCACAAATTCTCGCAGCGAATATTGATCAGGTATTTCTCATGATCACTATAATTCTTCCCGAGACACCGATAGAATTTATTGACAGATTTCTCATAACAGCAGAGGCTTACCGCGTACCTGCAAGAATAATTATCAATAAGACGGATCTTTATGGAGAGGACGAGCTGGCAAGGATGGAATTCATCGAGTCGTTGTATAGCAGAATTGGTTATGATTGTATAAGGCTCTCCCTGAACAAACTGTCAAACCTCGATGCTCTGAAAGATCTGATGAAGGGAAAAACAAGCCTGATTTCAGGTAATTCCGGAGTTGGAAAAACGACGCTGTTAAATGCCTTCGATCCTCGACTTAACCTGAAAACCGCCGCTATCTCAGATTATCATAAACAGGGAAAGCACATTACCACCTTTCCCGAGATGCACCGGATGCCTTTTGGCGCTTTCCTGATCGATACTCCGGGGATAAAGGGTTTTGGCGTGGTCGATATGGAACGAAGTGAGATCTACCATTTCTTCCGCGAGATATTTTTAAAATCGAAAGAGTGCAGGTTTAATAATTGTCTTCATCTTGACGAACCGGGTTGTGCTGTAAGAAGTGCCGTGGAGACTGGGGAAATCGCCTTTCTCCGGTACAAAAGCTACCTGAATATTATGGAGGGAGATAATGGCAGGTACCGGTGAAATGATATTATTGCATTATTAACTTATCTTTATAGGCTTTAGAAGATAAACATTTTGTTCAGATGAGAAGGATCCTTATTCCCGTTTATTCAGCATTCCTGATAATTCTGCTCGCAAACTATTTCTATTATAAAAACCTGTATAATAAACAGATAGATTACATCATTAAATTACTCGACCGTCAGGTTCAGACTGTGGGACTTTCTGTTGACAGCACTAATTATTCATTTTTAAGCGATTTGAATCAGATAAGCTTCATGGAGGACCTTGATCTGTTTTTTAAAAATCCGGAAAGCCAGTATAAGACTAAGGAAAGGATGAAACTGTTTTTCTCCAAGTACAATGATTTTGTGACCGGAATTAAATATTACGACAACAATAAGAATGAGTTCACTCTTAAGAAAGATAATGACAATAACAGCGGAGAATGGCTTGAACAGCCGTTTATTCTTCATGCTCAGGGCAAAATATATGACAAGGAATTACTGGTGCACGAAAACCAGAAATTTGATTACTATCTGCCTGTTTTAAAGAATAATCAGGCTATAGGCAATATTGTTGTCACTGTTGATTATCAGAAATACTTCTTTCAGATGTTTTCAGTATTTAACCTGAAAGATTATCAATGGCAGTGGGTGGTTACAGACTCCGGAACAATAATCTACGATAATAACAGAGGTCACACTTCCTACTCCCAGGTGGATAAAATTTCCAGAAGCCTGGCAGTCGGATCTGTTGCAAATATCATGCATTCTGCCACCATTGATAATCAGAAAGTTAAGATCATTTCGTCTTATTATTCAACTCAGCTTCTTCAACGGGAGTTGGGACTTGTCTTTTCTGCTCCGATTACTTTTTTTCAGAGATTGCTGATAAGAAACTCTCTTATAATCGTAATTGTCACATTACTTCTGATACAGGTGATAATCTATTTTTTCTGGAAGTACCTCAAGTCACAGAAGGCTGAAATGGATGGTTTAAGAACCTCCGAAAAAATGCTTTTCAAATTGATTGAAGAAATGCCCGTTGGTGTGATTGTTCACAATAAGAGCAGGGAAATTCTCAAAGCTAACAAGGTTGCAGCAGCTCAATATTCTTATTCGAGCGAATCAGAAATGAAAGGCAAGATCTTTCCTGAGACATCTTTGCAGAGTGATAATGATTATTATTCGAAAAACCTCGGTGGTTCTTTCAATCCTGAACAATTTGTTATCATAAAGAAAGAAATAGGGGAGATCGTACTTTACAGAAACAGCATACAGGTGATGTTCATGGGTGAGGAAGCTACCATGGAGATACTGATTGATGTTACAATGCTCGAATCTGCACGAAAGCAGGAAGCTAAAGCCAATGAAGCAAAATCTGAGTTCCTTGCCCGTATGAGCTATGAGATCAGAACTCCTCTGAACGGAATAATAGGAATGACTGACGTTCTTAAAAGATATCATCTCACTCCGGAAATTAAGGACATTGTAAGCCTCCTGCACCGGTCAACAGAGGTTCTCCTGAGCATAATAAATGATATCCTTGATTTCTCAAGGATTGAATCAGGTAAAATGATACTCGATGAAGTACCTTTCGATCTGAGAGAAGAGATTGCCTATTGTACTGACCTGGCAAGAACAAAAATTGATGATAAGAACGTGAAATTATTATGTACGGTTGACGATAATGTTCCCGAAAGCATAATTGGCGACCCGTTCAGGTTAAGGCAGATCCTGACCAACCTGATGAACCACTCTGTCAGAAATACTGAAAAGGGTGAAATCCATCTCAGGTGCATGCTTAAAAACAACAAAAACGGGATCATAAACCTGGGATTTGAATTGCTCGATACCGGCTTAAGCTTTGACAAAGCGAGCCTTAAAAAAATCTTTGGTGATTTTGTAAATATGGAATCCAAGAAAGTAAGGTCCAATGATGATTCGGAGTTCGGAACTATTTTATCAAAACAGCTTGTTGAACTTATGGGGGGAGAACTATCTGCAGTGTCTCCATCAGGGTTACAAGGTGACCGCGGGACCAAAGTTACATTTACAATACTTACATATTCAAACGACAGGCTGGTAAAAAATCTTTCACTTGAGACGCTTAAAACGTTTGACAAAATCAGAACACTGGTAATAACAGGTAATCAGAACAGGGATGAAGAGATACTGGGGGCATTACACAGAATGGGACTTACAGTTACAATCACCACGTATCAAAGATCTACTGTAAGCCAGATCAGGGCCAATATTAATTATCCTGCAGAAAAATATAATCTGGTTATAATATTTGATGATGAGGAATTTAATGGCTTTGATGCTGCCAGGGCGATTTGGGAAAACAAGCTCTCATCAAATTTCATTATGCTGATGATAAGTTCAAACGATATAAAAGGTAACTATCTTAACTGTATTACTCTTGGGATAGATCATTATCTTATAAAACCATTTGATGTCAGCGAATTAATCAGTGTTATAAACAGTAGTTTCCCCTTTCTGGAGGAGCAGGCTTCTCCTTCTGAAATCGGCAGCGTAAGAAACGATGTCGGTATCCTGATAATTGAGGATAACAAGATGAATCAGAATGTTATAGGGACGCTTCTTAGAAGCCTTGGCTATACATATGATCTTGCAGATGATGGCTGGGCCGGCTACCTTATGGCAAAGGACAAGAAATATGATTTGATCTTCATGGATCTGATCATGCCTGAAATGGACGGTTTTGAATCTGCACAGCGTATTATAAAGGTTGACAAATCGGTTATAATTGTCGCTTTTACTGCTGATAATATGCCTGAGACTAAAATGAAAGCTGAACTTTCAGGAATTAAAGATTTTATTTCCAAACCAGTCAGGATCGATGAACTCAAGAGGCTTTTTGCACGATATTTCAAGAAATAAATCTATTGATCCTTTGTGAACCTTTGTAATAACCTTCGTGTCCCAAAAAGGAAGATACAAAGTAACACCAGGTGAACGAGTTCACTCTTCTGAAATTAATTCATGACTATTAATAAAATTAATATTATCAGCTTTCTGGAGCTTTCTGAAGTAACTCCGGTTGTCGACGTAAGATCTCCTTCTGAATTTAATTTTGGCCATATTCCCGGAGCAGTTAATATTCCTCTTTTTAATGACGAAGAACGGAAAGCAGTCGGGACCAAATTCAAAAAGGAAGGACGAATGCCCGCAATCCTGGAAGGGTTGAAACATACAGGTCCCGATCTCTTTGCCAAACTGCAACAGGGCCTGAAGGTTGCAAAAGACGGAAAACTTCTGGTTCATTGCTGGAGAGGCGGAATGAGATCGGAAGCTATGGCGTGGCTTTTTTCACTTGCTGATCTCGGGGTCAGTGTTCTTGATGGAGGGTATAAGTCTTATCGCCGGCTCGTTTCAGAAAGTCTTTCTGAGAGAAAAAAAATGATCATTCTCGGGGGTATGACAGGAAGCAGTAAAACACTTATTCTCAGGCATATAAAATCGGCAGGGCATCAGGTGGTTGATCTTGAGAAGCTTGCAAATCATAAGGGCTCTGCTTTCGGAGCACTTGGACAACCACCCCAGCCTACGTCCGAGCAGTTTGCTAATCTGCTGTTTAATTCATTAAAGGGATTAGACAGCAATCTACCTTTCTGGGTAGAGGATGAAAGCCGGAATATAGGTTCAGTTTTTATGCCGGATTCTTTTTATCTTAATATGCAGGCTTCGATTTCCATCGTCCTGGTAATGGACGTAAATTCAAGGCTGCCACTACTTATGGAAGAATATTCGTCATATCCGCCGCAATTACTTAAAGCTTCTATAATAAAGATCAGCAGACGGCTTGGAGGTGATAAAACGAGTGATGCTGTCACTGCAATTGAAAATGGCGATTTTGCGAAGGCTATTGAAATTGTACTTTATTACTATGATAAAGCATATTTGTTCGGACTAAAGAAGAAGGACAGTAAAAACATTATTTATGTAAATGCAGATTCCGATGATATAGAAGCTAACGCTTTAAAAATACTGGAAGCATCAGGGAAGATTAAGTGGCTCTGAGTCGACCCACTTATAAACCTTGTCAGATCTTCGGAGAAAATCTGGGGTTTTAATAGAACATAATTCCCCTTTTAATGCAGTCTCAGTCACTTTCAGGTCAACCCGGATCTCATCTACGTCGTATTCAATTACACCGGTGGTAGGACCTGTAATCAGAATTGTGTCCCCTTTATTCAGATTCCCGTTTTCCAGTTTGATTTCGGCAACATTAAGTTTTGTAAAATAATTAGTGATCTTACCGATATAGACCTTCCTTTTTGTTGCGCTGGAGCCATAATTTGTGTTCCATTCTCCCATTTTCTGTCCCAGGTAATAGCCATCCCAGAAGCCTCTGTTAAAAACTGTTGAGAGTCTTGTCCGCCAGATATCAGTTTTTTCTTTATTAAAAGTCCCGTCTTCAATTGCAATAACAGCTTGATTATAGCAAGAACATACTTCTTTTACGTATTCAGCTGACCTGGCCCGTCCTTCGATTTTCAGGACCCTGACTCCTGCTGCAATCATTTTATCAAGGAATCCTATTGTACAGAGATCCTTTGGTGACATAATATATTCATTATCAATCTCTAGCTCATAACCCGATTCCTTGTTTGTTGCGAGGTATGATTTCCGGCAGGTCTGGTAACATTCACCCCGGTTGGCGGATTTATTATTCTCGTGCAGGCTTAAATAACATTTCCCTGATATAGCCATACACAGCGCTCCGTGAGCAAACATTTCTATCTTTAAAGGTTTACCTGATGGCCCGGTAATATTCTGGTCAGCTATTTCTTTACTTATATGAGATACCTGGTCGAGATTCAATTCCCGTGCAAGCACAACAACATCGGCCCATTGAGCGTAAAACTTCAGTGCTTCAATATTGCTTATATTCAGTTGTGTAGAAAGGTGGATCTCAATACCTGCGGATGAAGCGTAGTTGATAACCGAGAGGTCAGAAGCTATTACAGCGGCAATTCCGCTTTCAACAGCGGCATCTATTATCCTGTGCATCTGATCAATTTCGTGGTCGTAGACAACCACGTTTACAGTGAGATAGCTTTTAAGACCGTTTTTTTTGCAGATATCACTGATATTACGCAGATCATCAATGGAGAAGTTATTTGATGAAGCAGCCCTCATATTTAGTTGTTCGACTCCGAAATAGACAGAGTCAGCGCCTCCCTGAGTCGCTGCCATAAGCGATTCATAGGATCCTGCCGGGGCCATAATCTCGATTTCTTTTCGTGTCATAATGGGCAGCAAAGATAGCAATTAGGATTTACCCTTGTTCATGACAATGCGTATGCAGGAACCTTTACCAACCTCCGAATGACGAACAAATATCTTTCCGTTATGATATTCTTCGATGATCCTCTTTGCAAGGGATAGGCCCAAACCCCATCCCCTTTGCTTGGTTGTGAAGCCGGGATTGAATATTTTATTAAAAGCAGATTTCGGTATCCCTTTTCCTGTATCTGAAATATCTATCAGCGCATGTTTTTCCGATTCGCTGATGTGGATATTTATTTCTCCGATCCCCTCCATGGCATCCATTGAATTTTTAGATACATTCTCAATTACCCATTCAAAAAGAGCGGCATTTACAGGAACAATAACCTCATTTTTATAGCTGTGATCGTAAACAAATTTAATTTTTGAGGAAGCTCTTGATCGCAGATAGTCTACAGTTCGTGAAATAATAGGTACAATATCTTCCCTTGTGAGGGATGGTTTAGAGCCGATCCTTGAAAAGCGCTCGGTCACCTTCTCCAGTCTTTCCACATCACGTGCCAGCTCTTTTGTTACAGATACTTCCGGATATTTATTCTGAAGGATCTCTATCCATCCGGCAAGCGATGAAGTCGGAGTGCCGAGCTGATGTGCCGTCTCCTTCGACATGCCTACCCATACGCTGTTCTGTTCAGCTTTCCTCGAGGAGCTAAAAGCCTGATAGGATACCAGTATGAACAGGATTATAAGCGCTACTTGAATATAAGGGTAGAATATCAGCATTCTCAGGATTATGCTGTCCTTGTAATATATGAGGTTGAAGTGTCCATTCTCGAGATTGTTGACAATAGGTTTGTTTTGCTCCTTAATTTTTTCAAGGTTCTTTCTGAGGTACCTGTAATCTGCAATTTTGTGCGAGTCAAAGTTCCTGGCCGCGATAATGCTGTCCGATTCATCAGTTAGGATTACAGGAACAGTGTTATTATTTTCTATAATTGTTGACAGAAACTCAACATTCTGAAGCGTATCAGGAAGCGAGATCAGCCTTGTAGCTTCAGCCCAAAGCTGAATATTTTTTCTTTCTTCTACCTTGAGTTTTGAAACGAGAAATTCTGTGTATATGAGGGACCCCATTCCAATTATGACTGCAAACAGAAGCAGAAACAACTTCCAGAAAGTTTTATTTCGAAAAATTTTCAATAGTATATTGTTCTTTATAAAATAAATTTCAATTCTATTAGCAATAGAAATTCAGAGCGGGTACTATTCAAATCTGCTATTTCTTCCTGATAACGCTTTTATTTACAGGTTGATCCGGAGGGCCCTTTACTGTGTCTTCTCCATCCCAGGTAATCCTGTACTTCGGTTTTTTCTCAGGTTGTTTTGTATTAAGAGCAGAATCATTTTTATACCATCCATATTCCTGGTTCAGGATAGTCTTAAGAGACTGCCTCTCCTTTTTGATGTCTTTCGTTACTTCAGTGCCTGTAGCTTTCATGTCATACCCGACTTTCGCGACTTCACCCTTCCCGATTATTTTCAATAACATCGAGGTCCGGCCAAGTCCATCGTCTTCTACCACACCAAATTCTGTAATATTGCTTTTGATTCTTTTCCTTTTCTTTGACAGGATTTCAGAGAGCAGTATTTTGACATGGTATTCATAATCGTTATCAAAGCTGTGTCTGCCATTAACAGATAGATCAGCGGCGGACGATTTTACATCCATTTGAGGGATATACAGGTAATTGTTTCGTATAAAAAAGTCATTATCAAGCTGTTCAAAACTGATGTTTTCAAGCTCCGACAGAGCAATAAAAGAAGACAGCTGTTTCACGGGATCGAAATTGATCAGAGCTCCGTTGACAAGATGGTATTTGCCTTCGGCTGTAAGTGTTTTTATCCTGAAATCCAGCACGGAATCCATAGGTAGAAGGAGTGAAAGGGAACCGGATAATGTACCTTTTATGTTTTCAGCCTTAAGAAAACTCTGCCCGAAATTGTGAAATGTTGTGAAAGCGCCGTTTACGTCTATGTTTGTGACAAGAAAATTTCCTTTTGCTATTACCGATCTGTCCCGATTCTGAACAAAAAAACCATTGCCTGAAATAAATCCGTTCAATGATTCCATTTTCAACGATTTAAACGTAATTATTTTTGGCCGGTAACTAAGGGCCCCTTCAATTTTTGAAGAAGAAAAAGTCTTATAGGTCAGGCTGTTGATCTTGAAGCTAATGTTAAGATCAAGATCGCCGGGAAGGGAAACTGCTTTGCGTATATAATCCGATTTCTCCGACGAACTGCTTTCATTAAAAAATGCTTCCGGAATCAGTTTGTCAAATGCAACATCAGCCTTTGCCGTCATTATTACAGCTCTTCCTGACAACCATTCAGGAAGATTCTTAAACTCTCCGTTGACTTTTATGTTCTGTCCGCGATAGTTGAACTGAAGATTATTGGCCCTTATAGACCTTTGAACAACCAGATTACCATTTACATTATTAAAAAGGACCTTATTGTTTTTTATGCCCAGGCCAAATGAATTGAAAGTAATGCCGCCTTCGGGTTTCAGATCGACGATGCTACTCAGCGAGAAGCTATTTTTTGGCCATGGCCCGTTGATAATCTTCAGATCAACATCAACGGATCCTTCAGCTTTTGATATATCGTGAAGATTGAAGAACTCTTTCAGTTCCGCCGGAAAAACCCTCCCTTTCAAAGAGAGATCAACAAGCGGCTTGCTAAATGATTTCAACTTTAAGGCTCCCGTATAATCGGATGATCCGAACCGGGCTTTAAAATCTGTAAGAGATACGATACTTGTTTCGATAACTGTTTTTAGACCCATTTGACAGGTAGCCGGTAAAAGAAATATTCTTACAGGTCAGATTTGATTTTTTGTAAACTATGCTACCGTTCCGGAGCTGCCAGTTAATTTCAATATGAGGATTAGATCTGTGGCTAAGCTGCCCCTTGATCGTGCTGCTGGCTGCTATTGTTCCCGAAGGATTATAATCAGCTATTGATCTGAGATATTTGTCAGGGAGGTATTTTCTCATACTTGCAAGATCCAGATTATGACCGGTCAGTTTAAGATCAAGAATATTATCAGTATAAACGGACCCGTTAATTCCGAAATCATAATTATCAATGTGCAAGGTCCCCTTTCTGAAAGCAATACCGCTTTTTGAGCTTAGAAGAGCCAGATCGATTTTGGCCGCAATTGATTTGTCTATCCTGAATTTGTAAAGATCAAAACTATTTATATTCATATCGGCTACTGCTATAAAGTCGATGTTACCACCTGAAATCCTGCTTTTCAATCTGCCACTTTTTACGGTTCCTCTTATTATCAGGTGAGCAGAAATGCTGTTATAACAGCCATCCATATCAGACAGATTAATTCTCTTTAGATCTATTATAGTTTCACCTTTGCCCGGCTTGTCATTTTTTATTGATATATTGTAATTTACATGCCCCGTTGAGTCAGTAAAAAAATTTGCTCTGCCTTCTCTGGCGCTCATGCGTTCAATGGTGTATATCCCTTTCAGGATATCTGTCAGTTTGAATTCCATGGAAACGAACCGGGCAGCAAGGAGGGTATCAGTGTTTATTCCAATAAATTCCGTACGATCAAAGCCGGCAGATGAATGGACCAGGACGTTTTTCAGTTCGAGCGAAGCTTTCGGAAATTTTTTTAAAAACGATAGTTTATAAGAACCGACATCGAGTTTAGTCGATAGATTCTTATTGAGTGATCTAAGAATTATAAACCCAACCTTATCTTTAAGAAGCAATGAGGTCGAAACAAGAACAATTGAAACTGTAACGATCAGTATTGCAAACAGTTTCCCGATTTTCAGGATTAGTTTCATTTAAATAAAAGAAAATATCAGTCAGCTGATAGAATAACCAGGCGGTAAAGTTAATTGATTTAGTTTAATATAGTTACTGAACCCCTTTTAATTCCTCCTGGCAGGGTATTTAACCTGTGAGTCAGACCCCCTTGTGTTCCCCCTGGCAGGGGGAAAAAATCTCAATGTTCTAGTTTGATCTGCTTTAATTGCAGAGTTTTTTCGCCCCTTTCAGGGGAGATGCCGCGAAGCGGCAGAGGGGTTTAACTCATTGATATTATGATTCCCGGGGATACTGACTACCGAATGTATGTTGAAAGTATTGTATAAGATATTAATTAACAGAACCTTATTGCTGAGAATATCTCCTGATCCGGTAATTACCTTAATGACTTCATTAGCCATATAAGTTCCTACTACCCCCGGCAGGACACCAAACAGACCCACTGTTGCAGGTAACGGGTTCTTAAATCCTTCACCTGCCGGTTCCGGATTAAAGCATCTGTAAGTTGCTCCTCCTTTATAATTAAAGACCGAGATCACACCTTCATACTTATATATGGCTCCATGGACCATAGGTTTTCCAAGAATAACACACGAATCGTTAATTAGGTACCTGGAATCAAGATTATCAGTGGCGTCAACAATAATATCATATTGTTTTAAAATATCAAGAGAATTTGAAGAATCGCACCTGAGATTATATACTTCTGACTCAACATTCGGGTTAAGGTGAATCAGACGCTCATTTGCTATTATTGATTTCAGCTTTCCAACATCAGTCGATCCATATAATACTTGTCTTTGAAGATTGGTTTCATCGACAGTATCAAATTCAGCAATTCCTATTTTCCCGATTCCTGCTGCTGTAAGATATTGAAGAACAGGGCATCCTAACCCGCCTGCACCAATAACAAGTACTTTCGCCTGTTTTAGTTTTTCCTGACCTTTAAGTCCGATTTCAGGGATCATGATCTGTTTTGCGTACCGCCTTATTTCCTTTGGAGATAATATACTGCTATCCATATCCAATAATTACCTTATCAGTACAAATATACGGTAGCTGTTCAAAAGAAACAATATGATAACAAGCAGAGACGCCAGGTCAATAATATGTAGAGACGCCCAATTTGAACGTCTCTACGAATAATCAGGAATGAAACAGAGATTAATTAGTCAAAAATGAAAAACATTTTAATTGTTGAATGTCAGAGCCACACCTACCTCAAATGGATAAAGATCAGTCCCGGCCGGTCCTTTCCCGGTCTCAAACAGAGGAGTCATATAATAGGTTCCATAAAGCTGGAAATTCCCATAACCAACCCGGGCAGTTGCACCATATCTTAACATATTTAAACTAAAATCTCCATATGACTTGACCGTGTGTCCGTTCTCAAACACCATTTTTGTATGTGATCCAAGCTTTATGGCACCGATCGGCCCTGCTGCAATACTCAGGTTGTTGTGATCGACATGCAACTGACATTCAAGCAGAAAGGGAACGGTAAGAAACAGAGTAGTCAGTTTCGATTTATCGAGGTTCGATCCGGGATCGAGTACATCTATAACCCCGTTATCACCTTTTATAATATTGTTGTTCCCGTCAAATCTGTAATTGTTCCAGTTGAGGCCAAGTCCGGTAACGAACCCGACATGCCTGCTCAAACCAAGGCTCAGTTGAGCGAAATTGAGATTGAAATTAATCGATTTACCCGAGTTTAGAGTCATATAATCTATATTAGCGGGAAGAGCCATACTCCTGTCTGATGTTACCCAGTTATTGAATCCGAGTTCAATTCCCGACCAGTGTCCTTTGAATCTATTTCCTCTTCTCTCATGTTCATGGTCGTTATCGTCAGCATCCCAATCGTTCTTCACCGGATAGTTTCTTATATTAAGCGTCGGACCTTCCAGTGATTCAAGGATATCCAGTCTTCTGTCTCCGCTTTTTAGCTTTTGTACCGAATCGTGACCTTCAATGTAAGTTTGCTCCTTAAGGGCAGTATCACTGGAGGATACGGCTTTTTTAGAATCATTTGCCTTTTTATCGCCTTCCTGTCCCTCGGCTGTAACTTTAAGGCTGAATCCATACATAGTTATTGCAGTGAGCAATATGATCATTCCAATCCTTTTCATGTCAGTAAATTTTAAAATTGTTAGTTGTTTCAGTGATGTGACGTGGAAGTAGCCGGAAAAGTTACCTCAGGGGTTCAGAATTTTTAACGGGTGTATTAAATTTAAGAATCCTTGAACTGAAATATACTGACTTCAGAACTCCATTGCCATCTCTTTTTTCATCAAGAGCCATTTCCCACCCAAGGAGCTTATTCAGTCCACTGACGCCGGCCTCAGCTATCTCATAAGCTTTCAAAGGGCTGTCTTTAGCCGTTTTCTCTTTCAATATTTTTTCACGGAATGTTTTTGCAATGAACTTCCTTAGTTTCGACCTGTCTTCATCCTCATCAGGAATTGCAGCTGCAGAATTTAATGCTGCCAGGGTACAGGGTATTATTCCAGTGTTCAGATTAATCTTTTCAGTAACGAATATTTTGTAGGGCAATGCAGCGACAAGATCAGCATAATGAATCTGTGAATTATTTTGAACCGACTGTTTTATGGAAGTATCCGGCATAGTCGTAGTGGTCCTCTGATCAGCAATAACTGGATTTTTACGACGGTTTGCTGATTTGACTATTTTCGCTTCAGCCGGTACACTGGCAGCTAAAATTTCACCGGCTGGTTTTTTTTCTGTGCTGTCAGCAACTATCGCTCTGGCTGTTTTTTCCGTAACAACCTGCAGGACCCTGGGTTTTGAAATATTGGTCATGATCACCAGTAATATTATGGCGGCTGCGGGTAACCCAATAAGAGATAATCGGAATAATTTCTGAACCGGCGTTCTCCTGAATAGTCTGTTCATGTTTTTAAAGCTGATATTGACCGGTTCCAGTTTTGTTTTCTGAATTAATTCAAATGACCTCTTCTTTTCAGGGTCCGTCTCAATGCTTGCTTTAAATTCATCTTTCTGCGCTTTGGAGAGATCATTTTCCAGGTATGCAACAGAAAGGTAATCAAGCTGCTGGATGGATAGATTTGAAATTGTCTTCTTTAAATTGCGTTTACCAGGATAATGTTGATCCGATGGTTTTAATCTGAATATGGTCAACTCATCAAATTCATCTTTCAGATCAGGGTTTGCCGTCAGAAAATGCTGGAGCTGTTCACACTGGATATCATTAAGATTTCCATCGAGCCAATCGATAAGCCATACTTCATAATTTGATCTGTCGATTTGCATTTCTATAGAACAGTTTCAATCTTTCCTATAAAATTTTTCAGGGCAATCCTGCCCCTGTATATGTTTATCTTGACCTGGGCTTCGCTCATGCCGGTAATTTCTCCGATCTCTTTGTAGCTGTACCCTTCATAATCACGAAGCAGAACTGAGGATCTTTGCTGATCGGTCAGATTGTCGAGAGCTTTATGGAGTATTTCATTCAGATCAGAATATTGAGATTCGCATATCATTTCCTTTTCATGGATCAGCTCAAGAGTTGTCATTCTCTTTTCTCTCCTAATAATATCAATCATAATATGATATGCCGTCGAGAAGAGCCATGACTTAACTACATTATAGTCGATGTCAGTAACGTTTCTCCAGAGCCTTTCAAAACTGTCCTGCACGATATCATTTGCCCGTTCATCATCCTTAAGATTGCCACGGATGAAGCGGTAAACCGAATCGGCATATTCTTCAGCTGACCTGTTATATTCAGTAACTGTCATAGAGTGAATTACACTGCAAAGACGGATGAAATTAGCAAAAGTTACATACAGAATCAAAAAAATCCTGTATTGGCATATTTATCATTTTGCAAACAAATTCTTAATTTCCTTGTTATTATTTAGAATAAATTTAAATATAGGGGATTGGTTGCAAGTAAAGGTCTTACGTGCAATTAAATTACAATATAAAAAATGGGAATAAAAACTAACCGGGATAATTAATGATTACGATTACAATAGTTGTGTTGATCCTGATAATAAGAAGATTGATGGCATTTATTATATCCCTCACCAAATAGCAGGGAAATATAATGATATTTCCCACGCATATATTTTATAATTAATTTTCTCTAATTAAGAGTTTTATAAACTCTTACCCAGTCAATTTCCATCGAAGTGAGTCCATTAATCGGCTTATCGAGTCCGCCGGCTAGAAGGACATACATTGGTTCCTGGGGTACATCAGTAGTTTTTGAGAAAATTTCAGAACCGTTTATTTTCCATACAAGTTTATCCGGAGTCCACTCAAGGGTATAAATAAAATAATCATTTGAATATTTTGATCCAATTGCTGTTTTGGATACGTTACCTTTATTGGGGAAATAATCGCACCATACTTTTCCTGCTGATGTCCTGCAGATATCAAGATGAGGTGCAATTTTATCGGCGAGCATCCAGAAGGCACTTTTTGCCATTGGATTTCCCAGTTTGATCTTTGCGCTGAAAACGCCGTATTTCTGTCTGAAGCTTGTGCCTGAATTTATCAGTCCTGAAGTATAGCTGAACTCCTTTGTTGAAAAGCCTTTGGAAACAGACCAGACTTTACCTGTGATTCTCTGGGGTTTAGTATTAATTTTCAATATGCTGTTCCGTACTTCAAAGTTCTCTTTTTCCGTGTATGCCTGTAGATCTGATTCAGCGGAATATCTGTCTTTAAGCAGCTTCTCGCCCCAGAAATGATTGGTGAGCCATTTCCTTGTATCAAGTTTTTCACCATCAAACTCATCGCTGAATGTAAGCTCCCTGCGCTTAAGAATGTCGAACTTGTCAGAATCCTTTACTTTAAAATACCAGATAATATCCTTATCCTTTTTCAGTTTCTTATACTCCTGTATATCCCTGAACATGTCAGACTTTTCAAATTTTTTACTGTCTTTAAGATACTCTTTACTTTGTTTAAATTCAGTGGTTGCAACATAATCTTTAAGCTGATAATAGCTCTTAAGACGCTCGGAACCATCGGTATTCAGAAAATTAGCATACTCCTTTGAAGATTTGAATTTATAGAACTCTTTTATTTCAAGGCTACCTTTTATCCTTTTATATTCAAGAAGCTTCTTATATTCATCAGAATCTTTGAAGGTTATTGGCTTCATATGTTTCTTGGCCAGAAATTCTGATGAGTTTACAAAAGCTTTAAGCTCTTCAAATCTTAGAATTGACTTGGTTTTTACTATTTCTTTTTTAGGTTCAGGCGTTTTAGGTGCCCGTGAAAAAAGCTTTCTTCTTTTCCTGGGAGGTTTTAAAAATGCCCTGATTTCAGGATCTTTTTTAAGTGTTTTGAATTCATCAAATTTCCGGTATTCATCTGTATCCTTAAAGGTGATTGGCTTCATCTTTTGCTTTTCTCTGAATGCAGGAGATTCAATGAATTTTTCAAGTGCCTCAAAATCAAGTATTTTACTCGAACCATCCATTTCTTTAAACCTTTTAAGCATGCTTCCGGATGTGGTTTTAAAGTATAGAATTATATCCTTTGATTTTTGAAGAGCAATAAACTCCTTCTCCTTATAATATTCTTCAGAATCCCTATACCGGAGGGCTTTGAGTTCCTTGCATTTCTGGACAAAATCGGAAGAATTAACCAGTCCATCCAGCTCATTATATCGTGCCAGCACCTCCGATTCTGAAAAAGCATTGAGCTTCTCAAATTCTGTAATCAAAGCTCTTTCAGTCAGCTCGATTTTAGAAGTCGAAGGGATCATTCCCAGTGAAAGCTTGAGACTTGCCATTGTAAATTTGGTTTAGGTACAACTGATAAAGATAAAAAATCTTTCCATAATAAACGATTAGGCCTGTTCAATTATTTGCTTTCGGTGAATTCTTGTGCCATAAGAAAAGAAGAATTAAGTCAATTATGATCCAAGGATGATAATCGAAAATCCTGTTGTGACATTATCAGAAATAAAGTCAGTCGAAGGTATCGCCGGTGCGAGTGATAGAGAATATCGATTTTTCAATATTCTGGCAACATTTCGACAGCAGAATCAATTCCGCAACAATAATTAACCTGGTTTTTTTAAGGGCTAAAGTCAGTTTCTAGATTTTTTATACTTTTGCGCATTACTAAAAAACAGATTGATGGCCCTGGTACATGAATTAGAGAATAGCGGGAACTGGTTGTTTAAGAGGAGAAGCTGGCTTCCGGTATTCATAATAGCTGCAGGCATTGTTATGATGTATCTGAGCAACAGACAGGCAATCCTGTTTGATATGCGCGATGAACTTATTTTTCTCGGAGTAAGTTTGTTTGGACAAATAATCAGAATCCTTACGGTTGGTTTCACTCCGAAGAATACCTCGGGAAGAAATACAACTAACGGACAAATTGCTGATGAACTTAACGTAACCGGGATATACTCTCTTGTACGGCATCCTCTTTACCTTGGGAACTTCTTCATGTGGCTCGGACCGGTCTTATTCCTGAGATCAACCGGAGCCATTATTGTGTTCATACTTATATACTGGCTTTATTATGAGCGTATTATGTTCGCCGAGGAACAATTCCTGAGAAGAAAATTTGGAGATATTTATGACAAATGGTCAGAAACCGTAAGTTCTATTATCCCGTTTTCATTCAAATATATCCCCCCTAAACTGCCATTCTCCGTTAAAAATGTTCTTAAAAGGGAATATAACAGCTTCACAAACATATTTGTCATTTTTACCCTTCTTGATGTTTTCAGAAATTATTTTCTTTCAGAAAGGATTTATCTGACAGGCATGTGGATCTGGCTGTTTGCAGGTGCAGGTGCAATATGGCTGGCTCTGAGAACTATCGAAAAACGAACCAGGTGGCTGGAGGTAGCCGGGAGATAATTATTGTATATCCCCTACTGGGAAATCAAGATCATCCCTGAATTATTGTCTACAATACTTTAACCGCTACGCGGTATGGAACAAATTGCCCGTAGGGCATAAAGTATTGTAGATGAAATCCAATAAATGAATATTTTTACCTCGTAGAGGTTAAAGAGGAGAAATAACTGACAAAACAAAATCCGCTCAAATCCGAAAGATTCAAGCGGATGAAGATATTATAATTTCTGAATCCGGATCACCTTCTCGACCCTGTGAAGATCATAATATAGTATAGCAATGTGGCAAGCGATCCGAGAGCGGCAACGACGTAAGTATATGCGGCCCACTTGAGTGCATCCTGTGCTTTCGCATGGTTCTGATATGATGTAATACCTGCATTTGACAGCCATGCAAGAGCTCTCCTGCTTGCATCAATTTCAACCGGAAGCGTTATGAAACTAAAGATTGTTGTCAGAGCGAACAGCACTATACCTGCCAGTAATAAAGCAGGGAATGTCCTTACCATAAGTATGCCAGCCAGCAAGATCCATTGTACCCATTTTGAAGTAAAGCTGACAGCGGGAACCAAAGCTGATCTGAACCCGAGCCATGCATATGCTTTCGCATGCTGAACGGCATGCCCGGTTTCGTGTGCTGCCACTGCAGCCGAAGAAATGCTTCTCCCTTCGTATACCTCCCTGCTCAGATTAATAGTCTTATCCACAGGATTATAATGGTCAGTCAGCTGACCCTCGACGCTTCCGATCTTTACCCCTGTTATACCATTGTCGCGTAACATTTTTTCAGCTACTTCGCGACCCGACATTCCATTGTCGAGAGGTATTTTTGAGTATTTGGTGAACTTTGATTTAAGCGTCATACTCACGATCCAGCTCAGGATCATAAATCCTATAAAAATTATCCAGATATTCATAACTTCATTTCCCTCCTGAAATTTTAAATTTATTAACCACTGCAAAACTTTTGCCAAAGCCGGTCTGGCAATAATATATTGTCATTTTGTCAGAAAAAATGGCTCAATTTGTGTTTCTCCGCATTCACCCCTTCACCCCTTCTCCCTCTCATGCCTTTTATACCTTGCAACTACTACGCCAGTTATTATCTTTGTATTATGATCAAAGCCATCAATGCTATATTATCTTTTCTTCTTTCTCTTCCGGTATTATTCTACAGGTACTCAATTTCTCCCTTTATACGACCATCATGCAGGCACACTCCTACCTGCTCACAGTTTATGCTTGATGCCCTTAAGATTCACGGGCCCTTCACCGGGCTGTTCCTTGGCATGGCACGTATTCTGAGATGCCGGCCCGGAGGAACTCATGGGTATGATCCGGTACCTCTCTTCAGGTTCCGGCATTACCGCCCTTTATCATCAATATTCACAAGGTGGGAAAAAGAAAACCGGCTAAAGAGGTAAGTCACACTCCCAACATTATGGGATTGTAAATTCGTTAAGTTTTCTCTGTGGACCTCTGTGCTTCTCTGTGCATCTCTGTGACAGTTCTTATTCTTCCAGTTACACAGAGAACCACAAGACACAGAGGGCCACGGAGAATACAAATGTTTCCTTTTTAGAAATTCAATTCCTCCTTCAGATGCTTATAGCCTGCACGGCTGACAGGCAGCTTATCGCCCGACTGAAGTATTGCCACATGATTATCCTTGCCATAAGGTTCAATGCGCTTTATCTCTTCAACTTTCACGATATATGACCGGTGAATTCTTACAAAATCAGTTTTTGGAAGACTATCTTCACACGACTTCATTGTTTGCTGTTTGAGGGCTTTTCCGGCAGCATGGTAAATCATGACATAATCATCCTGTGCCTCTACGTACCTGATCTGTTCAACAGGTATAAGGTTGATCGCATTTCCTTTTCGGACCACAATTCTGTTGACAGGGGAGGAAGATTCCGGCTTTATTGCAAGAAGCTGACTTGCCGGTTCACTATTAGCGGTCCCTGACCGGATCTTGTCAATTGCCTTTTTAACTGCATCGAGGAATCGCCTTTTTGGATAAGGCTTCATAAGATAGTCGACGGCATTCAGTTCAAAGGCTTTTATGGCAAACTGATCATAAGCAGTTGTAAAAATGATCTCAGGCTTCTCGTTAAGAACTTCGACCAGTTCAATGCCGGTAAGTCTTGGCATCTGGATGTCGAGAAAAACCAGGTCGGGCTTCATCGTTGAAATGGTTTTCAGGCCCGTAAAACCATCAGCACATTCGGCAATGACTTCTGTGGATTCAACTTCATTTAAGTAATGCTTAATGATTTCCCTTGCCGGGGCTTCATCGTCAATAATCACAATCCTGATCTTTTCCATGTTTTGTGTTTCGCTGACCTGCTTTGGAACTATACTTTTTTCGCTACTAAATTAAATATAAATTCTCAAATGACATTTACAAATAATCTGCCGGGATGTAGAGGTTTACAGTATAGATTCCATTTTCTTTCAATGTTTTGATCGATGCTTTATTGCCATAGAACAATTCAAGCCTTCTGGTAACATTTAACAGACCAGTTCCGGTTCCTCTTTTTAATGATGGAGCAGGATCGTAATTATTGCTTATACTTATTTGCATATAACCTTCTGTTATCTTTGCCTGAGTTCTGATCCTGACGCTCTCAGTACTTTCATATACACCGTGTTTAACAGCATTTTCGTAAAGTGGCTGCAAAAGCATTACCGGGATTTTAAATTCAAGACAATCGGGTTCGATAGTCTCATCAGTTGTGAGCTTTTCACCGAATCTTACCTTTTCAATGTCGAGGTATAATCGCAGGTTCTCGAGTTCATTTTGAAGTGTAACCGGCTGTTCGTCTTTTCTTGACAGAGCATATCTCATAAACTCTGATAGTTTGACAACCATATCTCTTGCTTTCTCAGGATCGGTAATTGTCAGTGAACTGATCGAGTTCAGGCTGTTAAATAGAAAATGAGGGTTTATTTGTGACCTGAGCATTTTTAGTTCAGTCTCCCTTACCAGACTTTCAAGTTTTGCCTCCTTTGCTTTTTTTTCAGAGAGGTTGCTCAGGCTCACGAAAAGATAATAAGTCAGAATGATGAGGCCGTAGATGAATACACCAGTTCCGACCCTGTATGCAAGGGTTTTATCCCAATATGCCAGGTAATCAGTTTGTTCCTGAAGAACAATGGTCATAATGAACTTTGTCAGCAGTACCCAGATAGTTACAGTAAGAGCGCCGGTTGTAATAAGATTTGAAATAAGAGCCGTTACGCGTGGCTGTCCTGAGTTAAAGAACCTGAAAGGATACCATAATGCCAGTGCTATGCCGGAGTAGATCAGCAAAGAGACCAGACTATCGATAATACTAATGCTGATGAAGCTGCCATACGCAAAATAAAATAACAGCGACTGGCCCAGCCCAAGGAAAAGCCAAACCAGCCACCATACCATAAATCGGACTCTGTTTACGAGTATCGGATGCATCGTCCCTTGTTTGATTAATAGCTTTTTATTTCTCCGCCGCCGAATACTACGGCACCTTTTATCACAAGCTGTCTTGTCGTATCAATGATTCTTCCGGGAATTAATTTCCGTGAATCACTGAATCCACCCAGAACCGGAGTCACTTCGATAGAAATATTCCAGTCATCAGGCACAATAAACGTCGCACCTCCGAATACACATGCAATTTCGAGTTCATTCCTTCCGGGAGCGAGTTTTGCTTTGGTGAGGTCAAGCTCCATACCTCCGAAAACAGCAGATATTTTACCACCTTTAAAATTTTCCGATACAATCTGACGCTCACCTCCGCTGAATACATTAACGTAATCGATGTAGTCATCACCTACTATGCCTGCTGAAGCAACAGAATTCCATCCGCGACGTTTTGATGAAATGAAGATAACGCCAATTATTATGAAAATTGAGGGCCAGAACATATTATAAGCATGAAAGGTTTCCCTGAATATCATTGGGATCAGGAAAAATCCTCCTACTGCCATAACGATCACCCCCGATGTTTTTTCAGAAGCCCCAAGGGTCATGACCAGTCCTATAGCCACGAGAAGCATCGGCCAGCTGAAAATAACGTGATCAATAAAATCAGGAAATATCCCTGTATTTCTCATTACAAGGAACAGGCCGACCAGTACAAGTACCACACCGATAATAGCACGGTTGTTTGTAAGATGATGGTGCTCATTTCTTAACTGATGACGTTCATCCCTGGCCTGGCGACGCTCATCTCTGAAGGTTTCATTAGTTTCCATAATCGTAAATGTATTTGATTTTTAATTATTAATCTTAGGCTTTCTATTGAAAAGTGATGATAAAATAAATGACAGACCTAATATTACTATTACGGCAGGCCAATAGAAAGTTCTGAAGAGTTCAGGGGTTATTATGAATATATGGTCCTTGAGAAACCATACACCCCCCGCTATAAGTAACAAACCTCCTGTGAAATGGAGGTTAAGAATCATCAAAATGCCAACGAAAATCATTGCCGTTTGCCAGGTAAAATAGCTGCTGACACCACCCAGCCCGAGCAAATCGTTTGTCGCAATAAGAAGCGCTGCTCCAAGTACAATAAAAAATAGTCCGATGCTGACTCTTGGATGATGTTCCCTGCCACTGAGGTGAAAATGATCTCTGTGTCTATAATAATCTCCGTGTCTCATAGTTTTATTATTTTATCTATATACAAATGTAATTCTTCAACCTTCAGCAGCTAAGATAAATTCGGCAAACAGCGTTTTTCTGTCGGTATCTGGCCTTTTACGACAATAAATGTTACTTTTTTGTTGATAATTTTTTTAATTGAAGAAGGATTCATATTTTTGCAAACCAAAATTTAAAGAGATGTCCTCAACATATACCATACAGTTGGGTGGATTGAAAGAAGGGCACCACACAATTGATTTTGAGATTGATAAAGAGTTTTTTGAACAGTTTGAAGAATCGGAAGTTAAGGAAGGAAGCCTGATTGCGAATATTGAGATGGACAAGAGAACTTCTCACGCAGATATGATTATCAGGGTTTCCGGGAGCGTCAGGGTTAGCTGTGACAGATGTCTGGAGATTTTTTCCCAGCCCATAAGCAGTGAGAACAGGTTACTTGTTAAATTTGGGAAAAGTATAGAAGATCTCGATCCGGATATACTTTCACTTGCCGCAGATGAAAATCAGTTGGATCTGCAGCAGCAGTTATATGAGTTTATTATGCTTGCTCTGCCGATTAAAAGAGTGCATCCTGTTGATAAAAATGGTAAGAGCAAATGCAATCCGGTAATGTTAAAAAAACTGGAAGAGCTGTTAATAGAAGAGGAAAAGGAGACAGACCCGCGATGGGACGAATTAAAAAAACTAATGAACGACAATTAAATTAATTTAAAATGGCACATCCTAAACACAAACATTCGAAGACCAGAAGAGATAAGCGCAGAACTCATTATAAGGCGACTCCACCGACGGTGGCGAGCTGTTCAAATTGCGGATCTTCAGTTCTATATCACAGGGTATGTCCTGAGTGTGGCTTTTACAGAGGCAAGCTGGCTATCGCGAAGAAAGCGACAGCTTGACCTAGCTTAACTTAAAAAGTATAATATGAGAATTGGCCTTGATGTCATGGGTGGTGATTTTGCACCTGAGTCAATCATTGAGGGCGCTATTGATTCCCTGGAGCATTTATCAATTAATGAGAAGCTTGTCCTTATAGGAGATGAGCCTTCCATTATAAAGAAACTTGGTGATGAGCATATAAAGCCTTCCAGGTTTGAAATAGTACACACTTCGCAGGTTATAGAAATGGCCGATCATCCTGCAAAGGCATTTTCACAGAAAAAGGACTCAAGTATCGCCGTTGGATATGGCATGCTCAAGAATGCAGAGCTTGACGGCTTTTGCAGTGCAGGTAACACAGGTGCAATGCTGGTAGGAGCAAGCTATACGGTAAATGTGATACCTGGAGTATTAAGACCCGCACTGGCTACGGTCCTGCCTTGTATTGATAATCGTAATTTTGTTTTACTTGATGTTGGATTAAACCCTGACTGTAAATCAGATGTCCTTTTACAATATGGATTACTCGGAAGTATATATGCAAAGTATGTACTGGGGAAAGAGAACCCTACTGTTGGTCTTCTCAATATAGGTGAAGAAGAAACGAAGGGTACTCCTACCGTGAAAGCTGCATTCGAATTAATGAAGGAACATCCCGAAATAAATTTCGCAGGAAATATTGAAGGAAATGCGCTCTTTCGTGAAACCATGACAGATGTTGTAGTATGCGATGGTTTTGTTGGAAATATAATTCTTAAGATGGGAGAAGCATTTCATCATATATATAAAATCAAGAATCTTAAGGATGCCTATTTTGATAGTCTTGACTGGGAGAATTTTGGCGGAACTCCTATTGTCGGTATTAATGCCAATGTTGTAATTGGGCATGGAATTTCAAAAAGAAAGGCTATAATGAATATGGTCCTTCAGACCAGGAATGTTGTACACGCCAATCTTGCACAAAAGATTAAAGAAGCAATATAATTATGAAGAAAATACGGGCAGCCATTACTGGAATTAATGCCTGGGTTCCGGAATACAGGTTGACAAATCAGGAACTCTCCAAAATGGTTGATACTTCCGATGAGTGGATTATGCAACGGGTCGGAATAAAAGAGAGACGAATACTTAAGGGTGAGGGACTCGGAAGTTCAGACCTGGGTGAACCTGCTGTAATGGGCTTATTGGCGAAAACTAAGACTGCTCCTGAAGAGATTGACCTGCTGATATGTGCTTCTGCCACTCCAGACATGCTCTTCCCTGCCACTGCAAATATCATATCTGATAAATGCGGTATTAAAAATGCTTTCAGCTTTGACCTTAATGCCGCATGTTCCGGATTTCTGTTTGCTTTACAGACAGGAGCTGCATATGTTGAAAGCGGCAGATATAAAAAAGTAATAATTGTCGGAGCCGATAAAATGTCGTCAATTACCGATTACACCGACCGTACAACATGTCCTCTTTTTGGAGATGCAGCAGGAGCCGTTTTGCTTGAGCCCACTACTGAAGATTACGGCATTATGGACTATATTTTTCATACAGATGGTTCAGGACGGAAATACCTGCATCTGAAAGCAGGAGGGTCGGTTAAACCTGCCTCACATGAAACAGTTGATGCAAAAGAGCATTATATTTATCAGGAAGGTCAGAGCGTTTTTAAATTTGCCGTTTTAAATATGGCTGATGTGGCAGTAGAGATTATGGAGAGGAATAATCTTAAATCTGAAGACATATCATGGCTGGTTCCTCATCAGGCCAATCTCCGGATAATCGATGCTACAGGAAGAAGAATGGGACTTCCCCCCGAGAAGGTAATGATAAACATCGAGAATTATGGAAATACCACTAATGCTACCATTCCATTATGCATCTGGGAATATGAACAAAAACTCAAAAAGGGAGATATTCTGATCCTTGCAGCCTTTGGAGGAGGTTTTACATGGGGATCAATTTACCTTAAGTGGGCATACGACCCGGAATAGAGACTCCATGTACTCACCCCCCCTGAGCTTTTGAAAAAGTCCCAATTTAACCGCAAAGCACGCTAAGGAGACGCAAAGTACGCAAAGTCAAGATATTATAAATCAGTTCTTTGCGTCCTTAGCGTAGTCCCGAGTACTCGGGATTGCGATCTTTGCGGTTAATGGATTTTGACTTTTTCGACACGACTTGTTTAATTGTCAGCCCTAATTTTATTATTATCTGCAATAGTTTTTATATTTGTGAGTTATTATGTTGTATCTCTTAAATTTTAAATACTATGGCAAAATTCAACGAGACAGATAACACCACAATAAACCTTATTAGTAACGGAACAGACATTACGGGTGATATTAAATCAAGCGGTGATATCCGTATCGATGGATCACTTACAGGAAATCTCGACACCAAGGGAAAAGTTGTCGTTGGGACAACCGGCAAAGTTAAAGGAGAAATTTTCTGCAAGAATTCTGAGGTGGCCGGATTTATAGAAGGCAAAATTAATGTCGGGCAATTGCTGAACCTCAAATCCTCATGTAAAATTCACGGAGATATAGCTACATCTAAACTTTCAATTGAACCAGGAGCAGTATTCACAGGAAACTGCAAAATGAGTGATACTGATAATAATGGAGGAACTGGAGCCATCAAAGAAAAAGAGCCCGATAAAACCTCAAAATAAGGACCTTAGAGGTTTTGCCAGGTATACGGGTTTGGCATTCCAGATGCTGGGCATTATACTGATAACAGTCTGGGGTGGTCAAAAACTTGATAAACTGACAGGCTGGCATACTCCGGTGTTTACAATAGTACTTTCCCTGTTTGGTGTTTTTGCAGCTATATACGTTGCTGTTAAAGATTTTATTAAGTGATCTCCGTACTTGAAACAAATTCATAAATACATTTTATTACTGGCTTTATTAAATATACTGTTAATGTTAACAGCATATGTAATTGAAGCAATAATCAAACTTGATGTCAGTTTTCAGGAAATTGCAGTTTTGTCAACTTCATTTACGCTAATTGCCTTTATAACATTTCTCGTTTTCTTCAGAGGGCAGACCAAACAGGCAGACAGCCAGACCTTCCATACCCTGGTGGCAATAAGCCTGAAATTCCTGCTTGAATTAGTGACTGCACTACTATGGTTTATTGTTGCTAAAAAAACCTCCATGACGTCTATTATAATCTTTTTTGTTATATATTTAACGCTCACTTTGTTTACTATACGGGTTGTAGTGAAAACTCTGAGAAACAAAGCTTTATAAATCTAAGACTGATTTGAAAAAGAGAAATTTATTTAGTTTTTTGCTTTTTCTTCTGCTTGCCGGAACAACTCTTTCAGTGCCTGCTCAGGATGTTCCGGAAAAAGCAGGCGGTAAAGAAAAATTCAAAGCTAATACCTATATACTTGAGCATATCGCTGATTCTCATGAATGGCACATTTATACAAAGAAAAATGGAGAGAATGTTGCAATATACCTGCCTGTTATTTTGTATTCCAAAGAAAAAGGACTGAATGTTTTCTCTTCAAGGCAAATTACTGACGGACATGTTTATAATGGCTTCAAAGTTGAAGAAGAAGGAGACCTGAAAGGTAAGATTGTTACTGTGAATGAAGCAGGTATTGCAGATGAAAAGAACTTGCCTCTCGATCTGTCAATCACAAAAACAGTTTTTGGTTTAATGTCTGCTGCAATAATCGGCCTGGTGATATTCCTGACATTGGCACGCTCTTATAAGAAAACAGGGATAAGTCATCCAAAAGGAATTCAGAGTTTTCTTGAACCGGTAATACTTTTTGTCCGCGATGATATTGCGATACCCAACATTGGCCATAAATATGAAAAGTACATGCCATACCTTCTTACGGCATTCTTTTTTATACTGATAAATAACCTGATGGGCCTTATTCCCTTTCCACCGCCATTCGGAGCCAATGTTACAGGAAACATTGCAGTAACCTTTTTATTAGCTTCCTGTACTTTTGTTATTACCCAGTTAAGCGGAAATAAGTCACATTGGAAGCATGTTTTTGCCACACCCGGAGTTCCGTTCTGGCTACTGCCGATAATGATCCCGGTTGAACTCATCGGACTGATTTCAAAACCTTTTGCATTAATGATCCGGTTGTTCGCAAATATGCTCGCCGGACATATTGTTATTTTAAGCCTGATTTGTCTGATCTTTATATTCGATTCACTGGCACTGGCCCCTGTTTCAATATTTTTCGTGATTTTTATGGATTTCATGGAGCTTCTGGTAGCATTCCTTCAGGCATATATTTTCACCCTGTTGTCAGCATTGTTCATCAGTCTGGCAGTTCAGGAAGAGCATTAGATTTTTGTTTAACTAAATATTAAAATTATGACAGGTACATTAGCAGCAGTAGGAGCAGGTCTGGCAGTAATCGGAGCAGGACTTGGTATTGGTAGAATAGGCGGATCGGCAATGGATGCAATTGCCAGGCAGCCTGAAGCTTATTCAAAGATACAGCTTGCTATGATCATTTCAGCTGCCCTTATAGAGGGAGTTGCTTTGTTCGCAGTAGTAGTAGCTCTTCTGTAGTAATTTAGAAATTTTGAAGCCTGCAACGGTTGGTTGCAAAGCTTCATTTTACCGGAAATGTAAAATAGAATCATATGATATTATTAGCAAACAGTCTGACAACCCCTGCAGTAGGGACACTATTCTGGTCAGCACTCATTTTTTTATTGTTTTTCCTGATCCTGACAAAATTTGCATGGAAACCGATACTTACCGCAGTGAAAGCACGCGATGAGGTCATAAAAGGTTCTCTTGAATCCGCAGCAAAAGCCAGGGAGGACATGTTAAAAATTCAGAGCGATAATGAGGCGATCCTCCGGAAGGCAAGAGAAGAACGCGAAAATATCCTGAAAGAAGCAAGGGAGGTGCGCGACAGGCTTATTTCTGAAGCAAAAGGAAAAGCTTCTGAGGAAGCAGAAAAGCTGATTGAAAAAGCAAGAACGGGCATTGAAAACGAAAAACTGATCGCAATGTCTGAGATTCGTGAACAGGTAGCAACCCTTTCAGTTGATATTGCTTCTAAACTGCTCGGTGCAAAGCTTAAGCAATCCGGCGAACAGGCAAAACTGATCGATAGTTACCTTAACGAGATAGATTTCAAGAAGAATTAGGACCCGGACTCTGTAATGAACGATAGCAAAATATCTGTCAGATACTCAAGAGCAATATTTCAGTCTGCTCTCGAAAAAAAGATACTTGATAAAGTCAATCAGGACATGATCTTTATTTCAGAGATCTGTAAATTACCTGAAATAAAAGAGTTTCTTGCCAGCCCGATCATTCCTCCCTCAAAGAAAGAAGCCATATTTCACAAAATATTGGATAATAATGTGGAAGATATTACTCTCTCACTTATCGATCTGATTGTTAAAAATGGGAGAGAAAGCTATATTCCTGCTATTGCCAGGGTATTTATCCACGAGGCAAAGAAATCCAAGGGAACAACAGAGACAATACTTACTACTGCAGTCAGAGTCGATGAAAATGTCAAAAAGCAGGTTATTGAACTTATTTCAGAGGTATTTAAAACCAGGGTTGAACTTAAAGAGAACATCAATCCGGAGATAATAGGTGGTTTTATACTGCAGATCGATGACAATTACATTGATGCCAGCATAAAGAATAAGCTGCGTAAGATCAAGAAAGAACTTAAGGGCAGTATCATAGGTACAGAATTAAAGAAATAGAAACAATTAAAGATTTTTAAGAAAATATAAGATGGCAAATATTAAACCGGCAGAAGTTTCAAAAATTCTCAGGCAGCAGCTTGAAGGAATACAAACCGGAGTTGAACTGGAAGAAGTTGGGACTGTGCTTCAGGTTGGCGACGGGATTGCCCGAATTTACGGCCTCTCAAATGCTCAGTCGAACGAGCTGATTGAATTTGAGAATGGGATTGAAGCTATTGTTCTCAATCTCGAGGAAGATAATATCGGTGCAGTATTACTCGGACCCACGGAAGAGATAAATGAGGGTGACATCGTTAAAAGGACAGGGCGTATTGCTTCAATCGGAGTAGGCGAAGGATTGTTGGGGAGAGTAATAACTCCAACCGGACAGCCTATTGACGGTAAAGGTCCGATAAAAGGTGAATTATTTAGCCTTCCCTTCGAAAGGAAAGCACCTGGAGTTATTTTCCGCCAGCCGGTAAAGCAACCTCTTCAGACCGGAATAAAGGCAATTGATGCAATGATCCCGATTGGCCGCGGTCAAAGGGAACTTATTATTGGTGACAGGCAAACCGGGAAAACAGCTATTGCCATAGATACTATAATTAATCAGCGAAGCAACTTTGAAAAGGGGAAACCGGTTTATTGCATATATGTTGCAATAGGACAAAAAGGATCAACGGTTGCAAATATAGCTGCTACACTGGAAGAACATGGGGCCCTGGCATATACGGTCATAGTTCTTGCTACAGCATCTGATCCGGCAGCATCTCAGTTTTATGCACCCTTTGCCGGTGCTGCTATCGGTGAATTTTTCCGCGATACAGGCCGTGATGCTCTCATAATCTACGATGACCTTTCAAAACAGGCGGTGTCATACAGGGAAGTTTCACTTTTGCTGCGTCGACCGCCCGGACGCGAGGCTTATCCGGGAGATGTTTTCTACCTGCACTCCAGGCTCCTTGAACGGGCTGCTAAGATCATTGAATCAGATGAAGTTGCACAGAAGATGAACGATCTGCCTGAAGCCATACGTCATATGGTTAAGGGTGGCGGCTCTCTTACTGCTCTGCCGATCATTGAAACTCAGGCAGGAGATGTTTCAGCATATATTCCGACAAATGTTATATCAATTACCGACGGCCAGATATTTCTTGAGTCGAGCCTTTTCAACTCCGGTGTTCGTCCTGCTATTAATGTTGGGATTTCTGTATCAAGGGTAGGAGGAAATGCCCAGATAAAAGCTATGAAAAAGATTGCCGGAACTCTTAAAGTCGATCAGGCTCAGTACCGCGAACTGGAAGCATTTTCCAAGTTTGGTTCTGACCTCGATGCATCAACTCTGGCAATACTGAATAAAGGAGCCAAAAACGTTGAAATTCTTAAACAGGGTCAGTTTGCACCCGTACCAATCGAAAAACAGATAGCAATTATCTATTGTGGGACCATGGGTCTGCTGAAAGATGTTCCAATAAGTAAAGTGAAGAGCTTTGAAAGCGAATTTATTGAGTTCCTTGAACTTAAACACAGGGATACTCTTGACAGCCTTCATGAAGGGATACTCAATGATGATATAACCGGGGTTCTTGAAAAAGTTGCCGCTGACCTGGTAATCAAGTATCGGCCGCAATAATCAGCAATAACAGGAAAAGGAATTTTAGATGGGGAATTTAAAGGCAATAAGGATCAGGATCACGTCGTTCAAGTCAACTAGGCAGATCACATCAGCAATGAAGATGGTGTCTGCTGCCAAACTACGGAAAGCTCAGGATAAGATTGTGCGTCTGAGACCCTATGCCAATAAACTTTATGAGCTTCTGGTCGATCTTTCCCAGAGCTTAAAGGATTCGGAGATAGAGAATAAATATGGAAGAGTGTCTTCACCTGAAAAGGTTCTCATTGTAGTAATTACGTCCAACAGAGGCCTCTGCGGTGCATTTAATACCAATGTTATAAATGAAACGCGACGGGTTATTTCTGAAAAATACGCTGATCAGATCAAAAATGGAAACCTGACGCTGCTTGCAATAGGGAAAAAAGGTTTTGATTATTTCCGAAAGCTAAAAGTAAATATGCTTCAGGAGCAGAATAACCTGTTTAATGATCTTACCTTTGATAATGTTAATAACGTTGCAGAAAATATTATGAGCAGGTTTGCAGCACTTGAATTTGACAGGGTGGAGCTGATTTATAATCAGTTTAAAAATGCTGCGGTACAAAACCTTACAAATGAGGTATTTCTGCCTGTAGAAGCTGTTCCTTCCGGAAAATTGAAAACTACTCCGGCTGATTATATTTATGAGCCGGATAAAGAGGAGATCATTCAGGAGCTGATTCCAAAATCACTAAAAATACAATTTTATAAAGCAGTTCTTGATTCCTTTGTAGCTGAACATGGCGCACGAATGACGGCTATGCATAAGGCAACTGACAATGCCACCGGTATGATCCGCGATCTGACGCTTCAGTATAATAAAGCACGGCAAGCTACTATTACCAATCAGATACTTGAGGTTGTAAATGGCGCTGAGGCGCTTAGAGGTTAACACTACCGATTACCTGGTTTTAAATAAAACCGCAATGTATACTCAGCCTGAGCTTAAAAAATTAGTCAACAAGGCAATTCTAAATCTTTCTTATAACGAGGAAGCAGAAAAGCTTAATGAACCTGTCAGGTACATTCTTTCAATAGGAGGAAAGAGACTAAGGCCGGTTTTAGCGCTTATGGCCTGCAACCTTTATAATGATCAGATCGATGATGCAATAATACCTGCTACCGGGCTTGAGGTATTTCATAATTTTACCCTTGTACATGACGATATCATGGATCATGCTCCCGTGAGAAGAAATGTGCCCACGGTTCATAGCAAATGGAACCTTAACCAGGCAGTCTTATCCGGCGATGTAATGGCATTCATCGCAAATGAATGTTTTTTGCAAACACCTCAGCATCATCTGCTGAAAGTTTTCAAAGTATTTAATAAAGCTGCAGTTGAGGTATGTGTCGGCCAGCAGCTCGACATAGATTTTGAAAAAACCGCAATAGTTGGACACGAGGAATATTTACGTATGATCGAGCTGAAAACTGCGGCTCTCCTAGCGGCATCTGCTAAAATTGGCTCAATACTTGGTGGCGCAGATGAGAAAGAATCGGAACTTTTTTATGAATTTGGCCGAAATCTTGGCCTGGCATTTCAGATTCAGGATGATCTGCTCGACACATATGGTGATGTTAAGGTTTTTGGAAAAATGATGGGAGGTGACATAATTTCCAATAAAAAAACTTATCTGCTGGTGAAGGCGCAGGAACTGGCTTCGGTAACACAGGCAAAGCAGCTTCACGAGCAAATTGCACTTAAAGATTTTGATCCTGATACCAAGATTAAAAAGGTGATTGAGATATATGATCAGCTTAATATTAAAAAGATTACGGAAGATCTTGCTAATGACTATATTAAGAATGCATTCGACTTTCTCGATAAGATTTCAGGTATCATGGATCGGAAATCAGAGCTGGCTAAAATTACCAGCTCACTTATAGGCAGAGAAAATTAGTCTGAAGATCATTGGTCCCTTTTTTTACAGGGCCGATAATTAAGAGCCATCGGGCACATTCACTAAATCAATGAAATTGAATTTATAAAGAGATTAATCAGGTAGAAACACAAAATTTATTAAATTTGTCACTTCTGTAAAAAACTTTAATAATAAATAATTTATATGTCACAGAATACCGGGAAAATCAGCCAGATCATCGGACCAGTGGTTGATGTTACTTTTGAAAGGCAGGGATTGGAAATGCCTGATATTTATGATGCACTTGAAATAAAAAGAGATGATGGTTCTCTTCTTGTTGTGGAATGTCAGCAGCATATCGGTGAAAGAACTGTGAGGACAATAGCAATGGATTCTACTGACGGTCTTCGCAGGGGCATGGATGTTGTAGCTACCGGACTACCAATCACAATGCCAATAGGAGAACAGATAAAGGGAAGGCTGATGAATGTGACCGGGGAAGCTATTGATGGCATTGGATTTCTAGATAAGACAGGCGGATATCCGATACACAGGAAAGCTCCGAAATATGAAGATCTTTCTACAGAAAAGGAGGTATTGTTCACCGGAATTAAAGTTATTGACCTTATTGAGCCTTATTCAAAAGGAGGCAAAATTGGCCTCTTCGGTGGTGCCGGAGTAGGTAAAACGGTTGTTATCCTCGAACTGATAAATAATATAGCAAAAGCATATTCCGGACTATCCGTGTTTGCCGGGGTCGGTGAAAGAACAAGAGAAGGCAATGACCTTCTCCGTGATATGCTTGAAGCGGGGGTTATTACATATGGCAAAAAATTTCTGGAGAATATGAAATCAGGCGGCTGGGACCTTTCAACAGTCGATAAGGAAGCTATTAAGGAATCAAAACTGGCTCTTGTATTCGGACAGATGAATGAACCTCCCGGTGCCAGGGCAAGAGTTGCTCTCTCGGGTCTGTCAGTAGCTGAACACTTCAGGGATGGCGATGGGAAGAGCGGCGGAAGGGATATTCTGTTCTTTATGGACAATGTCTTCCGTTTTACCCAGGCAGGTTCTGAAGTTTCTGCCCTCCTCGGAAGAATGCCGTCAGCGGTTGGTTATCAGCCAACGCTCGCAACTGAAATGGGTATCATGCAGGAAAGGATTACGTCGACAAAGCATGGGTCCATCACCTCTGTTCAGGCCGTATATGTACCTGCTGATGACCTTACTGACCCTGCTCCTGCAACAACATTTGCCCACCTCGACGCTATAACGGTATTAAGCAGGAAAATATCGGAGCTTGGTATTTACCCGGCTGTCGATCCGCTTGACTCAACCTCACGTATACTTACAGCTGAGATCGTTGGGGAAGCTCATTATAATTGCGCTCAAAGAGTAAAAGAATTACTTCAGAGATATAATGAATTACAGGACATTATAGCAATCCTGGGAATGGATGAGCTTTCGGAGGAAGATAAGCTGGTTGTTCACCGGGCACGCAGGGTACAGAGATTTCTCTCACAGCCCTTCCATGTGGCTGAACAATTCACCGGAATAAAAGGTGCCTTTGTCTCAATTGAAGACACGATCAAGGGATTTAACATGATCATGGAGGGCAAAGTCGATCAATATCCTGAATCAGCATTCATGCTCGTCGGCACTATTGAGGATGCAATCGAGAAAGGTGAAAAAATTCTTGCTCAGTCTAAATAGCTGAAAGATCAAAGGCCTTCAAATTTTTAATAATTTTTAATGAAAATAGAGATTATTACACCCGACAAAAAAATTTTTGAAGGGGAAATTAAATCAGTCAGGGTCCCGGGAAAAAAGGCTCATTCCAGGTATTAAAGGACCATGCCCCGATTATCTCTACTCTGGAAACCGGTCTGGTCAGAATGGTCGATCAGGGAAACAACGAGCTAGTCTATGAGATAGGCGGGGGAGTGATAGAAGTCAAAGCAAATAAAATAATTCTTTTGGCAGATTCAGTAAAATGAGATTTTTCAAATGACTCCTGATGAATTTCGAAAACATGGCCATGAGCTGGTTGAATGGATGGCGGGCTACATGGAAAATGTTGAGAAATGGCCCGTCAAATCATCAGTAGAGCCAGGAGAGATCTTTGCCAGGATCCCTGATGATCCTCCTCTCAATCCTGAATCATTTGACTCTCTTATGAGAGACTTCGATGAAATAATAATGCCGGGAATAACCCACTGGCAGAATCCGAATTTTTTTGCATATTTCCCGGCAAACACCAGCCCTGCATCTATACTGGCTGAAATGATTACTTCCACCCTGGGAGCGCAGTGCATGATCTGGGAAACCTCTCCTGCCGCAGCAGAGCTCGAGGAAAAAATGATGATCTGGTTAAGAGGATTAATAGGTCTGCCACAAGAGTTTGAAGGCGTAATACAGGACTCTGCTTCTACGGCTACACTCGCAGCCATACTTACAGCAAGAGAAAATATTACAAAATTCTCATCTAACACGGAAGGCCTTGAAAATGCAGGTACACTAAAAGTGTACTGTTCCGATCAAACCCATTCTTCTGTTGAGAAAGCTGTCAAAATTTGTGGCATAGGCAAAAAGAACCTGGTAAAAATTTCAGTGAGGGAAGACTTTTCCCTTGACCCCCTGAAACTAAAAGAGGCAATCCTGAAGGACAAAGCTAACGGCGACATACCCTGTTGTGTGGTTGCAACATTAGGAACTACAGGAACGACGTCAGTAGATCCTTTGAGGGCCATAGGAGAGGTTTGCCATGAAAATGCTGTATGGCTTCATGTTGATGCTGCAATGGCCGGAACTGCTCTGATTCTGCCCGAATTTCAGTGGATGCTCGATGGGAAGGAATATATCGACAGTTTTGTTTTTAATCCGCATAAATGGATGTTTACAAACTTTGATTGTACTGCCTATTTTGTCAAGGATGCAGGCGCCCTGATAAAAACCTTTGAGATACTTCCGGAATATCTGAAAACACGTACCAGGGGCAGAGTAAATGATTATCGCGATTGGGGAGTCCCGCTTGGAAGAAGATTCAGAGCATTAAAGCTTTGGAGCGTTATCAGGTCCTACGGGGTTGAAGGCCTGCGCGACAAAGTCAGAAGCCATATTGGTTTTGCAGCGGAACTTTCAAAAATGATCTTGAAAGAAGTTGATTTTGAAATACTTGCGCCCGTGGTAATTTGTGTTGTCTGCTTCAGGTATAAACCTGACGGATATACTGAAGATCAGATAAATGCTTTCAATGAAAAACTGAATCACCAGTTAAACGATTCCGGGCACTTATACCTGAGCCATACAGTTCTGAATGGCAGGTATACGCTAAGAATGGTCACTGCTCAGACAAACGTCACAATCGTGCATGTCCGTAAAGCCTGGCTTCTTATAAAAGAGACAGCTCGTAGTCTCCGGTCGTGAAGGATCTACAACTTCCTTCGTCCGAAAGTCATCCCGTACAAATCAATATTGAACAATATCTGAACATTAGGCGATTCTCCAATATTTTTCCACGCCGTTTGAATCCCGCCAGATATCATATACGGTATTCTGAAAAGATGAAAGTCAGCCAGTAAGTCAAATCCAAATGAATTAAGAGATTCGATCTGAGGTGTTTTATAAATCGGAACAAGTCCGTTTGTACCGTACCTGTACATTGAATTGCCCGGGCCAAATGCATAGTCACAGAACAGACTGGTTCGTATCCTCTTAATATACAGGAGACTTGCGATGTTGAAATCGGGGTATGCAAGGGGCATAACATAATCAACTGAAAGAAAATTAATCTTTTTTGAAATTATATTGCTATAACCACGCGGAAGCGATGAAAAGTTCTCATACAGATACTTCTGAGGATCCTGCAGCTCAGTTTCCAGCCTTATTCTGATACCATTGTTGGCAAATAGTCCGGGGAAGTAAAAAGCCGTTTTCAAGGAAACAGATGAACCATAGATCAACCTGTCGAATGGCGCGAAGCAATAAGTAAAGTCAATTACCTGTGCCCATCTTGGATAAATATCACGGATTGCAGACCGGTCATAGTTGGTGAAATAAAGACGTGTTGTTAATATCATCTGTCCATAATCAAAAGTCCCTCTCTCCTTAATATAAATATAATCGTTAAGGTAATTTGATGACACAGAAGGCTGGAGAAGCTCTGAGAATCTGCCGGAAGAAAACTGAAGCGGAAGATAAATTGTATTTAAGAAGCTTATTCCTGGCTGAATGTGAGCGGGATTAGCAACGTCTGTTCCCATTTTACTTATCTCCGGCAACGTCCCGTAATCGAGCTGGGATTCGATTACAGGATACCAGCCTTTCCATGCAATCTTTGAATGAATTAAGTTGCGCTTATCTGATGAATATTCATAACCTAAAGTTGAAATAAGAGTGCTTAATGTGTTCTGGGTGACAATAGTTACTCCTGGTCGCAAACTTGTCGGATTTATGCTGAGATCGGAAATATTGGCATAGAATGGCATCCAGCTGTGAAATCTCAAAAGATGCTCCCATTTTCTGTACGGTACCGGAGTGAAAGCCATACTTGTATCTGCTGCAATGAATGGTGGTGCCTTAATGTTAAATCTGTCAATGAGAAATGAGGATGAACTGACATTTCTCCTGCTAACCCCCGGAGTGACTGGCATTTTTGTGGAGCAGATATTATTCCCCAGATACGTATAGTCACTGAATAAAAGGTTATTTGCACCAGGACTGACATCAATTGTCCCGAATCTTGAATTTGTGATTTCAGTAGTTTTCTTGTCAGATGTCTGCAGATAAATGTTGTCTGTACCCGATGAGGAGCTTATATAAATGAGGGAATCATTTTTCAGGAAAGAGGACTGAAGATCATCCCTTCCGGCTTCAACCAGGGTCTCCCATTTCTGACTTTCAGGATCGAACGACATAACCCCTTCCCCGGCACCTGACAGGAATATGAAAGTTATTTTCCTGCCGTTTTCAGACCATTGGGGATGCTGTAGGTACACATTTTCAGGAACCTGATAGGACCTTATCTTTTCTCCTGTGCTGACATTAAAAAGGACAAGATCATTAATATTCCTTACACTGTTTTCCACTGCAGCAATCCGGCTTCCATCAGGAGATATTGATGCTGCAAGATATCTTGATTTCCGTGTCAGTTTTATGACCTTGCCTGATTTTAAATCCATGAGCTTAATGACCGAATATTCTCTGTTTGCCCATCTATGGTCCGATTCCGTTTCAACCCACACCAGTTTGCCTTTGCCATAAGAGACGAAATAAGGATAGACCTGTCCGGGAGTATGGATCCTTTTTTCAGTTTTTTTCCGCAGATCTATTAATACAAATGCTGATGGAGCCGATAATGAGGTTTTTATGGCAATTACAGTATCATTACCTGCTGAAACCGGAGAATAGTAACTGACATATTTTCCATGTTTGTCAGGATTATCCACCTCGTAATTCGAAGGCTCTGCTTTATTAATATCTTTTGTCCAGATCCTCTTTAGCGAATCGGAGGTCTCCATCCATAATGTTTTCTTTCGTAACCCGGCGTTTCTTGTAAGACTTATATTTACAGGGTTTAGTGTAAATGGCTGGTCAGCGGTAAACTTAAGCACTCTATTCCAGATCTGAGGGTCATTTTTAGCAAGGGCCCAGGTAACCATCTGATAACCCGATTCATAATAATCGGGGACAAAATCTTTGAATGAGCCATTAAGTATCTTATCGTAATTATAGATTTCCTTTTTATCGACTATCAGTGCTTTAAGCTGTTTCTGGAACGATGGTGTCCGGCCCCTGCCGGAAGGTGTCAGTGCTGATTCTGCAAATACCGCATCACCTTCCAGGAACCATGAAGGAAGAAGTGATGCAACAATGCCCGTGAACTGTTCTCCGAATAAATATGACATCCCTTTGGAAAAGCCCTGATTCAAAGATTCCATCTGCAGCACATGCGTCAGCTCATGAACCGTAAGTTGCGTCTCCGGAGCAAGCGGTAAAGTATTCTGTTCGGGGGTCGGAAATAATTCCATTCTTTTGGGAGCCCAGGCAACATAGCCATTTGACTGGATAGTAAAATTGTGTATTATAACAGGGATCCTAAACTTTTTTTCATGGAAAAGCGATGAGAGCTTTGAGAAGGATTCATTTAGCGATTTAGCATAAAGAATTCCGCCAGCGCCATAATTCTCAGGAAATATAATAGTGAATCTGGGGGTTTTAATCTGTTGCCATTTAAGTGACGCCGGATCCTGACCAGTGTCATAATATTGCGCAGTGATTGTTTGAGCTGCAAACAGAAAAATCGTATATAAAAGAATTAGTCTATTCCTCATCTAAAATATGAATGTTCAAAAATAGCAAAATTAGTGAGCGGTAAACTGTTAATAATGGTATGAAAAAAATAAGTACTTTCGTCATCTGAATTTATTCCGCACTCTCCTACACATAGATATTAAGAATGAAGAAATACAGGATGATCAATAATATTTCAGGATGGGCTGTCTTTATCGTAGCAGCATTTACCTACCTGAGGACCATTGAACCGACTGCCAGTCTTTGGGACTGCGGTGAATTCATAGCATCTGCATTTAAGCTCGAGGTCGGGCATCCTCCGGGGAACCCTGTTTTCATGATAATGGGCAGGTTCTTCACTCTTTTTGCAGGAGGGAACACTGCTAAAGTTGCAGCTATGGTAAATTCCATGTCAGCTCTGGCAAGTGCATTTACTATCCTGTTCCTTTTCTGGACGATTACACATCTTGCGAAGAAAATTCTTATAAAGAACGAGAATCAGGATAATAACGGAAGGATCATTGCAGTTATTGCAGCCGGTATTGTAGGAGCAGTGGCGTATTCCTTTTCCGACTCTTTCTGGTTTTCAGCTGTTGAAGGTGAGGTATATGCTTCGTCTGCCTTTTTTACAGCGCTGGTATTCTGGGCAATTCTTAAATGGGAGGATGTAGCAGATGAAAAATATGCCGACAGGTGGTTAGTCCTCATAGGGCTTCTGATGGGCCTTTCAATCGGAGTACATCTTTTAAACCTGCTTACAATCCCGGCAATAGTGCTGGTCTATTATTTCAAAAAATTTGAATTCTCATGGAAGGGTTTTATAATGTCGTTATCCCTGTCGATGATTCTTCTCTCGTTGCTGATGTTTGGGATCATGCCTGGAATCGTTACTATTTCTTCTAAATTCGACCTGTTTTTTGTTAATACTCTTGGACTTCCAGCTAATTCCGGGATGATTTTTCATATAATACTGGTTGCAGTTCTGTTTATTTTTGCTGTCAAATCTTCATTTTCATCAGCTGACAGGTTAAAAAACGGTATCCTGGCAATTGCAGCACTTTTTTTTACCGGTATCTGGGTTATCTCCGGTTCATCTATTCTAAATATCCTGGCTCTTATCCTGATATCCGGTGCCATATGGTACCTGGCAGGAAAGAGCAGACCCGCTCTGAATACTCTGCTTACCGCGATTATGGTTATATTGATAGGCTATTCCTCCAATGCCATTATCGTTATAAGGTCTTCTGCCAATACACCATTAAATGAAAACAATCCTTCAGATCCGTTTAACCTGCTGTATTTTCTGAACAGGGAGCAATATGGTGAACGGCCGTTGTTTAAAGGTCCCTATTTCAATGCTCCTCCTCCTGACGGTAAAGACGGTAAACCACGATATGTTCTTGAGGATGGTAAATATATTATTACGGGTTATAGTCTTGAACAGGTATATGATCCCAGATTTGTTACTCTTTTTCCAAGGATGTGGAGCCCTGCAAGTGACCATAAAGAGGTCTACCAGCAATGGGGCAGAATAAAAGGCACGCCGATTCAGATAACTGACCAGTCAGGAGAGAAGAAAGTTATCAGGAAACCAACATTCAGGGAGAATCTCCGGTTTATGTTCTCCTATCAGTATGGGTATATGTATTTCCGGTACTTTATGTGGAATTTTTCAGGGAAACAAAATGATACCCAGGGAAACGGAGGTGCCATAACCGGGAACTGGATAACGGGGATCAATTTTCTCGACGAACCCCGGTTAGGAACTTCTGATTTACCCGGAGATATGGGAAACGACCCGTCAAGAAACAAATATTACCTGTTGCCTTTTATACTTGGGCTTGCAGGCATGTTTTACCATCTCAACCGCGACAATAAAAACTGGGGAATAATTCTTCTGCTTTTTGTCATGACCGGTATAGCTATAGTTTTCTATCTGAACCAATCTCCGAACCAGCCCCGCGAACGGGATTATGCTTATGCCGGTTCATTTTACTTTTTCTCGGTCTGGATAGGCCTCGGGGTACTTGCACTGTTTGAAGGGTTTTCAAGGTTCATGAACGGGAAGTTGGCTGCAGCGGTTGCTGGAATATTATGTTTCATTTCGGTGCCTGTACTTATGGGAGTTGAAAACTGGGATGATCACGACCGTTCAGGAAGATATCTGGCCCGGGATGTTGCTTTTGATTATCTGAATTCCTGTGCCCCTGATGCAATACTTTTTACAAACGGTGATAACGATACATTTCCTCTCTGGTATGCACAGGAAGTAGAGGGAAAAAGGACAGATGTCCGTGTGTGCAATCTTATGCTTCTGAATACCGACTGGTATACCAATCAGATGAAAAGCATGACAAACCTGTCTAAACCTCTTCCGGTTACGCTTCCTGTAAAAAAGTATTATGACGGAGTTAATAATCAGGTGTTCATTGTAGAGAAGACCAAGGACCCCGTCGATATCTCGACGATAATCGATTTTGTAAACAGTGACAACAAAGCCACAAAAGTTCAGGTGTCAAATACTGAAATACTTGATATTATTCCATCGAGGACAATCAGGATCCCTGTGGATAAGGCAAAAGTTCTTGCATCAGGAACTGTAAAGCCGGAAGATGCTGATAAGATCGTTCCATTTATAGATATCAAACTCAAAGGCAATTATATAATGAAGAGCCAGCTGATTGTTCTTGATATTCTGGCTCACAATAACTGGGAACGTCCTGTCTACTTTGTTACAGGGTATCATAATGATGCCCTGGGTCTTGAGGAATATTTTCAGCTCGAAGGATTGGCTTACCGGCTGGTTCCCATAAAATCACAAAATAAAAGCTGGCTTGATTACGGACGGATCGATACTGATATTTTATATCAGAATCTGGTTAAAAAGTTTGTATGGGGAGGGGCGAATAACAAAAAGGTGGATATAGATTATAATCATATGCGGACATTCATTGTTATCAAAGCCAGGCTGAACTATGCACGGCTTGCTAAAGCACTTTCTGCTGAAGGCAAAAATGAAAAGGCAATAGAAACACTTGACTTTTGCATGAATGCACTGCCTCTTGATAAGGTCCCTTACGATCCTTATACAGCTGATATAATTGAAGCCTATTTTGATGCAGGGGCTACCGCGAAAGCAGTAGGTATGACAAATGCATTCTGCGATTATTATTATAAGAGACTTGATTATTTCCTTAAGCAAAAACCTTTTATAATAAACTCTGCAGAATTTGAGATCCAGACTGCCATGCAGTATACATCACGCATAGCAAATGCCTGTACTGCAAACGGGAAGTCTGAATTGGGAGAAGAGATAAGTAAGAAGCTTGAGGGCTACTATGCAGAATATATGAAGACGTTACAACCTGCTGGAAAGGGTCAGTAAGAATCAGGAACTGAAATTTTCGATTTCAGGTATTTTTCGAGAAGGAAAAAGATCTTTTCCGGGTAGACAGGTTTTAAAATATACTCATTGCATCCTGCAATGTAAGCTTCCGTTTTTGCCTGTTCAGAAGAGTATGCAGTGATCATAATAACCGGTGTGCTTTTTCTGTCTTTTCTGAGAAATCTAATGCATTCGATCCCGTTGATCAACGGAACAAGAAAATCCATAAATACCAGGTCAATAGTTTTGTTTTCCAGAGCTAAATAATCAATGAACTCCTTACCTGTATGAAAAATAACTACTTCAGCACCAGAGTTTTTCAATAGCGTTTCATAATACTTGATAGAAGGCACATCATCCTCAACAATAACTATATTTTTACCTGTTAGCTCTAAGTTGCTGATATTCAATGTCATTTATGATTCCGATTAATCTTGTATAAAATTACGATAAGTAAAGGATCTCCGTTCTGCTTATTTATACAATTATGAACATTTTATCAACATTGTTCAAAAGAGAATGAAAGGGGATATTTGGTATTTTTAATTTATTTATGCAAATTCGTATTGATAAATCCTCGGTATCATGTTAAAACAAAATCGCTGTCTGAGATTTTCCTTCCTTTCTTTGGGATTGTTTCTGATGATGAATTATTCTTTTGGTCAGACAGTTTTAAATAACGGTACAAGGGCCCTGTTTATATTTGATATAGCTAAATATATAGATTACGGACCAGGATTTGCAGATTCATCTGTTTTCAGGATCGGAATTCTTGACAGAGATGTGCCTTTATTTTTCGAGATGGGCAACCTGAGGAAAACAAGAACCAGGATCCAGGATAAACCTGTAGAGATTGTAAAATTCAACTCTGAAAGTCAAATCACTTATACTCAGCTGTTATATGTTAATAAAGCAAGCGGATTCAATCTGAACAAAGTTAAAGCTATGATTGAGAAGCATCAGACATTGCTGCTGACTGAAGGTTATGAGTTCAGGGAATCGATGATAAATTTTATGGGAGTGGAAGGAGAAATGCCCAAATACGGAGTCAATGAGGATATGATCAATAAAGCCGGAATGAAAGTCAACTCCAATATGCTGACTCAGGCAATCAAGACCAAAGAAGACTGGGAAAACCTATTTGGGAAGGCAAGTGAACAGATCATTATGCAACGGGATACAATTCATCAGCAGATAGAAATGATAAATGTGCAGAAAGCTGAAATCCTGCATCAGAAAGCGCTGCTTGACAGTCTGGATAATGAGATCGGAACAAAAGAAAAAACATTGGGGGAAAAACAAAAAGTTCTTGAAAAACAGTTTATTCAGATAAGCAGTCAGCAGGGTGAAATCTCTATTCAGAAACAAACAATTTCAGCACAGCTGAAAGAAGTTCAGGTACAAATGGATACACTGACAAAGCAAAGGGCGAAGATTGAGATCCAGAAAGCTGCCATAAATGATAAACAGCAAAGAATTTCAGAACAGGACAGCAAGATAAAAGTTCAGCTTGAAGCCATTGAAAAACAGAAACTCGTACTCTATTTTGTTATTCTTGCCCTTTTACTTGTGAGCTTCCTTGGATATTATATTTACAGAGGATATACAATAAAGAAGGAAGCAAATCTGAAACTTGAAGAAAAGAACAGAACCATTTCATTGCAGAAGGATGAAATTGAAAAACAAAGGGATCTTGCTGCAGCCCAAAGAGATCAGATAGGATACCAGAAAAGGCATATCGAAGATAGCATCATGTATGCTAAAAGGATACAAACGGCATTGATGCCATCGCTGGAACTGTTCAGTGATAAGCTGGAGCACTTTGTTCTGTATAAACCTCTTGCGATAGTAAGCGGGGATTTTTACTGGGTAAGCTCACAATCCAATCCCCAGGTAATAATATCGGCTGACTGTACGGGGCATGGAGTACCGGGAGCATTTATGAGTATGCTGGGCGTAACACTGCTTAACGAGATAGTTAACAGTAAGCATATTCTGATGCCAGATCAGATCATAGAAAATCTTCGGCAGGGTATAATAAAGTCGCTTAAACAGGTAGCTGATGAGGATAGCATAAAAGATGGTATGGATATTGCCGTATGTGTTGTTGATTTCGATAAGAATATTTTATGGTACGCCGGAGCAAATAATCCGCTGTACCTGGTCAGAGGAGGGGAACTTACTCATTACAGGGCAGATAAAATGCCAGTAGCCATACATTATAGAATGGAACCTTTTACTCTGCATACGATTGAAATTCAGAAGGGGGATGCTTTCTATATTTTTTCGGATGGTTATGCTGATCAGTTTGGAGGGCCCAAACAGAAAAAATTCATGTCAATGCAACTCAGGGAAACACTTGTTCAAATGGACGGATTATCAATGCTTAAGCAGGGCGAACGTATGAATGAGATATTTGAGGAGTGGCGTGGCGGCGGCCCCCAGATTGATGATGTAACTTTAATCGGGGTCAGGTATTGATCATCTGCAAACCCATTTGGTAGTGACGCCCAGAACAGTTACCGGAGGAGTTGCTTCGATTCCAAGTAATGCTGCATCACAGTATTGAGTATCACTTCCGGTAGTTATCAGGTTTCCTCCTGAATCATAAGTATTTTGCGAGCAGACTTTACAATTCTTCTCGCATGACGTAAATGACAATGCAAAAAAAACAAAGCCGGCCGCAATCATTAATATCCTTTTCATACAGATTATTTTATAGCAAATATACTAAAACTCTCTTTTTACTTGAACGGATTTATAACAAAATGGTTGCACATTCAAAATAATTTGCGGTATTATGCATCAAACTTCTAAAATGCCAGTCATTTGATCAGGAATGGAAATATTTATAAATAGATTAAAAAATTATCGTCATGGAAGATTCAAAAATGAAAAAACATGTAACCGTGGTTGCAGCAATTCAGATAGGTTTCGCAATTCTCGGTCTTATAATTGCGGTTGCCATATTCTTTGTTATGAGTTTTGCGAGGAGCCAGGTGGGAGGTGATGATACTGCCGAGATGGTTCTTGGATTTTTATCTGTAAGCCTGCCAATCCTGTTCGGATTCCTGTCGACTCTTGGACTTATTGGCGGTATTGGACTTTTAGCATATAAGCCATGGGCACGTTATATCGTAATTGTTGTGTCTGCTCTTGGATGCCTGAATATCCCCATAGGGACCCTGAAAGGGGTGTATACTTTGTGGGTTTTGCTTCAGGATGACACTGTCAAGCTGTTTGAAGTGAAATAAAAATTTTGAAAAATATATTGATATAGAGACACCCAATTCGGGCGTCTCTTTTTATTTTTGTAATATAATTAACTTCACTCGTATGGCTGACGACAACAAGATCATTTTTTCAATGTACAGGGTGGGGAAAACATTCCCACCCCACCGACAGGTTCTAAAAGACATCTCGCTGTCATTTTTCCTGGGGGCCAAAATCGGGATAATCGGATTGAACGGATCAGGGAAATCAACTCTTCTGAAGATTATAGCAGGTATAGAAAAGGAATACCAGGGCGAAGTCAAATTTCTGCCGGGTTATTCTGTCGGACATCTTTCCCAGGATCCTTTGCTTGGCGAGAATCGTAGCGTGAGAGAGATAGTCGAAGAGGGGGTGAAGGAAACAATAGAGATCATAAAGGAGTTCGAAAAGATAAACAACAGCTTCGGTGAGCCGGAAGTCTATGAAAATCCCGAAAAAATGCAGCAACTGATGGACAGGCAGGCAGTGCTTCAGGAGAAGATCGATTATGCCGACGGCTGGAACATTGACCATAAGCTTGAACGCGCCATGGATGCACTCCGGTGTCCTGACAGTAATGCCACAGTGAATGTCCTTTCAGGCGGAGAACGCAGGAGAGTTGCCTTATGCCGGTTACTTTTACAGCAACCCGATGTACTCCTGCTCGATGAACCGACAAACCATCTCGATGCTGAATCTGTGCAGTGGCTTGAAACCACCCTAAAACAGTACAAGGGAACCGTGATCTGCATAACCCACGACCGTTATTTTCTTGATAATGTAGCCGGGTGGATACTCGAACTGGATCGAGGGGAAGGAATACCATGGAAGGGTAATTATTCTTCATGGCTTGAACAGAAGGCAAAAAGGCTGGAATCAGAGGAAAAGGGAAATATTAAGCGAAGGAAAATACTAGAACGAGAGCTTGAATGGGTAAGAATGTCTCCCAAAGCACGTCATGCAAAATCAAAAGCACGATTAGGAGCATATGAAAACCTCCTTAATCAGGATGTAAAACAGAAAGAAGATAAACTTGAAATTTTTATCCCGAATGGTCCCAGGTTAGGGGATAAGGTAATTGAAGCCAGGTCGGTAACTAAATCTTTTGATGACAAGGTGCTATTCGAGGACCTCGAATTCAGCCTTCCTCCTAACGGGATCGTGGGCGTTATTGGTCCGAATGGCGCAGGCAAAACAACTCTTTTCAGGATGATTATGAAGCAGGAAGCCGCCTCTAAAGGGACATTTAATATCGGTGATACGGTTACGCTCGGATATGTGGATCAGGCTCATGCAGCAATTGATCCTGCCAAAACTGTTTATGAAGTGATCTCGGGGGGTCAGAATGATGTTATGGTGGGAAGCCGTCTGGTAAATGCAAGAGCTTATGTTGCCCGTTTTAATTTCACTGGCGCTGATCAGGAAAAAAAATGCGGGGTCCTTTCGGGCGGGGAGAGAAACAGGCTACATCTTGCTCTTACTCTTAAATCCGGGGCAAATGTTCTGCTTCTCGACGAACCAACTAACGATATTGATGTTAATACACTGAGAGCTCTTGAAGAAGGACTTGAGAATTTTGCTGGTTGTGCTGTCATTATTTCACACGACAGGTGGTTCCTCGACAGGGTCACAACTCATATGCTGGCTTTTGAAGGTAATTCGAAAGTTGTCTGGTTTGAAGGTAATTATTCGGACTATGAGGAAAACTATAAGAAGAGAGTTGCTGACACAACCCCTGCCAGAATTAAATACAAGAAACTGGTATAATACGGTGCAACGGCGCAACGGCGTAAAGGTGCAATGGCATAACGGCGTAACGGCTTAAAAGACAAGTGAGATTTAAGTGATAACAAATAAACTATCCTGATGAATATTAAGAGCTTATTTTCCATCCTGTTCCTGGCTACCCAAACAATAGTAAGCATAGGAATGCCAAGTGATTCTTTAAGGGTTCCGGTATTTGGCAAAGTCTATATCTTTAATAATTCAAAAGCCAACCAGAACGTGATTATAATGATTTCCGGGGACGGGGGCTGGAAATCGGGTGTTATTGGATTTTCTCAGACATTTTCAGAAATGAATTCCCTGGTAATTGGTGTGGACATTCTTCAATATTTCAAGGTACTCAGACAACGTACTGACAGTTGCTACAACGTTGCAGCGGATTTTGTTCAACTGGCGACTGAGGTAGAGAAAAAGTACGATTTCCCCGATTACAGGCAACCTGTAATAATGGGTTATTCCAGCGGTGCAACCCTTGTTTACGGCATTCTGGCCCAGGCCCGGCCCGGAACATTTATCGGAGGAATATCACTTGGCTTCTGCCCCGACATTGAACTGCCTAAAATGCTTTGCGAATATAATGGACTTACTGTAAAAGTTGATGTACCGGGCAAGAGGTATATTCTTCAACCCGATGAAAGACTTGGAAATCCCTGGATAGTCCTTAACGGGAAGCTTGATATAATCTGCAAGTATTCAGCAGAAGTGGAATTTATTTCCAAAACTAAAAATGCTGAATTAATCACTCTGCCAAAAGTCGGACATGGATTTGCCAAATGGAGTGATTTTATGCCACAGTGGAAAGATGCATATAACAGGTTGCTGGCACGATATGAAAAAGATAAACCTCCGGTAATTGACATTGGTCAGGTCAAGGACCTTCCATTAGTCATAACAAATTCAAAATTTCAGGACAAGAAAGCTCCGGTTGCCCTGCTGATTTCAGGAGATGGAGGCTGGTACGGGTTTGAACAGCAAATAGCTGATAATCTTGCAAGCCTGGGAATTCCGACAGTCGGCCTCGATTCGAAAAAATATTTCTGGAACCGGCGAACGCCGGAGGAGACTGCCTCAGATATTGCCAAAGCACTCAATTATTATGGTCAGGAATGGATGAGGGAAAAGTTTGTTCTGATAGGCTATTCTTTGGGTGCCGAAATTGTTCCCTTTATTGTAAACAGATTGCCCGATGAGATAAAATCCAAACTTGAATCGGCAGTTTTGTTATCACCTGCCGTTACGACCGACTTTGAGATCCATTACTCGAATATGCTGGGAATGGGCAACAGACAAAATACCTACAAAACAGTAGATGAGATCATTAAGATGCAGAAGTTACCTACTCTTATTATCTTTGGTGATGGCGAGAAAACCGAGATACCCGAACTATTAAGCGGAACCTCGGTAACGATCAGAAAGATTCCGGGAGATCATCATTATAAATTCAATCTGCCTCTCATTATGCAGACAATGAGAGTAAATAAGGCTTTCTGAAATTTCGTATCTTTGGATTATTTGAGTAAATGATAAAAGACACTGCTTCTACATCCGTAAGAGACTTTTTTAAAGAAAAAGTCTTCATCTTTCTCAATGAAAATGCAAAGCTCATCACCCAATTTATATTCACCGCACTTTTTATAATACTTGCCGCATGGTTCACCTTTCATCAGAAACATGAGCTGCTGCTGGTGAGGAATATCCTTTCTGATGCAAACGTAAACTGGGTAATTGCCGGTATAGGGCTTGTTCTCTTTTATGTTTTTGTTCAGGGAGTGATGTATGTAACGTCATTTGCTTCAATTGATACCCGGATCGGGCTCTGGGATGCTATTATACTTTTTCTGAAACGCAATTTCATCAGTGTTTTTCTGCCTGCAGGTGCAGTTTCTTCTCTGGCATTTTTCAGCAATGAAATTGAAAAAAAAGGAATCACCAGGTCACAGGTTTATTTTGCCTCTTCAATTTATGCCTTCGTAGGAATACTTTCTGTTGTTATTGTTGCAATACCCGCATTCATCTTTGTTGTTTCCGGTGGCAGTTTAGGAATGGGGAAATGGTATGCACTGGGAGGAGTTATCCTTATCCTTCTTTTATTCGTTTTTGTCTATTATTCACTTATACGAAAATGGAAGCTTTATTCCTGGGTCGTAAAAGTTTATCCCAGAGCAGAACTTTTCATTGAGGATCTCAATATCAATAAAATAAACAGGAAACAATTTGTTTATACGGTTTTAATTTCAATATTGATCGAATTTGTTGGAATAGCACATGTTTATATAGCGATGATTGCCCTGGGTATTTCACCGACATTATCCGTTGCTGTTCTGGCTTATATCGTAGTAGTTATATTCCTGATAATTTCACCGTTCCTTCGCGGCCTGGGAGCAATTGAGGTCTCAATGGTTTATTTCCTGGTGCATTCCGGATTCACAAATGCTGATTCAATAGCAATAACCTTACTGTTCAGGTTTTTCGAATTCTGGCTTCCTCTCCTTTCCGGAGTCGTAACCTTTATCCTGAAGGTTGATAAACTGATAATGCGGATCTTACCGGCAATTTTGATATTTGTTCTCGGAATTGTGAACATTGTTTCTGTGTTAACACCTGCTCTTCCGGAAAGAGTAAGGCTTCTCAGGGATTATTTGCTGGTCGGTGTGGTAAGCTTCTCAAACAGTTTCGTATTTATTGCGGGATTGTTTCTTCTGGTTACGGCTGCATTTATGCTAAGAGGATTACGAACTGCCTGGTGGTTTGCAATAGGCCTGACTATTATATCGGTATTCGGTAATCTTACAAAAGGCATTGATTACGAGGAGGCTACGATAGCCCTTCTGGTCCTCGGCTCGCTCATTGCCACACGAAAACAATACTATATAAAAACAAATCCCCGACTCGGAACTGTAGGTCTTCAGACAGCTGTCCTGAGCATGGCAGCTGTAATGTTATACGGGGTGGTTGGATTCTATTTCCTTGATAAAAAACATTTCCAGATTGATTTCAATATATTCCAGTCATTCTGGTATACACTTCAGAACTTTTTTCTTGTTGGAAGCAGCGATCTGATTCCGCGCGACAGTTTCGCCCGGGATTTTATCTACCTTATCAAAATAAGCGGATTTGCGTCTCTATCGTTCCTTGTATACTCACTGGTCAGACCTTATGTATTTAAAGTCACTTCAACCAGCGAGGAAATAGAGAGAGCAAAATCTCTTACAAAGCAGTATGGCAGTTCTGCCCTCGACTTTTTTAAAACTTATTCTGACAAATTTATCTTCTGCCCCTCTGATATTAATGCATATATCTCATACAGGGTAAGCAGAAATTTTGCGGTTGTACTGGAGAATCCTGTTGCAGAAAACAGTGATGAAATGAAAAAATGCATCCTCAGCTTCTCTAGGTATTCTTATGATAATGGTCTTAAGGACATTTATTACCGGGTGCCAAAAGAGTCTTTGCCAATGTATGCGGAATTATCAAGAAAAAGCCTTTTCCTTGGTCAGGAAGGTGTAGTTGACCTTAATTCATTTTCCCTTGAGGGAGGAGAAAAAAAATCCATCAGAAATGCCCTGAATAAAATTAAGGAGCAGGGATATACCACACATATTAATGCGCCTCCCCTTCGTGATGGATTGATCCAGAAGCTAAAAGCAGTCAGTGATGAGTGGTTAAGACTCACAGAACGTGATGAAATTATTTTCTCACAGGGTATGTTCGTTGAAAAAGAGATAAAGGAACAAACAGTTATTACAATTGAAAACAGTGAGGAAAAGATTATTGCATTCCTGAATATTATTCCTGACTATGTTGAAAATGAAGGAACATATGACCTGCTCAGAAAGACTGCCGATGCACCTAATGGTATCATGGATCATATACTGGTAGAGCTTTTCAAGCATTTCAGGTCCTGTGGAATACGATACGTCAACCTGGGCTTTGCTCCAATGTCAGGGCTCAATGACCCTCATAATTTTACTGAGAAATCAATGAAATTTGCCTATGAAAAGATCCGTTCTTTTTCGAATTACAAAGGCCAGAGGGATTATAAGGAGAAGTTCAATCCGCAATGGAATGATAAATTTCTGATTTACAGCAATGATTACGATCTGCTTCAGGTTCCCGGCGTACTGACAAAAGTGATCAAGCCCTGAATGATTCTGCCCGGCCTTATTGTGAAATACTATTAATTATTTTCGATACTCATAATTACGAAAATAATTGACACTTTTGTATCAATAGTTAATCACAATAAAATGAAGCGCTTCCTGATTCTTGCCGGTTTTTTGTACACTTGCTTCATATCCTCATTTTCGCAGAGCTTTACCGATAGCAATCTCCCGATCATTTTAATAAATACCGACGGCGGTGTAGCAATCCCCGATGCACCCAGGGTTTTTGCCACCATGAAAGTAATCTACAGGGGAGCCGGGCTAAGAAATTACGTCATCGATCAGAATACAGCTGAATACCTGAATTATGATGGCCGGATAAGCATAGAAATAAGAGGCTCGAGCTCACAGACGCTTCCCAAAAAGCAATTCGGCCTGACAACTTTAAATGCCGATAATACCACAAATAATAATGTTGCCTTACTTGGCCTGCCAAAAGAGAACGACTGGATCCTTAATGGATTAGGATATGAACCATCCCTTATCCGCGATTACCTGTGCTTTAATTTATCAAGAATGATAGGTGAATATGCAAGCATGACCGTTTATTGCGAAGTGATGATAAACGGCTCTTACAATGGACTGTATGTTTTGCAGGAGAAAATTAAACAGGGGTCCGACAGGGTCAATGTAATGAAGATAGGGACTCTCGACAATAGTTCCAATGCTGTTACAGGTGGATATATCACAAAAGCTGATAAAACAAACGCAGAGGATCCTGTTGCATGGACCATGTCAAGTTACCTGGGTTCAAATGACGTTACATTTATTCATACCCAACCCAAACCCGAAGAGGTAACTGTGCAGCAGAACAATTATATTCATTCTCAGTTTAACAGACTGGCTGCCACGGCTTTCATCGGGAACACTTCTTTCATTGATGGATATCCATCGGTCATCGATATTCCGTCATTTGTCGATTATATGATTATCAGCGAGTTGTCTGCAAACGCGGATGCCTATCAGTTTAGTACTTTTTTCCATAAGGACAGGAATGGAAAACTTAGGGCCGGACCAATCTGGGACAATAACCTGACCTTTGGGAATGACCTGTTCATCTGGAGTTATGACAGGAGTAAAACCGATACATGGCAATTTGCCAACGGAGATAATGAGGGTCCAAAATTCTGGCAGGACCTTTTCAGTAATCCTGATTTCAAATGTTACCTGTCAAAAAGATGGAATCAGCTGATACAGCCTGGCCAGCCATTAAATCTTCAGGTTATTGAGAACCTGATTGATTCAACTGTTGTAAAGATCAGCGAGGCAGTGGTAAGAGAGAATCTGAGATGGGCCTCTGCTTTGGATTTTACGACCGAGATAAGTAATATGAAAGACTGGCTGCAACGAAGAATTTACTGGATGACTGTAGCAATTGGTCCATACTCAAATTGCAGCAATGTTGAAACACCGTCTCTTGTTATTTCAAGGATCATGTACAATCCGAATACGTCAGTTGATTTCCCAATAAGCAATGATCAGGAATTCATTGAAATACAAAATACCGGGAACAAGACCGCAGACCTGACCGGGGTTTATTTCAGCGGAACAGGATTTGTGTACCAGTTTCCTGCTTATTCACAGATTTTTCCCGGATCGAGAAAAATTCTTGCAAGTAATCCTGCGGTTTTCCTGGCAAAGTACGGTATTCCTGCATCGGGACAGTTTACAAGGAATTTATCGAGCAAGGGAGAAAAGCTTGTACTGGCAGATGGCTTCGGCAATGTAATTGACAGTGTACATTACTCGAACCTTCCACCCTGGCCGAATGCTGATGGGAACGGGTATTACCTTGAACTGGCCGACCCGCTGTCGGATAATAGTATTGCAACTAACTGGATTGCATCGACAAATACAATTGTATCAGTCAGGGAGACTGAAAATAGCACTACGCTGAAGTTGTATCCTTCTCCTGTAAAAGACTTTCTTAATATAGATTTCTCAGGCAATATAAAAATTGCAGAATTATTTGATTTCCAGGGAAGGCTTCTGCGAATGATTGATATTAATTCCGGTACTTTCAGACTCGACTTGAGCTCATACCCTCAGGGTATCTACCTGATCCACTTTATCACCCGTGAGGGGAATTTTGTCCGGAAAATAATAAAGGAATAAATCAGTCTATTCCTTTGTCAAATGGAACAAATGCGATTTCCGGATGAACAATATACAGGTAAATTGTTTTTATCTTTGCGGGCTTTGCTATTCTCTTGCTGCCGGGACGGGCTTTGCAGTTAAAAAGTATCAGATTGAATGACAACCAGAATCTCGTTAATATTGCTGACATTATTATTGGTGAGCTCTTTCAGAGCATATCCGGCGATAGATGCCCCAAAATCAGCAACCATAAGCGGTTTTATCAGAGATGCAAAGACCGGTGAAACATTGACCGGTGCAATTATCTATCCCCAGGAGATTCCATCGACAGGGATCACCTCAAATTCTTACGGATATTATTCCCTTACCCTTCCGTTGGGAAAATACACCTTAATTGTTCAGTTTCTTGGTTACAAGACAAGGTTCGTTCCGCTCGACCTTAAGGAAAACGTGAAGTTGAATTTCGACATGGATGAAGAGTCTATTGCCTTAAAAGAAATCACTGTCATGGGTGAGAAGAATAACATTAATGTTGTTCAGAATGAGTTGATCTCAAAAATTAACGTCAGGGAAATTCAGAATATTCCGGTGATCCTCGGCGAAAAAGATATTTTAAAGACCATTCAGCTATTACCGGGAGTGACGCCTGCAGGAGAAGGCAATGCCGGATTCTTTGTCAGGGGTGGTGCTGTGGACCAGAACCTGATCCTGCTTGACGAAGCGCCTGTATACAATCCCTCCCATCTGCTTGGATTCTTCTCTACCTTCAACTCCGATGCCATAAAGGATATTACACTATATAAAGGGGGCTTTCCTGCTGAGTATGGCGGGAGACTGTCATCTGTTGTTGACATAAAAATGAATGAGGGAAACAACAAGGTATTTCACGTGTCAGGTGGCATCGGTATTATTGCCTCCCGGCTGGCTGTTGAAGGACCCATAGTCAAAAACAAAGGGTCATTTATGATTGCTGCACGAAGAACTTATGCTGATCTTTTTCTGAGACTTCTACCACGTCATGGTGCAGATTCCACGGCAAGTAAATCCACTCTTTATTTTTACGATTTGAACGCCAAAGCAAATTATCAGCTTTCAGATAAGGACAAGCTGTATTTTTCATGCTATCTGGGCAGAGATAATTTCAACCTTGGAGGTTCAGTCGGCCTCGATTGGGGAAATGTTACGGCAACGACAAGATGGAATCACATATTCAACGATAAGATCTTTTCAAATACTTCCTTGATTTTTAATCAATATAGTTACAAGTTCAATGTGGCAGTGGGAAATCTGACTATGCGGGTGATCTCAGAAATCACCGACTGGAACCTGAAAGAAGACCTTCATTACTATCTTAATTCAAACAATACGATAAAATTCGGCTTCAATTCAATATATCATACATTTGTACCGAGCAAGGTTGATAGCAGTGCATTTCTCAGGGTAAGGTCGATGGATAACAGATATGCACTCGAAAATGCACTCTATATCTCTGACGAACAGACATTTTCACCACATCTGAAAGCAACCTACGGAATCCGCTATTCACTTTTCAGTTCAATAGGTCCGGGCACGGTGTATACCTATGATCAGGTTGCTGATGTTATTGATTCCGCTACGTATGCCAAAGGAAAAATATTCAATACCTATGGCGGGTTTGAACCACGGCTTCTTGTGAATTATATCATAAATGACTCGAGCTCTGTTAAGATTTCTTACGCCCGCACAAGGCAGTATATTCATTTGTTATCGAACACAACATCAACAACTCCGTTCGATCTGTGGGTACCGAGTAACGTCAATATTTTGCCGGAGATCGCCGATCAGTATACACTTGGATATTTCAGGAACTTTTCGAATAACATGTATGAGACCTCAGTTGAAGTTTATTATAAATTAATGAAAAATCAGATTGACTATCGTAACGGAGCCAATCTTATCCTGAATAATAAAGTGGAAGCACAGCTCGTATTTGGTAAGGGCTGGGGATATGGTGCCGAATTTCTGATCAGGAAAAAATATGGTAAGCTTACTGGCTGGATAAGTTATACCTTATCGAGAACAAAAAGACAATTCCCCGATATAAATGGGGGTAGCGTATTCCTTGCCAAACAAGACAGACCGAATAATCTGGCTATTGTTGGTATGTACGAACTCAACCCCAGGCTCACATTTTCAGCTACCTGGATCTTTATCAGCGGGAATGTAGTTACATTTCCAAGCGGACGGTATTCAGTAGATGGGAATATTGTGCCATACTATACTGAAAGGAACGGATATCGTATGCCCGACTACCACAGGCTGGATGTCGGCCTCACGTGGCAGAAGAAAAAAACTAAAAGATTTGAGAGCAACTGGAACTTTTCAATCTATAATGCTTACGGACGATCTAACGCATATGCTATAAACTTTCAGCGTGATCCAAATGATCCTACAAAAATGCAGGCAGTTCAGTTATCCCTCTTCCGGTTTGTTCCCGCTATTACCTATAATTTTAAGTTTTAGGAGCTAAAATGAAAGAAAATATGAAAATATTATTTAGAGATACATTCCTGATGATTCTTACACTGTTGTGGTTAGTTGTGTTCTCAGGGTGCCAGAAAGTTATCAATGTTGATCTGAACGTGGCAGCTCCGCGAATTGTAATTGAAGGAGTTGTAAATGACAGGCGGGGCCCCTATGAAGTTACTATCAGTAAATCAGGAAGCTATTTCAATCAGCCTGTTTTGCAAACTGTTTCAGGCGCACAAGTTACCATAACCGATAACACCGGCACAACCGATAGCTTGAATGAGACTGAACCGGGGATTTATCTTACATCAACCCTGAGGGGACTTCCCGGAAGAACTTATACATTAACCGTGATATCAGATAACCAGGTGTACAGCGGTACTTCAACCATATTAAGTCATGTAAATATCGATTCTCTGACTCTTGTTAAAAGCCTCTCCCAGGGATTCGATTTCGGAGAGAACAGGAAAGAAACAAATGTAGATATTCATTGCTTTTTTAACGATCCGCCGGAAAAAAACTTTTACAGGGTGAAGGTTTATAAAAACGATTCGATTAATACCGAAAGCTACAGGCTATATGACGATCAGTACACAAATGGTGAGGAAACGGATATGCGTGTGGCAAATGCGCAAGCCGGTGCGACCTACAGAATTGAACTAATGTCAATTGATAAGCAAACGTACGGGTACTACCGGACTCTGGAAGACCTTCTTTTTACTAATCCGTTCTTTGGGTCGACACCCGCTAATCCGAATAATAATCTCAGTAACGGAGCCCTGGGTTATTTCGGAGCATATGCAACTTCATCCAAAATAATCGTAATAACAGATTCCCTGCTCAATTCGGTAAAATAGAGAAAGGACTGATATCTGGCTCTTTGTTTATACCCCCTAAATCCTCCAATTGGGGGACTTTTAATTCAATGAATTAAGAATGAAGAACAAACGAACTGTGAATTTAGAACTGAATCATATTTCTGAATTCAGATTTCAAATGTTCGTCATTCTGATTTTTTAAGCCCCCCCATATGGGGGGATGGGGGGTTATTTTTTCAAACTTGCCTTCGAGAAAATATAGTCGGGAATTTTTGTATTGAATTCTATTTCCATGAACTGGAACTCGGTCCCCTCACCCTCTTTAAGCACATCCTTAAAAAGCATTTTTTGTGGAAACCATCTGCCCTGAACCTGCGAGACATCAGACAATTCCAATCTTTTGAGGAGAACACCGCTTTTTGCGAAAAGCTCCTTTTTTAAGGGTATGAAGCGGTCCTTGTCTATCCATACTTTTTGCGTCTGATAAGCAACGTCCGGTGATTTTGCTGTCAGAGTAATGACCCAGCAATTGCGATCTCCGATCTTTTCTTCTCCGTCCACCTTACCCGTATAATGATTCAAAAGATGCGGATCTTCCATCATATCCTCGTACGAGAGATCCGAACCCATCACAGATTGCCTCAGCATATGTCCGGAAATCTGGATGATCCTGTCAGTTTCCGGCGAGAAGATCCATAACAGATTCTCAAGTTTAAGCATTTTGGTTCCCTTTTCGCGTGCCGGAGAGAGGTATTCAGTAAACGATTTGGTTTCGCCCATATTCCACGATTTGGACTCTATTGTCCTGGTATTCCTTGGATTGTGTATTATCATTTTCGAGGTAAATACCCTCGTGTCAGCCGACATATTTTTATCGACCTTTTCGATTATCTCTTTGGCTGAAGGTGTTTGTGCATTTAATGGAAAACACAGCAGAATCAATGGTAGTGCAAATTTTCTCATGCCTCTAATTCTTTAAATAATTGTGCGGTTTTACGTTTATAAATTCCTATGCCCGACAGCGCTGTACCGGCAACAGTGGAAAAGAGCCCGGGAATAAATCCTATAATGAAAGCAGGTGCGGTTATCCTGGCATGGAAATTAGAAGGCATCATGATAGTTGCATTTTTCATCATTGAGCCTACATCGAGTCCATGGTTCTGCAGATAAAGAGATAAAAGCAGCCCTATCATCGTTCCTGTCACTGATCCGATAATACCAATGAGTACAGATTCGTAGATCATAGTTTTGTAGATGTGGGAATAATCTTCTCCAATCGCCAGCCGTGTACCAAATTCGACATACCTTCTCAACCCGCCAAGCAGACCAGCATTCCAGAAAACAAGTGACATTGACAGAACAAAAACAAATACGACAAATCCCCCAACATTCCTGATCTGATCAATCATCTGTCCTAAATTGTTCTGCTTCCTGAGTGTAACAATTACAGGAGCATATTTATCATCTGACGGGGGAAAAAGCCTGTTGAACTTTGAAACAACCTGATCAGCAAGCTCATCATCGTAATAGTTGCCAGGCAAATACCCAACTATTTCACCGGCTGCATCATTCATATCAAGCGCATTTCGAATATCCTGAAGGTCGACAATAACTGAACCCTGATCCATTACGGTCGTACCAAAAACAATAGTTCCTGCGATCTTATAGTTGGCCAATGCCATACTTCCATACATGGTAGAACCAATAAGTGTTACAGTGTCACCCGGATTTACTTTCAGTTTTTGTGAAAATAGCTCACTCATAAGTATTTCACCATGATTTTCAGGAAGTCTGCCCCTGCGTAATGACTTCTCAAGGTTAAACCTTTCAATTTCAGACCGGTCGCCTGATAGCATGTCGATCCCGAAACCTATTACCGCACCCTGTGACCGGGTTTCTCCTGCTGAATCAGGAGCATCCATCAGTCCTCCGAAATGGATCCGTTGTTCCCATGTCATCCCGGGGAAATCTTTTTTAAGCTTCAGAATCAGAGAATCTACTCCGGTAAGTGCAAGATCGTTGGGTACCTGGTCAATATTTCTGGCGTAGGGAGCGGTCATGATCTTTACATGACCGGTTGCGAACCGGGCATTTAATTCAACGCTGTCAATCAGGAAACCATTCAACCAGCAGTAGAGGGTTACAGTCAGAAAAACACCGATAGTTGCAACTAAAACGGGCAGAAAGCTTCGTTGCTTATCTCTTAAAATTCCTTTCAATAAAAATCTGATCATTGCAGTTTCCCCCTTAAAGCTTCTGTTGGTTTCATTTTAGCAATCTTCCGTGAGGGCAGATAGCTAACTATCGTGGTTGTTATCATAATCAGAATTATTGTTGTAACAACCAGGCCCACGCTGTATACCGGGAAGATCTTATCAGCTAATACCAGTCCATAGTCTTTACTGGCGCCGGCAAACGACATTCCCTTGCTGGCCTGGAGAGCCAGAAGAGGAATACCATATATTGCAGCAAGTATGGCTGCAAGCACGGAATTGAGTGATCCTTCAATTGTGAACAGCCCTACTACCTGCGACCGGGTCATACCCAGAGCAATATATGTTCCGATCTCTTTTTGCCTCCGGAATATTGACAAAACCTGGGTGTCAAAAATAGCCAGCATGGCAAGACTCATAAGTATCACATATAAAACTATCCCGCCAATTGATTTCATTTTGATAATATCAGTAATCGATTTTAGCAGCTCTTCCCTGGTCATTAATTTCCACCCTGCTGGTCTCAGATTCGACGAATCAAAATTCCCGCATACCAGGATCGTTGCTTCCCCCGGCATACCCATCATCTTCTGCAACCGGTCGATTGGAACCCATACCTGTCCTATGTCTACCGTTGGGACGTTTGTTGTGAAGATTCCGGCAACCTTCATTTCATTAGCATCAAAAGTTCCATTGACGTCACGCCAGCGAATGGTGACGAGATCACCCGGCTTCAGGCTATTGTCTGAAGCCATTTTACTACCTATGAGCACAGGTAATTCATCAGTGCTGTTATTGAACATTGAACTGGGCAGCTTTAAGACTTTCTGATCTGAACCTATACCTTTGATCAGGATGCTCTGTATCCGTCCGCCGGGATAGATGGTCCCCTGTGTTATAAGAACAGGAGCAACTGCTCCGGTTGATACCAGGCTGTCAAAAGCCTGCGGTATCTTTGCGTGTGCATCGTTAAGTGAAAACGGATCATACGGATCATATGATGATTGCCAGTATTCGCCATTACCGATTTCCCAGTTGACCATATCATTCCTTGACTGCCTGTCCCATCCCGCTAATAATCCTTTATGCCAGATTATTATCAGGAATGAAAAGGAGAGCACAATTACATTGAGCCAGGTTCTCCTTCCTGCTCCGTAGAGATTTTTAGCTGCGAGCCTGAATAATAGTTTCATAATTCGCCCCTGTTAATTTTTGAAAATTTCATCCTTGACTACTTTACCGTCAACAAGTGAGATCTTCCGTTTCAGGTAAGAGATTACCTTGTCGTCATGCGTAGCGAATATAAATGTGGTCCTGAATTCGTTGTTCAGCCGGACCATCGATTTAAGGATATTATGGGAATTTGCTGCGTCAAGGTTTGCCGTTGGTTCATCTGCGAGTACTATTTCAGGCTTCTTGACCATCGCACGGGCAATAGCTACTCTCTGGCATTCTCCGCCGGAAAGCTGGGAAGGTTTGGATTTAATCTTATCAGTAAGCCCGAGCCATTCAAGTGAGTCCAATACCATTTTCCTGCGTTGACTGTCATCAAGCTTTAAAAGCAGCAGCGGGAATTCCACATTCTCGAATACGGTATAAACCGGAAGGAGGTTATAGGTTTGAAAAATAAATCCCAGCTTTGACCTCCTTAGAAGTGCAGCCTGTTTTACATTAAGGTCACTTATCGATTGTCCGAGTACAATTGCCCGTCCTTCAGAAGGAGAATCAAGAGAACCTATAATATTTAAAAGTGTTGTTTTCCCGCTGCCACTTGGCCCTACAACTCCGGTAAACTCTGCTTCCCCGATCTTAAGATCAATCCCGTTAAGAGCCGTGAACCTGCCTGCCGATGTGAGGAAATGCTTTTTGAGGGCTTCAATTGTAATGAGTGTTGAATTTTCCATGATTATTATGTTAATACTTATAGTATACTTTATTTAAGTTACTATTTGAGCTATAATATTTATTACCCTTTCCTCCATGAAGAAGGTTTTATTCTTTTCGATTTTTGCCCCCCTGCCCCCCTAAAGGGGGGTTAAATCCCGGCAATCAAGTGAAACTTACTTGTAGAGCTCTGAATTAATCTCCCTTTAGGGGAATCCCTCAAAGCGGGAGGGGGCATCATTTTCAAAAATTATAAACTGCCATGACCTGTATTCCTTTTCCTGCAAACATATTATTCCCCGATATGTTATTGTAAATTGTAAATTTCTCAGGATTCCAGAAGAGGAAAAGGTAATAAGTCCAGTTATCACTTTGCCTCTGAAGATTGATAAACCTGTACCAGGATTTATCGGTCCAGTTATAGTAGATAATGCTTCCGATCTTATTTATTCCAAATGGATAGTTTACTGTAAGTGAAGAGAAAGTCTGATTCAGGCCGGAATTGAAGATCTCATCTGCCGTACTGTATCTGAAAAATTCTGATGACAGGTACAGCCCGTTTCCCAGGCTGAAAGTATAATCAATTCCCACTGTAAATAATTTAGTCCATCTGGGGAAATAAGCGGAATCAGGTGCACTATGAGTAAGGGAATACTCTGCCCATACGCCGGGACCAATGTCCCACTTACCATCCAGGCCTATCTTATCTTCGGGATAGGTTGCAGAGCCATGAATACTGGCAGGGCTTAAAAGGCCTTCTAAATCAGCTATACGATGATGGTACGAAACCGCTGCTTCTCCTTTGGGAACCGGGATTTGCATCCTGCCTCCGAACTCAGGATAATTTCTGACAGTCGGGACCGTTTCCCATCCCTTTGTTTTGTCATTTCCCCAGAGGACCCATAACCAGGCATTTGCATTATTCTGAAAATAATATCTGCCAAGCAGACCATAAACACCATCGGTAAGCTGAAGCGGATCGCGGGGATCGATATGATCGAACCACATTAACGGACGCAGTGTAGCGGCGGATCCAAAATTAATTTTTTGTAGTCCGGCCCTGATCTCAAATCGTTCGGAACTCAATCTTAACCAGAGTCTGTAAGGTTTGATCCTTGAGTCGGAGGCATCGTTATCTGAACCGGTGAAGTGATAATCGAGGTAGCTGTCGAATGATATTTCAGAATCGAATCTCAGATTGCTATTAATATTCTTTCCTATAGATAGTGAGGGGAGGAATCTTGCCCCGGTCTGTGTCTGAACCGGAGAAGTAAAGTTCAGTCCTGCATAACCATCGATCTGTCCCTTGAATACAAAAGTACTATCCTGTCCGTACAACAACGGAGGGGATATCAGGAAGAGAAGAAATAAGTATACCAGGAATCTATTCATTTAATTGTTTTTTTCAGCAGACATTATTCCGTAGAAAAAAATATTTGTTATTTCTGCAATCAAATGCTGCGGATCGGGATACATTGAAACCAATTCCGGATCAGTCATCATTTCAGTGATCCGGTTATAATATAAAAGTACATAAAACGTAAATTTATCAGAATTTATTCTGAAGTTTTATCAAGACATAACAATTTGAACCAAACGCATTGATTGTCACTAGATGAAAGATAATTTGAGGGCTTATTAAAAAGTCCCAATTTAACCGCAAAGCACGCTAAGAAGGCGCAAAGTGCGCAAAGTCAAGATATTATAAATAAGTTCTTTGCGTCCTTTGCGTAAAACCTTTGCGACCTTTGCGGTTAATGGATTTTGACTTTTTCAACACCCCCACATAATGAAAGAACACTTCATTTTACTAATTTTATCATTGCAATACAGAGTTCGAACCAAATCCTTAACTCTGGTGTTGCTGTAATTAATACCCTATTAAATGAAAGCCATTGGAAACACGCCTCTGATGAAGCTGGAAAAGTTGTCAGAACCTCATTGTGCTGAAATTTTTGTAAAGTATGAAGGGTCCAATCCTACTGGAAGTATGAAAGACCGGATGGCCTTGTCGATGATTGAGGGTGCAGAAAAAAGAGGAGAACTCAGGCCGGGAGGTACTGTTCTGGAATACACCGGGGGAAGCACAGGAAGTTCCCTGGCTATGGTATGTGCTAAAAAAGGCTATAAGGCACTTTTTGTATCATCTGACGCCTTTGCAGAAGAAAAGCTTCAGACTATGAAAGCCTTCGGGGCCGATCTTGAAATAATAAAATCAGAAAACAACCTGATAAATGCAAAACTAATTGACTCTTTGGTTGCGAGAGCAAAAGAGCTAAGCGAAATGCCGGATATTTTCTGGACCGACCAGTTCAACAATGTTGACAACAGGAACGCTTATCACGAAATGGCCAGGGAGATAATGAATATTCTCGGGAAAGATATTGACGAGTTTATCATGGGAGTCGGGACCGGCGGCTGTTTTTCGGGAAATTCTGAAATATTAAAGGAAATGGTACCGGGCATCAGATGCATAGCTATCGAACCATTGAATGTAAGATCACTTTCAGGAGGTGATACTTCAGGTTCCCACAAATTGGAGGGTATAGGAGCGGGATTTATACCTTCAATATGCCGGATTGATCTTGCAGATGAAATAATGGCAGTGTCAGACAAAGATGCTTATGATACTGCGAGAAAACTGGCCAGGCTGGAAGGCATATTCGGCGGGACCACATCAGGGGCAAATGTATGGGCAGCTATACAAAGGGCAAGGATAATCGGCCCGGGCAAAAAAATTGTAACAATTATAGTTGATTCAGGGCTAAAGTATCTCGACGGAGATTTATATAAATTCTGATATTAACTTAAAGGGATTTTAAATGCAAACAATACTTGGAGCAAACGGGATCATTTCAACAGAAGTTGCAAAAGAGCTTCACGAAAACTATACCAGGAACATCAGGCTGGTCAGCCGTAATCCAAAACCCATTAATGCTACGGATGAACTGTTTTCTGCAGATTTGCTTGATCCCGGGCAGACTGAAGAGTAATGAGCAATGGATCAATATTACAGGACAAATGAAGAAAAGGTATGATAAAAATAACAAGAACAAATTCTGAGGATCCCGATTTCATCCTGCTGGTGAAATTACTTGATCAGGAGCTTGCTGAAAGAGACGGAGAAGACACGGCATTCTATTCCCAGTTCAATAAGCTCGATATGATCAGGCATGTGGTTCTGGCTTATGAGGAGGGTATTCCTCTGGGTTGCGGGGCCATAAAGGAAAATGGGAAAGGTACGATGGAGATCAAACGTATGTATGTATCGCCAAAAGGCAGGAAGAGGGGGATCGCAACGGCAATACTATCAGAACTTGAGGAGTGGGCGGGTGAACTTTTATATACAAGGTGTATACTTGAGACTGGCAAGAGGCAGCCGGAGGCAATTGGTCTTTATGTGAAGAATGGGTACAGATCGATTCCAAATTTCGGGCAATATGCCGGAGTTGATAACAGTGTCTGTTTCGAAAAAAAGTTAAAATAAAGGAGCGGGTCTGTTAAGTTTACAGAGGCTGTCCGCCATTTCCCATGATTTGGAATGATGAAAAAAAGATATACTTTTGCGACTGAAATAATGGCCCCATAGTTCAATGGATAGAATGGAGGTTTCCTAAACCTTAGATTCAGGTTCGATTCCTGGTGGGGCTACACGAAAAAAAGCGTAAACAGTTATGTAATGACTGAATGCGCTTTTTTGTTTTAGGTGCTGCTGAAACTATACTGAAACCGCTTCCCATACATTACTCATTAGAGGGATTATGGTTGTATAATAACCAGAAATCCCTTCACTATCCATCATTCTGCATAATATGTTTTACACATTCTAGCATTGCAGGTCTTACACAGCCATTTTGTTAATGCGCGATGTAATAATTTACAAGAGGTTGACTTTCGATATCATTTTTCTTGCCCATTCAATCTCTTTTTCAAGATTTCCAGTTTTTTCAGTGATCTTTTCAAGATTGTTAAGGTATGTTTTAAATGATTCAATTGCATCTTTAGTTCTGCCGAGTCTAAGGAGCGTTATTCCTTCCTGTTTAAAGGTGTAATTAGTAGGAACAATGTTCAACAGCTTTGCCTTTTCTATCATTTCAAATGCTTCCTGATTCTTCTCTGGCGTATCATTTAATTGTCTAATTGCCATTGCTTTAATTAAATAATCATCTTCTATACCAACACCTGCCTCGATATTTCTACTTGCAAGTTCAATAGAAGTCTCTATATGTTTTAAATAAAATTCACTTGAAGCGTTGTAAGTATTCAAAAATGAGACTAGCCTATCATACTTAAGATTATTTAGTGTAGAAGGATCCATTTTCCCAATCTTATTGATTCTCTCATCTAATCCTGGATGAGTTCCTGATTCGGAAAGAGCGAAGTAGTCCCCATTTAACGTGGAATATTCCTTAATCCTTGACAATGCAACACCAAGAGCTCTTGTTTCTCTATGTAAATATTCCAGGACCATCGTCGCCGCATTATCTGCTTCAATCTCTTGGCTTTGGTTGTAATTAGTTCCAATTCTTTCATTTATTGAATTTGCAATTGAATATGATAATATTGCTGTACTATATGTCAAGTTACCTGGAATATAATATTCATTTTTCGCTGCTAAATAGGTATCAACTGTTGCTGCAATTGCAGTAGCTACACCTGTCCAAAATTCAACTCTTTTCTGTCTACTGATAGCTTTGTTAATATTTACAATTTGATGATCTAATACAAAATGTGCCACCTCGTGCGCAAGAACTCCGACTAATTCATCTTCCGACCTGATCGTAGAGAATAGACCTGTGGTCAGGAATAGTAATCCAGAGGGTGTGCAAAAGGCATTAGGACTACTCGATTTTATAATCTTTACAGATAAATTTCCAGGGCGCCCATCCTCTAATGTGATAGGGTGTATCTGACACAAAAGTCTTTGAACATAATCTTCAAGGTATTCATCCTCAAAAAACCCGTAATATTTTTGAATATTCTGGATCATATCAAAGGTTTCATCCTCAAGATCTTTACGCAAATCATATTGATAACCTTTGGAATTTATGGACTCATCCAGATCCGATCCAAATCTGACAATTTGCCAGAGTAATGATAAATCTTTTGGTTTATCAAACGTAACCTTTTTAAAATCCAAATTACTAATACGAAGAGCAATTCCCTCACAGCTTATAGCATATCCATTCCCATTGATAGCGTCTGGTATGAAATCTTTCATTATGATCTGTTTACCAACTTCCATAACGAACCCAGAAGGCATCCATGCGGTGAACTTTTTATTTACTGTGCATGGGATAGAATAATGCATGCTTTGAGAAAATAAAGTCATTGGAAAGAGAAAGAGAATCAAGATTCCTTTTAATGATTTCATTAAATGCATTTTTATTAATTAGATTAAGGATTGATTATTAAAATTATGAAATATAATTCAATTAGCATAAATTTGGCATGCAGAATTAAACGTGTAGTTATTAATAATATATAAAGATTCTCCAGGCGACACTTATGCTTTCTAAGATTAGACTAACACATTTTCTTATAGACATTTGACTTTCACAACAAGTGTCGCCTTCCTTTTAATTCTTTAATTTTAACTTACCCGAGCCGTCGCGAGTAGCAGACAATTTTCGGCATGTAAAGTGGGGTTATTTCTTTTCAACATGCAACATAAAGAGAGCAACCCGAACACCCTTTTACCTGGTTAAATAAAACTTACAACATCCCCTTCTCTTCAAGCCATTTCTTTACTCTTTCATGCTCTGCCTTGTATTTCGCTTCCATCTCACTGACAATCTTTAGAAACTCAGATTCATTCCTGATACTGTCAAAAAGTGGATCATATTTTAAAAATATCAAACCCCATAAGGGGCATATTCGAATACTAGCCCATTCATTTAAATTCTCATATGCCTTTTTTTTATCACCTTTGAAAGCATATGCTGCTGCAAGATTATAATCATAGCGCAATGGATAGAATTGACTCCCTCTTCCCAGTTGTTTTACTTTTTCACAGTTTTCTATACATTCATTTAAATAGAACTTAGATTTTTTCTTGTCCCCCCTTTGGAGATATGCCCAAGCTATACGATGTAATCCATACAGGTCATATAAAGTAATCTCCTTACCTTCCTTTTGTAAATATTTTTCATAATAATATAATGTCTTATCTGGTTGACGAAGGAACATATAACTGGTACCTAAATCGAAATAATTGCTTGCATCGGTTGTGTCTTTTAAATAATATTTTTTATCAAGTTCGTTCGCCTTCGTGAAATTGCCTGAATTAAATTCAATACTTGACAGATTACGGTATGTGGTCAATGTATCTCGATCCAATTTAAGAGCATCTTGGAGATACTGCTGAGCCTTATCAGGAAATCCAATTTGATTAAATACATTGCAAATTCGTCTTAAGATTGCAGGTAATTGTGAACCTGGCTTTAGAGAAATAGCTTTCTGATAATTTTCAAGAGCTTTAACAAAATCATAGTTGTAGTAAACCACACTACTACCCAAATAAATAATCCAGTCGTTTGGATTATATTTTATTGCCCTTTCAAATTCCTCAATAGCCTGTTTCTTTTTCCCAATTGCATCATAATAAAATCCTTTTGCAAGATATGCTTCCGATAGATGGTCATCATAGACAAGTGCAATATTTGAAAGTACCAGAATTGAATCAAGATAATCCTTGGTGAAAATATTTTCCCAGGTGTAATTATCCCAGTATACCATAGCTAATCCTGAATAAGCTTGGGCAAATTTAGGATCATATTGCAATGCTTTTCGAAAGAGATCTTCAGATCTTTCAAGTGCTTCCCGGTTTTCTTTAAAGTAATTATCCCAATATACTTCTCTTCCCCGCTGGTAAAAATCATAAGCTGTTAGGTTGGTAGTTGGGATTAAATTAATAAGTTGTTTTTCTTCAGGAGTTATTGTTGCTTTTAATGCTGAGGCAATTGATTGAGCAATTTCACTTTGTACGTTAAATATGTTCCTCGTTTCCTTTATTTCCTCTTCAAATGATTTACCCCAAAGGTGATTTTCATTAGAGGCTTTTATCAGTTGCACACTTACACTGAATATATTTCCGGACTTTTGTCCGCTTCCTTCAACAATATAATTTACTCCCTGTTCCCTGGCGATTTCCGGAATGGATTTAGTGCTATTCCTGTACTGCTCAACTGAAGTTCGTGAAATGACCCGGAGTTCCCTGATTATCTGCAGGTTATTCAGAACCTTCTCCATGATGCCATTAACAAAGTATGTAGTTTCGGGATCCGGACTATCATTTTTGAATGGCAATACAGCAACTGATTTCTCAAGTTTTGCTATGGCTTTAGACTGTCTCCTGTTTTCAACGTAAAATATAAGGAGAGCAGCTATTATTATAAAAGTGCAGATTAACAAGATCCTGAGGAAAATAAAAGAAAAAGCTTGCCTTATTGGATTCCTTTGCTTCTGTTTTAAAGTGCTATTATTGTGATTGTTATCGTTTGTACCAGCTAAGCTTTCTTTTTTAATTTTCCCCGGCGGATAACCGAAAAACTCGCTAAAACATAAACTAAAATAAGCAGCGCTGCTGAATCCAACCTTAAATGCAACTTCACTTACCGTGAATGGTTCATATTTAAGCATCTCCAGAGCTTTCTGCAACTTTATTTCACGAATAAACTGGTTTGTTGTTTTTTTATTTATTGAATTAAGCCTCCGGTTTAAGCTATAAAGGCTCATTCCTGATTCCCGGGCAAGCTCTTTTATACCAAAGGCTTCATTTCCAAGGTTAGCCAGGATTTTTTCAGTCAGCTTACTTATAAACATCTGATCCGCAGAAAGAGCCTCGGTCATTGAAGATGTTTTAAAATGGATTGCTCAATTCAAATAAGAGAATCTTATTTCAAAGTTCTGAAACTAAAGTCGTTCTTACAAATAAAATTTCTTCATCCAATTTAATTATTAAATTAATTATCTGGCCAGCTTAGCAAGTTTATATCATTCTCACTAAATTCAGAGACATTTCCTTATTGAATCATCCGGTGTTTTAAAGTAGAATGAGACATTTTTATCTGACGCTTCATGAGTTGCGGCTATTGTACAACAAGCCCCCGGAACTGATGAAATAGATCTGACCCTTAAGTTCGCAAATTTTGCGTTTGAAAGTCATAAAGTTGTTCTTGGATATGGTATCAGCTTTGGCCTACCTACCGGAGATCAAACCAAAGGAATAGGAAATGATCATATTTGGGATATTAATCCTTTTTTCAACTATGGAATAATGTGGAAGAGATGGGAATGGACAGCCTATTTCATTTTTAATATACCATCCAATCAAAACACCAATGAAAATATACAAACAAGCCTGGCATCGCGGTTGACAGCACTTTATCATATCAACTCTAGATGGGAAGCATTGCTGGAAGCTGGAAACGCATCACAAATAGGACATTTTATCAAAGATGGAAATAGCTATGACCTTACCGAAGGCATAAAATTCAGACCTGATCCAGATAGACCATGGATTATTGCATTAGGAGTGAGACACCCTGTAATTAAGAACACTGAGATAAAGCTGCAGGGTATTATTTCTATCTTCTATCATTTCAAGGATTAAATTTCATTAATTATTTAAATTCCAACCATAATTATTTTAACCTCAATTTCAAGATATAATCCATTTATCTCTTGACCTATAACTGATCAACAACTACCCTCGCTCAGATACAGTCTGGCGCGAGCCGTAGCGAGTAGCAGACAATTTTCGGCATGTAAAGTGGGGTTATTTCATGGCTAAAGCAAGGCTTATGCAATAACCCGGAGGGCTTGGCCTTGCTGTGTCATGAAACCTGTATTTGTCTGAATGCTTTTTATTTGTCTGAGTCATTAAATACAGGTTCAATCAGACCACTGAAATCAATTGATTACTGATTAAATATTGCTTCATGCAAACCCACGAATGCCGATTAAAATTGGCTGCAGCAGGCGAGCATCAATCAATAGTGAGGGTTGTGATTTAGGTTGTATACCTTAGACATGAGATTTTCAACATTCAACATAAAGAGAGCAACTAATCTTATTTGGACTTGAGAAGTGTTATTTCTTTTTTCAATTCCTCAATTTGTTTTTGTTGTTGTTGAATAGCTTTAACAAGAACTGATGTCAACTGTCCATATGACATTGTCATATGCCCATCTTCTCCATAGATAATTTCAGGGACAATTTTTTTTACCTCCTGAGCGATGAACCCAATATCTTGGTTATTTGACCCCTTCAATTTGTAAGTCACAGGATGTAATTTCATCACTTCATTTAATCCATAATTAATATTTTCTATATCATATTTTTTTGAGATATCTGAGGCATTCGTCCAGACTCCTGATAGAGTCAGTGTTGCACCGTTACCATTCAATGTTGAACTTCCAACCTTGATTGCAGCAGAGCCTGGCGAAATTCCAAAACCCCAACCCACGGTCGTTGTTTGACCAAAAACCATTGTATTACTTGAAGTTACAAGAGCACCGGCACCAATTGCAGAAGCATTAGTCAGATTACCAGTAAAAGACGTGGCTAGATAGCCAATAAAAGTATTTGAAGTCCCTGTCGTATTAGCATTGCCAGCATCAACTCCAATAGCTGTATTGGTAGTACCTGATGTATTTGCTAATAGAGCATCCGATCCAAATGCAGTATTCTCAAATCCTGTGTTGTTCGTAAGTGCAAATTGACCTACAGCGGTATTTAGATTATTAATTGAATTTGCCTTTAGAGCCTGATAACCAACAGCTGTATTACCTGATCCAGTAGTGTTGGAAGTGAGTGCGTCGTTACCATTAGCAGTATTGGCATACCCTATTGAGTTCCATAAAAGCGAATTCATGCCAGTAGCTGTATTCCAATATCCGGTTGTGTTTGCACTGAGAGTATTCTTACCGATGGCTGTATTATTATTTCCTGTTGTGTTGGCAATAAGAGCACCTGCTCCTATAGCTGTCAAATTATTCCCAGTTGTATTAGAATAAATTGCCTGTTCACCAACAGATGTGCAATACTGACCTGTCGTGTTAGAATTAAGTGATCCAAAACCAAATGCTGTATTGCCACCGCCTGTCGTATTTAAATAAAGAGCTTGATAACCATTAGCTGTATTACCATTAGCTGTTGTATTTGATTTAAGCGCTTGATAACCATTAGCTGTATTACCATATCCAGTAGTGTTGGAAGAAAGCGCTTGATACCCATTAGCAGAATTGGCATATCCTGTTGTGTTTAATGAAAATGCTTGATAACCAATGACTGAATTAGTAGTGATAGCACCTTTCCCTCTGCCAATCGTGAGTTCATTAATTAATAAATCATTATTGAATGCTTTAATACCTGTAATAGTCTGATCGCCGGTAATTGTTACTACATCAGAAGATATTCCAGAAGTCTTTGCATACAATGCATATGGTACACTTAACAACTGGCTTGTCCCTGATATAGTGTAACTTGTTCCACCAGTTGGGTCTGTTTCGGTCTTTAAAAAATATGGACCTGTGGACCAATCAATTCCTGTAAAGTCCCTATTAAAGGTATTCCTCCTCCAATCTCTAATGTTACCAATCCATTTGTATTTGTTTGTGGATTGGGATTGTATATTTCCTTGTAAACTTCTGTCCCTGTTGGAGAACCTTGCAGAATGCTTATACGTATTCCTACAGGACTTGAAGTAACTAAAGCGTTACTGCTATTTCTAATTACTGCCTGATAGTTCATTTTTTGAGGGGATTGAGCAAAAACACTAAAGGTTATTAATATAACCGCCGAAAGAGTAAATAATTTTTTCATAGGTTTTATCTTTTAACGATTTTAAATGCTTTAACTTCAATATTGTCTTTAACAACCTTCAGAAAATAAACTGATGACGAGAGGTTTTCCATTGATATTTCTGTTTCCATATTTTCAACTTTTTCATCCTGGAGAAGCACCCCATTGATATCATAAAGACAAAATCTTAAGTTTTCATAATCATGTGATTTAAAGACCAATTTTATTAATCCATTTGTCGGGTTTGGGTAAACTAAACATTCGAGATCGATTTTTTCCGTGTTTTTTATAGCTGTCACAACTGAGATTTCATAGGGCTGTTGCACTCCCTGGGCTACTGTGCCATTTGTACCTGTAAGTGTACTGCAAAGAATCTGACCGACAGTATAACTAACATATCCTACACTACCGCTGGCATTTCCTCCTGTTGCTGGAATGGTTTCTTGAGCAGTCACGAATACTGGCCAAAAACTGCACAATAGCAAACCAGAGAGAATTTTTTTTACTTTTTTCATATTCTTTTAATCTAAGATTTTACCTGGATAATAAAATTATAACACATTTAAGAGGAAGTCAACATAATGTTACCTAGTCTACAAAATAAGGTATGACATAAGCAATACACTTTATGAACTTTTAATTTTTATAATATTTATATTGCTATCATCTGTTACGCATAGCAAAAATTTAAAGTTCCGATAAGATTTAATATGATACATTTCAATTTTGGAGTAATTACTTACAATTTTGGAACGATTTCTTTAAAATTTAAGAAGAGCTCAGTAATGTCAAGAAAATAATCTAAGAAACCATCCACCCAAGGATTAATTCAGATGGATGGAATAAACCTAAACCTAAAAAGTGTAAATCAGCTCTATAAACCAGGTAGTGCACCCGACTGTTTTAATAACTTAACAATCTCAACATGTTTATCATTTGATTTATATTCAGGTACATTATGCAACGAAACATAAAGAGAGAAACCTGAACTCTAATTTTGAAGCTTCTTTTCAGGGGTTTTATTTTTGTTTTGCTTTTTCTCTAGCTTCTATTTTTTCCAAATCTTTTTTATATTGTTCCACATCCCACTTTATTTGCCATTCTTTTACATAGTCAGCTAAAGGTTGAAGTCCTACTTCTTCACGTCTCTTATCAACATTTTCCGGGTTTCTAATTCCAGTGTCTGAGTTTCCCATTGTTATAACGGTCCTGCCTGACAAATGTTGAAACTCCAAAATTGGAGTCATAAAGCTTTCAGATTTTATATAGTTCAAATTCATTTGTTTAATAATAATTCCTTGATTTTTTTAAGCAGGTTTTTTTTGTCAAATGGCTTTGCAATATAGTCTGTACAGCCACATTTAAGCGCTTCTTCATAATCATCAGAATAGGCGGTCTGTGCAATAATTGGAATATTCTGATTTGTCTCTCGTATTAATTTGACTGCTGTGTAGCCATCCATAAGAGGCATTTTTATGTCCATTAACACAAGATCTATATCCTTGTCTGAAAGACATTTTTCAACAGCTTCTTTACCATTAAAAGCTCGCAAAACATTAATATTTGGTTCCGTCAGAAAATATTTTATCAATAAGAAGTTACTGTCGACGTCTTCTGCCACCAAAATAGTCTTTTTATCTTTGAATGCCAGTTTTTCAACAATCTCAGACTTTATTACATTAATTTCCTGCGAATCTGAATTCACAAGCGGAATATTAAAATAGAAATTAGTTCCTTTTCCCGGTTCTGAAGAGAACCACATTTTTCCGCCTAGAAGCTCAACATAAGCTTTTGAGATAGACAGGCCCAGACCGGTCCCCTCATAAAGGCGTGTATCAGAGTATTGTACCTGGAAAAACCTTTCAAATACACGGCTCTGATATTCAGCCGAGATGCCGATACCAGTATCTGAAACATAAAACTCAATAAAATCATCTTTCAAATTGTACCCGAATTTCACATATCCATTATGGGTAAATTTGATTGCATTGCTTAAAAGGTTCGATATGATCTGAATCAGTTTGGTTTTGTCGGTCAGAATCAACACATCTTCAGAGTCAACAAAAGGTTTATACTCAAGTGACAGATTTTTTTCTCCTGCTTTCGGAGCGAACTGTTCATACAAAGTTTTAAGAACAGAATTTAAGTTGAAATTCATTCTGACAATTTTGACAATATTCGCTTCAATATTTGAAATATCCATAATGTCAGATATTATGGCTAATAAATGATCGCTACTTTGAAGTATAATGTCAATATAGGACTGACTTGTTTCTTTATCTATTTCAGGTTCTCCCAGAAGTGCAGTAAACCCTGTTATTGCATTCATTGGAGTTCTGATTTCATGAGATATATTATGGATAAATGCGGTCTTTAAACTATCACTCTCCTCTGCTTTTAATTTTGCAGATTTCAAAGCGTTCTCAGCTTTTTTCCGGTTAGTAATATCCCTGAAATACCATACTCTGCCATAATATTTTCCATCTTGTCCAAACATTGATCGGGTGAAACGTTCTATCGATCTCCCATCTTTCAGACTGATTTCGTCGAGGCATATTTCGTTCCTGTTTTCATACAAGTACTCAACTTTATGGAGAAATTCTTCGGGGTCGGACATCATATCCATGACCCATTCAAGAACTGGAGCATCAAGCCCGGATTCCAAAATTTCTTTTGGTATATTAAATATTTCATTCAAACTATGGTTAAAGTTCAGAATATTTGCCTTTTCGTCAACAACTAATATGCCGTCAATCGATACCTCTTGCTGTGTTTTAAGAATTACATTGCTAAATCTGAGTTGTTCTTCCACCTTAATTCGGTCGGTAATATTTACACATAAAGTCATGATATTTGTTATCACTCCTTCTGAATTCCTCAATGGAGAAGAGGTGATACTGTATACCTGATCCCTGAAAAGACCATCATACCTGACTTTCTCTCCCTTCATCAATTTAGGAAAATTCTCTTTAGTAATCGAAGATGTAACTGATGGCAGAATTTCACTAAAATGTTTCCCAATAAAGTAGGTATCAGGTATTCCTAAAGTATTTAACTCCTCCCCGGCAATAAAAGTGACATTTCTTTTAAGGTCAGATATTATTATCACCCCACCAGGAATATTCGAAATAATAGATCTGTACCGCTCTTCACTTTCACGTAGATCATTTTCTGCTCTTATCCTTTCAGATACATCAGAGTCGACTCCGCAATAACCTTTTAGTATACCTGACTTATCTAGTACCGGAAAACTGTTAGTTGACAGAATAACTTCGTGGCCATCTTTATGCAGGTTGCAATTGATAAAGTTCCTGAAACTTTTTTTCTTTACGGTTTCCCTGGAAATTGTCTTTGTCAGATTCTGTTTTTCTTCAGGTTTGAAAAAGTCGTAGAAATGTTTCTTATTGACTATCTCCTCGGGTTCATATCCCAGAATATCTTTTACTAAAGAATTTGAAAAAGTGTATAAACCGGTAGTGTCGACTTCCCAGATCCAGTTACCCGAGTTTTCAGAGATTTCCTTAAATCTTTGCTCACTTTTCTTGAGTCCTTCCAGAGCATCCTTTTTTTCCCGAATCAGCCTGATCTTATTTATTGAATTAATGACTGCGGGCCCAAGACGTGCCAGATTTTCCTTAAGGACGTAATCGTCAGCACCGGCTTTCATACAATCAACCGCAACCTCCTCATTAATTGAACCAGTCACCATAATGAAAGGAGTAAGGGGAGTCAGTTCATTACGAAGTTGAAGTGCCCCCATGCCATTAAATTGAGGAAGTGAGTAATCCGAAATAATAATATGAGGATTGAACTTATTTATACAATCGATATAATCATCTCTATTATCAACCAGAGTTTTTACAAAATTGATATTATGCTTTCGGAGTTCACGCCACATTAATTCTGCGTCTCTGGCTACATCTTCAACAAACAGTATATTATATTCTTTATCCATAAAGAATGAGTTAATTTAGGAATCTCGTTTAACTTCTAATAAAACATGATTAAATAATTCATAAGTGCGCAGGTTCATTAATAAGCAGCCAATAGAGTCCAAGATTACTCATCGCATTTACAAACTGATCAAAATCAACCGGTTTTACTACATAACTGTTAACACCCAATTTGTACGCCTCCTTAATGTCAGGTTCCTGTCTTGACGAAGTGACAACAACTATAGGGATTTCTGAAAATCTTTCATCTGCTTTGACTATCTTAAGGATCTCCAGACCGCTTACTTTTGGCAGCTTCAAATCGAGAAGTACAACCTTTGGAGGGTTCGAAATGTTCCTTGCCTTAAATTTTCCCCTGCAAAAGAAAAAATCGAGTGCTTCACCACCGTCGTGAGCGATCAATACATTATTAGCAAGATTATTTTTGCGAAGGGCACGCACCGTCAGTTCAGCATCCTGCGGATTATCTTCCACGATAAGAATTTCAACTGCATTAAAATCTTCCATAATCGTTATTATTATTTATGATAATTACTTTTTTTTTGAAAATTGAAATCAATCAGCAACGGATCCTTTTCATTGTCAACTATTTTGGATAATCCCGCCGGCAGACTAAAATAAAATATTGCACCTTTCCCAACTTCAGCTTCAGCCCATACCTTTCCATTATGTTTGGTAATAATTCTTTGAATAATTGCGAGCCCAACACCATTCCCCTCGAATTCACTCTCACTGTGCAATCGCTGGAAGACTCCGAATAATTTTGATTTATATTGCATATCAAAGCCTACACCATTGTCTTCAACAATGTATGTGACAAATTCTCCATCTTTTTTGGAGTGAATTGTTATTTCAGAGACTATTTCTTTAGATGAATATTTAATTGCATTTGATATAAGATTCATCCATACAAGTCTCATCAGGGTTGGATCACCATGAGCCTGATGCAGCTTCCCTACCTTTATATTAATCCTGGCTTTCTCCTGATCTGTAGTTATTTCCGAAAATACAGAAGCTGCCATTGCTGACATATTAAGCAAGGAAGGATTAACGCTGGTTCTTCCAATTCTTGAAAAACTAAGAAGATCATCGATCAGATTACCCATCTTTTTTGCACTTGAGGATATTATACTACAAAGTCTCTTCCCTTCATCATCAAGGATATTTTCATACTCCTCAAGAAGGATATTTGTATAACTGTGAATTGAGCGCAGGGGAGCCCTCAGATCGTGCGAAACTGAATAGCTGAATGATTCAAGTTCTTTATTTGCGGCTTCCAGCTGAGCGGTTCGGAAAACTACCCGATCCTCAAGTTCATTGTTGAGTTTCTGTATTTCTTCTTTTGCCAGTTTTTGCTCGGTAATGTCCCAGAAGATGCCGAGCAGACCGACTATCTCACCATTCCCGTCCCGGACCGGTGTCTTAATTGTGTTGACCCAGGATTCTTTCCCGTTTTCCACATACTTTTCTTCTAATTCCTCAGCTTTCCCGGTTTCGATGATCCTCACATCATCACTATGATACTTGTCGGCAAGCTCTTTTGGGAATAAATCAAAATCCATTTTCCCTTCAGCTTCTTCAGGGCTGATGCCTAAATCGCGAGCGAAATTCTTGTTGACCGAGACCCATCTATAATCTTTGCTCTTCAAGAAGATCTTCTGTGGAATATTCTCAATAAGGGTTTTGTATCTGGCTTCACGCTCTTGTAGTTTCTGCTCTGCCTGCTTGCGAGCTGTTATATCCGTGGAAAGGATAAAAACTCCTTCAGGTACCGGCTCAAAACTGAGGGCAAACCATCCCTTCGTCCCATCCGGATAGAGAAACTCATTTTCCATACGGGAAGGGACATGCTTTTCCATACATTTCAATATATTGGCGAACATTTGAGTCTTTTCTATGCCGTGATATAACTCCATCATTGTGCGGTCGAGCATCTTCTCTCTAATTAAACGACCTTGAGATGCTGCGACTTCATTGATATAAAGATACTTCAAATCAAATCCAATAAGCTGGCAGCCTTCCATCATATGATCAAGCGTCGTTCTGAACAGCTCCTCAGCTTTTAGCAGCTCCTCCTCCGCCATTTTACGCTTGTCCTCTTTTTCTGCATACTCCATTGCGAAGGAGATATCCATAGCAAGTTCATCCAACAGTTTCAATTCACTTTCATCAAAGAACTCCGGTAAATCGGAATAAAAAGTCAATGCTCCTTTCAGAATATCAGAAACCTTTAAGGGGAATGATGCGGATGAGCGGAAACCCAGCTCATATGCATTCTTTTGGCAGGAAGCCATCTGTTTATTTTTAATGATCTTGCAAACAATATGCTTTCCCTGTCGCAGAACGCTATCAATCGGACAATAATTTACAGGTTTCCCATTTACAGAAATATCTACCAGCTCTAGATAGCCGCTGGCTCTGCCGGCCTGTGCAACAACCTGCAGCTTTTGTGTGGATTCATCGATAAGTCCTATCCATGCCATGCCAAAGCCACCTTTTTCTATAGCAATATTACACACATTTTCAAACAACACCTTCGGGTCCCGGGTGCGCACGATAGCCTGATTGATACTGCTTAATAATGAATAAATACGATTAAGAATGCGAAGCTGTACTTCTGCCTGTTTGCGTTCGGTAATATTGTGAACTGACCCGACTAGGCTGGTACAACTGCCTTCTTCATCAATAACAGGAGCTATGCTGCCTTCTCCGACCAGTGTTCCAGCGGGATAGGTGGATATTTCTTCCCATCTGATAATTGATTTTTCAGTTATCGCCTGTTTATATTTTCCGAGTACAAGAGTGAGAGAGGGTTCCGGAATAACCTCACTGACAAGTTTCCCTACTATCATTTCCTCTTTTAATCCTGTAACACAGCAGAATGCTCTATTTACAGAAATAAAACGGTAACGATCATCCCCTTCAATAGATAATAAAAAAACTGTATCTCCGACAGTGTCATAAACAGAAGCTAGCCTTTTTTCATTTTTAAATAAATTTTCGATAGCTTTTTTTTGAATTGTAATCTCGAGAACAAAAGCAACGCCATTAGTCCTTTCGTTGTCCAGCATCGCACCAGAGATAATTATTGGAATTCGTGTTCCGTCTTTTCTCAGGTATTCCTTCTCGAAAGGAGCTTTATTGACTCCCAGCGTTTTAAGTTCAAACATTGAGTTTTCATCAAGGTCTTTATACTCAGTAGGTGTCATTTTAACCCAGTCAATCATGCCTTTCCTGAGTTCATCACGGCTATAGCCGACCATCTCGAGGAATTTATCATTTGCATCGGTGATTTCACCTTTTAAATTCCAATAAATAACACCGAGCATTCCGGATTCGTAAAACCGACGGAGACGACGTTCATCCTCCTGAAGCTTTGTTACATCAGAAACTATAATACATAAATCGCCTGCTGCCTCAGAAGGCAGTGCATTAAGTGAAAGATTAACGTATGACTGACCTGAAGCCAGATTATTAGGAATCGATATTATCCCGGAAACATTCCTTTTCAACCCGATTTCAAGTAAATACCTCAATTTTGATTCCTGATCACCGGAAATTAACTTAATAATATTTGAACCTACAGCCAGCTCACCTGAAGGGGATAAAATTTCGGCGAAACGCTGGTTAAAATATCTGATTGTTCCTTCACTAGTTATTATAGCTGCGCCTTCAGCCATGTGATCAAAGATAGTCCGGTAAGGTGTTTCAGAGGAGTTAAGCGAATAAACTTTATCACTATCACTTCCACATACAATTATTGCTTCTGCCTCTTTGTTCCTGATAGCATTCAGGGCCTCTTCAGACTCCTTAAGACGCGATCTTAATTCATCATTTTCCCTCAAAAGTTCTTCAACCTTTGAAATTGATTGTTTTTTCACAATGACAAACGATATTAATCAAAAAGATAAAATCATCCTGCACTTAGAAATTGTGACAGACAGAGACTTCGTTACACCCAACCTTGCCGATCGACCTGAAATAGATAATCTAATACTTAAGGTTCACTTAATCACTATGGATTGTGAAGTGTATCATTTTCGTATTGCAAAACATCTAAATTTAAGACTTAATTTTATGAAATCAAAGAGAATAGATGTATTTTAACCTAGTGTTTAAGATGTTTCAAACAAATTATATCATAATTCCAGCAAAAACTGGTAATACCCCAGACTGTTTTAATAACCTAATAATCTCAACATGTTTATCATTCTGAAACACAAATAATTAAAGCGTTGATATACAACAACATCAACGCTTTTTTGTTTTTATCAGCTGGCACATAGCTGGCACAATTTCAGATATTCAGATGGCTGATTCATTGGTGGGGACTACCAGTTATTCGTACTTAACTGATTGTGCGGGATTGGTACGGGAAATAACAACAGTATTGTAACTTATTGTTAATGCAGATATAATAATAATCACCAGTCCCGATATTATGAACAACCACCAGCTGAAGCTTATCCTGAATGGAAATTTTTCGAGCCATTTTACTGAAAAGAAATATGCAACAGGCGCAGCTATGATTATTCCCAGAAGCACCAGCTTGAAAAATTCCCCGGCAATCAACAACAGAATATCTGTGGCAGAGGCACCGTTCACTTTTCGCAGCCCTATCTCTTTGGTGCGTTGAATAATAATGAACCATGACAGACCGAACAATCCCAGGCAGGCAATGACAATTGCCAAAACTGCAAACATTCCGAAGATTGACCTGAACTGTTTTTCGGCTCGATACTGGTCATCATACTTATCGGAAAGAAAGAAATAGTCAAAAGGGTTTCCCGGGAAAAACTGGTCCCAGTTGGATTTAATTGTTTTAATCGTACTCTGTGTGGTTTTAAAACTATCGGAACCGGGTTGTCCGGCTGAGCTTAGTTTAATTGAAAAATAATCACGGGCCCCGGGGATACATCTGAAAATAAGGGCATCATAGTTTTCTTTAAGCGATTCATTGTGGAAATTTTTCAGGACACCGATTATTTTATAATTGCCGCCCCAGAAAAAAATCATCTGACCTATCGCACTTTCAGGGTTCTCAAATCCCATCAGCTTTATTGCCTGCTCATTAAATAAAACAGTTGAGTCATCTGTTGCATATTCTCTTGAAAAATTTCTGCCGGTCACTAGTGACATCTTGTATGCATCTGCAAAATCATAATCTATTCCGATTATCCTGTACTGATTCGATTTTGAATTATCATCACCGATCCGTTTTATTCCTCCTGCATTCCAGTGAACCTTCACCCCCGGAATTGATGTTGAGGCTGCTATTGATTTGATGACAGGGTATTTCAAAAGTTCTTCCTTGAATCTTGTAAGCCTGGCATTGTAGGTTGAATCTGCCACGCCCGGACCTTTGATTATAAGCGTCTGATCAATATTAATTCCCAGGTTCTGATTTCGCATGAAGATGAGCTGGTGGTAGACCGTCAATGTACCCGCTATAAGGGCAACCGAAGCTGCGAACTGAAAAACGACAAGAACTTTCCTCAGTCCGGTACCACCTGCACCACCATTTAGCTTTCCCCTGAATATCGACATAGGCTTGAACGATGATATAACGAGCGCCGGATACAGACCAGCTATCACCGGACCGGCAACTACCATCAAAAGGATAGCAAGCCAGACTTCGGTGCTCACGCTCATTTCCCTTCCGGTGATCATCCTGAGATATGGAATTGAAACCAGGACAATAATCAGAGCAATGAATGACGCTATGAAATTGATTAAAAATGATTCGATCAGAAATTGTTTTATCAGCTGAAATCTTGAGGCTCCTGAAATTTTGCGAACAGCAACCTCCCTCGCTCTGAAGATTGCCTTGACGGTTGACAGGTTAATGTAGTTCACCCAGGCAATAATGAGAATGATAAATGCAATAACCATCAGAAAATATACGGTTTTAGCGTTTCCATTAACCTCTGCTTCGAACATCAGATTTGAATTCAGATGGATGCTCCTGAGCGGCTGTAAACTGAATTTTGAATATGAAAGTCGCTGCGGTGTCTGATCTCCTGTCTGTTTATCTGTAAAATCATTCATCTTCTTTTCAAATGCAGAGATATCGGTACCGGTTGTCAAACGGATATAGGTATAAAATCCATCCCAGTTCCAGGCAGTTTCAACACCGGGCCCTCTAAATATTACAATCGTAGGCCATGAAAGAAGGATATTGAATTTCAGGTGCGTATTATCAGGAATATTTTTAAAGATCCCGGTTATCCTGAAAGTAATCTGCTTCTGGAACTGAAATGTTTTTCCAATGACATTGAGGCCTCCGAAATACTTGTTGGCAATCGATTCGGAAATAACTGCTGTATATGGTTCGTCGAGGGCTGTAGAGTCATTTCCTGAAATCAGCTTAACTGGAAACATTGTCAAAAAGGAACTATTAGCCGCATAAATACGCTCCTCCCTGAAATTTCTCTCTTCAATATTTATAATACCATTAGCATTTGTTAACCTGGCAAATGAAAGTACTTCGGGAAATTGTTTTTTCAGTGCAGGACCTATAGCGGCACAACCTGCACCCCAGGTTGTGCTGAGTTTCCCATTGTTATAACGGTCCTGCCTGACACGATAGATCTCATTAGCATTCTTATAAAAATTTTCGTAGCTGAGTTCGTAAAGGGCATATTGTATAATGAGAACAAATGCGGCTATTCCCATCGATAGCCCAAAGACATGAATAATCGAAAAGGTCTTGTTCTTCCGGATCTCACGAAATGCGGTCAGTAAATAGTTTTTTAACATTTAATTGTACGTAACTAAATGTAATACCTCAAATATGGAATAAGGTTACAAAAATTTTACTGTTGAAGCAATCTTTTTTAAAGTCATTAAGTGACTGGTCCCTATCACTCATACCGTAACGCCTCCACAGGATTCCTTGTTGCAGCCCGCCAGCTTTGCCAGCTAACTGTTAACAAAGCAATCATCAGTGCAAGTACCCCTGCAGAAACAAATATCCACCAACTTAATTCTGTCCTGTATGCAAAATTCTGGAGCCACTTATACATAGCAAACCAGGCAAGCGGAGTAGCAATTACAATTGCTAACACAACCCATTTCACAAAGTCGTTATCCAATAAAACCATCACCTGAGCGATCCTGGCTCCGTTTACCTTGCGGATGCCAATTTCTTTGGTGCGCCTGGTAATAGCATAAGAGGATAAGCCGTATAATCCGAGACAGGCAATGACTATTGCCAGTATCGAACTTGCTAAGAATAATTTATTAAAACGCTGGTCTGCCAGGTATTGGTTGTTATAAAAATCATCCATGAAAAAATAATGGAATGGATTACCCGGGTAATGTGAACTCCAAATCTTTTCCAGCTCAGGTATTAGCCGGTCAATCCCTGCCATATTGGCTTTGATGCTATAGTATGTATTTGCCGGTTGATTAAAAAATGCGATAGGACCTGGCATTTCTTTCAGTGATTGTTGATTAAAATCATTAATAATACCTTTTATGGAGACCTTCTCATTGTCGCTTTTTAAGATTTTCCCAATAGTACTCTTTAGATCCTCAAAACCATAATAAGCAAGTGCTGATTCATTCAAGATAATATTAATAGAGTCGTTTTCTATGGTTGGACTAAAATTGTCGCCCGCGAGTAAAGTCATACCATAAGTGTTAAAAAAGTGATTATCAACGTAAGTAAATATCAATCCTTTTTTCAGTGTTACGCCCCTCTACCGGAATACCATAAACACTCGAGTTTTTTATTTCTGTCCCTGGCACATTTGAGGAGGCAGTGATACTATTAACCCCGGACAAGGCACTAATTTCATTTTTAAATGATTCCAAACTGTTCATATAGGAATCCGTAGAATTTGCCTCTGATATCCTCGGACCATCAACACCATTAACCCCTTAATTTTAAACCCCAGATCGTGATGACGCATAAAGTTGACCTGACGGAGAATAGTGATTGTTCCGATAATCAGAATGACAGATATAGTGAACTGGAAAACCACAAGACTAATTTTTAAGGGGGACCAACCATTTGGAATCGGTCGGATTTTTCCCTTTTAAAACGAGCCCGGGCGAAAACTCGTGAAATATAAATTGCAGGCAGCAATCCTGTGAACAAAGACCCTGATAAAAGCAGATATGAAAAAAGAAGCACCACAAACGATTAAGTAATCAATATGAAGTGGGCTTTTCATAACATGTTTAAAGAAGGGAAGTAAAAGCAAAACACTGGCAAGACTCACTACAACGCAATAAGTTCAGGAATGCTGATTCAGTCAAGAACTGGGATATCAGGTCTTTTTTCAACGCCCCTGACACTTTCCGGATTCCCACTTCATGAGCTCTTTCTATTGAACGTGATGTGGCCAGGTTGATATAGTTAATGAATGCAACCAATAATACAAGACAGGCAACTATACCAAGCGAAACAACATTCCGGTAATTGCCGTTAACTTCCAGTTCGTTACTTACAGCTGAATGCAAGTGAATATCAGTAAGTTTTACTAAGTCTATATTCCAGCAGATAAAAAGCTTCTTTCATAAATTTTCCGATGAAGGTTTCCGGTATCTGTGGCAACTTTGCCTGCAATGCAGCAACATCTGCACCAGGTGCAACAAGAATATAAGAATAGACCCTTTCGCTAACCCATGAATTATCCCAGGATCGTGAACTCTTTATCAGATTTTCATACGATAGCAGGATGTCAAATTTAAATGAGAATTGCCGGGAGCCGATTTGACAATACCTGTTATCTCAAAATCCGATTGCTCCATCAACGGTTAACATTTTTCCTATCGGATTTTCATCGCCAAAATATTTTCTGGCGGTCTCCTCGGTAATAACGGCATGATTTATAGCCAGAAGGGTGGAATCCGATTCTCCCATACAACCAGCGGAAATGAAAAGAGATTGAAAAAATGATGACTGTGCAAATAAGAATGTTGGTCTCCTTAAAAGTCTTATCCTCATATCTTACGAGAGCTTCAGTACGATAAAACCTGTGTATAATCCAACACCTCAGGAAAGCCTTTTTTATCTCCTTTCCGATACCGGTTGACCCTGCTGCTGAATGCTTTTCAAGAATGCCTTCTTCATAAAGCAGATAATCAACCCGGTAAATGTTACTGGCATTTTTGTGAAACTTATCATATGAAGTTTCCGCTTTTATCCAAAATACAATCAGAACAAAAGAGGCAATCCCGATTATTAATCCCAGCAGATTAATGACAAAATATCCCTTGTTCGTTAAGATTCCTGATAGTTAAGTTAATATAGTGTCTTGGCATAACGATTATCAAGTGAGAAAAATCTGAAGAATAGTTTGCATAATCCGCTGATTAAAATTACCTGATCAGTCCTTTATTTTAAGCATTAGTAAGATAAAGCAGGATATTATAACTATTGCATTAAAGGTGCTTAAAACTCCTGACGACCAGGGATGCAAATTTCTAAAATCCAGCATAACCGGGTAAATAAAAAATATGGCCAGGGTAATTATCAGTCCGATAAGTTCCGCGAACCTTATTTTACTTATTAAAAGCAAACCTAAAGCAAGATATACTGCACTGAATATTAGATAGTCAACAAAACTCGTATGGGGATAGGTTATAAAGCCAAGATATAGATTTGAGCCAAATAAAATCAGGAGAAGAACAATCGGTATAAAGCGGATAGATCTGATTTTAGACTTCATTTGTTATTACGTTTTGAACAAGCTAATTTACAATTATTTAGATGCATTTCCAAATTTATTCTGATCAATTATCATACGGCAGTGGTTGTGTAGTTTTCAAATATCAGATCATTTAAGTCAACATTATCCAGACGATAATGACATGTGAATAATGCAATTACTTTTTGCGATTGTGTAATGTTTTTCAAAATCAATGGATATACTTTTGTTTTGTGAAATTACTTCCGAAATTGAAATGTATTGGTATCCACCTGAATATAACTGATATTCAATTGCCTTCGACTTAATCAAGATGCAAAATGAGTAAAAAGGTAAAGTCGGCAAAGTTACTGCTTGCTAACAAAGAATCTCGCTTTCAAATATCTGAAAAAGAGACACCGGCAGAAGAGTTAGTCTTGTACGGATTACAAGATGCTAAACGCGAAGCTGAGTTAGTTATTGCTGAAAAAGAGAAGGCAAACCGTGCAGAAGAATTAGAGATCATAATCGAAGAGAAGGCAGTGCTTACTGCAGAGCTGGTGATTGCAAACGAAGAGAAAGCAGAGCTTACTGCAGAGTTAATCATTGCAAACGAACAAAAAGCCGAACGGGCTGATGAATTGATCATTGCTAACGAAGAGAAGGCAGAACGGGCTGACGAATTGATCATTGCTAACGAAGAGAAGGCAGAACGGGCTGACGAATTGATCATTGCTAACGAAGAGAAGGCAGAGCGGGCTGATGAATTAATCATTGCTAACGAAGAGAAGGCAAAACGTGCTGAAGAATTAGTCATAGCTGATGAAGAAAAAGCAAAACGTGCAGCAGAACTGGTTCTGGCAAATGAAGAGAAAGCAAAACGCGCAGCAGAACTGGTTTTGGCAAATGAGGAGAAAGCAAAACGTGCTGCCGAATTAATTCTGGCTAATGAAGAAAAAGCAAAACGTGCTGCAGAATTGGTTATTGCCAAAACGGAGAAAGCAAAAACGAGCTGCAGAGTTGGTTATTGCTAATGCAGAGAAAGCAAAACGAGCTGCAGGTGTTGGTCATAGCAAATCTTGAGAAAGCTAAGCGTGCAGATGAATTAATTAAAGCGGATAAAGAACTCACTTATCAAAATGAAGAGAAATTAAAGCTTGCAGCAGAACTGGTAATTGCAGACGTAAACAGGACAAAACGTGAAGCGGAGCTGGTTATCGCAAATATTGAAAAAGCAAAAAATGTAGCAAAGACTATTATTGCCGGCAAGGCATTATTTTTTCAAACCGAAGAGAAATCAAAACGTGCAGCAGAGCTGGTAATTGCTGATGCTGAGAAAGCAAAGCGTGAGGCAGAACTGGTCATTGCAAATATAAACAAAGCAAAACGGTCTGCAGAGTTAGTCATTGCTAACGTTGAGAAAGCAAAACGTTCTGCTGAGCTGGTCATTGCTAACAGAGAACTTGTATATCAAAAAAGTGAGAAGGCAAAACGTTCTGCTGAGTTGATGATTGCCAATGTAGAGAAGGCAAAACGTGCCGCAGAGTTAGTAATTGCGAATATAGCGAAAGCAAAACGTGCAGCTGAGTTTGTCATTGTGAACAGAGAACTCGTTCTGGCAAAAGAGAAAGAGAAACTTTTATTGGAACTTACAAGAGTAAATAAGGAACTTAATAACCAAATTCATAAACGCATTCAATCCGACCAGGCGCTCAGAGAAAGCGAAGAGAAGTATTCTATGGCTTTCCAGTTATCTCCTTATGCTATAGCTTTAATCAGAGTAAAAGATGGAAAATTCATTGAAGTCAATGATGCCTTTACATCAGTTTCGGGTTTCACCAGAGAAGAAGTGATCGGCTTTTCGACATATGAACTTAATATGTGGGTAAATGAGGAAGATCAAAAGTGGGTTTTAATCACTCTTCAAGACGGAAGAGTAATATCCGACAAAGAATTCCTGTTCAGGAAAAAGCATGGCGAAATTATAACCGGTCTGTTTGCTGCCAGAATCATTTCAATTAATAATGAACCCCACATTATCTCAAGCATTAGTGACATCTCAGTTCGAAAACAAGCTGAATCAGAACTTATTAAGGCCAAGGAAAAGGCAGAAGAAAGCGACCGCCTGAAATCCGCTTTCCTTACCAATATGAGCCACGAGATTCGTACACCGATGAATGGAATTCTTGGATTTACTGAACTATTAAAAGAACCGAACCTGACAAGTGATGACAAGGAGGATTTTATTCAAACTATACAGATCAGCGGTGCACGAATGCTTAATACAATAAATAATATTGTTGATATTTCAAAAATTGAATCGGGACTTATATCCGTTAATACTTCAGAAACTAATGTCAATGAGAAAGTTGAATTCACATATAAGTTCTTCAAGCCGGAAGCTGAAATTAAAGAGTTGAAGTTTTTTGTTAAAAAAAGTCTGCACGGCAAAGAAGCCATCATTAAAACAGACAATGAAAAAGTCTATGCCATACTGACTAACCTTGTTAAAAATGCCATAAAGTTTACCTATGATGGTTCGATTGAATTTGGCTATGAGAAAAAGGGGAAATTCCTTGAATTCTTTGTAAAGGATACGGGGATAGGGATTTCCAGAAAACAGCAGGGACTTATTTTTGAAAGGTTCAGACAGGGAAGTGAAGAGTATAACCGGGGTTATGAAGGGTCCGGCCTGGGATTATCAATATCGAAATCTTATGTAGAGATGCTTGGCGGGAAAATATGGGTGGAAAGTGACGAAGGGAAAGGCTCAACATTTTACTTTACTATACCTTATGATGCTGCGTCGGAAGAAGAAATAGAAATAATCAATGATGCTCATGCAGTGACTGACAAGGTCGAAATAAAGAAACTTAAAATACTTATTGTTGAGGATGATGAAATATCTTATTCCCTTCTCACAAGAATGCTCCAAAAAATAAGTTCTGAAGTATTGCATGCAATAACAGGAGTTGAAGCTATTGAAACTTGCAGGAACAATCCCAACATTGACATAGTACTAATGGACATTAGAATGCCCAAGATGAACGGAATTGAAGCGACCGGTTTAATACGACAGTTTAACAGTGATGTAATAATCATTGCACAAACGGCTTATGCATTTTCCGGTGACAGAGAAAAGGCAATTGAAGCAGGATGCAATGATTATATCTCTAAACCTATCAATAAGATCCTGTTGATAGATTTAATCAAAAAGTATTGTTATAAATAAAAAATACTTATACTACACGAGCTTAATTGTATGGTTCCCTTGTACTTTCTCACCTTATATAATAATAATAAATAAAAATTAGGTTCAACATTAACCTTTACCATAATTATGAATAATGTAAAATCGACGGTTTTTCGCATCATAAAAAGAAAGGAAACGTTTCTCTTTCTGGTACTTGCAATTGCATGTATAACCTTACTTGGCTGGATATTAAATAATATTACGTTAACTTCCTTTTCTTCAAGTTACATACCCATTTCTCCAGTAACAGCAGGTACGTTTATTGCTTTAAGTGTTCTGCTTCTAATAAATAAAAAGATTGATAAACCAGGATCAACAAAATCTTTTGTGACATTTTTTTTAATAATTATCGCACTTTTTTATAGTATAATTTTTACAGGCTTCTTCTTTAATTTCAAGCCAGGTAGTGAAAATATCTTTATTAAAAATCCCGATGGATCAGGGTTTACTTTAAGTGGTGGTATGTCACCAATTACCTCGGTGCTGTTTCTTATACTAAGCATAGAGATGTTATCAACCATGCAAAATAACTCCATCAAACTAAAGTATATCGGTGGCAGTTTATCATTACTTGCATGTTTCATATCTTCTATTTTATTATTAGGTTATCTTTATCGTGCCCCGCTTCTTTATGGCAGCAAAAATATTCCTGTATCATTACCGGCTACTATCTGCTTTTTTTTATTCAGCATTACATTAATCAGGGCATTAGACTGGAAATATTGGACATTCAAATTGATAAGTGATAATAAATTTACTTTTCAATTATTAAAGTGGTTATTGCCCATTACAATTTTCATTGTAATTCTCGGTGGGTTTATTGATAACACATTTACTTTCAATGATAAATATCCGGCTCTGACATCAGCAATTATTTTATTATTTGTCATCATTATTACTGTAATTGTTGTCATAAGAATATCATCGGTTTTAGGTGGAGAACTGCAAAGAAAAGAAACAGAGTTGCAGAAAAGTGAAGAAAAATTCAGGTCGATAATGGATAATTCCGCAGATGCGATTTTCATAACTGATCCGCAGGGTTATTACTTGTATACAAATAAGGCAGTAACGGTTATGCTTGGCTATACAATGGAAGAAATGAAAGGTAAGTCAATCGTAGATCTGTCACCCCCGAATAGAATCGGGGAATATCTTGAAATGTTTAAACAGATTTTGAGTGAAGGTAAAGTTTTTACTGAAATTGGACTTTTAAAAAAAGACGGTACTTTAATTTCGACTGATTTAAATGCAATTGTTTTACCGGATGGTATGGTATATGGAAGTTGCAGGAATATTGCAAAACGCAAGCTTGCAGAAGAGTTACTGGTTAAGGAAAGAACCAGATATCAGGAACTGGCCGATAGTATATCTGATTTATTCCTGGCAATGGATAAAGATCTTAAATACACATACTGGAATAAAGCATGCGAAAAACTAACTGGAATTCCGGCAGCAAATGCAATAGGGAAATCTCTGATGGAAATATTTCCAGACAATGAGGAACGACAACATGTAAAAGAGATGTATCTTCAGGTTATTGAGTCTCAGAAGCCGCAGCATTTTACAGTAAACTATCCGGGAAGTATTAATATGATTCACGAGATTAGTGCATATCCGATCATAGATGGTGTTTCAATATTTGTGAAAGATGTCACCGAACGCAGGCAGGCAGAGATGAAATTGGCCGAATCAAATCAATTCATTTCACAGATTATAAACAGTTTACAGGAGGGAATTATCGTTTATGACAGCAATTTGCGTCATACTATATGGAATCCGTTCATGGAAAAATTATCAGGGATTCCCGCATCACAGGTTTTAGGTAAAAAGCCCGCTGAGGTATTTCCTTTCCTGGAGGAAGCTGGTGTAGTTAACAACCTGGAAAGCACATTGAATGGAGAGAATATTGAGGCTATCGATTTTCCGTTTCATATGGCAGATACCGGAAAATCTGGTTGGTGTTCAGATATAAATGTGCCATTTCGGGATATGAAGGGAGAAATTATCGGAGTTATTGGAATTGTCCATGATATCACCGGGCGCAAACGGGCAGAACTATCACTTAAGGAAAGTGGGGAAAAATTGCGTCAATTAAATGTCGACAAGGACCGTTTTATAGCTATTCTTTCACACGATTTGAAAAGTCCGTTTCATAACCTCCTCGGTTTATCAGAAGTATTATCAGAGGACCTGCGCAAACTCGATATTGATGAAATTGAAGTCATAGCAAATAATATTAATAAATCAGCAAAAAATACGTATAATTTACTGGAAGACATTTTGATGTGGACAAGATCGCAACAAGGCAGAATTACGTTCAAACCTAAGGTATTTAACTTCAGGGATATATGTACAAAAATTCTTGAAGTTCTCAATCCCGTTGCCAATACAAAAAACATAACAATCAACTACTTTGCAGGGGATGTTTTAAATATTTTTGCGGATATTGACATGCTTAACACAGTGATTAGAAATCTTGTTTCGAATGCAATAAAGTATACTAACAAAGGGGGGAAAATAAATATTAATGCAGAGGAAAATCCTAAAAATATAATGATAACTGTAAGGGACAACGGTGTTGGAATAGCTCCGGATGATTTAATGAAACTGTTTGATATTTCACAAGTTATCTCAACAAAGGGCACTGCAAAGGAGACAGGGACAGGTTTAGGATTGTTACTATGTAAAGAATTTGTAGAAAAGCATGGAGGTAAAATATGGGTAGAAAGTGAAGTCGGAAAAGGTTGTTGTATCAGCTTTACACTGCCAAAATCTGAAGAAGCAATTTTGACCAACCTTACAGCAAAGAACGTAATGAAAGATAACCAGCTTCCCTTAACCTCTTCTTAATTTGTCTTTAATCAGATCTTAATTCATTGCTCCGGTTTTAGAGCTACTTTTGAGATAGTCGGTTTCTATTTATAATTCAAACTATGTCAAAAATGGGGAACACAGCAGCTTTAAGAAGGACTGACTTCAGAATTGACGAAAAAGTCGGAGAATATTTCAAACGGATCATCCGTACTCATAATAATCCTGTTTCTAATCCAGGATTCGAAAATGTCAACCTTAAATTTTATGATAACTTTTTAAGTTATCTTAACTGGCTTGGTCTGACAAAACAGCCAGGTTTGCTTATGCTTCCGGCAAGTAAGCATTATTATTATGATATTGAAGAATTTAACGGTGTTAAGATGCTGGTTAATGAGAAGAGATTGAACCAGATTACCCAGTTAAATGATTTTCTAACTGATGTCAAAAATGTATTATCGCCAAGGACCAATTTTATAGGTTGTTTTTCAGAATGCAAAACTAAGAAAGGCATTAGATTACCTTCAAGAATGTACAAAAAACTACTTCATTATCTGGATTCAAATATAGAAGTTGATATTGATAAAAAACAGATATTAAAACTTCTTGAAACCATCGGCTTCAAAGTACTTGACATGACCGAAATCAATGGATTAACATTTTTTCTGACCCAAAACTGATTTTTCAAATATAGCAGTTTATTTGCTAAAGAAATCCTTCAATAGTTGCTTTCTCACAATAGTTCCTAATGGAGATCAGCTGTCATTCAAAACATTTTTGATTACCTCTTCCATTTCTTTATATACCTGTGAAGTATCAAACTTTGAGGCGGTTTTAAGTACATTTTTGGTCATGAGCTTATAGATTTCCGGATTTGATTTCAGGAACAATATCCTTTCGGAAATTACAGCAGGGTTATTATCTGTAAGAAATCCGTCATAATCATTTGTGATCAACATTGTGTGTGTCTGAATCTTATTGGCTATCACAGGTTTACCTGAAGCCATATATTCGATCACTTTTTGAGGTGGCGACATTTGATAGACCGGATTGTCTTCAAGAATACTTAAACATACATCTGATAATGAAATTACACCCGGAATATAATCATACTCAATTTTCCCCAGACACATTATATTATTTTCCAGATTTCTGTCCCTGAAATAATTTATAATTTCTCTACTATGCTGATCATCGCTTCCGGCAATGACAAACAGGATTTTAGGGTCCTTCATAAGTGAATAATAGAGACTTTCAAGCATCAGATATAAGCCCTCTCCCTGGAAGTCCAACCGGTATAACAAACAATAAAGTACCCTTCCTCCTTTTTTCTTAGAATTCCATTATGAATTTCGGAAAAGCGGCTACCTGAAAACCTTTTTAAATCAACACAATGAGGAGTTAAGTACAGGTTCCGGCCATTATGTAGTCTTAGATATTGCATAATAGGTTCAGAGACAACAAAATTTACCCTGCTTGCCCTTATTCCTCTGATAATCAAATATTCCATAATAAAGTGATATACTTTACTATAAAAGGTTTTTCTCTCTAATCCCAGCATTTCATGAACCTGATATACATACTGAATACAGGTCTTGGTAAGCCATAAAGCAATGGGCGCAAAATTATGTCCTATAAATACAACATCTGAATTGTCGGAATCAAGTATTTTCGCAATTTTTCTGCAATAGTGTAGTGTTCCGAAAATTGAGTTTCTAAGTAACTTAATATGATCCAGAGAAATTATTTGAACTTCCGGAAGCTTAGGTCGTAAAAAATCAGCCTGGTTTGTATATATATTTACATTAAAGCGACTCGCAATGAATGACAGGGTATGAATAATTACGGTATTGCCAACTGATTCCGGCTCGTTAAAGTAGAAAAATGCAGAAATTGTTTTGGATTTGGGTTGAACTTCAATCATCCTGGGCATACTATTTTATTTAAACCCAATTTTCAGGAGCAGGTTTTCAAACCGTGCATCTCCATGCAATGCCAGGAAAAGCGGATCCACCTTCAGCCAGACCATATCCACTTCATGATTCGGTATATGCAATTTGCAGCAGATTGAAGAGCCTTGTCTTTATCGCCCATTGCCGAATACACTGCTGCTGTAAAATAATTTGGACTTCCCACAGAAGACTTTATAATTCTGGAAGACAGCTCGTTCAGAATCACTGCTGATTGGCTTTTATTTCCAGTTTTAAAATATGCAATTCCCATATATCCTAAAAAGGAGTTACTTAAATCATTAATAGATTTATTTGCAAGATTACTATCGAATAAGTGCAATTACCTTTTCATATTTTCCCAGGCTGACATAAATCCTCATGGAATTAAATAACAGGAAGTTATCAATCGGAAAAATGTTCAGATAGGTGTCTACAGTCTCTAATGCTTTTTCCTGTTGTCCGCTGTAGCAATATGCCAGAGCCATGGAAACATATTTATGCCCGGTTATGTCATAATCATTAAAAGATTTTTTGCATAAATCAAGAGCATCTTCAAATTTTCCGATAATTATTAAATATTGTACAAATTCAAGATATGCATCAGAGGAAGAAGGGTTGAGTTTATTGACGATCTTAAATTCCTTTTCGACGGATTCAAAATCCCAGTTATACCATAGCATGACTGATGCCAGGTAAGTATGAGCCATAACGGAATTCTTATCTAACTCAAGGGCTTTTTTCAGAAGCGGTTCTGTTTTTTCGAGTACCTGTCCGCGGCTTAATTTCCCATACAGATCATTCCCCTGAATCAGCGAGAAAAAAGCCAGTGTTGCATAGGCATCAGCAAAACCAGGATCCAATTTAATAGCCTTTTCCAATAACTGCCGGGCATCATCAAGTTGTCCCTTACCAACCAGAGCCTGTAGGAACAGAAGATAGGCTTCAGTATTTTCTGTAGGCCTTGCTTCAATTCTTTTTTTAACTTCCGGATTCATGACCACCTTAAGATTCTCAGCAACTTTCTGAGCTACATCGCTTTGTATATCAAGTAGATCGATAGCTGACATAGTACGCTTATAATCTTCAGTCCATAAAAGCCGTTCATTTTTGCCATTGATCAGCCGCACGATTATTCTGACATTATTGCCTGATAATACTTACGTTCCCCTCAAGCACATAGGAGACACCCAGTTGTCTGGCAATTTCCCTGACCGGAAGTTTCGATCCCTTGAATCTCATACTCGAGGTGCCGGAAGGTATTTTGAGACCGCCGATCATAAACAGATGATTCAGTATCTCCTGCATCATTCCATCACTGAAATATTCTTGTCCGGGATCATTGCTCATATTCACCAGAGGAAGTACAGCTATCGATCTGTCATGAGTATCTGACACAGTTCTGAAAAGTGCTGGCAAAAGATAATATGCAGAGAGCAGCACTCCAATAATTATGATGGCCCAGAGAGCTATTTTTAATCTGCGATTCCAGCCTTTCCGCAGGACAGAGGTATTTACAGAAACCAGATTTTCAGAAGGTGAATCCTTTCGGTTAATGTCGAAGTTTCTTGATACAGCGATAATTTCTTTTATTGCATTGGCAAGTTTATTAATCTGATTTCTGTATTGGGTCTTATTAAGGTTTTCTTTGGCATCATCGGCAGGCTTTAAAGGACGGTTAACTCCCGCTTCAGTGTAAATAAAGTCTATTGATCGAAGCACTCCTCCAATTTCTTTTTCAAGCAGTGATTTATCCTCAGGATCAAGGTTATGGATCTTTACTGGCAATATTCTGCCGGTAACATTTCCATTCAAAAGTCTTACATCTCTGCCAAACTGGTCATTCGAGGCACTCCTGTTAAAAGCAAGAAACTCGTTCTGCCAGGCAAAACTATTCGTATCACAATAGGTTTGTGACAGGACAGGAATGAAAATAAGGCACTTAAGCTTTCCCTCCAGGCTTTTGCCTACGTTATGGGTTTCAAGCAGTCCATCATGCGGGTTAGTGTCGAAGTAAACTGAGAGAGGTTCCTTAACAGTGGCTGCAAGCTCCTCCTGTAATGCTGACACAAATTCTGATACCCAGCCTGAGCGGTTATCATTGTGGCGGTAGCTGATGAAAATATCGTATTCATAACCCGGTACAATGCTTGCCATAAAGTAATTTATATTTATTTTACAGGCTCGACCACAAGCACGGTAAATGTGCCTGGTTTCAGAGCAGGACGAGGACGCGGATTATCGGCTGTCTTCTCGGGTGTTGGTCCAAATTCTGCAGTGGGTAAATAAATCCTGTGTGATTGTGTACTTACAGAAATGGTCCTGGCTCCGGCTTGTGTCGGGATATTTGCCAGAACTTTAAATGAATTCGGGCCATTTTCCTGTACAACAGTAAGAACACCTTCTCCGCAGGAACTGTATGCTCTTTTAAGCCCCGGATCAAAACCTGCACCATCTACACGTCCTCCGGTAGGAACTGTTGTTACAACCTTGCCGGATTCTGCATCCAGAACGACCATAAGCTTATCGGTAGCGCTGAAGAGCCGGTGGGTCTCATTATCAAGGGCGAGGCCGCTGGGTCCCTCACCAGGACTTATGGACCAGGTCTGTTCTACTTTCCAGGTTTTTACATTGATCATTGAAACTTCACTCTTATCTTCAATATTCACAAATACCTTACCCTTCCCATCACTTACTGCTGCCTCAGGTTTACCTGCAAGAGCGATTGTTTGTAATACTTTATCTGTTTTGGCATCGATTACCGTTGCGTTTGATGACCTTCCATTCCATGTAATGATAGTATGAGTGTACGGCTCATATATTATGGCATCAGGGTTTCTGCCAGTAACAGGGACCTTTTCGATGACACTGAAATCTTTTGTACTGAAGACAGTCACGTTGCTGTCAGCTCCGTTACTGATAAATCCTTTGTTGAATTCCGGAGCTATCGCGATGCCATGCACTCCGTTCACATCGGTGATTGTTGCAACACTTTTACCGGTTTTCATGTCAACCACATGCACCATTTTACCATGTGAAACATACAACATTCCTGTAGCATCGTCGGCATTGAGATAGTCCCAGAAACCATCTCCGTCGAGATGAATCCGCTGAACTATTTTATATCCGTTAGAGACATCCTGGCCATTCAGGCCCAGTAAAGACAGGAAGATACCTGCAACAATGAAGATCTTTTTTTTCATAATTATTGATTTTTAATTTAAAAGCAAAACCAGAATAAGTTATCGCTATTTACATCCTCACAATGATGCTATCATTGAGATTCAGGAGAGGTGACAATTTCCCCGGAAATTGTTTTCAATTACTCCAACAAACATAGAGGCAACTTTGTTTAATTTGTCATACAAGATTTAATAAAACATAAACATTAAGTGAACAACCCGGTTAAGAATGCATGTTTAAGCTTAGAGGACCAGTTTGTCAATAATTGCAGGTCTTTCTTACTGAAAATAAGTTATCTTTGAATATATAAACCGTATTATTATGAACTGGTTAGATGCTATTATAGTCGTAATTCTCATATTATCGCTTGTAATGGGATTTATAAACGGTCTGGTTAAAGAGGTAACTTCCCTGGCTGCATTGATCCTTGGGATCTGGGGAGCAATCAGATTCTCGACTTTTACAGCCGATAAGCTTTATGATTATTTCGATATGACCGGACGTTATGTAGGTATAATAGCTTTTCTTATTACATTCGGAATAATTGTGGTAATTATTCATTTTATTGGCATTCTGGCTGATAAAGTTGTGAATGCAGCATCGCTGGGTTTTATAAACAGAATTCTGGGCATAGTATTTGGATTGATTAAAAGTATGCTTATAATGAGCGTGTTCTTCGTAATCCTTAATGCAATAGATGTAAGGAAGCCATTTCTTCCCAGGAAGACAATCGAAGAGTCAAAGTTCTACAATCCGATTTCCGATATCGCTCCTGCGATCTTTCCCATCATTGGAGAAGGTGGATTCAATCGAAGCTTTGACCGCTTTAAAAAGAAGCATGAACCACCGGTAATTTAACGGCACAATGGCACAATGGCTTAATGGTATGTGGGATGAGAATTAAAAATGGGCAAATCCAATAAGCGCGTGCAAAAAATTAATAAGTTTAACCCCAAAAAACAGGAATCAAAATTACTCAGGACTTATGACTGAGAATCAAGTACTTCAGAAAAATATGAAGTACCGGATACCTGATTAATCTATAAATTCGGATAAGAAGCTATGAATTTTGTTGAAGAACTGAAATGGAGAGGCATGATACATGATATTATGCCCGGAACAGAGGAATTATTGAAAAAGGAAAAAACCAGCGGATATATTGGATTCGATCCCACAGCTGACTCTTTACATATAGGGCATATGGTCCAGGTTATGCTTCTGGTTCATTTCCAGCGGAGCGGACACACACCCATCGCTCTTGTTGGTGGTGCCACCGGGATGATTGGAGATCCATCCGGAAAATCAGAAGAGAGGAATCTGCTCGATGAGGTAACACTCAGGAAAAATCAGCAGGCTATAAAGAAACAGCTTTCTAAATTTCTGGATTTCAAGTCGGATAATGACAACCGGGCCATAATGGTAAATAATTACGACTGGATGAGAGAATATTCATTCCTGGGATTCATTAGGGATATAGGCAAGCACATCACCGTAAACTATATGATGTCGAAAGATTCGGTTAAAAAAAGGATCGGCTCGGATGCAAAAGAAGGGATGTCGTTTACTGAGTTTTCCTATCAGCTTGTTCAGGGGACCGATTTCCTGTATTTGTTCAATAACTATAACTGTAAGCTGCAGATGGGTGGCTCCGATCAATGGGGAAATATTGTAACAGGTACTGAGCTTATCCGCCGTAAAGCCGGTGGTGAAGCGTTTGCCCTTACATGTCCTTTGATCACAAAATCGGACGGTTCAAAATTTGGGAAAACTGAATCGGGAAATGTATGGCTCGATCCGGAAAAAACCTCACCCTATCTGTTTTACCAGTTCTGGCTTAATGTGTCTGATGAAGATGCGGCAAAGTACATTAAAATATTTACTGTCCTGCCGGAACAGGAGATCGATGAGATCATTTCGGAACATATAAAAGCTCCCCATGAACGGATCCTTCAGAAAAGACTCGCCGAGGAGGTGACTGTCATGGTTCATTCCAGAAGCGAATATGAGGGAGCTGTTGAGGCTTCGCAGATTCTCTTTGGTAAAGGAACTACAGAGTCGTTGAAGAGGATGAATGAAAGTACCTTCCTGTCAGTTTTTGAAGGAGTACCGGTATTTGATATTAAACCCGGGATCCTTCTTAAAGGAATTTCTATTGCCGATCTATGTACAGAGTATTCGCAGGTATTTGCTTCGAAAGGCGAATTGAGAAGACTTATCCAGGGAGGCGGATTTAGCCTGAATAAGGTTAAAATAGATGATCCTGAAACAATAGTGAATCAGGATTCGCTCCTGAATAAGAAATATCTGCTGGTTCAGAAAGGGAAGAAGAACTACTTCCTGATCAGGGTGAATTGAAGAATGGAGTTTTAAATGTTAAACCGCACCCTTTTTGCATTAGTGGATTTTGGGAGGAGCGAGCATGCTATCATTCTTATTTATTGTCACTTTCTTTTGCCCCTCCAAAAGAAAGTAACCAAAGAAAAAGAGTCCGGAAATGAAAACTTCAACCTTTTTTGGCAAAATGCCTTAGGCTTCACGCTCCCAAAAAAGGTTGAAGTTCGCACCATTTCCGGTTTGCCACCGCACGATCCGCTCGAAAATGCTTGTTAATAATGATTGTAATGTGTTGAAAAAAGGGTGAATGTGTTCTGATATTTGTTGTAGAAAATGTAGAAATATCAGCCCATTATATATCGTAGAGGTTAAACATACCAGCTTCTATATCACCAGATCCGCAGCAATGATCGACACATCATCAAACGTTGAAGGATTATTATCCGGCAGCCCCAGCTCCTTTATCATTTCCCTAATATTGTTCGCAACGGGTTCGGTGTTTGTAATATGACGGATAATTTCCCCTGTCCCGATATCCTTGCCATCTTCATTTTTTAACTCGGAAAATCCGTCGGTGTAACAAACAATTTTTGAGAAATCCCTGATTATTATTTCAGTCTTCTTCACTGAGGGAATTTCATCAAGCATTCCTATTCCGACGCATGAGGTCCTGAGATGAAGAGTCTCCCCGGTAACCGTATTATAAAGTACAGGCGGATTATGTGCTGCATTGATATACTCGAGAATTCTGCTTTTATGATCATACCTTGCAACAAACAGTGTTATGAATTTTTCACCTGCCGCATTTACGACTACAATTGAATTGAGCTTATTAACGAGGATCTCGAGCTCAATATCGGATGTGAACAGAGCTCTTAAGCTTGCCTGGAAATTCGACATTAAAATTGCGGCTGAGATCCCTTTTCCTGATACGTCTGCAATGCAAAATCCTGTTTTGGCTGCTGATAATCTTATGCAATCATAGTAATCCCCTCCGACCTCATAGTGAGGGAAATAAAATCCATTTACAATGATTTTAGGGTTTTTGGGCATCTGACTGTTATCCGGTATGAGCATTCTCTGCATTTTGGCTGCCAGTTCGAGCTCTTTTTTCATTGCTTCCTGATGGAGGCTTTCATTAAATAGCCTTATGTTCTCAATGGCAACGATGATTATGCTGGAAATAGTCTGGATGAAGTTCAGATGCTTCAGTACAGGACTCATTCCCTCGCCCTCCTCTTCAATGTCACCTATAAAAATAAAGGCAAGATGGACGTTGTTATTATATACCGGTACAATGATATCAACCCCTTCGAAACCCAGGTCAGGAGCACCAAAAAAAATCTCGCAGATACCTATTAGCCTTGATTCCACATCGATTGTCTCAAAATGCTTTGGAAAGCCCCCATTCAGAAGGCATTCCCATTTACCGGAATGTTTAAATATGAGTATTTTCCCGATACCCAGATTGTTCCTGAGAATAAATTCATACTTGGATAAAAGGTCCTCGGTCGGCAGATTCGCATTGATCGACAATGTAATATCGAGCAATGAGTCTAATTTGAATTTTGAGATCTTTAGCCTGTCAGCAAAGCCTTTTTTATCTTCCATGACTATCTTTATCCCTTAACTCTTTCAACATACGACCTGTCGCGCGTATCGATCCTTATTTTATCTCCGGTATTCACAAACAGGGGTACCATAATTATTGCACCATTCTGGACTTTAGCCTGTTTAAGTGCGTTATTGGCCGTATCGCCCCTTAAGCCTGGCTCCGAATAGGTAACCTCCATAACAACAGATTGAGGGATATCTACTGAAAGGACTGTTTCTGTATCAGCATGAACAACTATCTCAACGCTGGCTCCCTCCATGAGAAATTCATGGTTCTCGATCATGGATTCCTGGACATGGATCTGTTCAAATGTCTCAAGGTGCATGAAGTAATATCCCACATCATCCTTATAAAGATATTGGTACGGGCGTCTTTCAACCCTGGCGAGGGTAACCTTGGTGCCGGAAGAAAAAGTATTATCAATCACCCTTCCGCTTTTGAGGTTCTTAAGTTTGGTTCTTACGAACGCCGGTCCCTTACCAGGTTTAACATGCTGAAATTGCACAATTGTATAAAGGTCATTATTGAACTCAATGACTAATCCATTTCTAAAATCTGCAGTACTTGCCATAAATATTTCTGTTATCCAAAAAATTAATTAATCTATTTCTTTATTGTCTCAAGGGGGTAAACCAGCCCTTCATAGCTCATAATCTCACATGTGAATGCCCCTACAAATATATCAAATCGTATCTTAACAGGTAAAAAATTCTTATCGGCAGAGAACCAGAATGAAACATCTTCCTCAGTTTTGAAAAGTCTTCCGGTTTCGGTAACCGGATTGAACTTATAACATTTGATCTTTCCGACCCTGGTTTTTACGTTCTCAATCCCTATATATTTCAATCTGATTGGGTACAGCTCGTCACAGAACCATGTCATTATGGTGGTTAATTCACCTTTCTTCAGATTGCTGTCGACAGGGAGAATATGATTCCTGAAGAAGTAAAAACAAGAGAGAATATCATGAATCTTCGGAGGTGCTATATGTTTCCCCGTAAGATCGCTTGTAAGAATACTGGAATCGGCCCTTGTCTTATGATCGAACAGAACAACATTATATTTCCTGTATCTGCCTTCATGAATATTTCTGATTGATTTGACAGGCAGTTCGGTGCAGGGATCAATGTAACTTTCATAAATATCAAGGACCTTAAAAAGAGCTTCAGCCATTCCAATGGTACGTGCTGCAAGAATTGAATGCCAGACTTCCCTGCCGTTGAAGGAATCACTTTTCAGCTCGAGGGTTCCGGTTCCAGCAGTAATAAAACCGTATTGAATAGAATAGGTCACTTTCTCCCCAACTTTATATGAAACTGCCTGACCCGTTGCAAGAGTTGATATTATCAGTAAAATACCTGTTATGTAAAAAAATCTATTCATAATCTATCCTGACTGTATGCAGTAGTACCGTTTAGTTTCCAAGAATGTTTTTTCTTGGTTTGGATGTTATGAAATCCTTCAGATATAATGGTTCAAAGTAGGCAACATCTTCAAAACGGTGATTGTTAAGTGCCTGAAATGCAGGTTTATGCATATGGGCGGCAGATATAACGTAATCTTTGGCAAAAATAGCATTTTTACGGTTAATCACATCCCTGCATTTAACTGCACCATCACCGAAGAAGATAATCTTCTGTGATTCAGGTATATCAGCAAATGTAGCTTCTGTGATAATTTCTGCTGAAATGTCCTTTAATTTAGTACCGGTTGAATCATAGACAGCATAATATACTTCCATCCTTCTGGCGTCAAGCATTGGACAATAAAGCGAATCTGCCTCATATTCTGGTGAGAAAAGCCTGCTTTCAGTTATTCCGCAGAACATTGAAAATGTTGTCTCTATACCGATAAGCGGGATAGAGGCTCCATATGCAATTCCTTTAGCTACCGATACGCCAATACGTAATCCTGTGTATGATCCGGGACCTTTGCTTACAGCGACAGCATCAAGATCGCTGGCTCTTATTCCATTGTCTCTGAGGATCTCACCGATGAATACAGTAAGTACCGAGGCATGTGACTTCGACTCGTTACTTTCTCTCAATGCAAGTACGCCTGTACTATCACATAATGCTACGGAGCACAGGTTTGTCGCAGTTTCAAGACATATGATCATGTTTTGAAAGGGATACCGGCTTCTTATTTTACCTTAAAGAGTTCTTCTTTTTTTACAACCTCAACCAGAGTGCTGTCAGCCAATTTTTTGCTGATAGCACTGAAAGGAGCTGAGATTACTTTATCATTCAGCGCTACTCCGGAAAGTATCTCAATATAGGAGTTATCCTGAATTCCGGTTTTAACATCTCGGGCAAGAGCATATTTCCCATCGGTTATAAAAACAAGGGTACGGATATCTTTCTGGGAAGGAGCGACTCCTGCGTTGGTAGTATCAGTACGTGTTGTAACAGATTGTATCGGAACTGTAAGTATATCTGATTTCGATTGTGTCCGGATATCGACTGTCGCTGACATTCCGGGACGGAACGGGTTTTTATCTCCTGCATCAACAAGCTTCTGATATGATTGCGGAAGGACAAGTATCTTGACATCAAAATTGGTCACCTGATCAGCAGAAACGCCGGTTGTCTTAGCTGAATTAGCGATCTCAGTGACTATCCCTTTGAATTTCTGATCGAGATATGCGTCAACCTCAATCAAAGCAGTATCACCCAGTTTAACTTTAGGTATGTCATTTTCATTAACCTGGACCTGCGCTTCCATCCGTGAGAGGTCTGCTACCCGCATCAGCTCAGTTCCTGCCATTAGATTTGTCCCTGCAACCCTTTCGCCAAGCTCTACCAGAAGCATCGACACTGTGCCGGTCATCGGAGCATAGATTGACGTTTTTGTAAGATTTTCATTTGCATCTTTTAAGGAAGCTTCGGCACTAGTTATACCAAACTTGGCAGCATCGAGCTCTGCTTTTGCAACATTATATGTGGCTTCAGCCTGCTCGTAATCTGACTTTGAAATTGTTTGTTCTTTATATAATTGCTGGTTTCTTTTAAATGACAGTTCTGCCTGTGTAAACTGAGCATCTGCCTGGGCACGACGGGCCTGGGCGGCGCTGATTTCTGAAAGGGCCCTGTCTCTCTGTGAAATATAATTGTCGGGCTTTATCCTGAGCAATAACTTTCCTTTTTCAACGGGGTCGCCCTCTTTTACCGTCAATTCAACTATTTCACCCGATACATCAGGACTAATCTTTACTTCTTTTTCCGGCTGTATTTTCCCGTTGGCTGTTATTGTTTCAACGATTGTACGTTTCTCTGCATTCTCAACTGCAACCTTCAGTGTAAGGGCTTTGCCAAACCAACCGGCTTTTTTCCCAATTACGGCAAAAAGGATCAGAACAATTACTATCGGCAGTAAGATCTTAAGTATCTTGTTGTTTTTCATGATATTGTATCTTATAATGATTTGTTGTTTAATTATTGATTAAGCTTTAAGGGTATGCCTTTATAAAAATCGAGGACCTTTGTTTTAAAAATATATTCATATTTTGCCTGTGCCATATCTGATTGTGATTTAAGCAGATTCGTTTTGGCAGCATTATAATCTACCGGAGTAACCATTCCAACATTAAATTTCTGTTCGGTGTATCTGAAGGATTCTTCAGTTGAGGCAATGGTTTTTAGACTGACATTATACTTTTTTAGAGCCGCAACAGCATCGGTATATGCCTGCTGGATATTTTTATATAGCTGTTTTTGAGTGGCTTCAAGAGTATACTCGCTTGATTCAACATTTAATTTTGAGTTTGAGATGTTCTTATTTACCTGCCAGCCATTCAATATCGGAATATTTAATTGCAGACCGGCTCCCTCGTTTCTAAAAGTCTTAATCTGCGATGAAAAAGTTTCAGGCGAACTGGAGGTATGTTGAGTAGTTATTGAATAAGTTAAGGAGAGTACAGGGCTCCTGCCACCCTTTGCCATTTTCAGACTATACTGACTGGCTGTGAGTTTCAACTCGGAACTTTTAATTTCGGGTCTGTTCTTTTCTGCAATTGCATATATGTCATCAATATTACCCGAAATGATCGTGTTGGGATCGACATTGATCTCAGGAACAATAATTTCGAATCCGGCAGGTGATTTAAGCTCAAGAAGCTGAGTGAGTGTAAGAACAGAAGTCTCGAGCAGGTTCTTCTGGGTAATCAGAGAGAGCTCCTCCTGTCCTGCCTGTGCTTCGATCTCCAGAAGGTTTCCTTTGGCAACACTTCCTGCATCTACAAGTTTTTTTGTTTTCTCGATCTGCTGCAAGGTGATGTTGAATTGATTCTCATTAACCGCGACAAGCTCCTTGTTAAGAAGAACCTGCAGATATGCAAGAGCAACATTAAGAGCTACATTGTCACTTATGTCCTGGAGATCCTGCTTGCTCGCCAGAACCTGATATTTGTTTTTCTGGATTGCGTTATAATACTGAAGGCCATTGAATATCGGCATTGTTCCCCCAATATAGAAATATTGAGATTTAACAGAATTATAAAACTGATAACTTGTTTGAGCAAGAGCGTGACCATTGGAATAAGAATACTGTGCCTGACCGTTCAGAGTTGGGAGCAGCTGAAATTTTGACAGGTCAAGCGAATTTTGCTGGACATCAGTCTGAATAGCTTGTTGCTTGATCTGGATATTGTTTTCGATAGCATATTTAATGCAGTCTTCAAGGGACCATACCTTAAGTTGTGAGAAGATTGATCCCTGAGAAGAAAGAAGACAGGCAAATATAAATATTAAGTATTTTTTCATGTTTTATTATTTGATTTTTGAAGATAATCTCGTTTCTACAAGATCAGTTTTTAAAATATTAATTTTCAGTCGCCTTAGACAAATGTCAGGACAGATTCTTTTAAAAATGAGTTCACGAAGATAAATAATATCTCAGAGAGAATAAATTTTTTTTTCTAAAAGTGCTTATTTTAGATAAGAGATACCTGCACAGACACATAAAATATTATTAATGTTATAGTTGCGTTTGAAAGCCTTAATGGTTAAGAATACATAAAATCTCTATTAAAGACGATAATTATACGGAAATAATACAATTTTGAGGATCTATTTCACTATTTCAGGTGTTAAATGAAAGTTTTATAATTAATTATCTTTGTGATGGAAGTAATTTTGATTAATCTATTTAACACATAATTATATGACTAAGAAGGAACTAAATTTAGAACCGGGAGTGATCTTCGGTGATAATGTGAAGTCACTTTACGATTATGCAAACAGGAATGATTTTGCAATTCCTGCTGTAAATGTAATAGGGACCAACTCTGTAAATGCGGTTCTGGAAACTGCCAGAGGGGTAAATTCTCCTGTAATAGTCCAGTTTTCAAACGGAGGAGCTCATTTCTTTGGCGGACAGGGTTTGCCTAAGGAAAATCAGATTGGAGCAATTGCAGGTGCCATTTCCGGAGCGCTTCATGTTCATAATGTTGCAGATTATTATGGTATCCCTGTGATACTTCATACAGATCACGCAGCCCGCAAACTTCTGCCCTGGATTGATGCATTACTGGATGCCGGGGAAGAATTTTTTGAATCTAATGACAGGCCGCTTTTCAGCTCACATATGCTGGATCTTTCGGAAGATCCGCTAAATGAAAACATTGAAACCTGTAAGAAGTATCTCGGAAGAATGAGCAAAATCGGGATGACTCTTGAAATTGAACTGGGAGTCACAGGAGGAGAGGAGGACGGAGTAGATAAATCGGGAGTTGACAGCTCACGATTATATACCCAGCCGGAGGATGTTGCCTATGCTTATGAAGAACTTTTAAAGGTGAGCGACATGTTCACAATTGCTGCATCATTTGGAAATGTCCATGGTGTCTATAAGCCAGGGAATGTAGAGCTGAAGCCAATAATACTGAAGAACTCACAGGATCATATTATCAGGAAATTTAAAACAGGTCCTAATCCGGTTAATTTTGTGTTCCATGGAGGATCAGGATCGGAGAAGCATCTCATTACTGAAGCTATTAATTATGGTGTCGTAAAAATGAATCTCGACACTGATATGCAATGGGCTTTCTGGGATGGCATAAATAAGTACTCAAAGGAGAAACAGGGATACCTGCAGAGCCAGATAGGCAACCCTGAAGGGGAGGATAAACCAAACAAAAAATATTATGATCCCAGGGTCTGGCTCAGGAAGGGAGAAGAGACCTTTATTGTCAGACTGAAAGAAGCATTCGCTGATCTTAATGCAATGAACCGTTTATAAAGGAATACCCCTCTGCCGCTATGCGGCATCTCCCCTACAAGGGGCGAAAATACTCTGATAATAAGGCAAACCCTGCTAATACTTTGAGATTTATTCCCCCTGTCAGGGGGAATACAAAGGGGTACACCTCACAGAGTGCAATACCCCTCGCCACTACACGGCAATTAACCCATTAAAAGTTGTTAATATACTAAATCACAGTTAATCAGACGTATAGAGAGTTAATTTGATTTTTATGTTAAAAACTAATTTGAAGTGTCTTTTTCAGGATATCCGGATTTTTTAATTTAGCTGTCTGATTCTGTGTTGATGAGTGTGCGACATTCAATTTACAAGGAAGACCGTTTAAGGCGAACGAATCGCCTTTCCCTTATGCTCAATAACAGGGAAATGAGGGCATTAGGCATTTATTGCAACAGATACCGGGTAAAAAACAAATCCGAATTTCTCCGCGAAACGGTTATGAAGGCCATTCTGAAACGCTTTGAAGAGGAGCATCCCACTTTATGGGAAGAGAATGAATGTTCGCTTTTTAATCAGAATGTCCCACGATAAAAATTGGATTATACCTGCCTTTTTTTAATTTTACAAATTCCGGTTAAAAATGATTGCCGGTGCCGACAATAATATTGTCATTCCGGCGTATATTTGTATGAAGAACAGGTGATTATCCCGAGATACTATTTAAGATGTATCCTGACGGTATTAAAAATAATCCGACAAAAAGAACCCCCTGGATAATTCTGGAGCCGGGAAGGATTTTCATTATGGGAAGATCAATACCAGAAAATCCCGCTGATTTTTACCAGCCCATTCAGGATTGGATATCAGAGTATGCCCGTAATAATAAAGGGAAATCAATAATCGATCTGGGATTTGAATATATTAATACAAGTTCAATAAAATGGATCTTTATCATACTTCATGAATTGTCGGATATGAAGGATATTGAGAAGAAGGCAGATATAACCTGGTATTATGAACGAGGCGATGAAGATATGTGTGAGCTGGGCTTTATTCTGAGGTCGCTGGTTGAGTGTCCATTTATTGTTGTTGAAGTGGAGGAGATGAGTACGGCAAGGTATGAAAGGATTTTGTCAAAAACCAGCTGATCAGGTCGGGTCGGAGATTATCAATTCTGATTGATGATGATCACTTAAAAAAAAATTCTAATTTTGCAGCTCATTTAAATACAAATTGACCCATGGTGTAATTGGCAACACGTCGGATTTTGGTTCCGCAGAGTCCTGGTTCGAGCCCAGGTGGGTCAACAAAAAGAGCCTGCTAATGTAGCGGGCTCTAATTATGTTATATTAGTTGTATTCATAAGGAGGACCTGGGCTCGAGTCACCGCTGCAAACTGGCTCCTTCGCTAAAATAGCCCACCGGGCTATTTTTTAACACTTGGCCCGGTTCGAGCCCGAACAAACGTGTTTTGTTAAATCTATATCAATCATCTTAATGTTCCGGGAGAACCCACAAACATGTTATTTTATGGCTTTGTCAGATACCAGAGCGGCGTTGCACTTCCAGGTACGTTAGACTCAATATTGCCCACTAAAATATTCGAACTGCTGTTTAGCGAACCTGAAAAGCTAAAGCCAACAACATTAAATTCCTCCCAGACCAGCTTTACAGTTGTTCCCGAAACAGTATAAGTTCCAAAAGTTACTACCTGGTTTGCGGTATCGGCGATAGCTTGTGCTGAAGATGTATCTGCCAGTGATAGCGCCGTGTACATCCGGAAAGTACCGTCATTTTTAAACAACACGTTGTCATTCCAATAATCATTGGCGACATCTTCTTTGTATGTCCAGAACCCCGATATTTTAGAGGTTACGGAAACGGAATTTTCATTTTTTTTACATGATACAATGGCTAATAAAATTGCCAATGAAAGGGCAATTGCTAATTTTTTCATCGCTTTTTTTTTATATAGATAAATAAATTTTAGGTAAAGGCGCTGCTGTCATAGCGCTGTCAATATTTAAGTGTAGATTTTATTCCTTTACATTTTTTAGCAGATTTATCTAGTGCTGCAAATCAAATTTTCCATCGGTGATTTGTATAAATTCGGGGTAATTCTTTGCATCTTTTGAACCTCCTTCATAATAAACATTCACTAACTTTCCCGAAAACGTACCGGTTAATTGTTTTTGGCCGTATGAAGTAACAACGACAGTAACATCCTTGCCTGTGTATACAATCCCCTTTGAATTGTAATAATTGATAATACAGCCCATATCATTATCTCTGGCAAGAGCACCTTTAATTTTAGTTGTTCCGCTTTTTTTAATCTCAAATTGAAATCCTTCTCTTTTAGCATCACCATCCAGGATTTCCAGTCCGTCTTTTGCACCATTAGGATCTAAGCCAAGAGGAATTTCAAAAAAACTTTGTCTTACATTGAATGTTCTTTGCTTGCCATCCATTAGGCAGGTTATTGTTCCTTTACCTGCACCCGGAGTTGTTTGTGAAGACACAGTGTTTCTATCCGGGGTGTTTGAATCCTTTCTTGAGTCGTTTGAATTATAACATGATACGTTTATCAGCCAACTAACCAACGATATGATAATAAGTAGCTTTTTCATTTTTCTGTTTCATAAAATTTATCCCCATCGCCCAAAGAAGCGGTATCACCCAAATCAACAAAATAAAAGTGTAATTGTTTAGCTGTCTTTATTCTGTAATAAAGTTGTGCCCTTCAAGTGTTTGCGGCGCGTGAATCCATTCACCTAAGACTTAACTCAGATGAATGGACTGCGATTTGAATTCTGCATTAACCTTTCAAACTCATTAGATACTGCATAATTTTTGCCTCCACATTTTGGTATTAAATTACAGTCAGTTGAAGCACAGGATAGAATATTTGGACGATGCATCACAAATAATGCAACATAAAGAGAGCCACCCGAACACTTATTACCTGATTAATTATTTTTAAGACAACGAACAGAAAAACCGGCATGTGGGTCATAGGCCAGAGTTGATGCAGGAGTTTGTCCCCATGGATCAGTCCATGGAATAGGGTACGCCCATAATCCTCCTCCATGCGTATAATCAGGTCCATCGGGGGTCCAATAACCACTCCGTTCTCCCATCCCGCTAAATATAATTCCAGTCCCGTCATCTGCAGCTGAACCGCCGGGTAATGCTGTGAACCCAGTTGTGTTAGTTCCTAAACCATTGATCCAATGACCGGTTCCAGTCTCCATAAGTTCAACCATACCAGTATTCCTATACTGATGTCCAAGTATTTCCCATTCAGGAACGGTAGGTACATGCCATCCTACCGGGCATAACTTGCCTGAAGCGACCGCCCACCAATTGTACAAGGCGCCATATGTGTCTTTGTTGCTAATATCATTATTATACCAGCAATACCCTGGACTTATAATTCTATCCCATGAAATATCACCCGTTGATACAATTCTTCCACCATCATTTAATCTTGTAACACGCAGGTTCTCTTTCATCCAGGTTTGATTGCCAATAACTATTGTATCATAAACATTTCCGTCAATATCAATATTAGTTACTTTAACAGGAAGTGGCGATATAATAATAGTATCTCTCATTACAATAGTATCCCTAATTACAATACTATCTCTAATTACAATAGTATCTCTCAGTTTAACGATATTTATCACCATAAGAGTATCTCTAATTATAATGGTATCCCTCAATATAATGGGATGATTTAGTATCGGTTTACTGCTATCTGTTTTCTTAGCATTATTTATTACTGTTTTAAGACTATCTGCCAATGAGGAATAATCAATGTATTTTATCTTGGTACATGAACTAAGAAAAACAAATATTATTAATGTAGGAAATATTAGTTTTTTCATATTTAGTTAGTTTTCAATACTCTCATTGGGTTGCTGCACACAAGAGTGGAATATAGAATATACTTTTAGTGTGTTTCACATTTTAATTAATCATGATCAGGTTGGAAAATTGCTTGATTCCAACAAAGTTACAAGACTACAATGACACTAGCCAGTTATTTGGTCAAACAAGACAGGTATTTTGTCAAATATATTTCCATCAAAATACCTCACTTAATTCTTAAACCTGATTCTTTCGTAGTTGTATGCACTCCTTTTAACATTGATTGCTAGCAGGACAATGGTAATGAAGTCAAAAAAAAGGTATCGGAAACAAGGTTTGTCTGCATGTAATGAACAGGTTTAATCACCTTTCCAGGCAATTGATTAAGGAATTCATCCTGCAGCTTTCTGCAGCCAGTACTGATCATCGAAAGTACTGACATAACGACGATCACATTCAGAATACTTAAATTTAATGCTTTCAGGAGGCCTTTCTTAGACGTGGAAATGTCTCCCGGCGTAATCCTGTTAAGATCCGGATTGAGTTCGGATCCTACAGCATCAGAATGAGTCTCATTGACAGCATCGTGTACCAGTCTGTCCCTCATGAGAATCTTCTTGAGGTGATGAGTTAATGTTGTTGTCATATTATTGAGATTTTGTTAATAAATTAATTAGCTATAACAACACATCTATTGACAGATTGTTTAAGGGGATCAAGCTCCTGGGCTTTTTCATTTAAGTTAGCTCCTAAATCCATCCAAATAGAGTAATTTTGAAATAACAACATGTACAACCATTATAGGTATATATAAAGCTTCGTTTATAAACCCCTTGAGGATAGATCATTAAAAAAATCTTTCAGTAACTGTTTAAATATTAATAAGTCTTATAAAATGAGAAAGACAATATTCATCATAGGAGTAATTGCATTTTTTAGTGCTGTTACAGTTGCACAAACTAAAAATGACACTATACAACAACTTCGAAGCCAGATCATGAATCTTGAAAACCTTAATGGAAAATTGTCAGCGCAGATCACTGCAACTAAATCAAACATCAAAAAACTTGAAGCCAGACTCTTGTCTACTGTCGATAGTGTGAATGTTATGAGAAATGAATTAGTTCTTACTAACATTAACCTACAGACGATGGCCAATAAATTTGAATTGAAGCTTCAACAATTAAGCGATAAGTCAAATACTGACGTTACAGCTTTAAACAAAAGAGTAAGCAATAATACTCTATTATGGATTCTTGCCATTATATTAATAGCATTGTTGCCTGTAATATTTTTCGTCTGGTTAAGAAGCAGGTTAACCCTGGTAAAAACAGACTTGTCGGATCAGATAAAAAATTCATCCGAAGCCATTCGGGAAGAGATTATAAAACTCGACAATCAGGTGTTCTGGTCATTAGATTTTCAAAAGAAACAAAGCAAAACAGAACAAGATGGCTCAGAGAATATTGACCATTCACTTATTTTAAAAGTTGCAGATGAAATTATTCGTATTCAAAAGAATTTAAGTGGCATGGATCCGGAAACTAAAGGATTGAAACAGCTTGAATTTGCAGTTGAACGCATTCAGGATAATTTCAAAGAAAATGGCTATGAGATGGTTGAACTACTAAATAAACCATATGATCAGGGGATGAAGCTGTCTGCAAAATTTAAAACCGATAATACTCTGAAAAGAGGTGAACAGATAATTACCAGAATTATTAAACCACAAATAAATTATAATGACGTTATTATACAGGAAGCCCAGGTTGAAGTGAGTGTTGGTGAATAATGAAAAATCATGAAAATTGTAATTTGAACTAAATTAGTTATCAGTATGATTCAGGAAATTTTTCCGCACCGCTTAAATAATCAATACCTGGCAAACAATAATATCGGAGAAAAGGACTTTATACTTCATTATGATGGAAATTCATTGTTATTGAAAACCAGTGGTGATGAATTCGAAATACCACAAAAAAATGACTTTTCAGAAATTTCAGATAAAACGGAAAATACATTTTTATTTACATTTAATGATGTTCCGTGTTTTCTTATTTGGGATAACCTGAAGGCAGATAAGACCCATTTTATTTACAGGGAAATCAATTTTTTCCGAACTATCAGGCAGCAGGAAATAGCATGGATCAGTATTGTCGGATTCCATCTGATGAACTGGTACTCGCAAAATAAGTTTTGCGGAAAATGCGGGACACGAACGCAACAAAAGCCTGATGAAAGAGCCTTAATATGTCCGGATTGCGGTACAATTGTTTTTCCAAAAATCTCACCGGCAATTATAGTAGCAATAATTTGTAAAGATAAAATACTGCTCGCTCGCAGTTCAAATTTCCCCGGAAACTGGTATTCATTAATTGCCGGGTATGTTGATGTCGGCGAATCGCTCGAGGAGACGGTAACACGTGAGGTTAAAGAAGAAGTGGGACTGGATATTAAGAATATCCGTTATTATAAAAGTCAGCCCTGGCCCCTTTCAGGTTCGATTATGATTGGTTTTAAAGCTGAGGCTGATGAAACACAGCCCATTTCTATTGATAACAAAGAAATTGCAGAGGCCGCATGGTTCACCAGGGGAAATCTTCCAAAACATTCTTTGAATTTAAGTATTGCGGGAGAGATGATTGAAAAATTTGAGAAAGGGGAACTATGAGAATTACCAATACTGCCCGGATCTTTGTTTGCAATAAACCCAATACTTTCTATTCTCTCAATATGCAAAATAAATTATGTTTGCAGTATCTCTTTTGCATGTTATTGTGTCTGTGAATTCCTTTTTCTTGCCGTTTCGGTACAATATCCAACTTAATTCTGTCCTTTTGTCAGCAAATACTTTAGTGTTTATTACTGAATTAACGGTTCCGCCAATCCACATTAAGTCTTTATCTGATGGAAGTCCAAAGGAGTTATTAGTTCTTCCGTAGTTATGTATTGTATAAGGATACAGAGACAAACCATAAACTCCATCCGATTCCCAAATCAGACGGAGGGTATCGTAAACAGGTGTTCTGGTTTTTCTATATATTTTTATGGTAAGATCTACTAATTTGCTGAGAGAAAAGGATAAAAATTTTGCATTACTTTCAAGACGGAAGAGTGTCATTTGACTGATGGTGACAGGATATTCTGAATTACCAAAAAAACAAAAATTGTAGTCATAGACACCTTTGATTTTTTTCAATGAATATGTGAAACAACCTGAGCTGTCAGTTGAGAACTGGCCAGCTGGGATTGGTTCTAATTTATTATTGCTGTCTGCTAATCCCTGAACAATGATATTTTTCCAGGGAATCCCCGTTTTTGTGCTTTCATCTAAAACTTTTCCTTTTATTTTCAGTGTTCCTTCAGTATTGAAACATCCTGTTAACATTCCGGAAGTGAATGCAATGAGAATAAAAAAATCAATGTTAACTAAATTCGTTTTTCGCATATTGACGAATGGTCTGAAAAACATAATAAATTTAGCTATTTTATCTCAATCTGATACTCACTCCGCATTATTTGGGATGCCAGATCTTATTGACAGGCATTGTGTCACAGAAAGATTATTGGGCTGTCCATCCACCATCAATCATCAGTGTGGTCCCGGTAATAAGAGACGAAGCCTGTGAGGATAAAAACAACACAGCACTTGCAACATCTTTTGGAATGCCCACCCTTCCCAATACAATTTTAGAAAGGATTCCATTCCTGAACTCTTCATCCTGAAGCCATATCTCAGTACCTGGAGTTTTAATAAACGTAGGAGCCACTGCATTAACAGTTATGTTGTATTTTCCCCACTCAACTGCAAAACATTTTGTAAGATGAGCTATTCCGGCTTTAGTCATGCAATAAACAGACTCAGTTGGTAAAGCTATGAATCCGGCTTGCGAACTTAAATTGACAATACGTCCGTATTTCTGTTTTTTCATAAGTTTGCCGGCATACTGACTCACAAAGAAAGTTCCCTTCAAATTTACTTCAACGGTATAATTGAAGTCCTCTTCCGTTACATCTTCAATTGCATTTGGGGGCCCTATTCCGGCATTGTTAACAAGGATATCCAATCTCCCGAACTCTTTTTCTATAATTTCAAATGCGACTTTAATTTCACTGATTTTGCTTACATTCATTTGCACCGGCAATACCTTTCTGCCCAAACCTTTTATCTCATTCACCACTCCTTCATCAGAATGAATGTCTCGCAAACCAATGACAATATCTGCTCCAGCTTCGGCCAGTGCTAATGCACAGGCACGACCAATTCCTCTTGCAGCCCCGGTAATCAGAGCTACTTTACCTGTTAAATCTGTTGTATAAGAATGCTCCATAAGCCTTAATTTTAACTATCTCAATCGAATTAAAGTTACACAATATCCTGGATATTCCCCGAACACCTTAAACACTTTTTGGCATCATAGAATTGCAATTTTCAATATTTATTTGTTATGTCTTTATGAATTAATAATTTTATGTATAAGATTATTTCCGGACTCTCAATTTTTATTAAAACTAATATCTTATTACAATGAAAACTTCAAGAAGAACATTCGTAAAATCAGGCGCCATGATTGCTCTTGGCACAGCGATTCTTCCCCGTTCAGTGTTTGCTGCAATTGCAGAGAAAACAGTGGTGGGCTTACAATTGTATTCTGTACGTGATGATATGAAAAGAGATCCTAAAGGTTCGCTAAAAAAATTAGCCGATATGGGTTATAAGGTGGTTGAACATGCCGGCTACGCTGATGGTAAATTTTATGGATTTGAGCCTTCAGAATTTAAGAAAATTCTGGAAGACCTTGGTCTGAAGATGTACAGCGGTCATGTCGATTTCGGGATGCAGGCCTGGGATGCTTCAAAAAAAGATTTCACCGATGCCTGGAAACGTACAGTAGAAGATGCTGCATTTATGGGGCAGAAGTTTGTAATCACTCCCGAACTTGCAGAAAATGCCCAGAAGGATTATGACACACTTTTAAAAGTGATCGATCTCTGGAACAAATGCGGAGAACTTTGCCAGAAATCCGGAATGAAATTCGGATATCATGATGATTTCGATGGAAATGCTGTCCTTCATAATATGAAGTTGTACGATATCATAATGAAGAATTCGGATCCGAAATTAACTATTCAGCAATATGATATTGCCAATTTGTATAATGCTGCAGGTACAGACCCGATGGATATAATAAAAGAATACCCTGGAAGATTTGTCTCACTGCATGTCAAAGATGTACTAAAAGAGAAGAACAAAGAAAACAGACATGACAGCACAATTCTCGGCAAGGGAGTTCTCGATGTCAAAGATGTTCTGGCCCTTGCCATCAAAAATGGGGCATGGCTGATGATCATTGAACAGGAGGCCTACCAGAACGAGACCCCGATGGATTGTGTAAAGGACGACCTTGCAGCAATGAAAATGTGGGGATATTGATCTTCTGATTATTTCTTTTTCTTTCCTTTTGTGTCCGCGTTTTCTGCTGGAGAAGAGGCAGCATCGTATTTTGCCTGGGCAGTCTTAAGAGATGTTTTTGAAATTTTAAGGGCATCCTGAGCATTCTTTTTAGTTGCTTTTCCTTTCGACAGGTTAGAATTCCCGACTGACATCATTTTTGTTGCATCCTTTAAACGGTTGCTGAGAGCCCTGGAATCTGATTTATACTGAACATCGAGGGCTTTCAGATCCGACCTGGCCTTGAGGGCTTCTTCCTTATCTTTTGAGGTTGAAAGCTTAACAAGGGGTTTTTGTTTCGCAGCATTGTCCTTATCAAGTTTTTTACGATCTGTTTCAATTGCTTTGGTTTCTGTTTTTGATTCTGCTATCTGTTTAGTTCCCAACGTGATCAGCGAATCTGCAACGCTGAGCTGATGTTCGTTCAGAGCTACTCTGGACTTTGCTGTGGCAAGCGCAGTTTCAAGCTTCTTCAATTCGATCGCTTTTTTATCCGTTTGAGCATGGATCAGAACAGGCATTAAAAGCAGGATCGATGAGATAAATAAAATTCGAAAATTCCTTGCAGTGCTCATATCTTTTTGATTTAGTTTGATGATTTATTCATACCGGGTTTTTATCTGACTTTCAACATTCAATGCCCGGAATAAAGTTAATCATTTTAATTAAACGGAATAGAAATGCTCTATAAGACTGTGCATAATCCGGCCAAAAATATTGCCCGCTGGTGTATGCTTTATCACTAAATATGCTATTTTATTGTCCGAGGTTTTTAAAAATATGTTGTTTTCTTCATCAAAAAACGGGTACTCCTTAACAGGAAGGGTGCAATTTGTGACATCGATACAATTGTAAATCACAAATTCCTTGCCTGAATATTCATATACCGCGCAAAGTTCATAGTACCGCGATCCCCTGATGGTCAGATTCATCTCCTGAAATGTATTTTTATCTGAAATAATACGATGCTCTTTTCCAAAAGGAGGTTCATATGTCCCGGTCTGAATATCATTATTGATCTGAGTGAATTTATAATTAAGCTTAAGCCTCATGATCAGGTTAACAAATAATAATGCTCCGAGGCTGAATAAATATTCGTTCAGGATTTTTGCAGTCTCATATCCGGATAATGGTATTTCGTATTGTTCAATGATAGAGCCGGCATCAATATCTTTTGTGATAAAATGAAATGTGATCCCGGTTTTGCGTTGTTTATTTAATATAGTCCAGTTAACCGGGCTGGCTCCACGGTTTAAGGGAAGAAGTGAAGGATGAAAATTTATACACCCGTACTTCGGTGCTTTATATATCTTTTCGTTTAATTACCCCAAAAGTGAATACAAACGCATAATCGATATTCATTTCTTTAATTAATTCCGCAAACTCATCATTATTAACCTTTTGCGAGGGCCAGTATGGTATTGAATATTTTCTTGACAGAAAATAAGCCTGGTATTTTTTTTTGACTTTATTCCGTTTTGTCAAATATCTCAGAAACAGGAAACCTTTTTTAGCTATAAATTTTAAAGGATTTGTTTTTCCGCAATAAAACGGACTCTCAGTCACAATGATTGCAGGTACTAATTTTGAAGTGATCAACTCATCAGCAAAATTGTTGTCCGCGCCCCGGCCTGTCATAATAATGAACTTCATTTTGGTCTTCTTTTTTACTGGACGATTTTTAACCTGTATATGACCTGGCAGAGCTGAAATCCGTTCTGGCATACATAACCGGATTCCTTTTCATGAACTCTTTTGCCTTAACTGAATGTTCATTTATTCCAAGCCATAGGTATTCCTTTGTTGAAGAAAGCTTTGACTCAAATTCGCCGCCAAACCTTAATTTGAATTTAGTAAGTCCGTCAGTCAGAAATGGCCTTGTACCTCCTAAATCAAGATACTTGCATCCAAAATTCTGACCTTCAAGAATGCTAAAATAATATATGGCCCCTATAACTCCATGATGAAGATAGTCATCGTTGCCATCCAGCAGACCCAAACGCAACAAACGGAGAGAATCTCCTGATTTTCTAATGAGCGATTCGCCTACGATTACTCCATCTTCCCTGATTGCAATGAGTAAAGGGGTTGGAGATTCGTTCCAGGCTATGCTCAGATCCTCAATCCATGCTTCCTCTCCATGCCGTTTTGTGATATATGGCAGGTAAAGTTTCTCATTGAAATAATTAAAACTTTCTTTATCAGACAGAATCTCGTAGGTCAGATTATATTTCCTGATCAGGCGTAAAACATCAGAAAAATGAGATGGACTCCTTTTACAGACATCACCAAGTGGACAGTCAATATTTATTTTCATGGAAATCCATTCAGGGATAATATATCCATTAAATTCCTGAAAATGTTTTAAGACGATCGGGCTTATTTCAGAAATGACGATATCAAGGTTGCCTGAGTTAATGAGATCCGGAACTTTCCAAAACGATCGTCTTCCTGAAAAAGAATGACGATTATGCTGATTGAGTAGAAATCCAATAAAGTAAGCCTTTTTAATGGACGAATATCCGACATATGCTATTCTCATATTATCAGATTCATAAAGATATACCGGCATAAATAATCGGGCCAGGTTCTTAAGCCAGTCAAGATCCATATATTACATAAATTTTATAATCTTAAGTATTCAGAGGACAAGTCAAGTTTCCAAAAGATAGCGTTTATTTTGTTTTGTTGTTTCCTTTTTCAGAGAATCAAGGAAAGAAGACCGTAACTTTTCACTCATAAGTGCCTTTTTCACCGGTTGAAGTCTTAGAAATCCTCCTACTATTCCTTTCATGATCTTTTGTGATATTTTTTCGGGATTTTGAAAAATCTGGTGCTGAAGGGTTCCGCGTTCCAGACATTGCAAAATAATCCGTTCAAACGTGGTTTCAGGATAAAAAACCCTCTTTTTGCGTCTTATTAATTTTAATGATCCGGTTTTGGAACACTTCAGTGAGCATACGCCGCATCCTATACAAACCGACTTATTTATACGTGCAACTTTTTTATTTTGCTTTTCAGGATTTTCTGAAGGTATAATTTCGATTGCTCCAATAGGGCAGGCTTTAACGCATTTAGCGCATCCCTCACAGGTATCGGTATTGATATTTGCCTCAAAATCAGATGTGACTATTGTATTCGGGTAACCGAATTTGCTGATCCCCAATAACATATTACAACAACATCCACAGCACTGACACAAAAAGGAGACATTGTTTTTTACATTGTCGCAGCTGAATACAAGACCCATCTCTTTTGACCTTGCAAGGTTCTCCAGCATTTGCGTCTTGCTGACGCTTTTTGCGAAATTGTGTCTTACCATGAAATCCACACTATTCCCAAAAGTGGCACATACATCAAGAGGAAATTCACATTTTTTGACACCGGCATGTAATTTCTCATGGCGACAGGAACACAACCCGATAGCAAACTTTTTATGTGACTCCACTATTGATATTGCCTTCTCATAATCGAGCACTTCGGTGAAATCCGACTGATCCAGTGTACCTTCGTGAGGCAGGGTGCGCATTGGAGAAATCCGTTGTCCGTTTGCAAAGTTCACTGCGTAGAAATTTCCATCACTCAGATACTCGTGAAAAAGTTCAGCCCACTTTTTTGTATTAAGATTTTCTCCGGTCCGCATCATCGTAAACTCAAAAATACCTATAGCCATTGGTGAAGGCATGTAATAATACCTGTTGTCGACCCAGAGGTCAATTACCAGTCCCTTTGTGCACAGGCTTTCAAGCATCGGAGCCAATTTATTCTTCTCAATCCCTGTGGTTTTTTCAATTTGATCAGCCGGAGCTAATCCATAAGGCATTTTTATGACTAATTCAGCTTCCTCTTCAGAGTAAAGCTCTTTTAGAATATTGAATAATGCCTTGTTCTTATTGATCCTTAACGGAAGACTGTCAATTTTGTCCCCAAGTTTCACATATATCTCTTTACCGACCAGATGACCCATAGCTTAAATTTTAAATTATTCACAGAAGTGAGAATAAATAGCCAAACCTTTTAATCATTTGTGGCATCCGAAAGATATTCTTTAGTTTACATTGATCAGGTTAAATGATTTCATTTGACAAAATTAAACCTTCACCCTCTTAAAAACAATTAATTTTTCCTGATCCACCGCCTAAATCCCCCAGATGGAGTTTTACCTCTCCCTAAATCCCTTACATGGAGTTTTACCTCTCCCTAAATCCCTCCCCCAGGGAGCTTTGCCTCTCCCTAAATCCCTCCCATGGAGCTTTACCTCTCCCTAAATCCCTCCCCCAGGGGGAGGGACTCTACTTTCAGAAAGTTAATAGCCGGGGGGTTAGGGGGTATTTTTCTTCTTCTGCAAGAGGTTTTTAATCAGTATCGGATCTGAAAAACAATTGGCACAGAGAACCAAACCGGTACGGGTTTCCCTCCCTGCCTGCCCGGTTTAAACAGTGGAAGTGTTTTTACAACCCTAATGGCTTCAGCATCGAGCTCCGGATCAATACTCCTGGAAACACTGACAAGATCAACACCACCTTTTGAGGTCACACAGAACCTGACAATTACTTTCCCCTGTATGTTATTTTCTTCAGCAATCTTAGGATATGTCGTGTGTGCATTTATATATTTTAGAAGTTCGGTTTCACCACCGGGAAAAACTGGCATCTCCTCAACCACAATAAATGGCTGGGGCTCAGATTCTGCTTCCTGTACCTCCTCTTTAATCTGCTGAATGACCTCGACTACATCTTTATTGACTACTTCAGTCTGAGCCTGATCGGCTGTCATAAGCTGCTTTACTTCATCAGGTTTGATTGAATCGACAATCTGAGGCGGCACGTATCTCTGCTGCTGCACTACTTCCAATGGAGGAGGAAGAGTCGGGGGAGGTGCAACTTTTTCCACGGGCTGATCAAGGTTCTCCATCTTAATCTCTACCTGCCGTTCTGCACGTTTTCCCTTGTTTTCTATGGCTTTTGCATTTAGATAAGGAGTAATAATCGCAGTTGCGATTATGAATATTCCAATCAATGAAGCAACAATTAAAGTATTATTATACTTCTTCCGGAGTAAGTAGGCACCATACTCCTTGTTCCTGATAGCGAATACAATTTCATCGAAACTGGGGATTCTTTTGAATTCTTTTGCCATGACATTTATTGTTAACCAAATATTTGAACATCATGACTTTAGGATATTATAGACAAATTATCCTAATTCATCTGAAAATCAATAAATTGTCTGTAAAATTCCTGATAGTCAGTTTTAAATAATCCGGTTATGCGGATGTTCGTCATTCTTTATTCTTTTTAGTCATTCCAAAGTTACAACGAATAAATTAGTTATGCAACTAAATATTTAATTTAATTTGAAGATTTCTCAGTTTTGACTATTGAAGCTGACCGGGACAAACGTACGAGGTTATCCTAATTGAAGATTAATAACTAATGAGATAATACCAGGTATCAGTAAGATTCACCTTGTTCGGACAGCCATTTCCTGACCCTTTCGTGCCCTGCCTGGTATTTTGCTTCAACTTCTCTGAGAATCTGCTGAAAGGCTGGTTCCTTCCTTATGCTGTCGAACAATGGATCATTTTTCATCAAAGTTACAAGCCAAAGTGGGAACACCTTACCCCGGTTAAATGATTTTAAATTTTTATAAGCATCAGTTTTATTTCCTCTGAACGCATAAACAGCTGCCAGGTCATAATAGGTATAATTTTCAGTTACAACAGGGCGACCCGATTTAATAATCCTGTTACAGTAATCAATTTGCTTACTGAAGAAATATTCTGCTTCTTTCCTGAATCCATTTACCCAATAAGCATATCCTATCCTGTGCATGCTACCCAGATCAAACTGGCCGAGAGAACTTATTTTGTCAAACCAGATTTTGTAATATTTCAATGATTCTTCATGCCGGCCGAGGTACATTAAGTTTCGTGCTACGCCCTCAAAAAGATTAGTCACGTTGTTGGGATCTAATTCGTAAACTTTCATAGATAATGCCAGAGATTTTTCAAAGTTGCCCAGGTTGCGTTCAAACTCGGACAGTAATGTAAAATAGCGAACAGAATCTCCGTCCAGTTTAAGTGTCTCCTCATTGTAGTATTTGGCTTTATCAATGAATCCGGCAGCATCGTACTCATTTGAAATGCTTCGTAATAAAAATGGTAGTCCTGATCCGTGATTCAGAGATGCGGCTTTTTTAAAGTTTTTTATTGATTCAATATAATCATCATCAGCATATAAATTGCCCTTACCCAAATATGCCATCCAGTCATTAGGATTAATGCTAATGGCTTTGTCATATTCTTCAATAGCCTGATTTGTAAGGCCTTTTAGGGTATAATATTCACCTTTAATATCGAATGCTTCTGACAATTGGCTATCATATTTTAAAGCAATATCTGCCAGTATCGGAACTGAATCCAGAAAGTTTCTGGAAAAATATTCATCGTAATAATGCTTGCTCCAGTATATCGTTGCAAGTCCGCTGTAAGCCCGGGCGAAGGTTGAATCATATTTCAGGGCCTCATGATAAAGATCCTCAGCTTTTTTCAGAGATTCCCGGTTGTCATTGTTTAGAAGGTATTTTGTGTTTTCCTCTCTTCCTCTTTCGTAGAAATCATAAGCAGTGAGGTTAGCAGTGAGTGGTTTTTCAATAAGTTGCTTTTCCTCAGGGGTAATCGTTGCTTTTAAATTTATGGCTATAGCCTTAGCGATCTGGCTTTGTATTCTGAATATGTCCTTGGGATCCCTGATTTCCTGTTCATAAGAATCAGCCCAGAGGTGCCTTTCATTTGCTACTGCTATCAATTGTACCCGAAGCCGGAAAGTATTGCCATACTTTTGACCGCTTCCTTCAACAATGTAATTCACATTCAGTTTTTTTGCAATTTCAGGAATTGTTGGTCTGTCCTGGCCCTTATAGTGATCGGTAGAAGTACGCGAAAGGACCCTGAAATCCTTTATTTTTTGCAGGTCATTCAGAACTTCTTCCATAATACCGTTAATGAAATAAGCATTCTCGGAATCAGGACTATCATTGACAAAAGGTAACACGGCAATTGATTTATCAAGTTTTGCCAGGGAATTAAACCGGAAGGTTGGTTCTATTATTTTAAATATGGAAAATGCAACTGCAAGAAAAAGCAATACTGCAATTGCTGTTATTGCCTTTCTGTTCCATCTGAGGCTTCCGGTGGTTTTCCTAAGACTTCTTTTCACCCCGTAAGCTTTTTTGCCATCAGGAACATGTTGAACATTTGTCATATTTGATACAGGAGGATCACTCTGTTCGCTTTTATATGATCTGATCAATTCATTGATGGCATTGGCTACTTTATTGATCTGGTCAGGATAATATGTTCTGTTAAGATTGTCATTGGGATGATCTTCATTAGATCTAAGTGGTCTGTTTACTCCTGATGCTGTTCTGAATACAAAATCGATCCCTCTGATAACACCGCCGATTTCTTTCTCAAATAACATAACGTCTTCAGGATCAAGATCGTGTATTTTCACCGGAAGAATTCTGCTCGCAACATTACCGTTCCTGAGTTTTATGTCCTTACCAACAGGATCTTCTTTAGACATTTTGTTGAAAATCAGGAATTCATTCGTCCAGGCATAACACTTCGGATCGCAGTATGTCTGTGACAGGATGGGAATAAAAATGAAGCTTTTCAGCTTGGCTTCAAGACTTTTACTGACATCATGTGATTCCAGAAGACGGTCGTGAGGGTTTTCATCGAAGTAAATGGAAATATCTTCTTTATAAGTGGACTCAAGTTCTCCTTTCAGATTATTAACAAACTCCGATACCCAACTATTATGCTTATTATCATTATGTCTATAGCTTATGAATACGTCGTATTCAAAACCTGGTATGATACTTGCCATGCTAAATATCCATTCTTATAGAGGTATAAAGTTTTAACGATCCAGTATGAATAAACCGCATCCTGTCAATAAGAACAGTATGTAAGAATATTATACGTTCATTAATAAGGAGAATTATAGCTCTGATTCTTAAACCAACATTTTTCTAAGATCATTAAACAATCTCTCTGGCAACTTGTTCGATGACCTCAATGAAATGAGCTTAAATACTGCCTCAGCTTTAAGTTGGTACCAGGATTGATATTTGAAGATAGGATTTTCCTTTAGGGCTCTTGATTTAGTTCTTTCCAACTCCTCGTTGTTCATGGGTTTAAGCTGATCTCTGAGACTAAGCGCTGAACGGAATAGTTCCGGCTGTCCGGGAGGAATAGCAGCAGCGACCGGGTGAGATAGGGATCCATTTTCTATTCCTGTGCCAGGGAAAGTACCTGTTGTCAGATAAAAACAGGTATCAGTAAGACTCGCCTTGTTCGGACAGCCATTTCCTGACCCTTTCATGCCCTGCCTGGTATTTTGCTTCAACTTCTCTGAGAATCTGCTGAAAGGCTGGTTCCTTCCTTATACTGTCGAACAATGGATCATTTTTAATCAAAGTTACAAGCCATAGCGGGAACACCTGGCCCCTGTTAAATAATCTTAAGCATTTATAAGCATCTGTTTTATTTCCTCTGAACGCATAAACAGCTGCCAGGTCATAATAGGTATAATTTTCAATTATACCAGGCCGGCCCGATTTAATAATCCTGTTACAGTAATCAATTTGCTTATTGAAGAAATATTCACCTTCTTTCCTGAATCCATTTACCCAATAGGCATATCCTATCCTGTGCATGCTACCCGGATCAAACTGGCCGAGAGAACTTATTTTGTCAAACCAGATTTTGTAATATTTCAATGATTCTTCATGCCGGCCGAGGTACATTAGGTTTCGTGCTACACCCTCAAAAAGATTAGTCACGTTGTTGGGATCTAATTTGTTGACTTTCAAAGATAATGCCAGAGATTTTTCAAAGTTGCCCAGGTTGCGTTCAAACTCGGATAGGGATGAAAAATAGCGAGCAGAATCTCCATCCAGTTTAAGTGTCTCCTCATTGTAGTATTTGGCTTTATCAATGAATCCGGCAGCATCGTACTCATTTGAAATGCTTCGTAATAAAATTGGCAGTTCCGATCCGTGATTCAGAGATGCGGCTTTTAGAAAGTTTTTTATGGATTCAATATAATCATTATCAGCATATAAATTACCCTTACCCAAATATGCCTGCCAGTCATTTGGATTTATGTTAATAGCCTTGTTATATTCTTCAATAGCCTGATTTGTAAGGCCTTTCATAGTATAATATTCACCTTTAATATCTAATGCTTCTGACAATTGGCTATCATATTTTAAAGCAATATCTGCCAGTATCGGAACTGAATCCAGAAAGTTTCTGGAAAAATATTCATCATAATAATGCTTGCTCCAGTATATCATTGCAAGTCCGCTGTAAGCCCGGGCAAAGGTTGAATCATATTTCAATGCTTTATGATAAAAATCCTCGGCTTTTTTCAGAGCTTCCCTATTGTCATTGTTTAGAAAGTATTTTACTATTTCCTCCTCTCCTCTCTGGTAGAAATCATAAGCTGTGAGGTTTACAGTTAGCGGTTTTTCAATAAGTTGTTTTTCCTCAGGGGTAATCGTTGTCTTTAAATTTGTGGCTATTGACTGAGCAATCTGGCTTTGTATTCTGAAGATGTCACCAGGATCCCTGATTTCCTGTTCATAAGAATCAGCCCAGAGGGGCCGTTCATTGGTTACTGCTATCAACTGAACTCTGAGGCGAAAAGCATTGCCATACTTCTGACCGCTTCCTTCGACAATGTAATTCACATTCAGTTTTTTTGCAATTTCATGAATCGTTGGTCTATCCTGGCCCTTATAGCGTTCGGTTGAGGTACGCGAAAGGACCCTGAAATCCTTTATTTTTTGCAGGTTCTCCAGAACTTCTTCCATAATTCCATTAATGAAATATGCATTCTCGGAATCAGGACTATCATTGATAAAAGGCAGCACTGCAATTGATTTATCAAGTTTTGCCAGGGAATGAAAACGGAGGGTCGGTTCTATTATTTTAAATATGGAAAATGCACCAGCAAGAAAAAGCAATAATGCAATTGCTGTTTTTGCCTTTCTGTTCGATCTGAGGCCTCCGGTGGTTTTCCTAATACTTCTTTTCTCCCCGGAAGCGTTTCTGCCATCAGGAACACGTTGAACAATTGTTATATTTGATACAGGGGAATCACCCTGTTCGCTATTTTGTGATCTGATCAATTCAATGATGGCATTGGCTACTTTATTGATCTGGTCAGGATAATATGTTCTGTTAAGATTATCATTGGGATGATCTTCGTTAGACTTCAATGGTCTGTTTACCCCAGATGATGTTCTGAATACGAAATCGATCCCTCTGATAATACTGCCAATTTCTTTCTCAAATAACATAACGTCTTCAGGATCAAGATCGTGTATTCTCACCGGAAGAATTCTGCTCGCAACATTACCGTTCCTGAGCTTTATGTCCTTACCAACAGGATCTTCCTTAGACATTTTGTTGAAAATCAGGAATTCATTCGTCCAGGCATAACTTTTCGGATCGCAGTATGTCCGCGACAGGATGGGGATAAAAATGAAGCTTTTCAGCTTAGCTTCAAGACTTTTACTGACATTATGTGATTCCAGAAGACGGTCGTGGGGGTTTTCATCGAAGTAAATGGAAATATCTTCTTTAAAAGTGGATTCAAGTTCTCCTTTAAGATTATTAACAAACTCCGATACCCAACTATTGTGCTTATTATCATTTTGTCGATAGCTTATGAATATGTCGTATTCAAAACCCGGTATGATACTTGCCATGCTAAATATTCATTCTTATACAGATACAAAGTTTTAATAATCCAGTATGAATAACCCGCATTCTGGCAACTTGTTCGATGACCTCACTGAAATGAGCTTAAATACTACCTTTGCTTTAAGTTTGTTTTAGGATTGATATTTAAAGATAGGATTTCCTTTAAGTGCCCTTGATTTAATAATTTCCAACTCTTCGTTTTTCATCGGTTTAAGCTGATCTCTGACACTCAGAGCTGACCGGAATAGTTCCGGCTGTCCGGGAGGAATAGCAGCAGCGACCGGGTGAGATAAGGTAAAACGCAACCCGTTTAAAATGTCTTCTTCGCTTGTTACCGGTTCGTACCAGCATTTTGGATATTTTGATTTGTCAGCATTCTTTGGCCATACCCCCTTTGCCATTGCTTTTAATGCAATGATACCCATTTTCTTATCCTGTGCAAGTGCGAGTACCTGTGGTCCGAAGTTACCGGCATACCAGGTACAGAAATTAACCGGAAACATGATTGTATCAAAATCAAAACCATTAATTAAAGCAGTAGCAGCCTCCACAGAATGGGCTGAGAATCCGAGAAAGCGTATCTTGCCCTCCTTCCTGGCATCAATGAATGTTTCAATAGCACCTCCCTTACCAAGAATGGTTTTAACATCCTTAAGTGATGTAACTGCATGCAGCTGGTAAAGATCGAAATGATCCGTTCGCATATTTTTTAAGGATTGCTCCAGTTCCTTGCGTGAATCTTCCTTAGTGCGACCATCTGTTTTACAGGAAACGAATACACTTTTCCGGTAGGGTTCCAGCGCCTGCCCCAGTTTAAGCTCAGCATCACCATATGAGGGCGAAACATCAAAATAATTTACTCCGCCATCAAGTGCCATTTTGACGGACGAAGATGCCTCTTCAGGTGTAACATCCATGACAACTATTCCACCGAATCCAAGCACCGAAAGCATCTCTCCGGTCTTCCCCAGAGATCTCTTTTCAAGCTTTCCTGTCACTGATTCTCTTTTAATGAATGATAAATCAGCAGGAAAAAGGCTCAAAGCAGGAGCCATAATTGCTGTTGTTTTGATAAAATCGCGACGTTTCATAATAGCTGTTAAGTTTTAGGAGATAATGATAAATAAACAATAGAAATAACTTAATGTTGAGTTATTCATATGAAATGGTCAGACCTGAATTGGTATAAAGCCTGTAAAATGGAAGAGGATTAAGGTTTAACCACAGTATTGCTATAGTGCGGTGGAACCTGACCTGTAGTTTCCCGTCCATGTATCATCGCAGTGATATGCATGCCGATATGCGGAAGAATTGCTGCAAGAGGATTCATTGTCAATATAAAAGCCAGGCTGAAAACTCCATTGCCGATCATTGGGTATAGCACATTCTTTCCCCGATATTCAGGATATCCCAGATGATAAATAGCTGTAACAAGAAAGCTGGCACAAAGAGCAATTGAGCCAAGACCAATTACGCCCATCCATCCAATGGTCCAATCCGTCTCAGCAAATGCTATCCTGACAGCGAGGATCGGAAGTACGGAGAGAAATAATGAATCAATCAGTCCGTATGCAAAGCCTGGCCATAAAATATCTGAAATAAGCGCTATTCCCTTATTTCTTTGTGAGGGTGGCTGGGCCAGGACATTTTTAGTAACAAAAGCTGATGCTAAAAGAGCACCTGCCAGTCCCCAGTACCAGTTATGCACAATAAGTTCCCTTACATCTACGCCGTTTGAAATTATAAATGCAACGAACAGAGTGCCAACCAACGGAATATAGAATAATAAATACACATTCCGCTGCAGCTTAAGCCAACCTGCAAAAATTGCAGGAATACAAAATCCGAGCAATGAGGCAACAATAATCCAGATTGTCATAACTATGAGATTTTAAGTTCATTGGTTACTCAAAATTAAACAATGGGATTTGCAAAAACAAAGTTTCTTTATCTGATAATAAAGAGCCTGCTGGCGGAGGTTAAACAATTTGTATTTGAGCTTTTGAAAATGCTACCGATCACAAAGTTCTTTAATATATTTGATTGTGAGGTCAGGGTGGTCCCTATGAATATAATGGCCCCCTCTCAATTCTACCTGTCTGGCATTTTTCAAACCGGTTATTATTTTTGTCTGATATTTATACCAGTTTGTTCCTGTGGCAGAGACTAATATTACAGGGAGGTCGCCTGAGATTCTCAGGTCCTTCATATATGCCATATTCGGGATAAACTGAAACCACTCTTTCGAGTACTTTGGTGCATGTCTGGTTTTGTACCATTCTGTGCCGCCTTCGATATATTTTCTTAATTCATTTTTCGACATAGATTCCCAATACGCTTCAGGGGAAGGGTCTAATATTAATAGTCCCTTTACATCATCAGGGAACTGACTGGAGAAATACCGGGTAATATAACCCCCCAGGGAATGCCCGACCAATATATAGGGAGGATTAATATTCTCGTGACCAAGAATAGTCTTCAGTTCATTGACCATATTGGGGATTGTCCTTTTCTGACGGGATGAATCGGATTTCCCGATATCAGCCCTGTCGTATAAAAAAACACGCGCAAACAAAGCAACAGAATCAGGTATTGCCTGCCATGCTTCAAGACTGTCCGACATCCCACTCTCGAATATCACAGTTACATTGCCTGTACCGAACTCTTTGATACGGAATTTTTGTCCGTCAATATTTGCAAACCGTTCCTGACCAGAGAGATTCATACCAGATATCAAAAATGCCAATATAAAGAAGTATTTCATACTGTGTTCCATCCCGTTTTCTTAAAAAATATCTCAATGTACGAATTAAATAAATAGTTATTCGTACCGCAATACTTCAACCGGATTTCTGATTGCAGCCCGCCAGCTTTGCTTTATTAATTCGCACTCGGAGTGGTCTCATTCATGAAATTATTATTATTCTCCTGTTCCTTGTTCTTACTGAATTCCAGCTTCCCAAATTTATACGTAAAACTTATACCGAATGATCGCAGGGGAACCTGCCGTATACTTATCGATGAATAATTCTCAGCAGAAATGGTAGATGTCTGCTTTACATATTTGCCAAACGGATTGGTTGCTGTAAATCCAAAGCTTGCTTTTTTATCCCAGAACAGTTTCCTTAGTGCAAAAGTGTAAACAAAAAACTGTGGACTCTTACCCTGTATATTTTGTACCGCCGAACTATAGAAACCGAATAGTTCGAATACCAGATTTTTATTCAGCTCATAAGTTGCATTCAAGTTGAGGCGTGTCCTGAATCCTGATGATCCGTTGCCTATGGTGTTGCTTAGAGTATAGCGATTCATAATCATAAGGTTGCCCCGAAGGTTTAATTTAGTTGTTAAAGGATATGACCCGGAAACATTAATACCTGTATTATATTCTTCTCCTATGTTTTGATTGTTTGTAACAGAAACATTATGATAAGTTGAATCACCTATCAGATAGGTTGGGTAAAATGTCGTCACCTGTTTAACGTCCTGAGTGTTAATGCGTTCTATTAATGATATGTAAAGGTTCCCTCCCTTTTTAAATGTATTGCTAAAGCCTAATTCAAAATTATTCCCAATCTCGGGTTTCAGTAATGTATTTCCTGTTGAAATATTATACGGATCGCTCAGGTTAATAAAGGGATTTAATTCCCGGTATTCAGGGCGCTCTATACGTTTGCCATAAGCCAGCTTCAGCGACTGGGTCTTGCTGAAATCGTGTGACAGAACAACAGATGGTACGAAAGTACCGTATGCAGGTACAGAAGTATTTGGGAAATCGATTTTAACATCAGTGTATTCATATCTTCCTCCTAATTTAACATTAAGGAAATTAAACATTTTGAAGCTGGAGGACAGATATCCAGCATATATATTCATAGTATAATTCAGATGATATGATTGCAGAGCATCACTTACATACTGATCTATGGAAGGCTGGAAAACACTTACATCTGCGATGCTGGTGAGTTTTTGGTTCACCATCTTTGCACCGCTTTCTATCAGAAAGTTTTTATTTACAGGATGTGAATAATCGACCGATATATTTGTTTCATTGTCTGTTCCGGGGTTAGTGCTTGAAGTTCCAGAGAATGGGATCGTCTGTCCCTCATATGATTGCGACTGGATATATCTGCTAAAAGGCTTTCCATCGCTGGCATTATACATTATGTCGAGTTCCTGTCCTTCCTTTTTAAATTTCTTTTTGTAGTCGAGGCTATAATCAATAGATCCAACCCTGAAATGACTGTCTGAATTACGCTGAGTGAAAATATCCGATTGAAGACCAGACAAGCCGGAAACTAATTCTTCCTGATCTGTCAACCCCTTGTTTAGATACTGAAATTGATTGTAGCCCAGTGAGCCTGTTATAATATCGTTCTTGGTGATATCCCAGTCAAAACCTACTCCTGATCGAAAGCCATTTCTCACAAAATCGGTACGGCTTGACTGCAGCATGTTTGTAGTGGTTTTAGCGGTAGTGTCAGATGAAGTACGGTCTTGAGAATAAGGCAACTCCGATTTTAATGCTGCATGGCCGCTGAAATATGCATTTACGCCAAAATTTTTATGTCTTACATTCAGATTAAGAGAGCCATTTTCCAGTCGTGAGCCTGCAGATAAATTTATATTTCCATTTACCCCCTGCATCTTATTATCATAGAGTATAATATTGATAATTCCGCCAGTCCCCTGGGAATCATACTTTGCACCCGGATTGGTAATTGCCTCCACACTTTTAATCTGACTGGCAGGTATTGATGCAAGTGCATCGGCAAGGCTGTTCCCGAACACGCTGGAAGGCTTTCCATTGATCAGGAACCGGATATTTGAGTTTCCCTGTAATTCAACATTTCCGTCGATATCGACTGTTACCTGGGGTACCTTTTTAAGGACATCAATTGCAGCGCCGCCCTGCGAGGTAATATCATTGGAGACATTGTAGACAATTTTGTCAATTTTGTTTTCCACGACAGGCTTATCGCCGGTTACTGTCACACTCTCCAGACTATGCATTGAAGGAGCAAGGGAAATTGGTTCCAGCGTTACTGAACGTTTATTACTGCTGACTGTAATATTATCCAGGGTTGTCTTTTCATAACCTATAAACTCGATAGTGACCTCGTAGGTGTCATAAGGGATATTCGAAATTGAGAAATTACCTTTAACATCGGCTATGGTACCTGTTACGACCTTTCCTGACAGTTTGCTTATAAGAGAAATAGTTGCATATTCAAGTGGTCCATTTGTGGATTTATCCAATACTTTACCTGAAATAGTTGTGTTTGGTTTTGTCTGGGCGCTTAGGTCTATGATGAAGAAGAGTTGGATAATAACAAGAAAAGTAAAAAGTCTCATACTGTTTATATACATTATTTATAAAAATTAGATGAAAATTTAGCTAGTCATTAAGTATTGAATACATTGACGGTGCAAAAGAAGATAAAGAAATTGAAGAAAAATTGAGCAGAATGTTAAATAATGCTAATTATTCAGTCGAAAGGAAAACGGATTATGACAGGTTTTGTTCAGATTATTCTACCACTTCAGAAAGAATCCTATCTGATTGCCATTTTGAATGAATGAGAATTCCGTTTTATTTTTTGACTTTAAGGATAAGGGATTGGCCTTATCCTGATGTGTTTTATTATAATGATTAACAACCTGTTTGCCACAGAGGTATCCTAATAATCCTCCGACAAATACATCGGAGGCCCAGTGCTCATGTTCCGTCAATCTCGATATTCCAACAAGAGTTGCTGCTGAATAGAAAATAATCGGGACTGCTTTATGATCCTTGTACTGAGTTGCAAATACTGTTGCGATTGAAAAAGCTGTCGCGGTATGACCTGAAGGAAAAGCATCAAATGCAGAGATTGGTTTTCTAACTGCCAGGTCCTGATCCCATGCGGCAAACGGACCATACCAGGCACCTCCTTCCGATTTGCTGAAAACATAAGCAGCCATTGGTCTCTCCCTGCCGGTAAGCACTTTTATAATATTGGCCCATACTCCTGAGGTGATCATTGCCTGAGTGGCGAGTAAGGCTGTCTGAACGCCTTTTTCTTTACTGCAAACTGCACTTATTGCTCCGGTCGCCAGAACGGAATAAATACCCCAGGGTCCGCCAAAATTGGTTATGACCGGAGAAGTCTTGTTCACCCAGGCATGTTTTTGTTTCTGAACTCGTGCCCATTCATCTATATCGCCATCGAAATGAAACAGTGCAATAGTTATACCAGCAGCACCAGCAGTCATTAACCATTGTTTTGAACTAAGCTTAAACGGTGAAACCATCTGCTCTTCAAGATTATTAAGCAAGGATGGGAAATATCCTTTAGAGGATCGAAAAGAAAATATACTATCGGTCTTGTAGAAATTATGTCTGGTTTTTTGATTGGTGCTATCTGCCTGATTATATGTACCAGCATACCCGCTTTGAATATTTACCGGATCTTGCTTCTGAATATTTTCTGAGTAAGCAATACCATTGAAGTGCGAAGAAACTACTTTAGGTGCCGGTCTGGGATGCGCAATTTTTGAACAGTCTTTCCTGAAGTTCAACCCGGGAACCTTATGGACAGAATTGTTATGACACCTCAGACAATCAGCTTCTTTTGGTATATAAGCTTTGGTAATAAATTCCGCTTTGTGACAGGCCTCACATGTCACTCCCTCATCCTTCCTGTACGTAGTTGCAAAATATGTTGAATCTAATCCTCCCCCTGTAATATGGCATCTCATACAGACCTTGCTTTTCTGAGGATCATCTTTAATATTATTTTTTTTTGCAAACCGGAGGGCTCTCTCCGAAACCAGAATTTTATATGAATTTGAATGGGGCCCGTTTTTCATGATATTATACTGGAAACCCATATCCTGATTATTATGACAGACTGAGGCACATTTTTCCATGCCTACATAAAGGTATTTAACGGTGTCATTTGGAATGAACCGCAAATCAACCGGAAGTAAACGGGCAGAAACTTCCTTATTGAATCGGGGTAAGTCAGCTAAGAAGGTGAAACAAATGAATGAGGCAATGAGAAAAATCGATATCCTTATATTTGTGTTCACTATATGAATTTGTAGTCAGACAAATATAACATTTTCAATTGAGCTCTATCTCAATGGACTGATACATTTGTCAGCTGACTTTCTCAACGCGACCTTTTGATTTATTATCAGATTGAGTTATGACCCTTATAAAATCCTGAAGTATCACTGTTTTCAATTCTACCGACATAAACCAGTTTACCAGGGGTTAAACCTGTAATTGTCGCCCTTGCATATCTGTCGGAATAAACTGTCATGGTAACATCATATATACCGATATTAGTCATCACAGTGAAACGGAGGTAGAAACTCAGGTTTTTAAGATTCTTATCTATTTTTAAACCCTGGATGGTTCCCTGGGCCGTGGCACCTCCAACACCATTGAATCCCATACCTGTGCTGTTCCCGGTCTGCAAAACTGCCTCAGTAGAATCGATTTTAATAAAATTCACATTTGACAGTACCGGTCTCCTGTTTCCAAATTCATTTTCCAGATAATCTGCCTCCAGTATAAAGTTCCTGTTCTGAATCATTGTGTCGAGGACCTGAAAATTATAATATGCTTTATCCCTTTTTGCGTCCTTTTGTTCCTTTCTGGATAGCTTAATATCCTGCGAATAACTGCTGTATGAGATAAAAATCAATCCAAGTAGCAGTATCACCCTTTCCAATTTTAAATTTAATGTTTTCATAACATTCAGATTAAATGCGTTAAGGCAGCTAATCAAAAAATATGCCATAATGTTTTATTCGCACAAAAGGCTTTTATGTTATTTATCACCCTTATAACAAGTAATTTCAGGCAAGGCTCAATTTCGGCGGTCAGCCTGCAGGATGTGCCAGAGCCAGGAGTTTAGGGATAAATATCAGACCTCCTGCGATCATGGCTATAATGGCGGAGATCAGCACAGCTGCAGCACTATAATCTTTGGCTCGTTTTATCAGTTCATTCCATTCAGGATTAATAAGATCTGCTAACGTTTCAATAGAGGAATTCATCAATTCAGTGAGAAATACAAGTCCTATCACTATAGTCATAAGTGCCCACTCAATTTGATTTAATTTCACGATTATTCCCACGATGATCACTGCTATTGCAGCAAGAAGATGTATTCTGGAATTATGTTCATTTTTTAAAAGGAACAGCAAACCGTCAAAAGCAAATTTGAAACTTCCAAGCCTTGATTTCATCGAAAATTTTTTTGGTTTCATGAATTCGGGAATAGATATTCTTTAATCTTTAAGACACCTTACGCTAAATCCATGCTTCTTATTTCGATGGTCCATAATGAATGAGGTTTCGGCGTAGTATAGACCGAAATACCATTCTTCGTCTTTACCGGTTTCAGTCGCTGACCAGAATGCCGTATATGATAAAATTGAAGCGAATGTACCCTCGAAATAGCGTATTCCGGCTCCCAGAGCAGTAAAACCGGAACTGTTGGTTGCCCCCTTGTTTGGAGAGAGCCAATGCATAGTGCCTGTTTCCTTTAATTTTGCCCCTGCCTTAACTGAATCTCCAAGAAATTCGCGAAATACAAGCCACTCTTTCTTTTCGGGAATATGCCATCCTGCAGGACAAAGTTTGCCTGTATTAATCGTAAAAGCATTATATAATGCTCCATAGGTGCCACTGAAAGAAGCTGCATCATTATTATACCAGCAGAATGCTGGTGCAGAAAGGTTTTCCCACACTGCGGAATCAGCTATAACGGCAATCTCCGTCCCGTCGTTAAGGCTGGTGGCTTTAAGATTCTCTGCCATCCAGACCTGGTCACCTATCACAACTGTTTTGTAAGTATTTCCCTCTATATCGGTTAACAGTCCGGCATGTGTTTTTTCTTTTTTGCATGACAAAGGAAGAAATGCAAACGCTAACATGATTGATAAAAGGGTCAAAACCTTATTTTTCATTTTGTCAGTTACTCTAAGTGCTCCACTATAACTTCACAACGTCAGAAAGAAACTTGTCCGTTTCTACTTCAACATCCTGCCAGTCTTTGGATCTTATATATGATGCTATAACATGAGCCCCCGCTTTGGGAAATGCTCTTTTTTCTTTTAAAGCTAAAGGAGTGCCAAGTTCATCAAACATTTTTAACATTGCCGGAACGGAGACTGTACTGTCGTGTTCAATTTCATTTTTGAAGTAATATCCAAGAAATACAGGGCATTTTACCTTTTCGAATACCCCTTGTCTCATGGTGTTTGATATGAGATTCTGAAGTGCCACCAGAGCTTCAATACGGTAATTCAGCTGCCAGTAATTTGAATGCGCCTGACTATCGGAATGAAATTTTTTTGTCGGTCCGCCCGAGACCAGTCTGGCAATCTGCAATCCCCAGGGTTTATCGAGGATCATAGCTGTCTTGTCAAAAAGATTCACGCAGGGTGAATAAAGTATTATGGCTTTAATCTCGGGATGCCTGGAGGCCAGGAAGAGGGTAAGTGTTCCGCCAGCCGAAGTTCCGATAACCACAACTTCATCACCTAATTTTTCAGCAACGGCAAGAGCATACTCTGCAGAAGATTCCAATTCCCCGGCTGAGAGAGAGATCATAGTACTGTCACCTCTGTCAATACCATGTTCAGCCAGTCTGGAAAGGAATAGATTGGCATTGTATTTTTTTGCGAGGTCTTTGTGTACGGGGTCTCCTTCAGCCTGGCTTGCTGAGAACCCATGAAGATATAAGATAGCAATTTTTGTCTTCCCTTTCTTAGAAGAATCGGCCCAGATTATCCTGGCCTGGTTATCGGGTTTAAGCCCTCTGATTGCATGTTCACTGGTATTTATATTCTTCTCGAGTTCGGTCAGGGAAGACGGGAGATTTACCTCATGAAGAGTAAAATCAGGTTTCGATGGCTTAGGGCCGGCAAAGTAAGTAATAAGCAGCACCAGAAGAATACCTGAAAACCATTTTCCAAATTTTTTCATGATGCACGATTAAGCTTTTATAAAATTATGAAATATTATGGCTGTTTGGGTGTCTTCTGCATTTTTTTCAAAGATTCAATACGCTTCCTGACGGATTCAGTATAATCAGCATCGTATTTATCTTTGGAATTCTTCAACTTATTGAGATACAATTCATAGTATCGGATGGCCTTTGGAATATCCTTAAGTTTCTCATCATAAAGATTTGCGATAATCATGTAAACATTGTTATCAGATCTGAATTGCTGGCTTTTAATGTAAGCACTTATTGCTTCACCGAACTGGCTGTCGGATTTCAGTACTTCGGCGAGTAGGAGCCAGGTAAGTCCCAGGTGGTCGCTTATCGGACTATACACTTTTATCAGGCATCTGTAAAAATGCTCACTGTTTTTGAGATTGTTGAGTATCATATAATTCTGAGCAAGGCTGCCTATCGTCTCAGCGTCAGCAGTATCTTTTATGTAAGCTTTTGACAGATATTCTACGGCTTCTTTTGGCTGATGATTAATCGAGAAACCTATTCCGGCTCTCTTCAGATTTAAAACAGCTGAGTCTCCGGAACTTAAGATCCTCAGATAGTCTGTCAGTGCATCTTTAAAATTATAACGGGTGTAATTGATTGCCGCTCTTCGGGCATAAAGATCCATCTCTGTAGAGTCGATTGATATTCCTCTTGTCAGTAGCTTTACAGCAGTGTCAGCACTGATGGTGCCGGCGTAAAGATATGCGAGGTTCTTGATAGCATTGGTATTTACCGGATTGAGCGCGAGTGACCGGTTATAAAATCCGGTCGCGATGACGAAGTCTACCTTTCTGGAGGTAGGCGAAACCTATCTTATCCGCGAATGTATAATTGAAATAATCCTTTTTATAGAAACGGTAATATAAATTTATTGCTTCATCATATAGACCTTCCTGCATGTAAATGCTCGTCAGATAGTAGGCATAAGGCCAGTTCGTCGTGTCAGCAGCACATAATTTCAGAAGAATGGGTTTTGCTTTTCCAATCTTCCCCTTGTTAAAATAGCTCTTTGCAACGGTAAAGTTATAAACATTATTATCGGGAGAAGAGGCTGCTGCCTTCTGAAAACAGGCAAGCGCCCTATCGTCCGATATAAGATTCTGATAAGCCAGTCCCATTTTAAAATTGATCTCAGCATTAAGACTATCGTTAGCAAGCATTTTAGAACAGGTATCAATGACCCTGGTATATTCACCCCTTACAAGCATCATGTCTATTTTAGAGTAGTCAGGTTTTACCTGAGCCATTGCCTGAAGTGAAAGAAGGAAAATTAATATGGTAGATGTAAGAGACTGTTTTTTTCATAAATTTTAATTTATTTCTGATTAACGGGTATTCTAAAGATAATCCTAAATCTTTGTCAATTTCATTAAAATGTGTTAAAAAATATAGCCAATGAATTATATATGCGCATGGATTATTATTCAAGTTTGAGGAATTACAGAATGCGAAGTGCCGATTCAAAATGCTTCATTAGAAACACATTCGTCAGATAAAATACTCCTTATTATAAATGATGGTCAGTCACAGAGAATTGCTACGGCAGCAGCTCCCGGACCTGCGTTAGCACCAAGAATAGGAGAAATATTTATTACAGAAACAGGCTTTTTATCGGTTAGGTCCTGCATTTTTTCAGAATACCATTCTGCAGCAGCATTATTATTTGCATGAAGGACAATGTAGTTCCAGATTGATTTTTCCTGATGAAGCTTTGTTATGTATCCCATCACCTTTTGCATATTCGCCTTCAGGTTAAATGTCTTGTCAAAAACATATGCTTTCCCGGATGCATCAATTGAAACAATCGGGTTAATATTAAGTATTCGTGCTATCAAGCCTCTTACTGCCGAAACCCTTCCTCCGCGTACCAGGTATTTTATCGATTTTACACTTATAAAAATCCGGAGATTATTGCTCCATCGTTCTGCCATATTGGTAACCTGGTCATGCGAATAGCCCGCTTCAATTGCCTGCGCGGCCCTGAGGATAACCAGGCCCAGTGCTCCAGAAATATTTTTAGAGTTTATTACAGAGATTGGCTTATTAAATTCCTTGCTTATTGCGCGGGCAGCTTTCTGGCTGCTGTTAAATGTTCCGCTTAATTTTTCACTCAGGTGTACAGCAATTATTGAATCGTAATGGGAAGCAAGGTGAGAATAGAGGTTCATAAAACTCTTCTCATTGACCTGTGAGGATTTTGGATAGTCTTTATTTTCTTTCAGGATAGTATAGAACTGCTCAGGCTGAAGAGTGATCTTATCGAGATAGTGGTTCTCACCGAAGTTTACATTGATCGGAAGCATGTTTATCTGATAGTGATCAATAATATCCTGTGCCAGGTCACAGGTTGAATCTGTTACTAATGCTATTTTCCATTTCCTGTCATAAACGACCTGGCTTTGTCTGACCATGTCGTCAGCTTTCTGAAAGGCAAGGGTACCGGTATGGCGGAGCTCGCTGAAAAGAGCGGCCGGATTGTTTGTATGAATATGTAATCGCATCATTTTTTCAGAACCTGCAATAACAATTGAGTTTCCGTATTTTTCCAGTATAGGAAGCAGCGACTTGTTATTTAATGAGCTGTTTTTAATCAGCGCTTCAGTACAGTACCTGTATTCTGCTTTTTCAGGGATAATTTCTTCTGTTTTCTCAAACAGAGCAGTTTTAGCCCTGATCATTATCAGGTCCTTCAGATTGCGGTTTGTTATAAAATCAATTATTCCTTCGACAAAATAAACGAAGCCCCTTGCTCCGGCATCGACGACATTTGCTTTTGTCAGAACTGCAAGTTTTGATCTGGTTGCGATCAGAGACTTATAGAGGATGTCAACCGAGCCAAGAAAAAGCTGGTTAAAATCTGTTATTATATTTCTGTTCTCATAGATATAATTGGCCCAATCCTTGATAACAGTAAGCATGGTGCCTTCGATAGGGGTGGCAACTGCTTCATATATATAGCGTACAGAATTTTTTATACTCTCAGCAAACTGTTTAATGGTGATTGTTTTGAAATTACCTGTTTCCGTGCTCATCCCATGGAGGAACTGGGCAAATATGATCCCTGAATTTCCACGGGCATTGACAAGTGTTGTTTCAGCAATCCTGTCAGCAGTAATTTTATATGACCTGTGCGGGTGGAGAGAATCGATCACTGCCCTGATAGTCGATGCAAGATTTGTTCCTGTATCACCGTCATTTACGGGGAACACATTTATTTTATTTAGCTCAACCTGATTTTCAATTACTTTTCTGGCGCCTGCAATAAAAGTATAATAAAGCCGCCGGCCGTCCATCTCTTTTATCGGTACCAGAGTTTCGATTGTCATATATTGACGGTTTTTGGAAATGCAAAGTTAACAATAATAATGTTTGATTAAACAAGAACATTCTGTGTGATTAAAACAGAATATTCCGGAAAAAGTTCGGATTATATAATGATTGTCAGGTCTTTAACTTAAAAACCTGAGACGCTTATAATCAGACCCAGATATGCTTTCTGATTATAGATCCATGAAGACCTGTTTTTGTCAAGAAAATTATCAAACCCCACAGCAAGGCCAACAGACATTCCATTAATTGAGATGAAACCGGCAAATCCCTTTTGGAATATCATTGCATCATAGGTTTGGATTACTTTATTATTTGTGACAGTTGGGTTTACAGATGAAGAACCAATACCTGCAAAGATCCCTGCATTGAAGCCAACCTGCCTGACTGATGATCTCCCTTCATGCAAGGGATGAACGGGAGTAACGATCCTGTAAATATCTTTACGAAAACCAGCGTAGATTGCAAAATTCAGATCAGCACTGAACTGATTTGGAACGTCGTCCATGGAATGTCGCGATTTAAATAATATTGAGGTCAGATCCACATCAAGTGAATTTTTTGTGAAGTAACTCCCATAAAGATAATTGTCTGATTTTATCCTGCTTATTCTGCTACTCACTGAAGAGGAAGTATTGATGAATTCATTCTTTCCGTCAGAACTAACACTATAGACAATTATAGAATCTTCCGTAACCTCAGCATAGACCTTTGAAGATTTGGCTCGTTGTGTCTTTAACCTGTAAAAATCAGAGTCAAAGTTATGCTGTGAAATTTTCTCCATAGATGAACAGCTGAACATTAATAAGGAAACAAACCCAAAAACCAAAATAATAAATCTGTTCATTCCAGTGTAATAAGTCCCTTTTAAAGATACGAATTATATGAAATTTATCGTCAGTATTTAAAACATCCTGATCATCTGTCAGTCGGGGTGTCCATTATAAACTTTATAAACCCCGGTTCAGCATTCTTCCAATTGTACACTTCTACTGCCAGATTACGTGCATTTTTACAATGGAGATAATATAGGTTTTTATCCTCGAGATATTGCGTTATCCTCCGGGCTATCAATTCGGAATTCCCGGGCGTGACAAGAAATCCGAACTTATCAATTTCGACCTCTTTTCTTACGGCTTTAAGATCTGAAATGATTACAGGCCTCCCTAAAGCTGCATAGTAAAACAACTTAATAGGCAGGCAGTGCTGGTTTTCAATATCAGTTGATCTCAGATCAAGAAAAATGTCGGTTCTATTTATGACTTCGGTAAAACTCCTGTAATTCTGTTTTTCAAATATTCTTACTGAGATATCCGGATCGTCAGAACTTATTAAAGTTTCACACTCCTCTTTATCACGCAAAGTCTCATACCAACCTATAATCTTAAGGTCAATCTTAAGGCCTTTATTAATTTCAGCAACCTTTCTCACCACTTTAGCAAAATTTCCATATCCCTTCTCAAGACTAATCTTTCCATTGTATGATAACCTGAGCTTTCGTGGAAGCAATTCCGGGTCACAATAATTAATGTATTTCAAATCAGGGAAATAGGGCGTAAAAATGAAAGGCTTCCCGGGGTACAGGAATCTGTACGGCCTGCTTTTATACCATTCGCCGAAGATAAAGGAATCGACATTACGTGTAACCAGTATATTAAATAGCAGAAGCTTTACAAAAAGTATCCACCGAAGAGCACTGAGGCCGGTTTTCAGGTTCTTTTTTGAAGGATACCATTCTGTAACATCATATATAATCCTGACTTTTCTGTTTTGTTTTCTAGAATAGTATTTTGCGGCCAGTACCGCTAGTGGCTCAGCACATATTATTACATCAGGCTTTGATGCTGATAGCCTTAAAGTGAAAGATTTGATTTTATTTTCTTTGGTTAGATTGTCACCTGCAAAGCAATTCAGCTTTATACCTTCCGATAATTCAATCAGGTCATATTTACTGCTTATGATTTCGACATTTTCATGTTGGTCAGACAACGATCTTGCCATATGATAGAAGATTCTGTCATCGAATGGATCGTGTCCTGAAGTCACAAATGAAATATTCATTCTTATTTAAGATGAGAATGAGTATCTGGTAATGGGTCAACTTTCAGATATCGGATATTGTATAATTAATTTGTTCTGAAATTCATTATCAGGTTGTACACCCTTTCTCTGGTTTCCCCGGGAGTCGGATTGAGCTCTTCTGTCGTGAATTTGCCATTTTCAAGATCGATCCTTTCAAAAACCATAAGGTATAGATCAAAGACTATATCAAGACTTAACTGATAGCGCGGTTCCAAATGCGGTCTTATCTCTTTGATTATATCATAAGTCTTAATGCGATGTTCATCAGCAAGCTCATAGTACTGTTTTATAAGATTGCGGAATTTATAATTGACCGGTTTCCCATTAGCAAATTCCCTAATAATCTTACGGTTTAATCCGTTTTTTATTATAAGGTCATCAGCGAAATAGCTGAGATTATTAAGTTGATCTTTCTGAAAATCGCGAATAATATGAACAAGGTAACTGAATATAGCACAGGGTGTAGCCGCCCATTTTACATCAAACCGGGGCTTTTCATACCGGCCATGGACTGACTGCAGTCCGTTCAAATGAACAAATATTGATGCAGGTGCTACAGATGCACCGTGGGCATATTCAAGGAAGGTTTCCAGAGTAGGGAACCCGTCATTGTTAATATCATAAATCATCGATTTGGCAAAAGCTTCCATTGGCCATATCGGGATCCTGAATTTCTCAATTGTTTCACGAAGCTCTCCCTGAAGTGCATTACATTCTTTTGAAATTATGATCATCTTAAGCCATTCTTCCACATTTGCAACAAATTCTTTTCTTTCTTCCGGTTTAATCAGCCGGTTCTTTGCCTTGTAGTTATCAATAAGATCATCGATAGCCCGCATGAATTTATAACAGATTTTAGCGGCACAGAACCTTTCATTATCCCAGAAATTGGCAGCTATAAGGATATTCGGATGATCCTTGATCTGCTGAAAATCAATTGAATTGAATATCTCTAAAAATTTATTTCTTTGTAGATTCATTTATACCAAACTGTAAATATCAAATATATTAGTTTCTGAGGATTCTTTCGGAAGTAAGTTTCGCTGATAAAAGGACATTTGGTATCCCATTTCCCGGGTGAGTACTCCCTCCTACAAAGTAAAGATTTCTATAGTGGTCATGTTGATTATGAGGCCTGAAATATCCCATCTGCAGGAGATTATGAGCCAGGCTGCCGAAGACAGAACCCCTTGAAATATTGCAAGCGCTCTCCCAGCTCTCAGGAGTATAGCAGATCTCAAATTTAATATGTTCTTCAATATCGTCCAGCCCCAGCTTCCTCAGACGGCTGATAACAGCTGACCTGGTTCTCTTCTTCAGAATATCCCAGTCCTGCTTCTTACGCTTATCAATATGTCCGGCACCTACCACTATCGAGAGGGTATCGTGATTATCCGGAGCGGCTGTAGGATCTGTTCTTACTGGTGCGTGCACATAAAAACTTGGATTATTACTTATTGACTTATCCTTGAAAATGCTGTCGAGCCCCTCCCTGAATCCATCAGAAAGAAAAACACTATGATGCCCGAGCTGAGGATAGACCTTATCAAGCCCCCAGTGGAAGCATAATGCAGAGCATGAATATCGCATTCTGTCAAGCATCAGCGATTTTGCACGGCCGGGGAGCAAGTGGCGGTAAACATAAGGAAGATCAGCGTTTGCAATGACTATATCGGCTTTGATCTCAGAACCGTCTTCGAGCAGAATTCCTTTTGCAATCCTGCCTGAGACATTTATCCTTTGTACCGGCTTATTAAAATGGAAAATCACACCCGAAGAGAGTGCTTCGGATAATAATTTCTCTACAATGGTGTACATTCCGCCTTCGGGGAAGAACGATCCCTCAGTAAGCTCAGCTGCCGGGACCATGGAGAACAGGGCAGGTGCGCTGAACGGACTCTGTCCAACGTATATGTTCTGAAAAGTGTAAGCCATTCTAAGGTGAGTATTCCTGAAAAACCTCTTTACGTAGCGATAATTGGAAATATATGTTTTAAGCTTTATAAGCATGCCTAAATTTCTGAAATTGGCAAACTGGAAAAGATTATCAAAATTACGTGCGATAAGCTTCTTCATTCCGATCCGGAAGATCTCATAGCCATCAGTCACATATTTCCGTGATCTGGCATAGCTTCCCGGTTCTATCAATTCATGCTGTTTCTTCATCTTTTCCTTATCGGTTGAAAAGGCAAAAACATCATTATTGTCGTAATAGATCTTATAGAGGTTTTCCAGAGGTTTAATCGTGGCATTTTCGAAAAGCGGAATTCCAAGTGATTCAAATATCTCCCTGTAAACGGCAGGCATGATAAGCATAGTTGCTCCAAGGTCGAAACGGTGACCATCACGTATAAGCTGACCGCATCTGCCTCCCGGTGCCGAGTTCTTTTCAAATACAGCAACGCTATAGCCATTCTTTGCAAGGTATACAGCAGTAGCTATACCTCCTATTCCAGCACCAATTATTACAGCGGACTTTTTTATGGTCATCTTTGCTTATTCTTTCGGGTGTATCAAAATTTGAACTAAAGACTGATTTAAATGCCTTTCGTCCCGTTTTCAGTAGTGCAAATTAATAATTCCCTTTCCATTTTTTGAATACAGGAATATAGATTTAAGCTTTAAATGTGAAAATGGGACTATTTATTCTATTTTCCCTTTGTGTTACTTCGGTTTTTACTTCATTGATCCTTTGTGGTTTACGGATTTAATTTTTAACACAAAGGGCCACAAAGGTTAACTCTAAGGTTCACAAAGGATTATTTTGATATAACCTGAACGAAAGGAGAAAGTACAATAAAAAAGATATTCAATTTAACCTTTTAATATTTTCTCCGAAGAGATATTCCTTTCCTTTTTCGGTATCAGCTATCTCAATTACTTTGCCGGCATAACTTACCTTCAGCGGATTTCCGAGTTTTGAGATGATTTTTGCTTGTTTCAGTTTCCCGTTATCCCAGTCAATATCGACCTGAAATCCACCGCGAGCAATTATCCCGTGGATATATCCCTTCTTCCAGGCTGATGGCAGAGCAGGCAAAAGCTCCACCTCTCCGGCGTGACTCTGCAACAGCATTTCCGTTATGCCGGCAGTACCGCCGAAATTGCCATCGATCTGAAAGGGTGGATGGTTATCGAGAAGGTTATTAAGCGTTGATTTTCTGAGGAGTGCAAGCAGATTCTCATATGCCAGGTCACCATCCTTAAGGCGTGCATAAAAATTGATTATCCATGCACGGCTCCATCCTGTATGTCCTCCGCCATGTGCAAGCCGGAATTCAATTGTTTTACGGGCTGCTTCGAGCAGTTCCGGGGTGTGTTGGGGTGTTATCTGGTTCCCGGGATGCAGTCCGAAAAGATGCGAGATATGCCGATGCCCGGGTTCAGATTCTTCAAACTCTTCACTCCACTCCATTATTCTTCCATCCGGTCCTATCCTTGTCGGAGCAAGCTTTTTCAGCGTTTCTTCCATCCTCCTGCGAAATGGCCTGTCTACATCGAGAATTGTGCCTGCCTGGATAGTGTTCTGCAAAAGATCGCGTATGATCATATGATCCATTGTCGGACCCATCACCATGCTTGCGTTACCATCTCCTCCCGGGATTTTAAAACTGTTCTCTGGTGAAATTGAGGGACCTGATACGAGATAGCCCGTTTTAGGATCCGTCACCAGCCAGTCAATGCAAAACTCGGCAGCTTCTTTCATTATTGGATAGGACTTTGTTCTGAGGTATTCCTTATCGCCGCCAAACATATAGTGATCCCAGATATTCTGACAGCTCCACGCGATGCCCATTGGCCACATGCCGTAGACGACAGCCCCTGTTGGTTCAGTAAAATGCCAGGGATCGGTTGTATAATGAGCTACAATTCCTTTCATTCCATAAACTTCACGGGCAGTCCGCCGGGCATCAGGACGGAGTGCATCGATAAAATCGATAAAAGGTAACTGAAGCTCGCCCAGGTTTGTGATTTCTGAGGGCCAGTAATTCATCTGGATATTAATATTTATATGATAGTCAGCGCTCCATGGCGGATTCAGGCCATCAGCCCATATCCCCTGAAGATTTGCCGGCAGGCCTCCGGGACGGGAGCTGCTGATAAGAAGATACCTGCCGAATTGATAATACAATTCAATCAGATCAGGATCGGCATACCCATTTTGCATCGCGGCAATCCGGGCATCGGTAGTGAAATAATTCCCGTCACTTGATCCCAGATCAAGGTCTACCCGCTTAAAAAATGATTGATAATCAGTAATATGATCTTTTTTGACAGCCCAGTATTGCCGGTTCACCACTGAATCTATCTGCGTTCTTGTAATCCCGGCCGGGTCACCCCCAAAGTAATCTGTCGCAGCTGCAAGATATATTATCACATTATTTGCTTTCTGAACCCTGATGCTATCACCGGAAACTTTTATTGTCCCTCCGTCGTTTACCAGTTTAAGCCGTGAGAATATTTTCACGCCGGTACCATCACCAACATGCTCGTTCATATCGATTTCGTTACCGGTTGCCGTAATTGTTGCTTTATCTCCCTGACGCGAAAGGCGAATTGTAAAACTTATAGATGCGGCTTTATCGGCTGATAGTCTTATCACCAGAGCCTGATCAGGAGCACTGGAAAATATTTCCCGGATATAGTTTGTCTGGTTGGCAGTGTAGGTTACACTGGCTATTGCGTTCTCAATATTAAGGTCCCTCCGGTAATTGGACAAGTTTCGCTGCGCACCAAAATCAATAAAAATATCTCCCAGTGCCTGGTATGTCGCAGCAGGGTTCTGCGGCTTCATCCCAAGGATCTTTTTTTGTGCCAGCTCTTCTGCCTCTTTATATTTTCCCTGAAACAAGAGCTGACGAACCTTTGGAAGTGTTTTTAAGGCGTCAGGATTGGCATCCCAGCGCTGTTCCCCTGTCCATACAGATGATTCATTCAGTTCAATATGCTCATTTTCTACCCCACCAAAGATCATTGCGCCTAATCTGCCGTTACCAACAGGCAGTGCTTCATTCCAGCTGTAAGCAGGCGGTTGAACCAGATTGTCAGACCGGAAGGCAGAGGCCGGGAATCAGATTGCTGACCATAAACAGATAAAATACTGGTTATAAAAAAAGCAGTACAACAGAGTTTGGATCTCATGAAAAGAATATTACTTCTTCAGCAGATCGCGTATCTCTGTAAGCAGAATTTCTTCTTTTGTAGGGGCCGGCGGAGCGGGAGGTGCTGGTGCTTCTTTCCGCTTAGCAATAACAATTGCTTTAATAACAAGAAAAACTGAAAAGGCAACTATAAGGAAATCAAAAGTTACCTGTAAGAAGTTCCCGTAATTCCATGTAACTGCAGGATGTGTTGCGTCTACTGCGGCTTTAAGAACAATTTTGAGATCTGTAAAATTAACTCCTCCAATAAGTAATCCAAGAGGAGGCATGATAAGGTCACTTACCATTGAAGAAACAATTTTTCCGAAAGCAGCACCGATAATGATACCGATCGCCAGATCAAGAACATTACCCTTCAGTGCGAAGGATTTAAATTCATCGACTAGTTTCATGATTTCAGGTTTAAATTATTTACTATTAAAATTATATGATAATCCTATTCCGAGAATTTCTTTGAACTGGATCTTTGATCTGACTCCTTCGCCCGGCTCGATATTTCCATTCCCGTTTCTATCAATTGGGATTAAGATCTTGTCATCATATACAAGCTGAGTATTAATATTGGCAGAAATAAATTTATTTACCTTAAATGCCAATAATGTTTCCCAGTTTACCACAATATTCTGAGGATTTTTGAGGTAGTTGGAAAACAGGTCGATCTTTGTGGTAAATGTTACATTTTTAAGAAACTCGGTTTTAAAATCATTCCTGGTGTAGATTGCTCTTAAGTATCCACCGAACTCACTCAGTGTTTTTTGACCCGGTTTCACTCCGAACGCTCCGGCATCAGAAAGCATCTTATTGTTGACAAAGGTTATTTTCCCTGTCAGGGGTGCAATAAATGCACTGAAATGGTCTGTTGGCTTATAATCGAGTCCAAGAGCTGCTAACAGATATGCAGGTGCGAACAGATCCGAGATCGTTTCTCTACCGGTATCAGTATATTTATATCCAGGTGTCATCTGTGTTTTAAAATTCAGCAGAGCAGCATAATAGAAGTTTTTAAAAGCTTCATATCCGTATTTTGATAAGAAGTCGAATTTATCATCAGTTTTTCTATAACCTGTCGTTCCTTGTTTAAGAAGACCGTATCCCATGTCGAGGGAATTGACCCAGGAAGTTTTACCCATTTTATAGTTGGCAAAGGTGCTGAGCAAACCATTCACCGCAAAGGAATTTTCTCCGCCCGCGGCCCAGTTAGTAAGCGAGGTCTGAGCAAGGTTAAAAGTAAATACCCCGCCTTTTTTCCAACCCTGAATTGTATCAACTGAAGCTGTACGCAAAGCCTTTTCAGCATCAGTAAGCTGACCATAAGCCAGGGTATTAATTCCTGATAAAAACAGAATCGCTGCAAATACTCTGAGTCTTGTTTTCATATTTCACTGGTTTAGATTACGGCTAAATACTATTTCAAATAACAAATCTTATCGAATCTATTCAAAGTTAAACATTTCTGATAATTTTTTAACCAAACTATTGAGTCATAACGACCCGTCTTACCGGTTGATTAAATAAACTTGAATTCAGGCTCTTGGTGAATACTGGTTAAACATGTAAATTGCATCGTTGTTCATTCATACAAAAACCAAAAACCATGGACAGAATTAAATCTTTTACAACTCTTATAAATGATGGTTATGCCTGTGATGGGGATAGTATTCTGTTAGGCGCAGCTACTCTCGACGGCAAGCCGATTCCCGACGCTCAGGTAAAAATTCCGTTAAAAACAATGAACAGGCATGGTCTGATTGCCGGTGCCACAGGAACGGGAAAGACAAAAACGCTCCAGGTGATTTCAGAACAACTATCTGCAAAAGGGATACCTGTCCTCCTTATGGATGTAAAAGGTGACCTGAGCGGTATTGCAAAACCCGGAGAAGAGAAAACATTTATAACTGACAGACATTCAAAAATAAATATTCCTTTTTCACCTAAAGGATTTCCTGTTGAGTTGATGACACTATCGAGGCAGGATGGTGTCCGGCTACGTGCGACAGTTTCTGAATTCGGTCCTGTCCTTCTTTCAAGGATTCTGGATCTCAATGATACACAGGAGGGAGTCCTTGCAGTGATCTTTAAATATTGCGATGATAACCAGCTGGCATTGCTCGACCTGAAAGATCTGAAAAAAGTTGTCCAGTTTGTAACTGAAGAGGGTAAAGCAACCATTGAAAAGGATTATGGGAAGATATCCACTGCGACAACCGGGATAATAATGCGAAAAGTCATGGAGCTTGAACAGCAGGGTGCAGACCTGTTCTTCGGGGAACGGTCTTTTGATATCAGAGATCTTATGCGTGTAGATAAAAATGGTTATGGGTATATCAGTATTATTCGTCTTACAGATATTCAGGATAAACCAAAACTTTTCTCCACTTTTATGCTTTCACTTCTTGCTGAAGTATATGGTCAGATGCCAGAGAAGGGAGATGTCGCAAAGCCCGAACTGGTAATATTCATCGACGAAGCCCATCTCATTTTCAACCAGGCCAGCAGAGCACTTCTTGATCAGATTGAGAATATTGTGAAATTGATTCGCTCCAAAGGCATTGGGATCTTTTTCGTGACTCAGAATCCGATGGATGTTCCTGATGGAGTTTTAGCACAACTTGGACTTAAGGTCCAGCATGCTCTGAGAGCTTTTACTGCGATTGACCGTAAGGCAATAAAGCTTTCTGCAGAAAATTATCCTGTTTCTGAATACTATAAAACTGATGAAACCATAACAAACATGGGTATCGGAGAAGCATTGGTGACAGCCCTGAATGAAAAAGGGATTCCAACCCCTCTTGCAGCAACGATGCTTCGGACTCCTGAAAGCAGGATGGATATTTTATCTTCATCAGAGATAGAATCGATTAACAATAGTTCAGATCTGGTTCGTAAATACAGCGAGGTTATTGACCGGGAAAGTGCATATGAAATCCTCAGCAGGAAAGTATCCGAGATAGAAAAAGAGAATGAAGATGAGGCAGCGAGGAAGGAATGGGAGAAAAGGAGAGGGGGAGAAAGGGAGAAACCGCCTTCTTATACTTTACCCAGGACTACTTATGGAAGAAGCAGCAGATCGCCGCAAGACGATATGGTTAAAGTCCTGACCAGTGCAACATTCATACGCGGCGTTTTCGGGATATTAAAGAAGGTAATGAAATAATTATTACCGTTTAACCTTTACACTGTCGACAAGGTAGGGTGTATCGCCTCGCCAGAATAATACTGCATTCTTTTGTTTGTAATGCACAATTACATTTTCTCCCTGAAGCGTATCAAATTGCCTGATGAGTGCCTTGTTAGTCAGAGTAAAAAGGAATTTTTCCGAAGCAATCGCAACATCCCTGTTGGACGAGACACTGCTGAGTATCATCTCTCCCTCGTAGGTTTTGAATATGGTGCCTTTGCTTGAAAACTTTTGAAGTAAACCGGCACGGTACCCTTCACTGTAAGTATAGAAATATTTCCAGTAAATGAAGATGCCTCCCGCGATCACAATTATAATCAGCAGCCATTTTAAGACTTTTTTTGTTCCACTGACAATTCCTGACCAGAAGGAAGGCTTATTTGATGTAGGTATTGTGTTCATAATGTGAGATTTTTCTTTGGATTGCTCTTTTTATAGAAAAGAATTTTTTGGATCACTGCTTTTTTGAAAGGACCAGAATATCTTTTACTTCAATTACAGCTTTTTCGTACCCGAATATTGCTGAGTTTATCATGGCTGCCGCAACCTCTTGCAACGTTGTGACAAAACCTGGGAATAAGGGTCTCAGTAACGGGTACAGAATTCTGAATGGTGCATAATATCCGGGAACATTCCTGGCGCCCTTCGAAGCAAGCATAAATCCCGGACGGAATGCAAATACCTTTTTGAATGGAAGCTTCATCAGATCATTTTCTGTTTTCCCTTTCACCCTGGCCCAGTTGAGTCTCCCTTTTTCTGTGCTGTCGGTACCTGCTCCGGAGATATAGCAGAAAGTCATGCCGGGATTTTGACGGGCGAGTATTTCAGCTATATGCATCGTAAGCGTATAAGTCTGTGAATAATATTTTTCTTCACTCAAACCTACAGACGACACGCCCAGGCAGAAAAAGCAGGCATTGTAGCCATACAAGTTTTTCGGCAATAGGAGTGAAGTTTAAAAAATCTGAATGCACTATCTCAGTCAGCTTGGGATGCACAACGCCGCAGGGACGTCTGTTTATAACGAGTACTTTTTCCACATCGGGATGAAGAAGTGATTCCATGAGGACTCCCTCCCCAACCATACCAGTGGCCCCGGTAATTATGGCTTGTATTTTCATTTCAGAAATTAAATATTGATATGTTTCCGATTTTTACACAAAAGGTACAATTTTTTTTTAATTCTCACACTCCTTCCCCGCCTGAATGAGTGCAAAGTGCGCAATGCAAAGCCTTAATAATACAATTCTTTGCGATCTTTGTTTTTAAACTTTGCGATCTTTGCAGTTAAAAATACTTGAAAACAACTATTATTAAATCACAGACTCTGCTCGAATTCCTGTTTGAGCAGTTCCCTGACTCACCGCGGACCAGGATAAAAAAACTATTGCAGAGTGGTTCTGTAAGGGTAAATAATAAACCAGTAACCTTGCACTCACACCCCCTGAAACAAGGTGATACAGTTGAGTTCAACCTGCGACCCGGAATAGCGACGAAAGCCAGCCTCCCTTTTCCTGTTTTATATGAAGACAAGGAATTAATTGTTATCGATAAGCCTGCTGGCATTGCAACATCGAGCATCGACGGAAGCACCAGTGTCCAATGGATCGTTTCGGAGTTTTTGAAAAATCTGAGCAAGGGCAATATCAGGACCTGGGTGGTACATCGTCTCGACAAGGAGGTATCTGGTGTGCTCATTCTGGCCAAATCGGAGAATGCGATGGATGCTATAAAAGATAAATGGGAAGAAACTGAAAAGCATTATCTGGCATATGTAGAAGGTATTCCAAAGGACCCTGAAGGAACCATTAAAAGCTGGCTTATCGAAGATAATGCCATGAAAATGCGTTCAGTACAAGAAACAGCTAATGCAAAACTTGCAATAACTCATTATAATATTATCAGAATTGTAAATAATTACGCACTTCTTGACGTAAAAACTGACACGGGACGGAAAAACCAGATAAGAGTTCATCTCTCAGACATAGGATGCCCAATTGTCGGTGACCGGAAATATGGTGCTTCAGAAGAATATATACGTCGTGTCAGGCTTCATGCCTGTTCGATCACATTCCCGCATCCTGTAAGCGGGAAAATCATTACCGTAGAGTCGCCCATGCCGGATGGCTTCTTGTCATTAAAGGCTAAAGATGAAAATTATAAGTAAGTACTCATATTGATTCCAAACCATTTCTGGTTCATAGGTGCCCGGTCATTTATAAAATACGTCCTGATGTATTTTATCGCATCAGGACGTTAGAAAATATTTACCATTTTTGGTAAATCATAATTGGATCTAAACTCAGGCAATGTGCTGCCGGCTCTGGCTTACCCTTTTCGACGGGTCCATATAGATTACTTCCCACAGGTGACCATCAGGATCCTGGAAGCTGCGTTCGTAAGCCCAGCCCATATCCTGAGGCTTCCCTGATTCAATTCCACCTGCTTCAATTGTTTTTTTCAGGATCTGATCGACCTGTATACGGCTGTCTGCCGATAAGGACAAAATCGACTCGGTACTCTTTCTGGTATCACAAATTTCTTTGGAAGTAAAAGTTTTAAAGAAAGGTTCTACCAATAGCATTACTGAGATATCATCGGTTATAATCATGCATTTTGATCTCTCATCGGAGAACTCAGGATTGAACTTATAACCAAGCTTGGTAAAGAATCCTACAGTCTTGTTAAGGTCCTTTACCGGTAAATTAACAAAAACTTTTGTTCCCATGCGATTATTTATTAAAGGGTTAATATTAAAAGAAAATTACTAGGAACGTAAAAACAGAACAGGTATTAAATTGTTCAGAATAACTCTTCTTTTAACATTTGAATAAATATAATAATCCACTAAATTATGGGTACCTGGATCTATTAGATTTTCCGTGTAAGAGTATTAGTTATATATTTTACCTTCGTGTTCCTTTGTGAGGCACTTCGCGATCCTTTGCAGGGGCCCGATAGTTCGGGAAGGACTTAGTACCGGTTTTCCTGTAACATCAACTTCTACTGCAGATAAAGCTTTCCCGTTCAGCCCATTTAAGAGAGTTAAGCTAGCCTCTTTTCCATCAATTTCCCGTAATTGAACAGTAAAGTAATTGCCGCCAGCATCTGGTTCGGCACTTATAAGAAGAATATTTGAAGGCCAGCCGGTGATAAAAGATCCCTCCCAGTTGTTATCGCCAGTTCCGGATCCCGGAAGTATCCTTGTCAGATATGGAATACGGCATCCCCAGCCGAATCTGGTGGCAAAACCGTTTGAAGCATCTGAAGAGGTTGTAAGATAATATGTCCAGGAATGTCCTCCCCTCTGGTCGGCATTGAAATTAGTCACCCAGCCTTAAGAGCACGCTGCTCCATAGTCGGTTGACTAAGAGGTTCTCTCACACTCTCTGAGTAGCCCATTGTATGTTCAGTATAAAACAATAATGCATTGTTTGCGAGATCGATACTGTTATTTATCTCATCAGGAAGTTTAACACCCAAACGATTCGGCAGTTGAAGTTGAAAGCTGCGGCCATTCGAACAGGTCGTTCCATTGCCTTATCAGATCACTGGCAATGGTGGAAGGAGGTGAATTATCTGTCAGATACCCGGAATGCTGAATTGCCATCTCAGTATATGGATAATGTTTCCCATCGAGACTGATCAGGTAATTAAGTAATTTGTTCTTAAACCTGTCAATGTCTCCATATTGCATATCCATAACTGTATTACCGGTCATATAATGTTCCGCCCTGAATGTGAGAAGCCGTTTACCGGATGGCGATTCCCACCAGAACATAGTAGGCTTATCAAAACAGATCAGAGCCCGATGTCCATGGGTTCCCATATTGAGATACTTTACACCAAGCTGATTAAAGTAATCATTGAGGCACCAGCCTATGCCGTTAACATCGTCCTGCATGGCAAGGGTTACCGATATGCCTCTTGCTTTGATCCTGCCAACTGCGGCAAGTGAGGAGGCAAGGATCTGCTCGTCGGGGATCTCATCGAAGTTGAAGTACATTCCAGTTACTTCAATCCTTCCTTCTTTTATGCGCCGGATCAGACGTTCAATCTGGCTTGCTGGTCTGTGCTTAAGATACTCATCCACAGGCCATGACGCCTCGCATGTCCAGCGAAACTTTGCATTGTCGGGATAGCTGTCAGTGGCATCGCAGTAATCGAGGGCATAATCAATGTATCTTAAATGTTCAGCCAGGATTTCGGTCTGAGAACGTGTATAACCAATGTCTGTATGGGTGTGCTGGATAAATTTTATCTTCCATTTTTTTACGGGATCGAGGCTGATCCTATTCTTCACTGAAAATTCTCCGGCTATAACTTTTATATCGATCTTCGCGGTTTCCGATACAGGCTTCAATCCAAGGTTCACCACGTTATATCCGAATTTTAATAAAACGCTGTCTATCACTTTCCGTTTGCCCCTTGTGGCTGTTTAAAAAGAGTACTCGGGATCACAAAGGTCACAAAGTACTTTTTCAACAGCCCCTGTACTAGCATAATGAATTGGTCCCCCTTAGGGGGATCCCGCAAAGCGGGAGGGGGTATATTCATTTTACAAATGCCTTTACAACAATTGCATCTTTATCTGATTTGTTTATTAATTTGTAACTTCCTGCAGCAGCTGGAATAACAAAGGTTTCCGCATAATTGAATAGTTGTGAAAAACCGTTTGCAGTTTCAGCCAGAATGCTGCTTCCTTCCACCAGGCTTAAAACATGGCATTTATTTTCTGTATCAGCTTCAACAGTATTTTTAAACCGGAACCTGTGAATGTCATATAAATGAGTTTCATGTGTTGGTAAATGGTGGAGTTGCCAGTCGTCTCCCTCATCGATCAGGACTGGCTTTGAGATAAGTTTTTCCTTCACATAATCACCTTTTCTATCGAAAAACAGGTTATCCATTCCTTTCACGATATTCACCGGCCTTGGTTTTCCATCGAGATCCGGACGCAGCCAGTCGTACATTTTAAACGTAAAGATGTATGGCGTTGAACTGATTTCAAGGACCAGGTTATTTTTGCCTGAACCATGAATTGTGCCGTAGGGGATCAGGAAAAGATCATGTTTTGAAGCAGGATGTTTCTGTACAAATTTTTCTATATCGACAGGCTTAGATTTAATCAGGCTTTCCTCCAGTTCATTTCTGAATTTCGCAGGATCAATATCTTCCTGAAATCCAAGATATACTATAGCGTTATCCTTAGTATCAAGAATATAATATGTCTCTTCCTGGGTGAATGGTTCACCGAACTGTGATTTTATATACTCAGGACGGGGATGACACTGGATGGAAAGATTGCCCCCGTCAAAAGTATCGAGGAAGTCAAAACGGATTGGAAAATCTGTGCCAAACCTCTCATAACAATCACCAAGAACATTCTTTGCTTCCTGAAACATGAGGCAGTCGAAGGATACCTCAAGCAGTTTGCCGGAACTCTCAAGGAGCAGGCCGTTTTCAGGAACTATCAATTCAAAAGACCATGCATAGTTGGGCACATTCATGTTCAGACCTGCCATATGATCCCTTATCCATGATCCGCCCCAGGTACCCGGTTCGAACCATGGTCTTACTCTGAAAATGCTGTGACTCATTACCGACAGGGAGTGCCTCAGGATCTCTCCTGAGATAAAGGAAGGATGTTCCGGGTTCTGGACATCGACAAACAGATCAACTTCGCTTAAAACGCTTCTTTTGTGGCAATTCAGGGCAATCCAGTCAACAAAATAGAATCGCTTGTACATTATCTTCGGGTCGGACACATTTAATGCTCCAAGATTTGTGATGCTTCCTGCCCTTGCCCTGAATTGTATTTCGTTTTTTGGAATGTCAATATAAACAAGTAATCCTTTCCATCCGGCGAGGGCCGCACCGGGTCCGATTATTAAATTCAGGTCAGCTTCCGGATCGGGTCTTAATTGTTTTAACAGAGGGATATCAAAAAAATCCTCAAGGCAGAGTGTTGTGCGTTTCCCGAAGACAGGGTCATCTCCCCCTGTGAAGGGTGCAACCATCTCTTTTATGATATCAGGATCTTTCAGATAATCTGAAGTGAATTTCCAGGAGGTTCTTATCCCTTTCTCTTTAAGCGACGCATCCAGCTTTTTTGAGAACAGCTTATCAAAAACACCAACATAACAATCCAGGATAATGGTGTTGCTATGCGACAAAGCTTCAGCAAGCGTATCAAAGCCTGAAGATATCTGATCATCATTCAGTTTAAAGGCAGGATAGATATCATATCTGCCTTCGGCAGGAGAGGGTTTTACTTCAGGCAGCAGATACTGTTCAGTTTTTCGCCAGTCATTTTTCAAACCCATTTTTTACCGGACTATTATCTTGAATATATTCAATTACAATTGATTTGAGAATATTTGCAAATTTTACATTTGGGATCTCATTTCTTGAGAAATACTGAGGACGAACTCCCTCAAGGAGGGTGATTTCTTCAATTGGTATATTTATCTTACCGGTAAAGATATATTTAATGTTTTCATAAGCATCACCGGTCAGACATTCGTACTTTTTATAGAAAGTATATTCCTTCAGTTCGATATCGAGCTCTTCTTTGACCTCGCGGACCAGTGCTTCTTCAGGTGTTTCCCCTTCTTCGATGTGGCCTCCGATCAGATCCCAGTAACCGGGGAAGGGTATGCCGGGTTTGTTGTCTCTCAGATAGAGTAGAAATTCTCCTGCATCATTTTCAAGAATAATAGCTGCAATTTCTTTCATAATAAACAAAAATAGTATTTATAAAGATCCTTTGTGATCCTTAGTGCTATCCTTTGTGGGCCATCCTGTAGACCTCCAAAACACTCTCATTGTCGGGAGGCGACATATCTCTAACCATTCAACATAAGTTTAAATTCACTGCAAAGTGTGCAAATGAGGCAAACTATAATCTATTTCTTGTAAACAGCTGATACTTCAATCCTGTTATTATCCGGATCGAGAGTCTCAAATTCGTAATATCCGTCACCTGTCTTCCTCGGACCTCTTAGAATCCTGAAACCGGCATTTTTTAATTCAAGGAACTTATGGTCTACCTTTTCCATGTTTTCCATCCCGAAAGCAAGGTGGATGATCCCCTGATACTGTTTCTCAACAGGATCATTAAGGTTCCCAGGTATTCCCGGCATCTTCATTAATTCAAGCCTGGTTCCTGATTCAAATGTAATAAAGTAACTTTCAAATTGTCTTACATTATTGGTGTACTTCGAACTTGCGAGGCCATTGAACCAATTAACATAATAATCCCTCAGCCTTTCAAGCTGTGAAGTCCAAATCGCAACGTGATCAATCATCATATTATATCGTTGATTTTCTAATGTCTGATTTCCCCGATGTTTCTGAACCTGGCAGAAGCAGTATGGCTTTCCTGAAGCTTAACTACACTGTTTTTTTACCACAAAGGTGCACTAAGGTTAGCACAAAGGTTCACAAAGGTGTAAATCATTATTTCATTAATGCATTTCGAATAAATAACTCAGCTTTTACTCTATCAAGTCGGCCATCGGTTCTTACACCACTACAGACGTCAACTGCAAAGGGCCGAACCTCTTCAATAGCCTGCCTTACATTATCCGGATTCAGGCCTCCGGCAAGGAATACCGGGCATTCAGAGTATTCTGTTATTTTCCTGCTTAATTTCCAGTTATGGACCCTGCCGGTACCTCCAAGCTCTTTAACTTTTAACATCGGGTTACCGCTATCGAGAAGGATAGCATCCACCATACCTGAAATCAGGAGCGCTTCATCCACCGATCTTTCATCAATGACATGGATCACCTGAACTATTTTCACGCCGGGGAGTGCAGTTTTAAGCTGATCAAATGTCCCCGATGATAATGCATCCACTATCTGGATGGTACTGGTATATGTTCTCCGATGATGTTCAATTATCCGTTGAACCGATGTTTCGCTTGTGAGCAGAAAAGTGGCAACAGGAGGAGGAACAGTTTTTGCTATTTGCCTGATCAGGTCATCAGAGATTGGTCCGGGACCGCTTGGCATTTTACCAACCAGACCGATTGCTGAAGCACCCAGCTCAATAGCTGTCCTTGCCTCATCCTCACTGCCGATACAACAGATTTTTATTCTTGTCAGCATACTTTTCAGCAGTTCTATTGAAAGATCATCAGGTTAGCGAAGTCTCCATCCGAATTGTTTCCAACCCATAATCCTATTTTGCCGGATGTCCGGGTATTCAGCTTCTCAATGCTCAGGCTGGGTTCCTGGCTTCCATTTACAAAAACAGTTACAGTCGGGTATTTAATTACGATTTTTGCATGGAACCATTCATTCCCATTTGGTGCAGGGATGACAGCTTTTTCATATTTAGCGTTGAATTTATCTCTTAATTCCTGCCAGGAGTGATCCGGCATGGAAACATACTGAACCGCATGGATTTTGCGCTCCGGGTCTGTTGATTGAAAATTAAAAGGACGAAAATAAATGGCATCAAAGGTCCTATCGTCAACACCATGAAAAGCTATTCCTACGAAGCTTTGCTGAAATTCATCCTTCCCTCTGATGTCCAATTCAATGGTCCCGTTTGTAAAAATGATATGTTTTAACCATGCAATTCCGTCATTTTCACTTTTTGAAAAACGAATGCCCTTTTTATCATTTTCTGAAAAAACGGACACTTTTCTGTTGAAAACCTCAAGCAGGTTATTTTCATATAATGAATTCAGATCGTATTTAACTGAGATTTCCTGGGCCATCCCTGACTGTGATACAATAAATCCAAGAATTGCAGTCAGATAAAAACAGTTGATTCTACTAGTCTTCATATTCATTTACTTAAACTTTATTGATCAAATCATCAATTTCAGACAGATGCAATTTGAGATGACTGGAGAAATTGACGATCATAGTTCTTAATGTTACTTTTTCGCCGGGTCCTGATATCCATTCATTTTCCAGCTTGTCAGCCTTAACATTTTTGATAACATGAATAATATGTAAAAGCGAGTACTTCCAGAGTTGTACCATGAGCATCCAGTCCTCGTTCTGATAGTTCTGGATTGCTATCCATCTGTCATTATTTCCATGTGTGGCATAGTTTGGAAAAATCAGAGGCGATGCCTGGTACTGAAGGTGGACAATTCTATGAGTGTTATTTGATGCCGAATCAATAAGATGTCCTGTTATCTGCTTAATGCATCTGTCCTGTGAATTCTTCCTGTTGGATATTGTATCTTCAGAAAGTGATGCAAGAAGAGGTTCCCAATCATTTACAAGTGATAAAATTTCATTGCAGACTGAATCAAATTCTTTCATAATTATTTATTTACTGCAAAGGTACATAAAGGTTAAAATAAAGGCTCACAAAGGATTAATATTTAGCTCTTCGTACAAGGGAAAATAAGTTGAATTCTTTTAGAATCTTATTTTTATGTTTCCGAAAAACTCTCTTCCCGGTCCGGGATGGTAAGCATTACCATCAGGGTCAGGTTCAGTGAATGCCATATATCTTGCCCCTGTAAGATTCCGTACAAATAGGCTGCATTCACCTTTGATTTTTCCGATGTTAAGCTTATAAGAGACCCGGGCATGGAACAGATTAAATCCTTCCTGCCAGTTTTGGAAGATTGCAGGATCCAATTGGCCGTAATAAGCTTTTGGATCAGTATAAACAGCCCACTGTGACTGGTATTCAGTGGCAAGACTTAGTTCAATTCTCCTGTTTATTAAGTATACAACTTCGGAATAAAACTGGTTCTCCGGAGAATTTGGCAACCATTGACCTTTCATTGGCGGCGATGTCAGAACATAGGCAGGATCAGTGTAGACAGGATCGATATCAGATGAGGTGTACTTATAATTGGAATAAGTATATGTAACCTGCCATCTAAGGTTTTTGAGAATCTCGTATGAAACTGATGTTTCGATTCCGTATCGCGTGCTGTTTCCTGCATTTCCATAAAATACTTCCTGGTTTCCCCGACCTGTCTGCTTGAACCTGAAAAAGTCGTTTTTTGTTTTCATCATAAAACCCGTGATCTCATAGGATAGTTTTTCATCATAAAAACCACGGATCCCTATTTCGCTGCAACCGGATGTAGCCGGCACCAGATGTGTGTTAAATCCACTGTACCCTGTTGGGTTACTGGCTAATTCTTCAGTCGAGGGTGGCATATAACCATGACTCCAGTCGATGAACAAATTAACAGCTCTCACCAAAGAATAACTTGCACCAATACGCGCAGATAAATTTTCAAAGTTTTTATAGGTCCTTGCTGAATCCGGCGAAAGCATCTTGTTTGTCAGTTTATTATTCATATCGTCAAAGCGGATACTTCCAATCAGGTTAAACTTTCCGATTCCCAGCTTATAAAGTGCGAATGCTCCGAAACTATTTTGTGAAATTATCTGATTGGCAAGCAGGGAATCGGTTTCGATATTGGTTTCGTTAAGGCTTTCCTTTCTCATGGGATCAGCCGCACTCTGAAGTTTATAAAGGTTAATGTTCTGCCATTTCAGATCTGTCCCAATACTTATATCATTTTTAATCCTGCCTGCTGTCAGATGCAAATTATACTGAAGACTTGTTCCGGGATTGGTAATATTCCTGTATTCCGCGTTTTTATTGCTCGTTTCTTTATAATTCCACGAACGAAGATAAGCTGTTACATCTATATCGTGTGTGTTGCTGAAGACATACCTCGCATGAAAGCCTATCGTGGTGCGATTTGTCTTCTGGTATTCATTGAATGGCCTGGCATCGGGATTTGCCTGGCGAAGGTTATCAAATTGTCCGATATTTAGCCCTTCAGGATTTTGCTGAAAGTAATCAGTATGTGAAACAACCTGTGTTATTGAAAGCTTTTCTGAAGGTCTGAAGTTAATTTTTTCATAAAGTTTATTTCCCCGGAATGCCTGATGATCGCGATATCCGGCACCGTCAGTCCGTGAGTAGCTGATGCGGTAATCAATGGAGTCTTTAGATCCGTTCAGCCCTATCAAGGATTTGTTGAAGCCATTTGAGCCGATCGTCTGATCCATCTCTCCTCCAAATAATTTTTGACCACCGTTCTTAGTTGTGATATATATGACACCTCCGGCACCGCCTCCGCCATAAAGGCTGGCTGATGGGCCACGTAGTACTTCAATTCTATCAACAGTACCCCAGTCAACATCATAAAGATCGGGAGCAAAACCTGAAGGATCATTAACCGGAATTCCATCGAGCATTACTCCGATCCCACGCAGGCCGCGTTCAGTTAAAATACCTTGTCCCCTGATTGAAACATGAACTCTTTCTCCATCGTGCTGATTATCTATTCGCACTCCCGGGATAAGGCGCAAAGCCTCTTCAGCTCCCGCTGTTTTAGGCATACCTGAAAGTACTTCAGGAGTCACTAATGAGACTGCGCCCGGGTTATTTTTCAGCAAAACCGGTACCCTGTTCGCAGCGATTACAACCTCGTCGAGTCTGACGGTCTTCAATGAATCTGATAACTCTTTCTGTCCTGATAAAATCTTGCCTGAAAAGATCAATAGTAAAACCAAATAAACTCCTCTTTTCATTTCTTAGTGTCATCATCGTTGTCTTCAACCTGCAGAATATGCAGCAGCCTGTGCACTATAGGGGCAAAGAATACTGCGGTAATGCTTAAAAATGCCACTCCGCTGTAGAGTGCAAATAATGAAGAAAAGATTTTTGCACCATCAGATTTCATATCTGCTACAGGTCCCATACCAGTTAAGATCATGCAAGACATATGAAAACTATCCAGCCACCTGAGCTTTGCAATAAAATGATATCCCATTGTCCCCATTGATACCGAAAAGAGTATTAAAATTCCTGAGAACAACAGGTATCGCCCCATCCTGACCAGGAACTGCCGAAGAGGAGCCACTTTCTGTCTACGATGTTCAAATCTCATTTCTTATTTATTTCATTGATGTTTCAAATATTACTGTTCCCTTAATCAAAAGAGATTATTAAACGCCTTGGCTACAGCGAAGGCAGCAGCAGCGGCAATTATACCAATCGTTGTCACTTTCAGGGCGCCTTTCAAAAGCGGCTGTCCGGTCATCTTGCTTTTAAAATAGCCAAACAGGAACAAACAAAGAACAGTCAGCAGGGCAGAGATCAGCAGTCCCTGGTATGGTGTCCGGGTAAAAAAGTAGCCTGAAAGGGGAATTAAGCCGCCTACTATATAGGAAATTCCTATGGTAGCTGCACTATTCCTTGCCCTGTTAACGTTCGGTTTTTCCAGACCTAATTCGTATTTCATCATAAAGTCCACCCATTTATCTTTGTTCTTAGCCATCTCATCGGCAATTGTTTTCTGCGTTGCTTCGTTCAAACCGTACTCTGCAAAAACAAGCCTTACTTCGTTCTTCTCTGCTTCCGGAATATCTTCCACTTCGTCATATTCTCTCTTAAGCTCAGAGGCATAGTGTTCCTGTTCAGTTTTGCCTGCAAGGTATCCTCCCAGTCCCATCGCAATGCTTCCGGCTACAATTTCTGCGATACCTGCAGTAATGACAATCGAATTGTGCTGGACCGCTCCGCTCAGTCCTGCGGCTAATGCAAACGGAACAGTCAATCCATCAGACATTCCTATGACAATGTCGGTGATAAAATCAGAGCTTCTAAGATGCTCTTCTTTATGAATTTTTAATGTCTCAGCCATCGTTGCAAATCTATTTCGTAAAATTACTCATGATCCATTCAAAGAAGACTATCAGCTGAAAGGTTCATAGATATTTCCTCCGGTTATTTAAAATAATCTGATAAACAGGCCAGTTAAATATTCATTAAAAATAAACAGATTTATCTGATTATTGCGGAAAGATTTGGCTTTTCAACCAGATATACAATTCCAACAAAGATTATCAGCAGGAGCGTATGAAATCCGATACGCAATACAGAAGCTTCAGGGATCAGATATAAACTGATCACATACAGAAGAACCGAAAGACCAAGATACCCGGCAAATTTTACAAGATTATACTTTACAGGGAAATATTTCTGACCGACCAGGTATGAGATGATCATCATTGAACCATAACATATGAATGTTGCCCAGGCCGACCCATAATAACCGTAAATCAGATGCTCAGCACTGAGAGGTATCCACCAGAAATTCAAACTAAGCGTTATTACCGCCCCTATCAGGGAAAGCCAGGCTCCCCAGGATGTTTTAGCAGTAAGTTTATACCAGATCGAAAGGTTATAGTATACACCAAGAAAGAGATTTGCCATCATCAAAACCGGTATCACACCCTTTCCCTGCCAGTATTCTTTGTTCCTGACCAGCAGTGGCAGAATAAAATCATCGAGATAAAGCATGGTCACCAGAAAGATCAATGATACAATGATTATGAAATAATCCATGATCTTTGCATAGACCTCTTTGGCGTCCTTCTCCTTCGCCTGAGCGAAAAAAAATGGCTCGGCAGCATATCTGTAGGCCTGGATAAAAATTGTCATCAGGATAGAGATCTTGTAACAGGCTGTATAAATACCAACCATATATGATGAGATATCGTCTGGCAGGAGGTAACGGAGCAATAACCTGTCAAAGGTCTCATTTACTATGCCTGCCATTCCCGCAAACAATAACGGGAAAGCATAGAACATCATTTTTTTCCACAGGTCGGGACTTAATCTCCAGCGAGCACCTGAGATCTGGGGCATCAGCATGATAACTGTAACAAAGCTGGCAACAAGATTCGATATAAAGATATATTCAATACCCCAGTGAGGCCGGTATATAGTAATTATGAACCGGCCGACAAAAGTTTCAGGAATATGTTTCAGTACAATTGGACACAAAACCAGGAAAAACAGGTTCAGGAAGATGTTTAAAGTGATGTTTGTCATCCTGACCCAGGCAAAACGTGCGGGCCGGTTCCTTGCGCGTAAATAGGCAAAAGGGATAGCAGAAATGGAATCCAGTGCAAGGATCACAGCAAACCATCTGACATATTCAGGATGATCGGGATAATCGATCCAACGGGCCACATCTCCGGAAAAATATAATACGATTACCAGAAAGAACAGAGAAGAAATAATGAGAGAAATCATTGCGGTACTAAACACTTTTTCCTTATCCTGTTCATGTTCATTGAACCTGAAAAAGGTAGTTTCCATACCATATGTCAGGACCACCATAAGAAAAGAAGTGTACGCATAGAATACGTTTACTGTTCCATAATCACCGGGTCGGAATACGTAGGTATAAAGTGGTACCAGCAGATAGCTGAGGATGCGTCCCAGAACACTGGGGATTCCGTAAATAGCAGTCTGACCAGCCAGACGTTTTATTGCTGTCATGCAGGCAAAGGTAAATAAAAGAGAGAATTTTTGGCTTATTGGTCCGTCAAAATAGAAGACATCCTTTGCGAATCCCGGTGAAACCTTTGTGTCATTCCGGATCTCGACGGTGCAGGAAAATCAGGACAAACGTAAAGATCTCATTTTTTCCCTTTGACTTTTAATTTTGAATTTTCAAGATTTGCCTGTGCACCTGATTTCACAATTCTTGTAAGAAGCTGAACAGGAACTGGTTTATCCAAAGGGATTTTGATTGCAGCTTTTGATTCTGACAGTTCGAAGGGTTTCAATTCTTCCTTAAAGTCATTTAATACTGACCTGGGTACAAAAATTGAATAGTGTTTATTGAATGTAGCAAACCAGATCAGCATCCCATGGAATCTGAAGGCAGGCATGCGGTAGCTGATAAGCTCCTCTGCTTCAGGAACTGCCTTTTTAATTGTATGCCGCAACTCCGTAAGTATGCCTCTTACGCTTTCAGGCTGCAATTTAATGTAAGCATCTATATCTTTAACTGTTGGATTCATGTTTCCTATTTTTGATTATATGCTTTTTTTAAATCTTCAATGTTAATCCTGGTCATTTTAAGCATCGCGTCCATTACTCTTTTGGATTTTGCAGGGTCCTTGTCGTTCAGCATGTTTACCAGGACCGATGGAATGATCTGCCAAGACAATCCATATTTGTCCTTCAGCCAGCCGCATCTGCTTTTTTGGCCTCCTGCCGAAAGCTTTTCCCAATACTCATCAACTTCCTGTTGTGTATCACAGTTTACAAAAAGCGAAACAGCTTCGTTGAATTTGAATTCAGGACCTCCGTTGAAAACCATGAATTCCTGTCCATCGATCTGGAATGAGCCTGTACTTGTTATCCTGGCATTTTTGAAGATCGAGACATAAAACTTCATCGCTTCCTCAGCATTGTTATTGTACCATAAGAAGGGAGTAACTTTTTTCATCTCTGATCAGATTTTGGCAGGTTCCTGATATAATCCGAAAATATTGCCGGCAGGGTCACTGAATCTTGCAGTTATCTCAGGATAGTCAGCACCGATCTCCTGCACTATTTTTTCTCCATGAGCCATAATTGCTTTAACGGTTGAAGCCACATTATCAACCATTATATAGATTAAGACTCCGGCTTCAGTTGACGGACTGCGGCCGACTATCCAGGTGCCGCTTACTTCATTAACCGTGTCATCAAAAGCAATCCGTCCATCGCTTCTTTCACGTATTTGCCAGCCAAAGATCTTCTTGTAAAATGAAGCTGACAGCAATACGTCAACAGCCGGGATCTCTATGTAGCAGATTTTACCATTTGCTACAGTTGGTTTATTACTGGTTGCCATAGCAGTATTATATTATTTATCACTTATAACGCCTGGCATAACTCCTTCAGGACGCAAAGTGTTGAAGTATATAACAAAAATGTAAAACTTTTGTTGATCAGACCAGGAACTCCTCCTCAAATTGATAGTGAGTATATTTTATCCTCTTTGTGATTTTTATTTTGATATTGCCACACCGACAAATGAATCTGCTGTCCCATAATAAAGGAACCATTTATTGTGGAAATAAACCAGTCCTTCGGAAAATGTCGTGCCGGATTTATATTGTCCGGAGAGCTCATGCGGCAGTGTAGGTTTTAATGTGAATGTTGAATCTGCTTACAGGACAGGATTATCAGCCGGTTTATAAAAGGATTTCTCCTCATTGTTTCAATATTATTTCAACATTATATTATTCTTTATTTTTTCCGGGGTGTTCATCCAGTAATTATAATTGCCGCTGTATTTGGAAATGCAATTTTGCTCAAGGGGCAGGTATTTCACAAAGCAACTATCCGTCAAAGGCAGATTTTTATTATATTCCTGAACGAACAGTTCTCTGTACTGGTAAAGCTCTATTGATTTGAGCATATCCAGGATATTCCCATCCGCATCTTTTATATTATGAATGCTAATCCTGCAGGCTTCATTTTTATATTTGAAATCCTCATCTTTTATTCTGATGAACACTGTCTTACCGTTTACCTGGATAGTTTTGATTTTGAGTGTTTTTTTGCCGAACATTACCTCATAGTTATCTTTTCTGGAAGCGGTTATCGGATCTATCATATTATTAAAATTAACGATCAGTGTCGGGTTTATGTAATGAGTTGTATCCAAAGAGGCATTCAGTACCCTGAAGCAGGTCGAATCATCTTTGTCCACCACATCAAAAATATTGTTAAAGGAGACATATTTCAGGCACATCAGAGAGTCGACAGAATTTTCATGACCATATTCAATATCAACATTAAACATTTCCTTCAGACCTTTTCCCCTGGTCTTATATGAACATGAATACTCAAGCTTATGGATAGAATAATATTTCGGCTGAATATAGATTGCCCCTGATACAAGAAGTGAATCACCAACTACTTTCGACTTACCATTAAAATTGATTTTAAACAGGAAAAGATTATTATTATAAACTGGAACGGGAGGGGAGAAGTTGTGATTATAAATGAAATCCTCTGATAAAATATTGATAAAGGAAAATGATCTTGTATTGAAATTCCTGATAGCGTCATGAACCATCAATATCAATAATTCATTTCCACCCTGATCGCCAAGCGTGGCCCAGGGTATAATTTTGTCAATGTTATTGAAACCAGTGTATCCATCGGGCCGGTAATAAGGAGAAATATTCATTCTCGGGAAGTCTGCATTTTCTCTGAAATCGAGTAACCGGTATCTGTTGGTAATAGATTTTGATGCAAACCCATTATCAAGGGTCTGAATGATTGCTTCATTAAGGTTTAAATATTTTCCATCCCTTTTCTGATAATCTCTGAAGTATGCTACGTAATTGAAAGGTCCGTCGGGATAATTATTCTTTATGTTCCTAATTGCTCTTCCGATGATTGCCAGCGAACCCAATTTTCTTCCTGAGGCTAAAACAGTGATCTCACTCAACCCGTAAATAACCGGAGTCAGTGATATTTTATTTAAGGAATTTAAGTTTAAATCATTGTATGCTAATGAATATCGTTTAAATCCGATACAGGTTATGATCACACTATCCGATTGAAATTCAGAAGCACGTACAATCCTGAAGTCACCGTCAGCATTTGCGTAGACACCTAACTGATGGTTCTTAAGCTGGATCGTTGCAAACGGAACAGGTTCCTGTGTGGCAGAGCTTATTATTTTACCTTCAATATAATTTACAGACTGAGAATTAAGAACAATATTGGCTTGCCAGACTAAAATCAAGGCTAGAAGAAGATGTTTAAGATTGGAAGCCATTGAGTGAAATTTATTTGACAAGCAGCAGATTATTCTTCGAAGTCCAGGTTCTGAGGTTTTTCCGGGAGTGGCATGCTATTCAGTTCGTCTGAAGTTTTTGGAGATGCGTTATCCAGTATTTCGAATGAAACATTATCAAACCAGATTTTGCCGGTCCCGCTTATTAATGCACCATAATTCAGTGTTATGCTCTCCATTGGAACATCCATAACGATTTCGCATTTGGTCCAGTCAGAACTTCCGGTTATTGGTCTGTCCTGCATGTTATCAAAACCAAGTGATTCACCCTGTGTCTTTGAGTCAATTCGGAGCCACATGCCCGCCCAATCGGCCACATTTTCAGATTTTATATATCCGTCATTTTAATTCTCGTACCTAAAAAATTCTTAGCGCTGCAGTATTGCATAATTGTCTCGAAACCTTCAATAAGAGTATCTTTTGATACTATGCATACGCTCTTTTTCCCACTCTGAAAAGTAATGCTGTCTGTGGCGACTTTATAGCTGTCTGACTTACTGCCGGATCTGAACCAGCTTTTTGGCAGCTCATTGGATGTAAAACCAAAAATTAGTATTGAGGCAGCAGAAAGCATCAAAATTCTCTTGAATGTTCTCATAAGTTTTAATTTTAATAGATTTAGTACTTTATCCGAATTTGTTTTTATTGACTGGTTCCAGGATTCATTTCACATCATACTCTGCCTTACCGGTAACAGGAACCCCGGCTGATGTAATGCCTTCCACTGTTATCATTACATGTGATGAGTTATCCGCATTATAATAGTGCACAAAATAATCATTATTACCCTGAACTTCAATATTAGGCTCCCAAAAAAGGGTTGTCCTCAAATCAGGTTTGTAATCGGATTCTAAATTAGTATGATGCTTTGGTGAGTAAAAAATACGTGGCTCATTAAAACCCGAGAAATTAACATTTACAGAGTGAAAAGCTAAATTATTAACTATATCCTTATTATCCTTTAAGATAATTGATATTGCACCATCGCAATATCCGGGGCCTGAAGTGATCCTCCCCGCACTATCTATACGTTCAATCTCTACAACTGTTTTCATAGCTGCCATTGACGCCACATTCTCATCATCCACTACATCGATTCTTTCGACCCAACTTATAGGCAGGGCTTTGACGTCATCTTCTGTCACCTGATTACCGTCAATCATGTAAAGCGGATGTCTCATCCTGTGGCCGAGCCTTTGTTTTTTGAAAGGATTCAAATACCTTAAATCGATAAGGTGAAATGCAGTATTGTAAATTTGTAAATCGGGTGTGATCACAAGTTCTCTGTCAGGTGTACCCCTGAGATATCTTCTGGATTTAGCACGGGCTGACTCAGGTTTATCCTGCCTTATTGCAATTATTTTTACTTCCCCCGGAGTAATTGTGTCTGATAATTTATACTTTTTCTGAACGGTGTTTCTGATTTCTGCATACTGAATAAACGTATGCAGGGATTTATTAATGAGCTGATTATCACTCATTACCTGATTTTCATCTGTATTTTGGTCATTGTTTCCCGCGACCCTGGTCTGAGCTATACCTGCATTTATAATTGCTGGAGAGTATTTCAGAGAATCCAGAATCAACCAGCCCTTCAAATCGTTTTTTTCATCAGTAACACTGGCGACTACTTTGGCATTACCGGTCAGGTCAACTCCTTTAAGAGAAAACCTTCCTGAGGAATCAACCGGAACAAATCCTATCAATGGTTTTCCACTTTTGAATAATGCTATATTGACAATCGAGTTTGTTAAAGGTTTATCTGCAAATTTTTTCCTTACTCTGCCAGATATGGTAAAACCGTTTTCGGGAGGATAGATCATGGTGTTATATTTCCATTCAAAATCGCGCCATCCCTGTGTAAGTAAAAGAAGATCGAGATCTTTTAACCTGCCGGAATTAGAGGGATCAAAATAATATGATGGTTCTTCTACGGGTCCGCGTATATCGGATTCAAGAAGAAACCAGGATGAAATATTTGAAGGGAACAGGGAAGTATTATCTGCGAAAATGTTATCTGTGGCAGATAACGAAAGAAATGCATCCTGCGGGATAGCGGAACTACCCAGCAAAGAGACTTTCAACGATACCGAATCGCGCTGACTGTATACTGATTTCTCAGCCTCAACCTTAACCTTAACCTCATCATTGTTCTGTATATAAACCATCCTTTCGCAAAGAGGGATATTATCTGCACCCGAGAGAGTCAGCATTGCAATTCCATCCGGGAGATCATCAGAAGGAAGATTAAAAAAGCTGTTAAGGGATTTCATTCTGAAAGAATATGTATTCAGTGGTAAGTTGCATGCTGAGACAGTAAGTAAAAGATCACGATCAAGGATAAGGGGTAATGTCTGATCATTGGTTTTAAATGTCAATGCCAGTTCATTTTTCCTGTTTTCCGAAACGCCTAAAGCAATGCCTGTGGAAAAGCTTTTTGGAATGTCATATTTCAATGAATCCCCGTCACGATCTGCAATTGTGGCGAAGTATCTTAATCCGGGAACGGGGGTGATTGAGAATGACCCCATGCCATTATGAGTGCTTCTGAGTTCAGCAATTTTTTCGCCGGACGAAGAATATACTTCACCTGATACATTTTGTCCGATTCCGTTTTCATCCACTGCTTTAAATGCCACCCTGGAAGTTACATTTTCAACTAACGAACCTCCTTCAGGAAAGAAGCTGATTTCCGGCTTGGTTTTGGCAGAATTGGTGCTGTCGGAAAATACTTTCCCGGCATCTGATGAGTTGATAATATTAATGTCTTTATTGAAGAATAACTCATCACCGAAGTTTCTCATATAGTTAGTATATGCCCTGAGCCTGTACCTTCCTGACTGAAGTTTTTCTGACAGGTGGAAATCTCCATTTCCCAAACCATTATCAAGTTTTATTACCCTGCTATCGATAATTTTCAAATCGGGAGAGATCAGTTCAACATGAAGATTGATGCTGTTAGCACATAGCAACCTTTCTGAAGCTTCTATTAGATATGCTTTAAACCAGATATCATCGCCGGGGTAATAACTTTGGCGGTCGACATGTAGATATACTTTCTCGACAATCTTTACTGAATCATTTGTTGAAAGTATCTGAGCTGATAGACTACCCAGGCATGAGAAGATACAGAAAAATGCAGTAACTATCATCACGAACAGGTTGGATGGTCTCATTTGCTGAAAATTTTTGAAGTGGATTCAGGTTATGTGTATCTGTTTATGAAGTGATTCACAAATACCATACCAGAAAAGAAGGAGAAAGGGAGAAAAGTAAGATTCGTAATTTCAGACTTTCATTTTTGAATCAGACATAAAATCGAACGCACCTTTTCTTAAATTAATTCCATACTCAAGCCAGGCCTTCAGACAGGCAAGGAAATTAGCCCAGCCTTCTGTATTGCTTTTCAGCCATTTAATGCCGGCTTCATCGTTTTTCCTGCTTTTTTCAGTTATATTTACCACTGTTGAACTGTCGCCAGTGTGAGAAAGAGTTATTTCCACAAGGAGATCCACTCCATCATTCTCCCAATAAAAGGAAATGTATTTATCCTTCTCTATTTTGTCAACCTTAATTGGGGAGAGTTGATCAAATTCAGGAAATTTCCAGGTTATCTCTTTCCCGTTCTCCATTCTGCCGCTTCCATGTGATATGAAGTAATTGGACATTTTTGCGGGATCAACGATGGCTTCAAATACCTCATTTACAGGTTTGACTATCTGGATGGCAGCTTTGACTTCAAGGGTTTCTGTTTCCATTTTTATTGAGGGTTAAACTGAAATTTATTCTTCTAATGTGGTTGAGTGTGATCATCTGAGCTTAATCAAGAGAAAGATAAACAACTCAGAAAAGAGATTGTTTATGAAGAACATAGTAGACCGAATACTGTAAATTAAAATTTATTACCACAATCTTCATCACTTCCGTACTCAACCTGAATGGTTGAATGCTCAATATCGAACTGTTCATGAAGCTGATGCTGGATTGAGGTTATAAAGCTGACTTCAGTAGGGATGCATGTTTTAAGATGGACAGTGAGGGCTGCGTTAGTAGTACCAAGGGACCAGATATGCAAATCGTGGACTCCTGCAACTTCAGGAAGGCTCTTAAGATAATCAAGTACATGCTCGATTTTGATATTGTCCGGCACGGCATCAAGAGCCAGATTGACTGAATCAATAAGCAGTTTATAAGACCCGTAAAGTATCACAGCAATAATTATAAATGAAACTGCAGAATCAAACCATTGTATGCCTGTATATTTCACTAATAATCCGGCTATTACTACACCCAGAGAGACCAGAGCATCTGAGAGAAAATGCACAAATGCGCTTCTGATATTAAGATCGTGGTTCTTATCTTTAAAGAATAGCCAGGCTGTAAATCCGTTTACTCCAATTCCGATTGTAGCAACAATGACCATGCTGTTTGCGTTTATTGTAACCGGGTGGCTGAGCCGCACTGCAGTTTCATAAATAATAAAACCAACTGCAACAAGCAGAAGGATCGTATTGAGCAAGGCAGCGAGTATTGTTGACCGGCGGAATCCATATGTAAACTTAAGAGTAGGCTGTCTTTGAGAAAGGCTGATTGCAATCCATGATAGTATCAGGGTCAGGACATCGCTCAGATTATGTCCGGCATCAGCAATCAAAGCTGTAGAGTTCGAAATGAGTCCGGCCAGACCTTCGATAATAATGAAAATAACATTTATGGAAATGCCGATTTTAAAAGCATTGCTCAGTTTAATAGAACTACTATGGGTGTGATTATGTTCCATTTAATATTGTAACTATTTCCAATGTACCGATCGCTGTCGGGATCGCAGATTAACGGCAATCAATCCGGCGGGGAAAACCGGAAAGTTTCAGAACTTGGTTTTTTTCTTTTCTTTCATGATCTCTTTAGCCATTTTCCCAAATTCTTTATCTTTTTTTCTTTTATCAGCAATAGTTGCCAGAAATCGTTGCTGATCTCTTTGAAGCCTCCGGAAGTTCTCAAGAGATTCCATGTTGATTTCTCCTTTAGCCAAAGCCGACACGACTGCACACCCCGATTCTGTGGTATGTGTACAATCTGAAAATTTGCATTCGAGACTCAGATTGAAAATTTCGTCGAAGGTCGATGTTATCCCATTCTGGTTTTCCAGAACTCCAAGTTCTTTCATACCTGGAGTGTCGATAATTATTGCTCCATTGTCGAGTACAAAAAGCTCCCTATGGCTGGTTATATGCCTGCCCTTGTTTGTACTTTCGCTGATGGTTCCGGTTTTTAAAATGGTCTTTTTTAACAGGTTATTTATCAGGGTCGATTTCCCGACTCCGGATGATCCAACAACACAATATGTCTTACCTTTCTGAAGCGATTCGACCAGTTGATCAAGTCCCTGGTGGGAGGTATTGCTTAACATGATAGTTCTTATGTTTTTCTCTCTGAGATGAAGGCTTTTTATTGCTGACCCGATCTCAATATCCGTTGCGAGATCTATCTTACTGATAACAAAAACTGGTTCGATGCCAGCGGAGTGACATATGGTAAGATACCTTTCAAGACGGTTGATATTAAAGTTATTATCGATAGACTGCATGATTAATGCAGTATCAATATTAGCAGATATGATCTGTTTTTCTCCGGCTTTTCCAGCAGCTTGTCTCTCGAGAACTGATTTTCGCGGCAATACTTTATGTATTATTGCCATATCTGAATCATACAGAGTCATAGCAACCCAGTCTCCTACCGCAGGGAAATCTGACCTTGAAGCTGCAGTAAATCTTAAGTTCCCTGTAATCTCAGCATCATACTCATTCTCTCCGGTGGATACAACGTATCGTTCCCGGTGCTCCTGCGTAACTCTGCCTGCTGTGAATCCGGAAAGCTGGTTATCCTGAAGGTATTTATCAATCTCACCGGTATATCCAAGGTCCGAAAGTTTCATGATAGTGTGTTTTTTGGTCTTCCGATCTCCCAATGCAGCCCAAAAGGATCTTCAAGTCGTCCCAGCCTCCACCCATGTTCTTCACCAACCGGGAAGACTTGTGTTGCACCCGCTTTTAGAGCCTGGTTGAATAGTGAATCCGGATCTGCTACAGTTAATATCAATCTGACTGAACCACCGCCAAGTGTCTCAGGACCCAGGTTCTCATCAGATGCATTACTAACCCAGAATTCTGCTCCGTCAACAGAAAGTCTTGCCACCAGATCTCCATCCTGTCCCTCAAGGCGATAAACTTCGAGTGCTCCAAATGCTGACTTGTAGAACTCAATAGCCTTGATACTATTCCTGACAGTTAACCAGGGCGCGATAGAACTTTGTATTTTGTCCATAATGTTAATTTTAAACTATAAACAATCATAAGTAAAAAAGAATCAATGAATATGATTTTCTATTTTAACATCATAATGTTGTGATTGTTTATCGAACCGGGAAAGAATCTTCCGGGCCTTTTCAAATGTTGTATACCCATGCCAGATTCTACTTATCATTTTATTGTACGTTAAATGTTTATAAATAATTTTGGACTTGGATTTTTCTAAGAATGTTAAAACTGCCTTATATAGAGTTGACTCAATAAAGTTTTATTAAAGATGCAGCATAAATTAATCTTCAGATCAGTGAATTATTAATGTGAAATGAACTGTTTGTACCAGAATAACGAGACATCCGAATAACAGTACTTTTCAGTAGAGATCAGCTTCGTGTTAAAATATTTCTTCTCGGTCATCCTTTCTATCTCAGATGCATTTTTATCAATACCGGAATTATAAGCTGTGGCAAGAAATTTTAACTGTGTAACTTCGTCCTTACAGCTTGTTTTAAATTCCTTTTCGCAGATCATTATAAATACTATCAGGTAATTGATCTGACTTTTTGGATCTTCCAGGTCATTTAGAATCGATTTTCTGAAATCTTTAATATCATCAAAATCTGATTTCTTTTTAAAATGGATACCCGATTTTCGTTCTAAACCAGAAGCGGCTTTTCTCCGGATCGCTTCGGCAAAAGAGGGTTTCATCTGGAACTGCCCGATGGAAAAGTCAGCATAATCTTCTCCGAGGTTAACATAAAGAGTTTTGAGCAGTGAGATTTCCACTTTATCACGCAATGCCGAATAACGCACAATCTCCGGAAAAACAATAGAAATAGCAACCGGATATGAGACATGAGATTTTGCGAGAAGCGGTTCCATCCAGTTCCTGTTCTCCTTTTCGAAAATCAGGGCTTTTTTCCAGTCATCTCCAAAAAGTTCCTGGTAATCAATGGATTGTGACGAGGCAAATTGGGAGAACAGGTTTGTGAGCAGAAATGTAATTAATAACTTCACTAAACAGCTTTCTCTAGAATGGAATCTTACACTGCATAATTGAATTCTTCTTCGGAGAATAGTACATATAGGCAATGCATACCTGTCCATCAGCTTTTATAAGGTGAGGATTGAAAAGTTCTGCCATTGTGGTCCCGTCATTGAAAGTAATTGTGCCGTAATTATAATATGCATACCTTGTATTGTCAGTGTTTACAAATAAATTTTCAGTATTCTGGGCATCGGGTTTCAGATTAAGTAAAACCTTATTCGATAAATCAATGACTTTATCTGAGGTCTTAAAAAGGATTTCGTCGTATTTTATATTGTTGTTTAAGGTACCCCTGACCGGGTTAAGCGGATCATAGGTTACACCGGGAATATTTGTGACAAGCTTCGGCAAAGTGCTCATCGGCCCTCCTCCCTCCTGCACTTTCTTCATCATCTGCTGTGTATACTGCATGGCAAGATCCCTTTTCTCCTGCTCCGTTTTTGCATTTTTAATTGCTTCATCCATCTTTTTACCGTCAGCTTCACTTACAGGAACATTTTCGATTACAAACGCCGCAAACTTGTTTTTCGATTTGGCTACTTTAAACTCCCTGATCTGGCCATAGGGACCATAGCTTTTTCCATTGAATTTAATAACATATTTTTCACCTGACCTGCTGATATATTCGTTGTTTGCCCAGGCATCTGTTTCTTTTGCAACATCGGCAGCATCAACGCCTTCAAAGCCTGCCAGTCTCTTATCTCCTGCCTTTATGGGTCCCTGAGTGGCACCATCCTTTGCAATATAGTAGTCGCCTGAGATCCTGTCTTTGATCAGAATTGCTCCATCATCTCTGACACTCACGGAAATCTCGGAGTACATCAATTCCAGGGTTCCTCCGAGATCAAGAATAGACTCAGGCTGATCGCAGGCACATTTAGGTTCAGGCTCCTCTTTTGACGCTTTGGAATCTGATTCCGGTGTTCCGGTAACACTGTTTGAGACGGATTTTTTGACCTTATTGAGTATACGGCTAACCTGTGCATTAACCGGATTCCCAAAGAAGATGAAGATTGCCAGTAAGAAAAGAATAGGTTTTTTCATAAATTAATGATTAGAAAGTTCTCACTTATAAATATAGTGTTTTGATAGAAAATCCAATGGTTAAATACAAATTTTTTACGTTTATGAACCTGCTGCCTTTACATTCTTTCAAAAAAAATCCGGTATCCCAGGACGGATACCGGATGTCATTGAAGAAATCAGGAATGAAAAAACAAGGAATTATTTATGTCTGAATGAGTTCTCAGTCAGAGTCTCGAGTCCGTTTTCAGTCATTACCCACACAGTATTGTCAGATTCCCACCTGGATTCCAGGTAATCATAAGACTCATTTAAGTGCGAACCCCTGAGAAGAATTTTAGGATTTTTTTCAAATTTCAGGACAGTTCCTGAAGGGAGATAAAGGTTAATATTAATATCGTCGGCTGCCCATTTTCGACCAGACGGGCTGGTGAAATATTCATCAAGATGGAGCGTATCAGCGTTGATACTGTAAGTGTAAGACAATTCTTCCGCTTTCCTCATAGCATCTGACTCAGTACGACCCGCTGATCCTTTTCTGATTTCCACTCTTGTCAATTTGTCATCCGACCGGTTGATATTCAAAAAAGGTCGGATATACAATTCTTTCTTATCATCGTTGATATAAACCGAATATTCTTCGTGGGGAAGAGCAATTTCTTTATCAAATTTAAGGTTTGCAATTTTCAGATCCGAAATTATATACAGAGTGTCCGGTGAATGTGGCAGTACAACCTCTGTCGTTGATCTTGCCCTTTCAGCAAAGCTGATCCCTTCATTGAAGAGGAGTATGGCAAGTGCGGTTATTGACATAACCCATATTACCAGAGCAGCAAGACTGACAACTCCGTCTCTTGCCCTGAACCAGAATATCATTTTTACACCCCAGTAGATAAGTGCTAGCATAGGTAATATTAAAACAACAGATGTCAGGAAGATGATCCATGGAACAGTAGTGGGATTAACCATATAATTCAGAAAGTCGGGGAAGTATATCAGGTTTACTCCGGCGGAATCAAATGAAAACGCTCCCGGATACTTGAATAAGAAGATCATTACAAAACTTACAATAAAGAGGAACCCCGTAAGCACAAATACAACTCCTATCATTATGAGGAACACTCTTACAATTATAAAGAACACTCTGCCAATCGCCCTGAACACCTCATTGATAGCGCTCCCTACCCTGGAAGGGCTGTTATATGCCGGGCTGGTAAGCGGAGCTCCTGAAATTTGAGCCTCAAAATTTTGTTTGTCATGTGTTCTGGCTTCATGAATTGAATTACCATACATTTCTCTTTTTTGAGCATCAGTTCTGGCCGGCGGGAGAGCTATCCATAACCCCAGGTATATAAGGAAGCCTGCACCGAAGAACAGGGCAAAAAGCACAAAGAGAATCCTGAAAAGAACAGGATCAGAATCAAGATAGGCTGCTATTCCGCTGCATACTCCGCCAATGATAGTATCATCAGTATTGCGATACATTCTTTTTTTGTGAGATGTGTATGGTGGTGGTACCTGTTGCGGTTCTCCATGATCAAAATCTTCCGGTTTGCCAAGGATTGTGATCATTGAGTCGACATTTTCCTTTGTAACCACCCCGGCTAAACCTTTCTGCGACTGAAATATCTCTGCGATGCGCGATTCGATGTCCTCAATTGTTTCATGTCCGCCCTGTACATTGGCAAACCGGCTGTTAATCGCCTGAAGATAATCGCGTAATATACGGAAAGCCTCCTCATCAATCTTGAATAAAATGCCCCCGAGATTTATATTTATTGTCTTGTCCATTGTGTCAGTTTTAATTGGTTAATATTAGGTTATCTGGTCCTGATAAGATTAACTGATTCGACAAGCTCGAGCCACGATTTATCGAGATCTGTAAGGTACTTGCGACCTTCCTCAGTAAGCTCATAATATTTACGCGGAGGTCCCTGCTGGGATTCTTCCCAGCGATAGCTGAGCAATCCGGCATTCTTTTGCCTTGTGAGAAGCGGGTAGAGTGTGCCTTCCACCACTATTACCTCGGCTTCTTTAAGTTCCTTTATAATGTCACTCGCATAACAGGAATTCCTGGATAACACCGAGAGGATGCAATACTCCAGTATTCCTTTGCGCATTTGAGCTTTGTTGTTTTCTAGATCCATGATATTCAGGTTTTATTTATTATACTTCAAATAATTTATAATCAGACGTCATTATATTTTCATGTTCTTTCTGACTGTCTCAAATTCCTTTTTTACGGAATCCTTTATATTGTGGATATTGACCGGATTCCCTTTCATTTCAATTTTTTCTGCAGTGGTTTTTGCTTCAGGCAGGACGATATACAAAATGAGATAAATCAGGATACCGACGCCCATCAGTGCCAGTATAAAGAAAATCAATCTGACAAGCCACAATTCGAGATTCCAGTATGCTGCCATTCCTGCACAAACACCTCCGATAACTCGATGGTCGGTGTCGCGGTACATCCTGTGATAACCTGGTGATGAAAATTTATCACGGTTGGACGGGCCCTCACTTTCAGAAATATCTTCAGGAGTACCCAATACCTTTATGATCTGGTGTACATCTTCAATGTCAATTACCTGTTTGTAGGTGGTAAGTTTTGCCCGGAACAGCTCAGACATCCTGCTCTCAATATCCGAAAGTATCTCGGAGGAGCTCTCTTCTCCGGCAAAATGAAGTTCAAGATTCTTGAGGTACCTTTTCAGTTCCGCATAAGCGTCTTCGTCGATGTTGAACGAATATCCGCCGAGGTTGATGCTAACAGTGATTTTCATGGTGCTTTTAATTATTTACTACTATATAATACATGTAACATGACAATGCAAAGATATATATAAATAATTATACTATGCAATACATAGTACTAAAATAATGTAATTATTTTTAAATTATTTTTTAAATACACTTAAATAAAGAGATTTTCCCCCCCCCTTTTAGGGGAATGAATACGGGTTCCACACACAGAGTGAGACCCCTCTGTCGCTTCGCGACATCTCCCCTAAGAGGGGCGAAAATTCGCTGGAATCAAGGGAAATCCTACTAATACTTTGAGTTTTTTTCCCCCTGTCAGGGGGAACACAAGGGGGTTCTACTCATAAAGTGAGACCCCTCTGAAGCTTCCATTTTGCCGGTTTATTCCTATATTTATCAAAATATTTCTCGTCATGAAGAAAAAATATAAATGGGGAATTCTGGCACCCGGCAAAATGTCGGCAAAATTTACAAAAGGACTCAAATTACTTGATAATGTTGAACTCTATGCGGTTGGTTCCCGCGACCCCGAACGCGCAAAACAGTTCGCGAAAGAATTCGGTTTTAAGAAATCATATGGCAGCTATGAAGAGCTGGTTCTGGATCCTGATCTGGAAATAGTTTACATCGCTTCACCTCATTCATATCATCATGAACATACTCTTCTTTGCCTTAAGCATAAAAAAGCTGTGATCTGTGAAAAGGCATTTGCGCTAAACAGTCTGGAAGTAAAGGAGATGATCAGAGAAGCTGCAAACCAGGAAGTATTCCTTATGGAGGCTTTATGGCCGCCGTTCCAGCCAATTTACAGGAAAACCAGAGAGATATTGCAATCCGGCAAACCGGGGAAAATTGTACATCTTAATGCACGATTCTCTTTTCAGGCACCGTTTGATCCGATCGACAGAAAATTTAATCTTGCCCTTGGAGGCGGATCACTCCTTGATATCGGAATATACCCTGTAATTGACGCTCTCTACTTTATGGGAATTCCTTCGCAGGTTATGGCAAAAGCATCCTTTTCACAGACCGGATCGGAAGATTCTATCAGCATAATATTCGGATATGATGATGGCCGCATGGCAACCCTTTATAGTTCATTCCGTACTGCGGGCGGTATCGGCTGTGATATCCTGTGTGAAAACGGAAACCTGCTATTCTCTCGCGCACGAGATATGTCTCAACGCCTTAATGTTGAAATGAATGGCAAAAAGAATAAAGAATATTCTTTGCTTCCCGATGGAATGGGTTATCAGTTTGAAGCAGCTGAGGTTATGAAATGTCTTGATGAAGGAAAGCTACAGAGTGAAATCGTTCCCCACTCATTCAGTCTCGACTTAATAAGTACATTAGACAGAATCAGAAGGGAAGTTGGGATTGAGTTTCCGGGAAGAGTGCTTTAGAATTCCTTCACCAATTCATGAACAACCGGCAACAAGCAACAAGCAACAAGCAACCAGCAACTGTCAAATCAATGACAAAGCATGTCTCAGATTTAAAGAAAGAAGGTGCCTTTTACAGGAAAAAGCTTCTTCTGAGTATGATTATACCCGGAATTTTTGTGTTTTTTATGTGGCTGGTTAAGCTAATCGAGGTTCTTTTTGAAATAGATCTGTCACGGTTTGGTATCTATCCGCTAACATTACAGGGATTGCCCGGAATATTCTTTTCGCCCTTTATTCATGCCAACCTGACACATTTATTCAGTAACACATTACCTCTTTTTTTTCTTTCTGTAGCACTTTTTTATTTTTATTCTGAAGTCGCATTAAAAGTCTTTATCTGGACTTATTTTCTTACAGGATTGCTTGTCTGGCTGGCAGGCCGGGAAGCATGGCATATCGGGGCGAGTGGAGTGGTATATGGCCTGGCTTCATTTCTCTTTTTCAGTGGCATAATTCGCAGATACTTCAGGCTCATTGCTTTATCATTGCTTATTGTATTTCTTTATGGATCAATGGTATGGGGTCTGTTTCCCGGAGTATACAAGGATGTTTCCTGGGAGTCCCATATGCTGGGTTTCTTTTCGGGTGTCATCCTGGCTGTCTGGTACAGGAAAAAAGGGCCACAGCGACCGGTCTATGAATGGATGGATGAGGAATCTTCTGAAGACGAAGTAGCAGAGGGTTATAAGGAGAACGGTGGAATAGGAGAAGAGGAGAACAAAGAGTATGGAGAAGATGAAAAATTATAAGAAATAACTCTAAGTACTATTTGAGACGAAGAGACTAAGGGACCAAGGGACGAATGAAACGAGCAACAAGCAATCAGCAACAAGAAACCAGCAACCAGCAACTCTTTATAAGAATTCATTACTTTTAATCGAATGACAGATCTTTCAATCATCATAGTTTGTTATAAAGGATGGGAAAAGCTGAATGCGTGTCTTAATTCTGTCAACTCTTTCACCGGGGAAAATTTCAGGACTGAAGTGATAGTTGTGGATAACCGGTCGGAAGAAGAAACAATCCATATAATTGAACGGAAATTTACGAAGTTCAGGTTCATTTATAACAATGTAAATGGAGGATTTGCCAACGGATGTAATACGGGAGCCGTGAATGCTTCCGGAGAGTATTTATTATTTCTCAATCCCGACACTGTGGTATCCGAATCTGAAATTGGCAAGCTTTTGGATACTGCGAAACAGAATCCTGAGTACTCCGTAATTTCCTGCAGACAGGTCAATGGAGCAGGCAGGGAGAGCAGAGCCTATGGTCAGTTTCCTTCCATCTTCAATTTAACGGGATTTCTGAGAATGCTCTTTAGACCCCGTAAACTTTTCACCGGAATGCGTAAACCGGAGATCAGCTTCCCTGATTGGATCTCGGGATCCGTTGTAATGATCAGAAATGACACCTTTAAAAACTCAGGCGGATTTGATGAAGACTACTGGATGTACTTTGAAGATGTTGATCTATGCAGGCGGATCAGGAATAGTGGAGGTGAAATTGCATTTTGCAATAACATAACTGTTGAGCATAATCATGGCGGCAGCTCGAGAATAAATATTAAAACAGCTTCCTTAACAAAAACTGAAGTTCACATTTCCCGGCATGTTTATATAAGCAAGCATAAAAAGGGAATCGCTAAATTATTTATCCAGATATTCCTGACAATAAACAACCTGATATCAGGAGTTATAATGGCTGTTTTAGGTCTGCTGTTGTTCTTTATTCCAAAAGCCTTTTCCCGTACACTCATGTATGGTAAACTAATCAGATATTATGCAGGATCACTGCTCAGATCTTCATGGATTAGTCCCAGGTCAGTGAATTTTCGTTAAGGATCGTTAGTAGCTGCGATTCAGGTTTAACTGACTTATCCTCAATAATTCAGCATCTTCCGAAAAATAAGAAAACGACGGACATCAGATCTATTTTGAACGAACCTGAAATAAAATATTGAAGATATTTACCCCAATAGTTGACAAAGTCGGGCAAATAACTACCTTTAAACCGAATTTACTGAGAAACCTGATTATACACCTTACGTATGAATAACAAACCTGTGGCTGTCATAACCGGCGCCAGCAGAGGGATAGGCCGTTCGGTTGCGATCGCTTTAGCAGATGAAGGCTACGATATTGCTGCTATTGCCCGTTCAGTTGACAGTGAGGGTATGGAAAACCTTGGTCCTGTGGTAGAAAAAAAGGGGGCCCAGTTCTTTCCTATTGGGTTGGACATTTCCTGTACTGATTGTCAGAAAGAGGTCGTTACAAATATTCTTGAGAGATATGGCAGGATTGATGTTCTGGTTAATAATGCCGGAGTAGCTCCGCTTCAAGGATATGATGTTCTCGATATGACAGAAGAAAGCTACGACAGGGTTCTGAATATTAATCTGAAAGGTCCGGTCTTCTTTGCCCAGAAAGTTGCCCGCGAGATGATCTGGCTAAAGAAGCAGATAGTTGATTACAGACCTGTTATAGTTTTTATGACCTCAGTTTCTGCTGCCCGGTCCTCTACAAACAGGGCAGAATATTGCATGTCAAAATCAGGATTAAGTATGGCTTCAACTGTATTCGCCGACAGGCTTTCATTAGAAGGAATTCTAGTTTTCGAAGTCAGGCCGGGAGTAATACAGACGGATATGACCACAAAAATTAAAGACAAGTACGAAAAACTTATAAGCGATGGCGTTGTACCTCAGAAAAGATGGGGTTTGCCTGACGATATCGCAAAGGCGGTTGCATCAATTTCACGGGGTGACTGGAGTTTTTCGACAGGCATGATTTTTGAAATTAACGGCGGCCTGAATATCCAGAAACTCTGAAAAGTTTAGTCTGAATCTCAGGGTTGACTCTGGAACCATCCATCTTCAAATTTCCCCTTTCCAATACATACTGATATATTTAAGGGAGGTTGAACAATATGAACTAAATTTAATATAAGTAGTTCGCAATAATAAAATTGTATTTTTTTGGTAAAGTCGTAAATCATAGCAATATTGTATTCTCAAAACAATATCGATGATGACTAACGATACAAATGCTGCCGGGAACCAAAAAAGATTCGTGTTTCAGGGATTTCTTGTTCCTTTCATTCTGGTAACAAGTCTTTTCTTTTTATGGGGCTTTGCCCATGGATGTCTTGATGTGCTAAATAAACATTTTCAGGAATTATTGCATATGTCTAAGGCAAGATCGGCCTTTGTTCAATTTGTATTTTACGGGGGCTATTTTCTCATGGCCATACCCGCTGGACTTTTAATGCAGAAATTCGGATATAAGCGCGGGATCTTATTTGGCTTGCTTTTATTCGCCACAGGTGCATTTTTAATGTTGCCTGCAACATTGGTTCAGACATTCGGGAGTTTCCTCTTCTGTCTGTTTGTCATAGCATGCGGGCTTACTTGCCTGGAAACAGCTGCAAATCCATATACAACGGTCCTTGGACCGGCGGAAAGCGGAGCGCGAAGGATCAATTTCTCCCAGTCCTTCAACGGCCTGGGATGGATAGCTGGTCCTCTCGTGGGAGGAATGCTGATCTTTTCAGTAAATGGCAACAGCAATAAATTTGCCTCGATTGCACTTCCGTATCTTCTGATCGGATCATTGGTACTTATTGTTGCTCTCTTTTTCTGGCGCGTTGTCTTTCCCGAAATAAAGGAAGAATCGCATTTTACTGACGAAGGAACAGCCCAGGGAGGCAGGATGAAAGATCTTCTGAAACATCCGCATTTTGTATTCGCAGTCATAGCCCAGTTCCTGTACGTTGCAGCCCAGACAGGAGTAAATAGTTTTTTTATAAATTATGTCACAGAGGAAATACCATCCATGACTAACCAGCATGCTGCACAGATCCTTGGTTTCGGGGGAATGGGTCTCTTCTGGCTCGGAAGATTTACCGGGAGTACGGTTTTGATGCGGATTATTCGTCCAAACAGGCTTCTGGCTTTCTACGCAATAATGAATGTTCTTACAATGGCTCTTGTTGTTGCAGGCCTTGGATGGGTATCGGTGGTAGCTCTCTTCTCAACCTATTTCTTTATGTCGGTCATGTTCCCGACAATATTTGCCCTTGGAATAGATGATCTTGGTCCGCTCACCAAAAAAGGGTCTTCCATATTGGTGATGTCAATCGTCGGAGGCGCAATCTTCCCGATGATAATGGGCTGGATTGCTGACATCTCAAACATGGCGGTCGGCTTTATTGTCCCCCTGGTATGTTTCGGATACATTGTTTTCTTTGGATTGAAAGGGTACAAGGTCAGAAATACAGGTAAGGTTCTTCAGACCGTAAGATAAAAGTCTATTATTTTCTAAAACCAGTAGCTGTGGAAAAACTATCCTTAAAAGAAAAAGTCGGGTATGCTCTTGGAGACGGGGCAGCAAATATAGCCTGGCGCGGAGTGGCAACATTCTTATTTATTTTTTACACCGACGTTTTTGGAATTAGTCCTGCTGCCGTAGGTGTACTGATGTTAATAGCCCGGTTCGGTGATGGAATTATCGATGTTTTAATGGGTATAGTCTGCGACAGAACAAACTCTAAATACGGGAAATTTCGTCCCTGGATACTATGGACAGCTATTCCTTTGGGAATAACATTATCCATGCTGTTTACATCTCCAAAATTTGGTCCGACAGGGAAAATAATTTACGCTTACTCAACTTATCTTATCTTTTTTCTCATTTATACAGCAAATAATATCCCATATGGTGCATTAATGGCTGTCATGACCAGTGACGACAAAGAACGGACAAGTCTGGGTTCTTATCGTATGGTCGGTGCGTTCACAGGCGGTATGGTCGTTCAGGGAGCATTATTGTTTTTAGTCCTGCAGTTTGGTAACATTAATCCTGCTGTTGACATCAATAAACTTGATGCAAAAAAGTATGAAATAACCGTATCAACTAATAAGGATGTAAAAAATGTAAATATTAAAACCAAAAATGGAATTGCTTTGTTTAGCTGGGCTAATAGCGGAATGGCCGACAGCCTTAATGCCCCGACTCATGGCAAAAGCTTTTCAATGGAAACTCAAAAAAAATACTCCTTCATCGTGTCAGGTGAGGACAATCTTGTGGCTAAAGACATAACTATAATAGACCAGAAGAAAGGCTATAGCAGCGCTATATATCTCTTATCGGTTTTCTTATCTCTGTTCCTAATGATAACCTTTGCCACCACAAAAGAGCGTGTGCAACCTCCCAAAGAACAAAAGACCAGTCTGGGAAAAGACCTCAGAGACCTCATTCGAAACAGGCCCTGGTTAATACTGCTTATCATCGGGTTACTCTTCAATGTCTATAATTCAATCAAGCAAGGTATAGTGGTAATCTATTTCAGTCATTATTTGCACAATCAGCTGCTGGCTGCTTCTTATATGGTAGGATTGATGCTGGCTTCGATCGCCGGTGCTATGATCACATCTCCCCTGGGTAAACGAATGGGCAAACGCAATCTTTTCATCTATGCATTGATTTTTTCAGGTGTTGTAAATGCGATGCTTGTTTTTTGCAGTGCGAATAATCTGGCAGGAATTTTCACTATAGGCATTATCTCGGAGTTTGGTGCCGCAATATTCCCGACACTCTTCTTTGCTATGCTTGGCGATGCCGCTGATTACTCGGAATTCAAGAACGGACGACGGGCTACAGGACTTGTGTACTCCGCAGGTTCCTTCGCAACTAAATTCGGAGGAGGTATTGCCGGAGCAATAATCGGATTTGTCCTGGCTGCATTTAATTATAACGGTCAGGATCCTGTAGCAATCCAGGGTGCGGTTCCCGGAATAATAATGTTAATGAGCTGGATACCGACAATTATCGCCCTTATTGCATCGGGTGTTATGACCCTTTATCCGTTAAACCAGAAGAAAATGGATGAAATTACAATTGAATTAAATAACAGGAGAGTCAGAGCTCAGCAGCAATAATCACTACTAATCCTAAATCATAAAAATATGAAATACGGTTACTTTGACGACAAAAACAGGGAATACGTGATAAACAATCCACGCACCCCATGGCCATGGATCAATTACCTGGGAAATGAGGATTTCTTCTCACTTATCTCAAATTCAGCCGGCGGGTACACCTTTTACAAAGACGCCAAATTCCGCCGGATAACACGATACAGGTACAACAATGTACCAATGGACAGCGGCGGGAAATACTTTTATATAAACGATGGGGAGAACATATGGTCCCCGGGATGGAAACCCTGTAAAACAGAGCTTGATAGTTATGAGTGCCGCCATGGTATGAATTATACTATTATTAAGGGTGTAAAGAATGGTATTACAGCGAGCGTACTATATTTTGTTCCATTGAAAACCTGGGCAGAGATCCAGAAGGTTACCCTTACTAATAACTCGGATAAAATAAGGAAGCTTAAACTTTTTTCATTTACGGAGTGGTGCTTGTGGAATGCGGCTTCAGACATGGAAAATTTCCAGCGGAATTTTTCTACCGGTGAAGTTGAAATAGAAGGATCAGTCATCTATCATAAAACAGAATATAAGGAAAGACGCGACCATTATGCTTATTACTCTGTTAATGTTCCGGTTAAGGGATATGACACTGACCGTGAATCTTTCATCGGACTCTATAACGGATTTGATGAACCCCAGGTGGTTCTTGAAGGGAAACCCCGGAATAGTGAAGCTCATGGATGGTCTCCTGTGGCTTCACACTATATTGAGGTGGAACTTAAACCTGGTGAATCAAAGGATTTCATCTTTGTTCTGGGATATGTCGAAAACAAAGAAGATGAGAAATGGGAATCAAAAGGCATTATCAATAAGAAAAAAGCTAAGGAAACAATTGCCAGGTTCAATACTCCCGCACAGGTTGATAACGCACTTGCTGAGCTGCGCAGTTATTGGGATAATCTGCTGAGTATCTACAATGTAGAGTCGGGCGATGAAAAGATTGACCGTATGGTGAATATCTGGAACCAGTATCAGTGTATGATTACATTTTGTTTCTCGCGTTCGGCTTCTTTCTTCGAATCGGGAATAGGAAGAGGCATGGGATTCCGCGATTCGAACCAGGACCTTACGGGATTTGTTCATCAGATACCTGAACGGGCCCGCGAACGGATCATTGATATAGCTTCAACACAGTTTCAGGACGGAGGCTGCTACCACCAGTATCAGCCATTAAATAAGCGTGGCAATAACGACATTGGAGGAGGCTTTAATGATGATCCTCTCTGGCTTATTCTGGGAACAGTAAGCTATATTAAGGAGACCGGCGATTTTGGAATTCTGGATGAGATGGTACCTTTTGACAATGATGTTACAACAGCACGAACGCTGTTCGACCATCTTACCGTATCATTTGATCATGTGGCCGACAACCTAGGGCCCCACGGCCTTCCTCTTATTGGCCGTGCAGACTGGAACGATTGTCTTAACCTGAACTGTTTTTCAAACGATCCGGATGAATCTTTTCAGACTACTGAAAATAAAACAGAAGGATCTAAGGCCGAGTCTGTTATGATAGCAGGTCTTTTTGTGGTATATGGCCGCGATTACATCGAGCTATGTAAGAGGCTGGGAAAAGAGGCAGAGGCTCAACGTGCTCAGAAGCTGGTGGATAAGATGATCGAAGTCATTAAGAAAGACGGCTGGGATGGGGAATGGTTTATACGAGCATATGATTTCTATGGCCGTAAGATCGGCAGCAAAGAAAACGAAGAGTCTAAAATATTTATTGAATCGAACGGATGGTGCACCATGGCCGGTATTGGCAAAGAGGAAGGACTTTGCAACAAAGCCCTTGATGCCGTAAAGGACCGTCTCGACAGCAAATACGGAATAGTGCTAAATAACCCTGCATTCACCAGGTACTATATTGAGTATGGCGAAATATCTTCATACCCGGCAGGTTATAAGGAAAATGCAGGTGTTTTCTGCCATAATAATCCGTGGATCATGATCGGTGAAACAGTGGTCGGTAACGGAAACCGCGCCTGGGAATATTACAAAAAGATCTGTCCTTCATACCTTGAAGATATAAGCGATCTGCATAAGACGGAACCATATGTGTACGCTCAGATGGTCGCCGGCAAGGATGCATTTAAACCGGGGGAAGCTAAAAACTCATGGCTGACCGGAACAGCTTCCTGGAATTTCTATGCTGTAACTCAGTTTATGCTTGGAATACGTCCTGAGTATGATGGGTTAATAGTAGATCCATGCATTCCATCTGATTGGAAGGGATTCACAGCAGTGAGGAAGTTCAGAGGTGCAACCTATAACATTGAGGTTATCAATCCGGATGGAAAATCCAAAGGTATAAAGGAAGTTGTAGTAGATGGTCAGAAAAACAGATCAAATCTTATTCCGTTATTTAAGGCCGGGACTGAACATAAAGTGAAAGTCGTCATGGGATAACCGGGGTTATCAATATGTAAATTCAGTAAACCGATCCGGATTATTACATTACTTTTGCATTCTATTATTAAAATTAAATTGAGCGATGAAAAATATTTTAATCGGAATTCTGATTATTGTCTTGCTTCAAGGTTGTACAGGTAATGCCAAAAAAACAACTGATACTGTGAAAACGTACCCTGCTTTCGATGTTCAGAATATGGACACAACAATCAAACCTGGTGATGATTTCTTCACTTACACGAATGGAACATGGATGAAAAACAATCCTATTCCTCCCGACAAGAATTCGCGTTCATCTTTTGATGAACTGATAGAAAAAAATAGGCATGATATAAGGGAAATAATAATGGAAGCTGCCTCGGCAAAAGATATCCAGCCGGGTAGCATTGCAGAAAAAATCGGTACATTCTATAACTCCGGTATGGATTCGGTTTCAATTGAAAATCAGGGCATCAGTCCTTTGAAAATGTTCTTCGACAAAATTGATTCAATCAGGAGCATCTCTGATGTCCAGTCTGTCGGGGCCTTTTTCCAGACTTATCAGATAAGTCCGTTTTTCTATTTATTCTCCAGACAGGATTCGAAGAACAGCACCAGTGTTATAGCCCAGTTTTACCAGGCAGGCATTGGTTTGCCCGACAGGGATTATTATTTCAATAATGATGAATCTACCAGGAAAATCAGGGAAAAATATCTTATCCATCTGACAAAAATGTTTGAGTTGTTAAAGGATAAGCCTGAAGTTGCCGGGAAGAATGCTGAAACTGTCATGAAAATGGAAACTCAGCTTGCTAAAGCCTCTTTTACAAATGTTGAAAATCAGGATCCGCAAAAGACCTATAATAAAGTTACAATTGAAGGTCTGACTAAACTTGCTCCCGATTTCAACTGGCATACATATCTGACGCAGGTTGGATATCCCGGATTATCGGAAATCAATATCTATCAGCCTGAGTTTATGAAGGAGCTGAATACTATGATGAAATCCGTTCCGGTGGAAGACTGGAAAACCTTTCTGCGCTGGCAGCTTATTAACAGCACTGCAGCTTATCTGAGCAAAGATTTTGTTGACCGGAATTTTGATTTCTATAACAGGACCTTATCGGGACAGGAAAAAATGGAGCCTCGCTGGAAGCTGGTACTTGATGCCACAAGCAATTCTCTTGGAGAATCCATCGGACAACTGTATGTTCAGAAATATTTTCCGCCCGTTGCCAAGCAAAAAATGATCGATCTTGTGATGAACCTTAAGAGATCATTGAAGCAAAGGATCGAAAATCTTATGTGGATGGGACCACAGACTAAGCAGGAAGCCCTTGCCAAGCTGGACAAAATGGGAGTAAAGGTTGGTTATCCTGATAAGTGGAGGGATTATTCCGGCCTGATTGTGTCGTCGCGTTCCTATGTTATTAAATGTTCTCAATTCACAGGCTTTCGAATTCCGGTACACTATGGATAAGGTTGGTAAGCCTGTTGATCCGAATGAATGGGGAATGACGCCTCAGACAGTCAATGCCTACTATAGCCCCAACAAGAATGAGATCGTTTTCCCTGCCGGTATCCTGCAGCCCCCGTTCTTTAATATGGATGCCGATGATGCGGTAAATTACGGTGCTATAGGCATGGTAATCGGTCATGAAATGACACACGGGTTTGATAATCAGGGAAGACAATTTGATAAAGATGGCAATCTTCGTGACTGGTGGACAAAAGAAGATTCGAAAGCTTTCGACGAGCGCGCTGCAATGCTTATAGATCAGTATAATCATTTCGAAGTTCTTGATTCAGCTTTTGTAAACGGTAAGCTTACTCTTGGTGAAAATATTGCCGATCTGGGTGGAGCTACTATTGCTTTTAATGCTTATAAGTTATCTCTTGAAGGCAAGGAGACACCTAAACCCATTGATGGTTTTACTGATGTTCAACGATTCTTCCTTTCTTATGCCCAGATCTGGAGAACTAATATGCGCGAGGCAGAATTAAGGAAAAGAGTAAAGACTGACGAACATTCCCCGGCAAAAGTCAGGATAAACGGTGTCGTTTATAACATGCCTGAGTTTTATGAAGCATTCCCTTTGGTGAAACCAGGTGACAAGTTATTCAGAGCACCCGAACAGAGACCGGTAATCTGGTAGTTAGCATTAGGCTGTTGAAAAAGTCTTTTTTAACCGCAAAGCACGCTAAGTAGGCGCAAAGTGCGCAAAGTCAAGATATTATAAATGAGTTCTTTGCGTCCTTTGCGTTAAATTTAATCCAAACCACTTTCCTTCAATATTTTAATGATATTTTTCCAGCGATGCTCATCCATTCTTGCACCGACTATTTCGATTACATGACCTGCCAGAATGGACCCCGCAATTCCGCAGTTTTCGAGTGATAATCCGTTAGCATATCCATAGAGGAAGCCGGAAGCGTACAGATCGCCAGCCCCGGTTGTATCGACACATTGCACGGGGATAGTTCCGATTTTAATTTGCTCATATCCGCGTTTTATCATTGACCCTTCACTGCCAATTTTAATAACTGCTGTATCGCTCAGGGATGAAAGAGTATTTAATGCTTCAGCCGGTTCAAATCCTGTGAATGATTTTGCTTCCTCCTCATTGGCAAAGAGAATATCTACATAATTAGCAATAATTTCTTTGAAATCAGCGAGTTTCGCATCCACTACATTATAACTTGCAAGATCGAGAGCAATTTTCATGTTGTTATTTTTGGCTATACTGCAGGCTCTTTCTACAAGAGCTTTATTGATTATCAGATAACCCTCAAGGTAAAGTATATCATAATTTTTGAAATCTTCAGGATTAAGGTCCTCTGCCTGCAATTCAACTGCAGCCCCGAGATGAGTCGCAAATGTTCTTTCGGAATCGGGTGAGATCAGAGCCACCGCGGTACCTGTTATTGAATTCCTGCGAGACAAATGAGTTCTTACTCCGGCCTTTTTCATATCATTTTCAAAAAAATCACCTGTATCATCATTTCCAATCGATCCTATGAAACCTGTCTTCACTCCCAGCATTGCCAGGCCGTGGATTGTATTTGCAGCTGATCCACCCGATGCCAGATTCCTTTTATATTTTATTGTTTCAGATTTTATCCGGGCCGATAATTCACCATCGACAAGTTGCATGCTGCCTTTAGGTAGTGAAAATTTTTCAAGTATAGTTTCGCTGTCAATCAGTGTAATAACATCAACCAGTGCATTCCCGATTCCGAGTATCCTCTTCATTATAAAAATTTTCTCTAAAGATATTGCTTAATTCACCAAAAGCCCTTATTTTTGCGACGCTAAATACAAGACGATATTTAGGGGAAATTCCTGAATAATTCATTTGGTCGGAGTAGTACCGGAAAGCCGGGATCAATTTGCAGATCAATTCAGTTCAGGGATAGTTGAAGTACATTCCTCAGTAGCTCAGTTGGTTAGAGCAACGGACTGTTAATCCGTGGGTCGTAAGTTCGAGTCTTACCTGGGGAGCCTGAAGAATAACGAAAGACCTTGATACACAACGATATCAAGGTTTTTTTGTTTGATACCCCCGGAGGTCAATTATCTTAATTTATATTATTCAAATCGTAAAGATTCTACAGGGTTGCTTGTAGCTGCTTTCCAGCTCTGCCAACTTACAGTCAGCAGTGTAACAGCTAACGCAATTATGCCTGTAAGGATAAATATCCACCAGCTTAGATCTGTTTTATAGGCAAAATTCTTCAACCAGCCATGCATGATATACCAGGCGACAGGCACAGCAATTGTAAATGCAACCAATACCTGAAGCACATATGCTGAAATCAGTAATTTCACTACCTGTATCCTTGTTGCCCCGTTAATCTTTCTTAATGCAATTTCTTTGGTCCGTTTTTGTACCATGATTGCAGTTAAAGCATATAGGCCAAGCATTGCAAGCAACAACGAAATAATGGCAGCATAGGTTGATAAAGTCTCCATCTGTTCATGCGAACCATACCTGTTGCGGCAAAAATCTTCAAGTACAATATAATTCATCACATACGCCGGATCAAACTGGTTAATTATTTTTTCAACTTTCGGCAACACATTATGGACATCATTGTCAGATATCTTCAACATTATATTTAATATGTTATTATCATATCTGAACATCATAGGTTCAATGGTTTCCTCAAACGAAGAGAAATGAAAATCCTTTACAACACCAATCACATGCATGGTATCGTCCTTCAAAATCCCCGAGTTCAAAGCATCAGTCAGACCAAGTGTTCTGACAGCTGTCTCATTCAGCACTACAGCAGTTTCATCGGTTTTGATTTTCTCGTCGAAGGGGCGCCCTGAAATAAACCTGAAACCAAGAGTCTCGAAGAAGCCGGGCAAGACCCTGTATTCCATTATCGGAAATTCTTTTTTTGGACCATTTCCAATAACTTCTATGCGCTGGCCGCTTGGAAAATCACCAAAAAGATGATGGGATGCGCCAACAGACTTTATATCAGGAATACTTTTCAATTCATTTTTAATTGCCGGGAAAGATTTCCCGATGTTGGAATTCAAGTCAGTAATTGCGATAACACCTTCGGCATTAATACCCAAATCGGCATTTTTCATGAAAATGATCTGTTTTTTCATTGCTATAAGACTGACCATAAGGAATATCATTATTGAAAATTGCAACACTACCAGGATCCGGGTAAACCGGCTGCTCCTGGTAACTGACAAATTTCTTTTAATCAGATTGTCAGGAGAAAATCCTGATATGAAAAGCGCAGGATATATACCTGAAATCAATCCGACAATTACAGCTAAAAATGGAAGCACAACAAACAGTGTAAAATTGTTATGATAAGCGCTTATCAGGTCCCTGTTTAAAATCAGTCCAAGTTCCGGGATCAGCATATCGACCAGAAATGCGGCAAAAATCAATGACACGAATGAAAAGATGAATGACTTTGTCAGGAACGACATTATTATTTGTCTCCGGGAGCCACCTATTGCCTTCTGAATACCGATATCTTTTAATTTGCCTTCGTATTGAGCCGTTAAAAGATTAATAAAATTAATGATGGCAATAAACAGAACAACAAGTGCAAGTGACAGATAAATAAGTACTTTCTTATATTCAGCATCAACACCGCTCTTAGCCTGAAAGCCGGACTTCAGATGAATATCGGTCAGCTTCTGAAGAAAGCAGCTTGTCTTCTTAAAGCCGCTAAAATGCTGAGAAAGGAGCTTACCATAAGAAATCATCGTTTTATCTATTCCTTCCTTGAGATTGATATTATTATGGAACAGAACATAAGTATTCAGTTCACATCCCTCGTTGTAGATATAAGAAATTGATTTCAGGGGAATAATTGCATCAATCTTTAAATGAGATGTTGAGGGATAATCTTCAATTACTCCGGTGACTGTAAATGGATTTTTTGCATAGTTTTTTAGAATTGTCTTTCCAATAATATCGATTGATCCGAACATCCTTTCTGAAAGACTACGGGTCAATACAACGGAGTTAGGATTTATAAGTGTCTCATCAGGGTTTCCTCTTAGATATGTAATTTTAAAAACCTTATGAATATTCGGCTCGGAATAAATCAAACCAATGTTTTTAAACCGTTCATTTTCTGTAATAAATTCTGTTTCATTAAAAGAGTTGGCTTCTTTAATTTGTAATAATTCTTCAATTTCGGGAACCTGTTTTTGAAGGGTGCTGTCCTTCAGACCGATACATATGGGATATATCTGTTCTGTCTCATGTGTTAAAACTGAATTTATCCTGTAAATTCGTTGCGAATTCTCATTAAAACGGTCGTAACTTAATTCATACTGAACATAAATAAAAAGTAAAATGGTTGCAGTCATTCCTACAGTCAATCCAAGAACTGTAATCGCTGAATATAGTTGAGTATTCTTAAAATTTCTGAAGATAATTCTAAGCTGTAGTAATATCATTTTGTCTTATTTCGATTTTCATCGTCAACTACCGGACCTCTTACAGTTGTTTTAATAATTAAGTACTATAATAATGCCATAATTGTAAATATCAGATATACAATAATATAAATATAGTTGTTACTTTAAAAAGTAAAATTTATTTACAGTCATTCGTAAATATATTTTACAACTTGCAGATTCTATCTTTAACTTCAGGAGAAAAGGCAACTTAACAAAGTTCATTTTCCATTGTTTAATTGAATAAGCAAAGGCCTTTTAGTTATGCTTTAATACTTGTATAATCAAAGGACTAAAGAGCATTACTACCCATAACATAAGAGGTGAATCCGAAGACATAACACAGATTTGTGAGGTATGCTGTCAGGAAAAGCTTAATGAACAAAATAGTATGTGAATTTGTAATACAGAAACTGGTCTTAATTGTTAACAGGTATTTCATGGATTATGCTTTTTAACTCATTTCAATTTCTGATTTTTTTCATCGTTGTAACTTCTCTGTATTTTATAATACCGTTCAGAAGAAGATGGATTTTATTGCTGATAAGCAGCTGCTATTTTTATATGGCCTTCATACCAATATATATTCTGATCCTTGGTTTTACTATTACAATAGATTACTTCGCCGGCATATTTCTGGAGAATGCGGAAGGAAAGAGGAGGAAGCTGTTTCTGATATTCAGCCTGGTTGCAAATATCGGGGTTCTGGCGATATTCAAATACTATAATTTCATCAGTAATAATCTCTCTGTCCTCTTAAAGGGATTCGCACTTGATAACCCCTTGCCCTATCTTAAATTTATACTGCCTATAGGCTTATCGTTCCACACATTTCAGGCAATGAGTTATACCATTGAAGTGTATCGCGGAAACCAAACGGCAGAACGGCACTTTGGAATTTATGCCCTGTATGTAATGTTTTATCCGCAGCTCGTTGCAGGGCCGATTGAAAGGCCTCAGAACCTGCTTCATCAATTCAGGGAGAAACATGTATTTGAGTACGACAGAATCGTAGAAGGTCTGAAACTAATGCTTTGGGGATTATTTAAAAAAATTGTCATTGCTGACAGGTTGGCTATTTATGTAAATGCGGTGTATAACAATCCTGAACAACATAATGGCACAACCTTTACTTTAGCTACAATATTTTTTGCGTTTCAGATATATTGCGATTTTTCAGGCTATTCTGATATAGCAATAGGAGCAGCAAAAATTATGGGATTTAAGTTAATGACTAATTTCAACCGTCCGTATTTTGCTAACAATATTTCTGAGTTCTGGAAACGGTGGCATATCTCCTTATCTACCTGGTTCAGAGACTATATGTATATTTCTCTTGGTGGCAACCGGGTATCAATTCCCCGCTGGTATTTCAATTTGTTTTTGGTTTTTCTCATCAGTGGTTTATGGCACGGCGCCAGCTGGACCTATGTAATATGGGGTGCTCTAAATGGTCTTTATCTTGTATTTGCAATTATTACCCAGAAGCTAAGGGATAAATTCAACAGACTAACCGGAATCGTAAAGGTTCCTAAACTGAACCGCTTATTGCAAATCCTTATTACATTCTCGTTGTCGTGCCTGGCCTGGATCTTTTTCAGAGCCAATAATGTTTCAGATGCGTTCCTGGTAATAAAAAGGATCTTTTTATTACCAGGGAAATTATTTATAGGCAATATACAACAATTGCTGTATTGCATAGCAGGCGTAATATTCCTCATTATAATAGAATTCAGAAGTGAATACTATGGGCTTGGTACATTACCATTTAGATCGAACAATTGGCTTAAGGAACAGATTGCTTATGCCTCGCTCATTGTTCTGATATTATTGCTAGGTGTTTTTGATGGCGGTCAATTCATTTATTTTCAATTTTAACTTGTTATGAATCAGAATATTTCAAGGATAATTAAAATAGTTTTATTCATATTTGTCATTGTGGTCACTGACAGGCTCTTTGGTCTGGTTCTGCGCAGACTCTATTTTAATCAATCCGGAGGTCAGGATTATTCTTTAAGTTACCTTCTTTCAAAATGTAACTCCGATATTGTGGTATTCGGCAATTCACGTGCCCAGCATCATTACGACCCCCGGATCATCAGCGCCGGACTGAAAATGAGTTGTTACAATGCAGGACTGGATGGCGGACACAGTATAATACTACCCGATGCTGAAATAAAGGTTTTAACAGAACGTTATTCGCCTAAAATAATAGTCCTGGAGTTTTCTCCCACAGGCATCGTACATTTTGATGGTGATTATGACAGACTTTCAATACTCTTGCCTTATTATAAGGATTATCCGGTAATACGTTCTTTTTTACAGTTACGCGGGCCTTTTGAAAAAATGAAACTGATGTCAGCAATTTATCCCTTCAATTCTGATATTATAAACATAGTCGGGTTCAACACAAATACACGGGCAGCACGAAGGCACGATTTTGAAGGGTATGTTCCGCTTAACGAAGTTTTGAATCCTGAAATTTTGAAGTATAAGCCGGAATATGTGAGTCAGTCAGTAATGAAGACTCAATCAAGTCTGGATACCAACATGGTTAATGCATTGGAAAATATAATCAGCATATGCAAAGAAAAAAATATAGCTCTTTATATAATCAACTCACCGGTTTACCACATGGTCAATGAGATTCAAACGCCTCAATACGCGGTCGCTAAAATTTCACTTGATATCATTCACCGTAATCATGTCAGTTTTTTGGATTTTTCAGATGATCCTGCTTTTGTCGGACATCCTGAATTGTTTTCTGATCTGGGTCATTTAAATGATAAGGGTGCCAAAATCTTTTCAAATATGGTAATAAACAGCTTAAGCAATACCATTGAGATTAATACTGAAAAAGAAAAACTGACTGCCCGGGAGACTGGTTCCCGGCTTTTATCCAACAGTTTTCATTAGAAACGCAGTGTAAAGACTGACCTCCTCTTTTACAACTTTGATTCATTTATGGATTTTTGAGAAGCGGTTTTTCCAGAAATTCAAACTCTTTCTGGTAAAGTCGCGGGGCTAATCTGCTCAGATCTCCAATTTCCATTATATCTCCTGAAGATCGGGTATATGGGGCCCATTCCGGTAGACCTTCGCCATTCGGATCACCCGTCTTAACAAAGTTCACCCAGAACTCATTCATAGTTTTTTCGACAGCGAAATCAACCTCTCTCCAGGGTCTCTTCCATAAATGCAGAGTGTGCAGGGCAAAAGGTACTTCGGATGTATGGAAAGCACCATAATCGGGGAAGTCAGGTTTCTTAACAGGTACATGGCTGAACTGATAAATGAACGCCTTATTTTTGCTGAAACCGGCCCACAGATAAGCCGGGAGTGCCGCAAACTGCATCAGGTTAAATTCCTTTAATGATGATGCAACTTCATCATTCGTATTACCGGGAAACAGTTTCAAGAATTCTTCAGCGTTTTCATCCCATTTTTCAACTGCATTCTGTTTATATTGTTCAGGAGTCATTGTCTTATTTCCCATTAGGGATCCATCGCCTGTGACCCAGCCTGCCATCATTGCGACATCATTGAACTGACCATCTTTAAAAGCTGCAAAAACATCATCCGGAAGTACATACCCATCGGAGACTAGGCCGAAGTTGTCACCTGCAGCAATGAGTTCATCCGCTGATCTGCGCCTGAGCTCTGAAATATCCGAAGCTTTCATTTTTTCCATAAAAGCTACTACCTGACTTTTCAGCCTGCGGAAGTTTCCTCATAAAACTGCTGTTGAGTATTCCACCGCTCTGGGCAATTGCACCTCGAAAGAGTCCTTTGGCAAGAGGTGAAGCCACAAGGGCACAAACACTCATAGATCCTGCTGACTGACCTGCTATTGTGACTTTTTGAGGATCACCTCCGAAAGCCTGAATGTTTTGCCTTATCCATTTCAAAGCGGCAATCTGATCGAGAAGACCATAATTGGCTGACACCTTATTTTTAGTTTCGCTGCTCAATCCGGGATGGGCAAGAAATCCCAGAACCCCAACCCTGTAATTAAAGCTGACAAAGACAACTCCTTTTTTTGAAAATTCTTCACCATCATAAACAGCGCAGGCTGCGGAGCCTGAGGAGAATCCTCCACCATAGATCCAGACAAATACCGGCAATTTCTCTTCAGCTGATTTAGCAGGGGTCCATACATTGAGATAAAGGCAATCCTCACTAAGGTTACCGGGAGGAGTAATGAATTCTTCAGTCCACATCATGAATGGTACCGGTTTTCTCTGCACAGGACTTGCTGAAAACCTGTCGCATTTCAGGACTCCTGTCCAGTTCTTTACCGGCTGAGGTGCCTTCCAACGAAGGTCACCAATTGGAGGTGCTGCAAATGGAATTCCCTTGAAAATGCTTATATCATCCTTATTATATCCTTCGACAGTTCCGTTTTTCGTCTGTACAACAGATAGTTGGGCAGGCAGATCAGATGAACTGCATGCTATGGCAACACAGAGCCATAAAATGTGGTTATTGATCAGTGTTTTCATATTGGTCCTTTTAAAGAAGTTGAACGGTTAAGTTAGATTGAAATGAGGACAAATTCAAGAGGAAAATTGTTTAACTTTGGAATAGAGAAAGTGAGCTGTTATGGTATTTAAAATATTCTGATAATAGCTCACAACACATTGTCAATTATATTATTATAACCTGCTGCTAAAATGTATTATAATCCTTCAACAGAGCGATACGACAAGATGAATTACCGGCGCTGCGGAAAAAGCGGAATCAGATTACCCGAAATTTCACTTGGTTTGTGGCATAATTTTGGATCAGTCGATATATTCGAAAATTTCCGGAAGATACTTTGGAGAGCTTTTGATTCGGGGATAACTCATTTTGATCTTGCAAATAATTATGGTCCGGTTCCCGGATCGGCAGAAGAAAACTTCGGCATTATCCTGAAAAAGGATTTCAGCAATTTGCGTGATGAAATGATCATATCAACAAAAGCCGGATGGGATATGTGGCCCGGTCCATATGGCAATTTCGGGTCAAGAAAATACCTGCTGGCAAGTCTCGACCAGAGCCTCAGAAGGATGAATCTCGATTATGTTGATATTTTCTATTCTCATCGTCCTGATCCTGATACACCTCTTGAAGAGACTATGGGAGCTCTTGCTCATGCCGTTCACCAGGGAAAGGCATTATACGCTGGAATTTCAAGTTATCCAGCTGATCTTACCCGTAAAGCTGCTGAGATACTCAAAGAAATGAATGTGAATTGTCTTATTCACCAGCCGAAATACTCAATGTTCAACCGCTGGGTAGAAGATGGGCTGCTTGATGTACTTGGCGAAAAGGGAATTGGCTGCATTCCATTCTCACCCCTTGAACAGGGGTTGCTTACCGATAAATATCTTAAAGGTATTCCAGTTGGTTCCCGGGCATCTAAGCCACACGGTTTTTTAAAGGTAGAAGATGTTACGAAAGAAAGAATCTCGAAGGCCAAAAGACTAAACGATATTGCTTCAAAACGCAGACAATCGCTTGCCCAGATGGCAATTGCCTGGTTGCTTAAAGATCAGCGGATAACCTCAGTGCTCGTAGGTGTAAGCACTGTGGAACAACTCGATGATAATCTGAAAACACTTGGTAATCTGAATTTCAGTGATGAAGAGCTGAAGAATATTGAGTTTATTCTGAAAGACAAATGAATATTAAGTTAAAGGAGCATTTTTTAAATCCTTTCACGCTCTTCCTTATCATTTGGGGTATACTAAACCTTGTACAGGCCAGGTTTACACCATTAAATAACGATGAAGCATATTACTGGATGTACTCAAAATACCTTGCATGGGGTTATTTTGATCATCCTCCTATGATTGCCCTGATGATCAGGATCGGTTATTATCTCTTTCATAATGAACTGGGAGTAAGACTAATAGTTGTTATAACGCAATTAATCACCCTGTTAATAATCTGGCAGACAATTGATAAGGAACAACGAGGGAAGAAGGGAAACATTTTACTGTTTTTCATGATAGTTGTGATCCTGCCCGTTTATAATATGTTCGCCTTTATTGCAACACCTGATTCACCATTGATATTTTTTACAGCTGTATTTCTTCTCGTCTATAAACGATTTTTAGAAGAAGAGACCTGGCAGAACACTTTATTCCTTGGTATTACTATAGCCGCATTGATGTACAGTAAATACCATAGTGCGCTTTTAATTATTCTAATCATTCTGTCAAACCCCGGATTACTTAAAAAGATCAAATTTTATTTTGCCGCATTTATATCCATTCTGCTTTTCTTTCCGCACCTGCTATGGCAATATTCAAATGGATTTCCCTCTGTAAAATATCATCTGGTGGAGAGAGTCTCGAGCTTCAATTTTGCTCATGTCCCTGAATATCTGGCAAGTCAGTTTTTCTATCATAACCCGTTTATTCTTGTACTGCTTGTATGGATCATGATTAAAGTAAGAGCTAAAAATTTGTTTGACAAAGCACTTTACTATCTCATTGCAGGATTCCTGATCTTCTTTTTCATTTCAAGTTTCAGGTATCGGGTTGAACCACAATGGACCGCCCTGATTAGCGTTCCGATGATAATTATTCTGCTGAACAATGCAGATTTTAAACCATCGGTCAGAGGTTATATTAAATGGATCGCAATTGTTTTCTTTCCGTTATTTTTAGTTGCAAGGTCAGCTTGTATGATTGATTACCTGCCAGTTTCTTTCTTTAAAAATGAGTTCCATAAAAAGAAGCAATGGGTGAGGGATATAAGTAATCTTGCGGGTGACCGTCCGGTTGTATTCACCAATTCATATCAGCGGGCTGCTGTTTATACATTTTATACCGGGAAATTTGCTTGCACACTTGATAACATTTCATACCGTAAAACACAATATGACATCTGGAATTTTGAAGAGCAGGCACACGGGAAAGAAGTATTATATGTTCCGCATTATTTTCCTGACTTTTATAAGCAATATCTGACAAAACATATTCTTACCGGCGGAGATTCCATATTTACCAGGATAATTAAGAACTTTCAGTCGCTGCAAAAAGAATGCGTTATTTTAGCTGATGACCAGTATACCTTCAGCAGGACAGGCATAAACACTATTCATTTGAAAATATTTAATCCTTATCCGTACATTATTGATTTCAGAGATAAGGAATTGCCAGTGGTTTTTGAGATCGCCATTTTTAAAAAGGGAATTCTTGAGTTCAAGAAGAATCTGGACCTTCCGGCAGAGATTTCTGAATTGAAGGTTGGCGAAACAATTTCAGTCGACTGCCGGTTCACTCTGAAAGATTTACCACCAGGCAGTTATAAAATGGCAATATGTTCGGAGACTGGCATATTGTATATTGCAATTAACAGCAGGTTCAGGGAGGCAAGGATCAATGATTAAAATTCAGGTAATAATTAGCTGTGAAATTCCATAAAGACGTTACAATGATTGCAAAGAATTTGGCAAAATAAAACCTCATTTTCTTCTCAAGCAAAAACAGAAAAAAGTTATTAATAAGCAGCCCGATCAGTGAAATAAGGAAGAATGTGCTAAACTCAACAAGAACTTTCGGATTATTGCTTTCAAAGGTCCAGAACCTGTTGAACAAATAATTTGAACTGGCTGCAATTGTGAACCCGGCTGAATTTGCTATGTATCTGTGGACCTTAAGTTTCTCTTTAAGCAGAAAGGTTATTGAAAAATCAACCACCATCCCGGAAAAGCCAACGATAATAAATTTCAGGAACTTGAAAATCATTCAGTACTATTAATATTTGGGAAGAGTCCAGCCATTGTGGTACTCAGGAACAATAAATTTGTTTGCTGTACTTGTTTGAAATGATTGCTTTGTATCATCCCAGCTCACCTTCTCCCCCGAGCGGAATGCAATATTCCCCATCTGGGCAACGAGCGCGACATCCCTTCCTACATTAATTCCGGCGTTAAGTTTCTGTGGAGTATTATTCCTAAGACATTCGAGAAAATTCTTTACGTGAAGATCGAGGCCGTCTCCAATATTTTTCTGGACAGGCAGGGCTTCAATTCTCTGTTTCTCAGGGACTACCTCCCAACCGTTACGGTCGAGAACCAAGGTCCCGTTTTCACCGATATAAGACATCCCGTGAGGTCTTCTCCAGTTTCCAAGACCTATTCCGATAGTATGTTCCCAGATCATTGTGAAATCCTTGAAGTCATAAACTGCTGTCATTGTATCAGGGGTTTGCATATCATCATCGGGGAATGCATACTTTCCACCTAAAGCCATTACAGATGACGGAATGCTTTTTCCCATGCCATACAGAATATAGTCAATCAGATGGACACCCCAGTCTGTCATCAATCCGCCAGCATAGTCCCAATACCACCTGAAGGTAAAATGGAAGCGGTTTTTATTAAATGGCCGCTTTGGAGCGGGCCCGAGCCACATATCATAATCCACTCCTTCAGGAACAGGGGAATCGGGTACTTTTGGAACAGCACCTTTCCAATCCACATATGACCATGCCTTGCATGTCCGGATACGACCAAGCTTTCCGGATTTCAGATAATTTATTGCATCAACAAAGTGAGGCTGAGATCTCTGCCACTGCCCAATCTGCACTATCTTCCCGTGTTTCTTAACGGCTTTCTGCATGATGTTGATCTCTGCGATGGAATTACCTAAAGGTTTCTCTGTATAAGCATGCTTTCCGGCTTCGAGGGCATCAACAAGGATAAGGCAATGCCAGTGATCAGGGGTTCCGTTTATGATTACATCTATATCCTTATTTTCAAGCATTTTACGGTAATCAACATATAATTTTGGTTTTGTGAACCCGCGCTTTATCAATGTGTCAGTCCTGTTGGTGAGCACATTGCGATCAATGTCACACATTGCAACACAATCAACTTCCGGGTTTTTCAGGAACGATGTAAGATCGCTGAATCCCTGGCCGTTTGCGCCGATGAGACCCACCCTGATCTTATCACTGGGTGATATACCCATTTTCGATTTTGACAGGCTGTTTAGTGGGATAACACTTCCTGCAGCCAGTACAGAGGCTGTCTTAATAAAATCTCTTCTTGAGGAACTCATGTGAATTTATTTTTTATTAGATAATTATTTTGCCGGTTTGAATATCAGATCAACAACATCAGCTTTTTTAAACATCTGCGTGGTCAGCTTTTTAATGTCTTTTACCGTGTAAGATTTAAGAATGTTCTCATAGTTTGCCGGATCGTCTGAGTTTATTCCATAGCTGTAATATCTTGTTAATATGCTGCTCCAGTAGGCGTTATGCATTTTATTTTCCTGCCTGGTCTTAAGAAGGTTACTCACTGCTTTATCAAGATTTACCTGCGAAGGGCCCATGATCATCATAGTATCCAACTGATTGTAGATAATTTTCTTAAGTTCTTCTGCACGTGCGGGGTCGCAATCAAAAGTTATCATGCCTTCAGCAAGTTCAGCAGGTCTTTTCTGTTCCGAAAGTGAGATACTGACCCCGTAAGTTCCTCCTTTATCCTCCCTTACCTTCTCAGTGTAGATTATATCGAGAATTCCCTGAATGACTTCAAGTCCGAGATAATTATATGGAGTATACTTCATCCCCTCGGCAAAAGAGATGAAAATGGTCGATTTAGGAATAGTCAACGGAAGACTGATTTCCCTTATTATCTTTCCCTTCGGCTGTTCAACCTTCCTGTCGGTCCAGGTCTCCTTCCGTCCTGCAGCTGGCAATGACCCTATGTATTTTTCAACCAGTTGCATAACAGTGTCTTTTCCAATATTCCCTACTATAAAGAATGTAAATTCATCAGCTGCGTTGAAGCGGTCAGCATATATTTTCCTGATGTCCTCAAGTGTTATTTTGTTTATTGTTTCTTTATTAAGGAGCGGTGTTCTTGGGTTATAGCCTGTGGTGATCAATGAAATGCTATCACTCTTTATTTTATTCGGATCTTTTTCCATATTGCCAAGCAATCCTGCAAATCTTCCTATTATGGCTGCATGCGCAACCGTATCGAACCTTGGGTGGGCAAACCGGAGGTATAAAAGCTGCATCATGGTCTCAAAATCTTTCGGTGTTGAAGATCCGCTGATAGATTCTGAAGTTTCACTCAGTCCGAATGTTACATTGGCTTTCTTCCCGGCAAGCATTTTTTGCAATGTAATGTTATCATAATCACCTGCTCCGTACATCGGTACGATCACCGAAATCAGGTTTGCCGGAAGGACAAGGTTATTATCTAATTTGGAAATACCGCCAAAGCTGTATGCAGAGAGCAAAACATTATCTTTTTCATAGCTTACTCTTTTGTATACTAACTTTTGAATTGTTAGCAAGTGTCCATTCCACGGCATCAAACTGCGGAAGAGGAACTGTTTTTATTATCCGTGATCCCTTGAGATCTTCTTTAATTAATGATGCACCCAGTGCCTTATCCTCATAGGGTGTCAGCTGTGAATTTTTGATCTTAGTCAGAATATCCAATGCATCCTGTTCCGTAAGATGTTTAATGTCATCACCTTCCAGTCCCTGAACGACTATGGTCCGGTTTTCATCGATCATGACCTCCTTGAATTTTGCAGATGTCTCCTCAGGTGTAATGCCATTAATAATCTCTTTAAGAAATTCATAATCGAAGTCCATAGAGGTCATTGGTTCACCGGTAAGGAAGTAACTCTGTATCTCCCCGGCATAAGTGTCATTATCTATTTTATCTTTTTGTTTATACCGGTTTTCGTAATCTGAGACCATTTTTGCCTTGGCTCTGTCGAGTTCTCCTTTTGTGAATCCAAATCTCCTGGCCCTTTCCGCTTCAGTATAGATAGCCTCAAGTGCTTTTGCTTCTTCATTTTTGCGTGCAGAAGCAATTATTGTAAATGCATCATAACCCCTGGCATAATAGCCATCGAAGGATACATTACCAGTGACAAACGGAGGATTTTCTTTCTGTAAAAGCTCACTTATCCTGGTATTGATCATAGAATTCATGAGTGAAATAATATGACTGTCACGGATATATTTCAGGTTTTTATTTTCAGCAGGAACGGCTTTATGCAGGACAATAACAGAGACTGAAGTCTGAGGAGCTTCTTTGTCCTGTGCAAGAACGTAGTTTGTCTCCTTATGGTAAGGCACTTCAACATAATTCCTGGGAGCAGGATTAACAGCAGAAGGAATCGATGAGAAAAGTGTCTTTATTTTATTTTCCACCTCATCCACATTAATGTCGCCCACGATAGCAATTGCCTGGAGATCGGGCCGGTACCATTTGTGATAATAGTCTCTTAAGGTGTTGTAGGGAAAGTTTTTAATTATATCAATGTTCCCTATGATATCTCTTTCAGCATATTTTGATCCCTTTAAAACAACCGGTATGACTTTAAAGATCATACGCCGGCTGGCATTTTTACTGGTTCTCCATTCCTCTGTGATCACGCCTCGTTCCAGATCTATCTCCTTATCAGAAAGGGTAAGATAGTGTGACCAATCGTTTAAAATCAGGAGGCATGAGTCTACAAGGCCAGGTGCTTCCACCGGGATATCGCTCAGGTTATAAACTGTCTCGTCGAAAAATGTATAGGCATTGATATCGGTTCCAAATGCCACTCCATGTTTTTCAAGACTGCTGATAATTCCTTTCCCGGGGAAATGTTCGGTTCCGTTAAATGCCATATGTTCAAGAAAATGTGCAAGACCGTTCTGGTCATCATTTTCAAGTATGGAGCCGACATTCTGGATAATATAAAAACTCGCTCTTTTTTCTGGTTCTTTATTATTCCGGATAAAGTATGTCAGACCGTTTTCAAGCTTACCGGTTCTGATACCGGGATCCATTGGGGCCGGCTTCGAAAGATCGGTCTGAGCATGAGTGTTAGTAGTTACTAAAAGTAAGGTGACAAGGACAAATAACGACTTGATGGTTTTCATTGTAATGGATTAAGAATTTTAAATCAATAGAGAAATTAGCACTTACATCAGAATTGCAGGTTGATGAAATGTAAAACTAATCAATTAAGGATTAAATATCAAGCATATTTTAAAAAAGCCCGTGAAGCTCAGCATTGATCTTATCCATTACCTCACTGAGATGTTCGCTATTGTTGGGGAAATTATAATGATCAGCTTCAATTATAAGAACTTTTCCAAGATTGTATGTCTCCATCCAGGCTTCATACCGTTCATTTAACCTTTTAAGGTAATCGATGCGTATCGAACTTTCATATTCCCTCCCTCTTTTCTGGATCTGATTAACCAGTGTCGGAACAGAAGCCCTGAGATAAAGAAGCAGATCGGGTGGTTTAACAAGTGAACTCATCATCTTAAAGAGCAAGGAGTAGTTATCGAAATCGCGGGTCGACATTAATCCCATAGAATGAAGATTAGGCGCGAATATATAAGCATCTTCATAGATAGTCCTGTCCTGAATAATGGTTTTGTCAGACTTTCTTATTTCGAGTATCTGACTGAACCGGGAATTCAGAAAGTAAATCTGGAGGTTAAATGACCACCGTTGCATATCTTCATAAAAGTCATTAAGATAAGGATTGTCATCAACATCCTCATAATGAGCAATCCATCCGTATTGTTTTGCCAGCAGCCCAGCCAGTGTTGTCTTGCCAGATCCTATATTTCCCGCAATTGCTATATGCATTAATGTGATAATTAAATTTAATGTTTATAAAATTAATAAAAATTGGTAAACATCTACTCAAATGTTTAATCGTATTTAATCCCTGCTATCATATACAGATCCTCAATATATTCTCTCGAATTGGACAGCCTTGGGACTTTATTTTGTCCGCCAAGTTTATTTTTTGCCTTTAGCCATTTATTAAAAGTTCCCCTTGGAACAGGTTTTACAAGCGGCAAAACAAGGTTGAGATCTTTATACCGTTTTGCTTCATAATCTGAATTTACTGCTTTCAGGTTGTTATCGAGCTCATCAGTAAATACTATCAGGTCGGTCGGGGATTTTTCAAATTCGATTATCCACTCATGTGAACCTTTCGAATTTGTATTCATAAATACCGGACCGGCGGTATATTCTGCTATAACTGCATCAGTGGCTTTACAGGCTGCATCGAGAGCTTTATCGGCATTATCAACAATCACCTCTTCTCCGAATACATTTATAAAATGTTTGGTTCTTCCCGATATGGTAAACCGATGGGGATCAAGACAGGTAAACACAATTGTATCGCCCATCATATATCGCCAGAGGCCACCGTTGGTTGAGATAATGATTGCATAATTAATCCCGGTTTTTACATCAGCTATAGTATAAACCGGGGGATCCTCCGTGTTGATTTTATCGACCGGGATGAACTCATAAAAAATACCATAATCCAGCATAAGCAGCATGTCATTCTTTCCCAGATCATCCTGAATCCCGAAGAATCCTTCAGAGGCATTATATGTCTCCATATAATGCATCTGATCGCCGGCAATAAGCTTTTTATATTGTTCCCTGTAGGGTGTAAAACTTATGCCTCCGTGAAAAAAGACTTCAAGATTTGGCCATACGTCAAGCAGGTTAGATTTGCCTGTAAAAGCAAGGATCTGTTTTATTAAAACAAGATACCATGACGGCACACCGGAAATGCTTGTAACATTCTCATTAACAGTACATTTAGTGATAAGTTCAAGTTTCTCCTCAAAATCTTCAAGAAGGGCGATCTTTTGTTTGGGCGTTCTGATAATATCAACCCAGAATGGAGCATTCTCGATAAGAATTGCTGACAGGTCACCGTATAATGAATCATTGCTGAACTGATTCATTCTGTGACTTCCCCCGAGGGTAAGACTCTTGCCTGAGAATATCCGTGTATCGGGTCTTTGCATAGAGTAAATTGCCAGAATATCCTTTGCTGCCCTGTAATGACAATCTTCAAGCGCTTCGCGGCTCATCGGAATGAATTTGCTTTTTGCTGAAGTCGTTCCTGATGATTTAGCGAACCACTTCATCTCGCCTGGCCATAAAAGATTAGCCTCACCATGTCGCAGCCTGTCGACATATGGAATTATATCTTCATATGTCTGTACAGGAAACCTCGACTGATAATCCTTAATTGAAACGATTGATGAATAGCTGAATTTTTTTCCCCACTCAGTTTTTGCTGCCTTTGCAAGAAGCCTGTACAGGATCTCCTGCTGGGTTTCTACAGGATATTTTTTAAATATTTCAATCTGATTTATACGCTTGACGTTCAGCCAGTTAATTATAGAAGGGATAATCGCCATGATACTATCAGTTTGACATTTAAAGATAGATAAAAAACTTAAGGATGATACATGACAGGTCAGTTGAACACCTCTTTAAGTATATCGAGTGATTTAATTTTTTTAATTCCCGGGAGATGAAGCGAGTAGAATTTTACAAGTGTTTCGAGAACATCATTCCTCTTCCTGCCTGTAAGGGATATTTTACCAATTGAATCATACGAGGTCAGAAAGAAGTCAGCCAGGATAGTTGAGACTTCCTCGCTGGCATAATTGCCATGAACCGGAGGCGCAGGAACAAAAACGCCATTCTGCATATCAAAGAACAGATCCTCTTTATTCAATTTTTGACCTGGTTCAAATCCAAGAAAGCCGCTTAATCCTGCAAGAAAAGCAATATGAAAATTTGCATACCCTTCCTTGCAGCTATCGAAGTAGACAATTGAATCTTCAATATAATTAAAGAGTTCTTCATGAGGGCTTTCTTCTTTTAACACAGAAGTCAAAAATTCTCCAAGGAAGATAACAACGCTGCTTTTTTTAATATCAGAATATATATTGTATGGAGTAAAGGAGACAGAAAATTCTTTCAGGTTCTGTAATTCGCGCGCAGGTTTATAGTACATGACAAGATCGAGGATAAACATAGGCTGGAACAGAATATTATGTTTTCCTGTTTTCCTGTTCCTCATCCCTTTTATAAGGAAGGATTGCCTCCCGAATTTCCTTGTGTAAATCTGTGTAACAATACCTGAATCGGAGTATTTTATCTGATGAAGTATTATCCCTTTGGTTTTCTCAAGCATGAACTAAGCTATTTCACAAATTTAGAATTAAAGAAAATTTAAACCTACTTCACAATTGATTTTCTTCGTTTACACCGGTTTGCCAGCTGGCAATTAAGCCTGATCCTTCTTTTGAGGCTAATCTTTATACACATTTTGCATTGATTCAATATGCCACTGCCTCCAGTTCCTGAATAGAGGATGAGATACTTCATTTCGCTGGTACTTCGCAAGCTCAGTACCATCTCATTCAGGATGACAGGGTTCAATGGGAGTGACAGGGGGAAGGAAGCGGCGCGTTTTGGAGTTTATATACACCCCGAGGATTTGTTCTCTGCAAAACGCGCCGCTTCCTTCCCCCATTCTACCCGTACTGACTTGTCATCCTGAGTTGCAGCAATCCCGAGCCTGCGAGGGTTTGCTACAACGAAGGATCTCATGGATTCTCCACAAATTTGTTAAGAAATGAAAGTATGACTTTTGTGTACAAAGATTAGCTTGTGAAAGTGGAGGGGCCGGACTATCAGAGCGAAGCCTAGTCCATCGAAGCCAAAATCAATTTTTCTTACCGGAAATCATTATATTTACTGACCAATCAATTCAATTATGTCAGCAACTAAGAATGGAGAGCTTGTAAAGAGGATTGCCCGGCTTGCCAAACAGAACCAGGAGCTTGAGGAGCATTTAAAGCAGCTTGAAAAGATGAATGAAAAGCTGGTAAGGGATAATCAGAAGCTTAAAGTTCTTTACGAGAGGGTTGCACCCGAAAATTTGAAAGCAATCGGCGATGGAGAAAAGAAAGAAAGGTCACTTAAATTCAATATGGCGACCGTTCTTTTTGCAGATATCCACGGTTTTTCAAGAATTATTGAGGGAATGGATTCTTCATTATTCATGGATGAACTGGATGAAATAATCTTTGAATTTGAAGCTATTGTTGCAAGATTTAAGATAGAGAAAATAAAGACTATCGGAGATACATATATGTGTGCGGGAGGAATACCCGTAAAGAATATTACAAACCCCGTTGATGTGGTTATGGCTGCTATTGAAATGAGAAATTTTCTTCAGAAGCATGAAATAAGCAGGAGAGGAGAGAATAACCGTATCTGGGAATTGAAAATTGGAATTCATTCGGGCCCTGTCACTGCGGCAATTTCCGGAAGGAAGAAGATAAATTATGACATTAAAGGAGATACTGTGAATATCGCAAGCCGTATCGAAAGTGTGTCGGACGGCGGTATGATCCTGATCTCTGTCATGACTTATGAGCTTGTCAAAGAGTTTCTTGATTGCGAGTACTTTGGAAGACTCCCGGTCAAATACAAAGATGATCTCGAGATGTACAAAGTGAAAGGACTTAAAGCTGAATATTCGCTTAACGGCGAAGGAATTATCCCTAATGATAGATTCAGGATCAAGTTCGGACTTATACAGTTTACAGATATACAGGAGATCATACTGGATAAGCTCGAAATGGATTTGCCCGGATACCTTTTTTATCATAATGTAAAACACACAGTCGATGTCGTTACTGAAGTTGAACTTATAGGATGGGCCGAGGGCTGTTCCGACGAGGATATCTTACTGCTGAAGACAGCTGCACTTTTTCATGATGTCGGTCATACCATCGCCTACGATAATCATGAATATCATGGAACACAAATCGCAAGGAAGATGCTTCCTCAATACAATTATAGTTCTGACCAGATTGACCGGATATGTTCTTTAATTATGTCAACCAGACTGCCTCCTGAACCGACGAACCTGCTCGAAAATATAATTTGCGATTCTGATCTCGATTACCTGGGAAGGAGCGATTTCATTCCGGTTTCAAATACGCTTTATGAGGAATTGAAGGCCCAGAATAAAATGGGATCGCTGAATGACTGGAATAAGATTCAGGTCAAATTTATATCGGGACATCAGTATTTTACCAAAACAGCCAGGAGTCTCCGTGAAGTAAATAAGCAACTGCAGATCGAGAGAATTCAGAGCCTGATAACTGAGTGATGATCATTTTATCACCAGCATCTTTGTAACACACGACTGTGAACCATCCTTGCTGGCACAAAATACAATGTAAACTCCGGTCGCAACACGTCGTCCATTATAGGTAGTAAGATTCCATGTAGCCTGACCACCATCAGAAACTGTAGCATATACCAGATTTCCGCTTATATCTGTTATCCTGACCTGAGAATCACGGATTAACCCTGTGATTGTTACATTTCCTTTGAAATCCTCTCTGACCGGATTCGGGAAAGTATAAACCCCAGCAAATTTTTCTCCTCCGGTAGTTGCATCACCTCTGTATGACTGGATCCCTTTTGAAGTGCCAAACCAGATATCTCCGGTTTTATTATCAACAGCCAGGCTTACAATGGAATTTGACAATATGGGGCTGTTCTGTTCATTGAAGTTTTTAATCTGGGTCGTTCCGTCAGCTGAAAGCAGATACACACCTGAACTGGCTGTACCAAGCCATTTCCTGTTGGCTCCGTCAACTGCAATGGCAGTTATTGTTTCAGTTTTCAGCATATAATCTGCAAGGTTGGTTCCATCGTTCCTTGGTATTTTGATACGACTGGCCTTCAGATCATTATCAAATACATTTTCGGGATTGAAGTATATCACCGGGCCCTGATCTGTTCCTACCCATATATTACCATCGAGATCTTCAGCAATTGAATAAACAGTCGGGATTACCTGATTTTCTATATCCTGTACCAGGATTCTTTTTGATCTGTCATCGTTGAAATTTTCAGGTGTCTTATTATCATCAAAAACAAACAGTCCGTAACCACGGGGCAATATGATCCATTTCTGACCTGATGCGGTAATTATGATATCTCCGATTGTAGGAGCATTAATGGTCAAAGGATTTATGATCCAGGTTCCATCCGGTCTCAGTACTTTTATACTTCCCGGCACCTCAGTTTGAGTCAGCCAAAGGTTTTTTGATTTATCCATAGCCAGTCCACATACTCTCACGTAAGGCTGGCCAGGGATAATAGTCTGTAGTGGTGAATTGGATGCATTGTATTGTTTTACCAGGCTATTATTTTCATACTCCAGCAGTCCTCCGCCCCACGTTGATACAAACATATGATTATTATCGGCCGGATCTATTAGTGCCCTCAGGGGATCAACAATACTGCCCGATTTGATAGCTGTCCAATTATTATTGTCATGAATAGAAATCTCCATTGGAAGCCCCTGGTTATTCCATGAAACATTGGTAGCTCCTCCGCAAATCACAGTTTCTCCATTGGTCGAGACTATGCTGAAAGCGTTATTTGAGCATGGACCTGGAAGAGTCAAAGCTGAAAATACCGACATTCCTTCACCCATTATAAGTCCTGAGTTAATATCGGCAATCCAGATATTTCCGTTATCGGCTATTGCCTGTGAAATATTCGGACTTGCCCAGCCATACGAAGAGATTGATGTGACAAGGGAGCCATTTGAATTATAATATTTTACTGAGCTTCCTGAGGATACTGTAAATCCAGCTGTTGAACCATCGAATGATTTGTTAACAACGCCATTTGTGAATGAGAATAATGAACTTGTTGTACCAACTGCAAAGATATAGTCACCTGCTGCTAAAGGATCTGAAAGGTTTGCATAAAGCTTGTCCCCGGAGAAAGTGAGGCATGTGTATTTACCCGCCGGGCTTTCAAGAAAATCAAGCAGTGTCCAATTCCCAAAATAAGAGAGCCCCTGATTGGTAATATCAGCTGAGTAAACTCCCATATCGGTGGCAGCATAGATTTTGTTGTTCCCAAAAGCAATATCCCATACCTGCAATGTTTCAGAACTATTCCCGGGCTTCCATGTATCGTAGATCTCCTTCTTATTGAGGTCTATTACAACAATTCCAAAACTGCATGCCAGGTATGCATAACTGCCATTTGTACGTACCTTGTTTACCTTTTTATTACCCGGTATATATTTCCTGTCTATATCAGGGAGATTATAAATAATACTGTTGCTCAGCAGGTCAATATTCGTGCTCTGATAGGCAATAATAAGAGTTTTTTTATCCTCTGACCATGCAATTGCACTTATTCCAGTCTCAGTCAGCCCGTCAATGCGCGACATCTTCTTTAGTTCAGCATACCCCTTGTTGTAAATAAGTATTGATGAGCCGGTGGAGGCAAATATTTCATCTTTGCCAACAGTAACACAATCAGCTGTACTGTAAACAAGATGATCTGACCATTGTCCAACCGGAGTCTGGCTCTTCAACATGAGGGTCATTAACATAAAAAACAATATGCATAAAGTCTTTTTCACCGGCTCTGAAGTAAAAACTCTTTTAATTTCATGAATGCTCTTGCCCTGTGGGAGATGGTGTTCTTCTCTGCCAGCGACATTTCAGCAAAGGTGCTTGCTTTTCCGTCAGGAATGAATATCGGGTCGTAACCGAATCCTCCGGTACCTCTTTTCTCCCGGATGATTGTACCGTTTATCTCTCCCTCGAAGAGATATTCTTTACTATTGAGGATAAGAGCAATTACCGTTCTGAATCTTGCCGTTCTGAATTCAGTATTTCCAAGCAACGATAAAACCTTCTCAATATTGGCGGATGAATCCTTATCTTCTCCTGCAAACCTGGCTGAATGCACACCGGGTAAGCCATTAAGGGCAAAGATTTCAAGGCCAGTATCATCGGCAAACACATCCATACCGGAGGCATTATAAACATACCTGGCTTTTGCAATTGCATTTCCTTCAATCCGGGTTTCTTTCTCCGGAATATCTTCAAGAATATTTATATCACGAAGACCCAAAAGTTTAAAACTGCTTCCAAGGAGGCTGTTAATTTCTTTTATTTTATGCTCATTATTTGAGGCAAAAACTAATGTCATAGGATCATTTTTCAATTGGCTGCTAAAATACTCAAAATAGACCTTTCCTTTTGACCTGATTCTTTTAAGTACTACATTTGGAATAATAAAAAGCAAGATAATTGTTTATGTCTTATTTCTTAAGGTTGATTTTCCTTTCCGGAGTTTTTCTGTTTTCGCTTCTTTTAAATTCTTCTGCAATCCAGGATTCTCCTGATCCGGAGGTAACACCTTCAATCAGGCGCATAATGATTAACGGTGATTCGGTTATATTTATTTCAGACAGTTCCAGGGTGCCGGATAAAGATCAAAGACGATATATTATTTTAAACCACAGGTACAATAATGTTGAATTCGGGTTACAACCCGATAGTATCGATTATCAGTTTTTCCTGGAAGGCTTCGATAAGGCATGGAGCAGTTGGAAACGCACCGGATTTAAAGAGTATACTAACCTTCCTGCAGGAAAATATCAGTTTAAAGTCAGATATATTTATTCAGGAAATAGCGGTGGTGAAACCTCTTTGATCTCTTTAAGGATACTTCCTCTATGGTACTTTTCAGGATTCGCCATATTGGTGTACCTGGTTATACTCTCATTATTTGGCTGGGCGCTTTATGATCAGATCAATTTAAGGTTTGCACGGAAACTATACATGCTTGAACAGATAATTAATAAGCGGACCGAGGATCTGATAATTGAAAAAGAAAAGACCGAGGCATTACTTGCAAATGTTCTGCCCAGGAATACAGCCAGCGAAATCATGGAGAAAGGGAAGGCAACTAAAATAAAATATAACTTTGTTACAGTCTTATTTTCAGATATTCAGGGCTTTACTAAGATTGCCGAAGAGATGAATCCTGAGGTTTTAATAGACGAACTTGATAAATTCTTTTTCTATTTTGATTCAGTTGTTGAGAAGTTCGGCATCGAAAAGATCAAGACTATCGGTGATGCATATATGTGTGCCGGCGGTATTCCGGAAAAGAACCGGACCAACCCTGTCGAAGTTATCCTGGCCGCACTTGAAATGAAGTCGTATATGAAGAATCTTAAGGAAACATCCCAGCTTGAAGGGATGAAATACTGGGATATCAGGATAGGTATTCATACCGGAACTGTTGTTGCAGGGGTTGTCGGTCAGAAGAAACTTTCATATGACATCTGGGGAGATACAGTGAACACTGCAAGCAGGATGGAGTCATCAGGCGAGGCTGGAAAAATAAATATCTCGGGCACAACCTATGAGTTTGTAAAGGAGTTTTTCATGTGCGAATTCCGCGGGAAAATGCCTGTTAAGTATAAAGGCGAACTGGAAATGTATTTTGTGAACGGGATTGTTCCTGAACTATCAGATGAAAATGGCGGGCCAAACAGGAAATTTATCGTAAGGATGCAGATGATCAAGCTCCAGGACATTGAGGAGATGGTAACCAAGATGTTTGATGATGATGCTTCTCCAAACCTTTATTTTCATAATTCTGCCATGGTAAAAAATATAAGCAACCAGGTCGAATTGCTGTCAAGGGCTGAAAAAATTCCTGATGAAGAGTTTATTAATCTTAAACTGGCTGCAGTCTTCCTGCTTACCGGATATATCACTGATTATGAAAAACCAATGGAGGCATCCATACGTCTGGTAGAAGAGATACTTCCGGGTTATGGATTTAATCAGGAGAATGTCGAAACGACAACGAAGATAATCAGAAACTGTTTTACTGATCATCAGGAAACATTAGTGGATAATATCATTCATGATGCCAGGTATGATTATCTTGGTCGAGTAGATTACCTGAAGCTTACGGATAAATTGTTAAGGGAAAGAACAGAATATGGTAAACATCCCGAGAATAAATCCTGGTATGAGCTCCAGCTGAAACTCTTATCAGATCACAGGTTTATTACCAGAACAGCACAGCTTCTCCGAAGCGTTTCCGAAGCTGATCAGATCGCAGGGCTGCGGGTCTACAGCGAATAATCCAGATTCACGGAGAAAAGTGCTTAAAATAAGTTTTAAACATGTACTTTTACAGCCAAATTTTAATAGCCGGTGTTTATGGAAAAACTCAACTGGGAATGTCTGCCTTTCGGTTATATAAAGACAGATTTTAATGTGCGTTGTATTTACAAAGACGGGAAGTGGGGCGAACTTGATGTTTCTTCTTCAGAATATATTGATGTTCACATAGCTGCAACTGGTTTGCATTATGGTCAGGAAGCCTTTGAAGGACTTAAGGCTTATATGGGAAAAGACGGAAAGATCCGTTTGTTCCGCTGGGAAGAAAATGCAAAAAGACTTGTAGCTTCTGCTGACGGGATCAAGATGGAAGCGTTTCCAGTTGATATGTTCGGTGAAGCTCTCTTTAAGGTAATTAAGTTAAACAAAAAATATATTCCTCCCTACGGATCTGGTGCAACACTGTATATCAGGCCGCTTCTTTATGGCAGCGGCGCGGAGGTGGGTGTCAAACCAGCTTCTGAATACACTTTCCTTGTTTTTGTCACTCCGGTAGGCCCATACTTCAAAGGTGGCATGAAGCCTGTAAGCATGCTTATCTGCAGGGATGTGGACAGAGCTGCACCTATGGGCACAGGAATATATAAAGTTGGTGGCAACTATGCCGCAAGCATGCGGGCTATCATCGCCGCACGTACCGGGGGATATTCCAATACTATTTTTCTTGATGCAAAAGAAAAAAAGTACGTTGATGAATGCGGTCCGGCAAATTTCTTTGGAATAAAAAATAATACCTATATAACACCCAAATCCGAATCAATATTGAATTCAATTACAAATATGAGTCTGATAGAAATTGCCGGCAGCCTTGGGATGAAAACTGAACGCAGACAGGTTCCTGTTGATGAACTTTCTTCGTTTGCAGAGGCCGGAGCCTGCGGAACTGCCGCGGTAATTACTCCTATCGGGAAGATTTTTGATCCGGAAAAGAATAAGATCTATGAATATTGCAAAGATGGGGAACCGGGTATTCAGACCTTAAAGCTTTACAAAAAACTTACTGCTATTCAAAACGGTGATGAGCCTGATCCGTTTGGATGGATGACAATTGTTGACTAAGATAAAAGACAAGGTATAAAGGTAAAAGCATAATTTCAGGAATTGAAAAACAAGGAGTCAGGATATTCCAAGATAAAACTGAGAAGTTCATATCTTACTCTTGTGGTAAGTGTCTCTCTGGTTCTATTCCTTCTGGGGGTACTGGGTCTTGTTCTGATCAATGCGAAGGAGCTGTCGGACTATCTCAGGGAAAGCCTTTCGTTCTCAATAATGCTTGACGATGAAGCAAAAGAGCCCGACATAAGGATGTTGCAGAAAGACCTTGATGCTAAACCTTATGTGAAATCGACAGAATATGTTTCGAAGGATGCTGCAGCTGCAAAAATGAAAAAAGATCTTGGTGAGGATTTTATTAGTTTTCTGGGCGACAATCCCCTTCCACCCTCAATTGACGTCTATCTTTATGCCGGGTTCACAAGCCCTGACAGTGTGGCAAAAATTGAAAAATACGTAAGGGAATATCCTTTTGTGAAAGAAGTACTGGTTCAGGAATCCCTGCTTTTTCTGATCAACGATAATGTAAGAAAGATAAGCCTCTTCCTGCTGGTAATAAGTACATTTCTCTTTCTGATAGCTCTCACTATAATTAACAATACAATCCGTCTGTCAATATACTCACGCAGGTTTCTTATCAGAACAATGCAGCTGGTGGGTGCAACACGTGGATTCATACGAAAGCCATTTCTTGTTCAGAGTGCTGTTCACGGACTTCTGGCGGCCCTGGTTGCCATGAGTTTATTGATGGGACTGCTTTATCTTATTGAAAAGCAATTTTTCCTGATGTTTAGTTTTGAGAGCACCTATCTCTTGCTTCTTCTTGGTATTTCGATCGTAATTACAGGCATCTTAATTAATATCATTTCTACTTTTTTCTCCGTTAACAGATATCTTAGCATTTCAGAAGACAAACTTTATTTTTGATCAACTATGAGCGCAAAAAATGAAAATAAGGAAAAATTGAATTTTGCTCTTGGCCGCGAAAATTATAAATTGCTGGCTATCGGTTTCGCTATAATAGTCATCGGATTTCTCCTGATGATGGGCGGCAAATCTCCAAGTCCTGACAAATTCAGTGACAACATTTTCAGTTTCCGGAGAATAACTCTTGCTCCGATAGTTGTGCTGGCAGGTTTCATATTCGAAATATGGGCTATTATGAAGAAGCCAAAGGAGACTGATAATAAATAAAATAGAGTTTTCTTATTTAACTGGTTTGTAAGATCAGTTTCAGGACTTAACTGTGAACTAATCTGGTGTTTGTCTTTTTATAGGACCTTTAGCTGCATTACTGCATAAAAATTGATGTTTGCGCGTACTTATTTACTTTGAATGTCATCAGGAAAAGTTACAATTTTTGAAGAAGGGAAAGTCCTGTTGTTTGATAAACCGGTTTATTGGACATCGTTCGATCTTGTAAACAAAGTGAGAATAATGATCCGGAGCACCTTCGGGATCAAAAAAATAAAAGTCGGTCATGCTGGCACCCTTGATCCGCTTGCCAGCGGACTAATGATTATCTGCACAGGTAAAGCGACCAGGAAGATTGATGAATTCCGTGATCTGGATAAAGAATATATAGCTACATTTCATCTTGGAGCTACGACACCGTCCTTTGATCTGGAAACAGAAACAGACAATTATTATCCGACAGACCATGTTACAGAGGAGCTGGTTAAAAATGTTCTGAATAGTTTTGCAGGTGAACAGAAACAGGTTCCTCCCATGTATTCTGCTAAGCTTATAGCAGGGAAGAGAGCTTACGAGTTTGCACGTAAGGGAATTGAAATGGATCTTGTTCCTGTAACAGTTTTCTTCAGGGAAATAGAATTACTCTCATTCAATAATCCGGAAATAAAGATCAGGCTTGTGTGCAGCAAGGGAACTTATGTCAGATCTTTTGCCAGGGATTTAGGATTAGCACTAAAAAGCGGAAGCTATTTATCTGCTCTCGAGAGAACCTCTATTGGCCAATATCATGTAAAAAATGCCTACACTATCGAAAATTTCAAGGAATACATTGAACAAAAGAGCTTGTCATGTTATTATGAGGGAAGCACAAACATGTAGAATTCTGAGACATACAGGATCCGGATTATTTTAAAAAAAATATGCATTCCAATGAAACAAAGTTGATATTATTACGTATAAAGGACTTCTCTAATTTTAAATGATTATTTATTTATTATGAAACTATCGCAATTCAGGTATAATTTGCCTCAGGAGCTTATTGCCCTTTATCCTTCTGCTAACAGGGATGAATCGAGATTATTGGTTGTTAACAGAAAAAGCGGAGAGCTTCAGCACAAGATATTTAAGGATATTACAGAATTTTTTCATGAGAATGATGTTCTGGTTTTCAATAATACCAAGGTTTTTCCGGCTAGGTTATATGGAAACAAGGAGAAGACAGGAGCTGAAATCGAAGTCTTCCTTTTACGGGAATTAAACAGAGAACAGCGTTTATGGGATGTTCTGGTTGATCCTGCAAGGAAAATAAGGATTGGGAATAAGCTGTATTTTGGCGAAGACGACCTCTTGGTAGCAGAAGTTATTGATAATACAACTTCGAGAGGAAGGACATTAAGGTTTCTGTTTGACGGTACCTATGACGAATTTAAGAAAACATTATACAGCCTCGGAGAAACTCCCCTGCCTAAGTTCATCAACAGGAAAGTAGAGCCCGAGGATAGTGAGAGGTATCAGACCATATTTGCAAAGTATGAAGGTGCGGTAGCTGCCCCGACAGCCGGATTGCATTTTAGCCGGGAGCTTCTAAAGAAACTCGAAATTATCGGAGTGGAATTTGCCGAAATTACCCTTCATGTTGGTTTAGGTAATTTCAGGAGCGTTGATGTTGAAGATCTGACCAAACATAAAGTTGATTCTGAAAGGATCCTCATTACGGAAGAGTCCGCTGAAATTGTAAATAAAGCCAAAGATAATAAGTACAAGATTTGCGCCGTTGGAACGACAGTCGTAAGAACTCTTGAGAGTTCAGTCTCAACCGACGGCTATCTGAAACCATTTGATGGCTGGACCAATAAATTCATTTTCCCGCCATACGAATTTAAAGTTCCGGATATGATGATAAGCAATTTTCATCTGCCATATTCTACTCTCTTAATGATGGTCTCCGCTTTTGCCGGTTATGATCTGCTTTTTGATGCCTACAAAACAGCCGTCAAGGAAAAGTATCGCTTCGGCACTTATGGTGATGCGATGCTGATTCTCTGATTATCATCATTTCTGCCTGATCCTAAACAATTTACAGCAGAATTTAAGTTAGGCTGTACTATTGTAAAAGATTTATTTTTACCTGGTCAAAAAAACCATGATCATTTGAAATAATTTTTATCTTTAGCTAATTATTAAATGGTTAGAGTCGTGCAACCATTGTTAATGATCGGAAGTCTAGAAATATGTGAATAGTTGACTCCGTTTACATTATTTGTAACGGATCAAAATATAATATTAAACATTAACCGGCTTTAAAAAAAAAGAATTTAGAGTCGGATAATGATTATTTTATTATACTGAACCTGAAAGTTTGACGTCTGTATTTGCAAATATTGTTCCATCAGTTAACTCAGTCTCCCGGAAGCTGTCCGGACGAAGTATTAGTAGACTGTTACTGGTTGCTTGTTGCTGGTTACTTGTTACAGGCGGGAGTCTGTTTGGCCAGACCAATGGTGATTATCGTTCGAAAGCTAGTGGATCGTGGAGTAACCTTTCCACATGGGAGATATATGTCGGTTCGTGGAACCAACCTACGGCTTTACAGGGCTATCCGGGCCAGAGTAGTATCTCCCGGACGAGTAGATATTTATAATGATATAACGCTTGATCTTAGACCTGCTAAATACCTGTGATCAGCGGATAACTAATATATAAATCATTCCGGAACGTTAGAGTTATCGATCATTAATTTTACAGTAAATGGAATAACGAATATTTCCAGCACCCTCAGTGATAATAATAGCGGCGGTGTTGTAGCTTTCATGGAACAATAACAGTTTCAAATACAGCAACATGGACTTCAAATGCCTGACCCAGTGCACATCTTCTCTTTTATGGCGACATAATAAATAACAGTAATAACGTTTCGTTTCACCACGCAAGAGCGGCTGCGAATATAAGTTTGAGCTGGTAGCGGGACAATGGTGATGAATTATTTTGAATTCAATGGTCCCTATTCAGTTACCAACCAAACGACAATTACAATAAACCAGGGATTAAATCTCAGTGATGTTCCAGTGACTGAATGGATAAACGAAGGGATATTAAACTATGCCAGTACCACATGTTACATAATGAGTGAGCGTACATTGGACGCTTCTTATCCAGGAAATACAGTTAATTTTAGCGCTACCGGAGATCAGGACATTAAAATACCTTCCTCGTCTTATTCTAACTTAAGCACTTCAGGATCCGGTACTAAAACCATGCTTAGTAATCTTATTATTGGCGGGAATCTTAATATTGGTACTTCAACTGTTCTTAATTCCAACACCCACGACCTTACAATTTCAGGGAACTGGACTAATAATGGGGATTTTACCGAAGGTTCAAGAAGGGTTACATTCAATGGAACCAATAACCAGACTTTTACAAATCCTTTAAATGAAACATTTTATAATCTTACAATCAGCAATTCCGGGAGTTCCGGGAATAATAATCTGATCTTATCCAATACGGTTACCTGCAGCAATTCCCTTACAATGACTTCGGGGAATATCAATACCGGTTCAAATGTAATGATTTTAAGCCCGACGACAGCAGGATCATTGATCTGATACTTCCGGAACAATAATATGGAAGTTCAGAAGAGGAGTAATTGGACAACCGGAGTTGAATTATCTTTTTCCCGTTGGCACATCATCGTATTACAGATCCGCCATTCTTTAATTTTGCATTCTCCATATCTCCAATAACTATTACCGCAGAATTCATTGAATCCCCCCTGGGTCAATTACTCACCTTATACGATGATGGCAAATCATTTGGACAATATTTTCAGGAAGGTTATTGGATTTTAGCAGTTCCTTGGAACTGTCGAATACTATACAATCTCACGTTGACAGGAAATGGATTTACAAGCTATGTAATAGATGCAAATCCAAGGATTCGGGAAGGAATGCAGGAGTCCAAACTGGCAGGCATTATGGAAATCATGGAAGCGTTACATACAATCAAACAATTACCAGAACAACTGTTTCAAATCCTTAATACTACTTCTTTTGATTACACGTTTGCAACATCGTGATGTTACAGTTGCAAATGCAGGATCAGATGTGGCAATTTGTAAAGGAGCATCCACGACACTTGACGGTTCAGGGGGAGGGACATATTCATGGAGCCCTGCATATGGATTGAGTGCAACAAATATCGCCAATCCGGTTGCAAACCCTGGCGTGACAACTACCTATACTCTGACTGTTATAAACGGAGGGTGCACAAATACTGATAAGGTCAGTCGTTACCGTAAACCCTCTGCCGGCCGCTGCTTTAGGATATGCTTATCAAAAATTGATCACAATAGACCATAATTTGGTAAATGGTGGTTCTGACCTTATGAATTTTCCGGTTCTGGTAAATATTTCGAATTCACCGGAAAGAGATCAGTTAAGAACCGTTGTTAACGGGGGACATGTTCAAAACTCTAACGGATATGATATAATTTTTACTGATGCAAATTCTAATAAGCTCGATCATCAGGTTGAAAGCTATGATCCGGCAACCGGCAATTTAATAGTCTGGGTAAGGTTGCCCGTATTATCTGCGACATTAAATACTACAATCCAGATGTTATACGGGAACCCGCAGATAAGTACGGATCCTTCAGTTAAGTCAGTCTGGGATCCGAACTTCAGGGGTGTGTGGCATTTGAATGCGACTGATTATTCGGACGGTACTTTGAATGCTAATAATGGTACCAATTTCGGATCAACTGATGCAGCCGGACAAATTGGATTCGGAAAAAGCTTCAATGGAACTACTGATTATATTAATGCAGGCAATAATACAAGCCTGTTTATCAATAATTCAATTACAGTTTCTGCATGGGTTAATAGTGTTGCTGGTGGGGATGGGCATATAATAAATATGGGAGGTGGCTGGGCCAGACCAGGCTATTCTCTATTTTGGTACCTCGGAAATATAAGGGACGAATTACAGAATACCAGTACTCCGGAAAAATTATTTACTGATGTAGCGGGTCCGTCAACCGGTTTCTGGCATTATATTGCTTTTACGTGGGACATTGGCTCTACCTCAATTAATACGTATATAGATGGTGTACTTCGGTCACCGATTAATCCCAACACTTTTATTGGACCAATTGGTAATCCAATACAAAATCTAATTATTGGCAAAAATGAAGATCCTGCTGCTTTTGGACTTTTTAATGGTGTTATTGATGAGGCTCGGGTTCAGAGTATATCCAGACCTGCCGGCTGGATTGTTACAGAATACAATAATCAGAAATCACCATCAACTTTCTACAGTATATCGGGTGAATCAAATTGTTCTCTTTATGATTTTGAAGTATGTTCAAATGCAACAGGAGTTATTTACTCCGTCCCGGCACAGGCAAATCAAACCTACAATTGGAGCATAACCGGCGCCTCAGGTTTTACCGGGAATGGAACTAATCAGGTCTCGGTTAGCTGGGGAGCTGCAGGAACTGGTCAGATATCTTTGTCAATCACAAATACCACAACAGGTTGTTCCACTACTTCTCCGGTATATTCAGTTATAAAAAATCCTGCTCCTGCACCTGTTATTACTGGTACAAGTGAGGTATGTCCTGGCTCAATAGGAGTTCATTACTCAACTCCTTTAGTAGCTGGAAATACATATACCTGGACTGTCACAGGTTCTTCTACATATTCAGGTGGAAGCACTAATGAAATAATTGTTGACTGGCCAACTGGTTGCAATACTTCCGGTACAGTGAAGGTCACAGAAACAATAACTGCTACCGGATGTTCTGTAACAAGTGGAGATTATACTGTCATCATTCGTGATACCCAGGCGCCGACATGGACCACAGCAGCAGGAGCGCTGAATGCGACACTTCAGTGCAGTGATGCATTAGGTATAGCAGCAGCACAGGCGCTGTTCCCGGTAGCAACAGATAACTGTGATGCCGATGTAACGAATATAGTAAAGATATCAGGAGCCTTTGTAGCAGGATCATGTCCAGAGGCAGGGACCTATACCAATACCTGGACAGTAACAGATGCATGTGGCAATATAAGTGCCGTTTATACACAGGTCATCACGATAGAAGATACCCAGGCGCCGACATGGACCACAGCAGCAGGAGCGCTGAATGCGACACTTCAGTGCAGTGATGCATTAGGTATAGCAGCAGCACAGGCGCTGTTCCCGGTAGCAACAGATAACTGTGATGCCGATGTAACGAATATAGTAAAGATATCAGGAGCCTTTGTAGCAGGATCATGTCCGGAGGCAGGGACCTATACCAATACCTGGACAGTAACAGATGCATGTGGCAATATAAGTGCCGTTTATACACAGGTCATCACGATAGAAGATACCCAGGCGCCGACATGGACCACAGCAGCAGGAGCGCTGAATGCGACACTTCAGTGCAGTGATGCATTAGGTATAGCAGCAGCACAGGCGCTGTTCCCGGTAGCAACAGATAACTGTGATGCCGATGTAACGAATATAGTAAAGATATCAGGAGCCTTTGTAGCAGGATCATGTCCAGAGGCAGGGACCTATACCAATACCTGGACAGTAACAGATGCATGTGGCAATATAAGTGCCGTTTATACACAGGTCATCACGATAGAAGATACCCAGGCGCCGACATGGACCACAGCAGCAGGAGCGCTGAATGCGACACTTCAGTGCAGTGATGCATTAGGTATAGCAGCAGCACAGGCGCTGTTCCCGGTAGCAACAGATAACTGTGATGCCGATGTAACGAATATAGTAAAGATATCAGGAGCCTTTGTAGCAGGATCATGTCCGGAGGCAGGGACCTATACCAATACCTGGACAGTAACAGATGCATGTGGCAATATAAGTGCCGTTTATACACAGGTCATCACGATAGAAGATACCCAGGCGCCGACATGGACCACAGCAGCAGGAGCGCTGAATGCGACACTTCAGTGCAGTGATGCATTAGGTATAGCAGCAGCACAGGCGCTGTTCCCGGTAGCAACAGATAACTGTGATGCCGATGTAACGAATATAGTAAAGATATCAGGAGCCTTTGTAGCAGGATCATGTCCAGAGGCAGGGACCTATACCAATACCTGGACAGTAACAGATGCATGTGGCAATATAAGTGCCGTTTATACACAGGTCATCACGATAGAAGATACCCAGGCGCCGACATGGACCACAGCAGCAGGAGCGCTGAATGCGACACTTCAGTGCAGTGATGCATTAGGTATAGCAGCAGCACAGGCGCTGTTCCCGGTAGCAACAGATAACTGTGATGCCGATGTAACGAATATAGTAAAGATATCAGGAGCCTTTGTAGCAGGATCATGTCCAGAGGCAGGGACCTATACCAATACCTGGACAGTAACAGATGCATGTGGCAATATAAGTGCCGTTTATACACAGGTCATCACGATAGAAGATACCCAGGCGCCGACATGGACCACAGCAGCAGGAGCGCTGAATGCGACACTTCAGTGCAGTGATGCATTAGGTATAGCAGCAGCACAGGCGCTGTTCCCGGTAGCAACAGATAACTGTGATGCCGATGTAACGAATATAGTAAAGATATCAGGAGCCTTTGTAGCAGGATCATGTCCGGAGGCAGGGACCTATACCAATACCTGGACAGTAACAGATGCATGTGGCAATATAAGTGCCGTTTATACACAGGTCATCACGATAGAAGATACCCAGGCGCCGACATGGACCACAGCAGCAGGAGCGCTGAATGCGACACTTCAGTGCAGTGATGCATTAGGTATAGCAGCAGCACAGGCGCTGTTCCCGGTAGCAACAGATAACTGTGATGCCGATGTAACGAATATAGTAAAGATATCAGGAGCCTTTGTAGCAGGATCATGTCCGGAGGCAGGGACCTATACCAATACCTGGACAGTAACAGATGCATGTGGCAATATAAGTGCCGTTTATACACAGGTCATCACGATAGAAGATACCCAGGCGCCGACATGGACCACAGCAGCAGGAGCGCTGAATGCGACACTTCAGTGCAGTGATGCATTAGGTATAGCAGCAGCACAGGCGCTGTTCCCGGTAGCAACAGATAACTGTGATGCCGATGTAACGAATATAGTAAAGATATCAGGAGCCTTTGTAGCAGGATCATGTCCAGAGGCAGGGACCTATACCAATACCTGGACAGTAACAGATGCATGTGGCAATATAAGTGCCGTTTATACACAGGTCATCACGATAGAAGATACCCAGGCGCCGACATGGACCACAGCAGCAGGAGCGCTGAATGCGACACTTCAGTGCAGTGATGCATTAGGTATAGCAGCAGCACAGGCGCTGTTCCCGGTAGCAACAGATAACTGTGATGCCGATGTAACGAATATAGTAAAGATATCAGGAGCCTTTGTAGCAGGATCATGTCCAGAGGCAGGGACCTATACCAATACCTGGACAGTAACAGATGCATGTGGCAATATAAGTGCCGTTTATACACAGGTCATCACGATAGAAGATACCCAGGCGCCGACATGGACCACAGCAGCAGGAGCGCTGAATGCGACACTTCAGTGCAGTGATGCATTAGGTATAGCAGCAGCACAGGCGCTGTTCCCGGTAGCAACAGATAACTGTGATGCCGATGTAACGAATATAGTAAAGATATCAGGAGCCTTTGTAGCAGGATCATGTCCGGAGGCAGGGACCTATACCAATACCTGGACAGTAACAGATGCATGTGGCAATATAAGTGCCGTTTATACACAGGTCATCACGATAGAAGATACCCAGGCGCCGACATGGACCACAGCAGCAGGAGCGCTGAATGCGACACTTCAGTGCAGTGATGCATTAGGTATAGCAGCAGCACAGGCGCTGTTCCCGGTAGCAACAGATAACTGTGATGCCGATGTAACGAATATAGTAAAGATATCAGGAGCCTTTGTAGCAGGATCATGTCCAGAGGCAGGGACCTATACCAATACCTGGACAGTAACAGATGCATGTGGCAATATAAGTGCCGTTTATACACAGGTCATCACGATAGAAGATACCCAGGCGCCGACATGGACCACAGCAGCAGGAGCGCTGAATGCGACACTTCAGTGCAGTGATGCATTAGGTATAGCAGCAGCACAGGCGCTGTTCCCGGTAGCAACAGATAACTGTGATGCCGATGTAACGAATATAGTAAAGATATCAGGAGCCTTTGTAGCAGGATCATGTCCAGAGGCAGGGACCTATACCAATACCTGGACAGTAACAGATGCATGTGGCAATATAAGTGCCGTTTATACACAGGTCATCACGATAGAAGATACCCAGGCGCCGACATGGACCACAGCAGCAGGAGCGCTGAATGCGACACTTCAGTGCAGTGATGCATTAGGTATAGCAGCAGCACAGGCGCTGTTCCCGGTAGCAACAGATAACTGTGATGCCGATGTAACGAATATAGTAAAGATATCAGGAGCCTTTGTAGCAGGATCATGTCCAGAGGCAGGGACCTATACCAATACCTGGACAGTAACAGATGCATGTGGCAATATAAGTGCCGTTTATACACAGGTCATCACGATAGAAGATACCCAGGCGCCGACATGGACCACAGCAGCAGGAGCGCTGAATGCGACACTTCAGTGCAGTGATGCATTAGGTATAGCAGCAGCACAGGCGCTGTTCCCGGTAGCAACAGATAACTGTGATGCCGATGTAACGAATATAGTAAAGATATCAGGAGCCTTTGTAGCAGGATCATGTCCAGAGGCAGGGACCTATACCAATACCTGGACAGTAACAGATGCATGTGGCAATATAAGTGCCGTTTATACACAGGTCATCACGATAGAAGATACCCAGGCGCCGACATGGACCACAGCAGCAGGAGCGCTGAATGCGACACTTCAGTGCAGTGATGCATTAGGTATAGCAGCAGCACAGGCGCTGTTCCCGGTAGCAACAGATAACTGTGATGCCGATGTAACGAATATAGTAAAGATATCAGGAGCCTTTGTAGCAGGATCATGTCCGGAGGCAGGGACCTATACCAATACCTGGACAGTAACAGATGCATGTGGCAATATAAGTGCCGTTTATACACAGGTCATCACGATAGAAGATACCCAGGCGCCGACATGGACCACAGCAGCAGGAGCGCTGAATGCGACACTTCAGTGCAGTGATGCATTAGGTATAGCAGCAGCACAGGCGCTGTTCCCGGTAGCAACAGATAACTGTGATGCCGATGTAACGAATATAGTAAAGATATCAGGAGCCTTTGTAGCAGGATCATGTCCAGAGGCAGGGACCTATACCAATACCTGGACAGTAACAGATGCATGTGGCAATATAAGTGCCGTTTATACACAGGTCATCACGATAGAAGATACCCAGGCGCCGACATGGACCACAGCAGCAGGAGCGCTGAATGCGACACTTCAGTGCAGTGATGCATTAGGTATAGCAGCAGCACAGGCGCTGTTCCCGGTAGCAACAGATAACTGTGATGCCGATGTAACGAATATAGTAAAGATATCAGGAGCCTTTGTAGCAGGATCATGTCCGGAGGCAGGGACCTATACCAATACCTGGACAGTAACAGATGCATGTGGCAATATAAGTGCCGTTTATACACAGGTCATCACGATAGAAGATACCCAGGCGCCGACATGGACCACAGCAGCAGGAGCGCTGAATGCGACACTTCAGTGCAGTGATGCATTAGGTATAGCAGCAGCACAGGCGCTGTTCCCGGTAGCAACAGATAACTGTGATGCCGATGTAACGAATATAGTAAAGATATCAGGAGCCTTTGTAGCAGGATCATGTCCGGAGGCAGGGACCTATACCAATACCTGGACAGTAACAGATGCATGTGGCAATATAAGTGCCGTTTATACACAGGTCATCACGATAGAAGATACCCAGGCGCCGACATGGACCACAGCAGCAGGAGCGCTGAATGCGACACTTCAGTGCAGTGATGCATTAGGTATAGCAGCAGCACAGGCGCTGTTCCCGGTAGCAACAGATAACTGTGATGCCGATGTAACGAATATAGTAAAGATATCAGGAGCCTTTGTAGCAGGATCATGTCCGGAGGCAGGGACCTATACCAATACCTGGACAGTAACAGATGCATGTGGCAATATAAGTGCCGTTTATACACAGGTCATCACGATAGAAGATACCCAGGCGCCGACATGGACCACAGCAGCAGGAGCGCTGAATGCGACACTTCAGTGCAGTGATGCATTAGGTATAGCAGCAGCACAGGCGCTGTTCCCGGTAGCAACAGATAACTGTGATGCCGATGTAACGAATATAGTAAAGATATCAGGAGCCTTTGTAGCAGGATCATGTCCGAGGCAGGGACCTATACCAATACCTGGACAGTAACAGATGCATGTGGCAATATAAGTGCCGTTTATACACAGGTCATCACGATAGAAGATACCCAGGCGCCGACATGGACCACAGCAGCAGGAGCGCTGAATGCGACACTTCAGTGCAGTGATGCATTAGGTATAGCAGCAGCACAGGCGCTGTTCCCGGTAGCAACAGATAACTGTGATGCCGATGTAACGAATATAGTAAAGATATCAGGAGCCTTTGTAGCAGGATCATGTCCAGAGGCAGGGACCTATACCAATACCTGGACAGTAACAGATGCATGTGGCAATATAAGTGCCGTTTATACACAGGTCATCACGATAGAAGATACCCAGGCGCCGACATGGACCACAGCAGCAGGAGCGCTGAATGCGACACTTCAGTGCAGTGATGCATTAGGTATAGCAGCAGCACAGGCGCTGTTCCCGGTAGCAACAGATAACTGTGATGCCGATGTAACGAATATAGTAAAGATATCAGGAGCCTTTGTAGCAGGATCATGTCCAGAGGCAGGGACCTATACCAATACCTGGACAGTAACAGATGCATGTGGCAATATAAGTGCCGTTTATACACAGGTCATCACGATAGAAGATACCCAGGCGCCGACATGGACCACAGCAGCAGGAGCGCTGAATGCGACACTTCAGTGCAGTGATGCATTAGGTATAGCAGCAGCACAGGCGCTGTTCCCGGTAGCAACAGATAACTGTGATGCCGATGTAACGAATATAGTAAAGATATCAGGAGCCTTTGTAGCAGGATCATGTCCAGAGGCAGGGACCTATACCAATACCTGGACAGTAACAGATGCATGTGGCAATATAAGTGCCGTTTATACACAGGTCATCACGATAGAAGATACCCAGGCGCCGACATGGACCACAGCAGCAGGAGCGCTGAATGCGACACTTCAGTGCAGTGATGCATTAGGTATAGCAGCAGCACAGGCGCTGTTCCCGGTAGCAACAGATAACTGTGATGCCGATGTAACGAATATAGTAAAGATATCAGGAGCCTTTGTAGCAGGATCATGTCCAGAGGCAGGGACCTATACCAATACCTGGACAGTAACAGATGCATGTGGCAATATAAGTGCCGTTTATACACAGGTCATCACGATAGAAGATACCCAGGCGCCGACATGGACCACAGCAGCAGGAGCGCTGAATGCGACACTTCAGTGCAGTGATGCATTAGGTATAGCAGCAGCACAGGCGCTGTTCCCGGTAGCAACAGATAACTGTGATGCCGATGTAACGAATATAGTAAAGATATCAGGAGCCTTTGTAGCAGGATCATGTCCAGAGGCAGGGACCTATACCAATACCTGGACAGTAACAGATGCATGTGGCAATATAAGTGCCGTTTATACACAGGTCATCACGATAGAAGATACCCAGGCGCCGACATGGACCACAGCAGCAGGAGCGCTGAATGCGACACTTCAGTGCAGTGATGCATTAGGTATAGCAGCAGCACAGGCGCTGTTCCCGGTAGCAACAGATAACTGTGATGCCGATGTAACGAATATAGTAAAGATATCAGGAGCCTTTGTAGCAGGATCATGTCCAGAGGCAGGGACCTATACCAATACCTGGACAGTAACAGATGCATGTGGCAATATAAGTGCCGTTTATACACAGGTCATCACGATAGAAGATACCCAGGCGCCGACATGGACCACAGCAGCAGGAGCGCTGAATGCGACACTTCAGTGCAGTGATGCATTAGGTATAGCAGCAGCACAGGCGCTGTTCCCGGTAGCAACAGATAACTGTGATGCCGATGTAACGAATATAGTAAAGATATCAGGAGCCTTTGTAGCAGGATCATGTCCAGAGGCAGGGACCTATACCAATACCTGGACAGTAACAGATGCATGTGGCAATATAAGTGCCGTTTATACACAGGTCATCACGATAGAAGATACCCAGGCGCCGACATGGACCACAGCAGCAGGAGCGCTGAATGCGACACTTCAGTGCAGTGATGCATTAGGTATAGCAGCAGCACAGGCGCTGTTCCCGGTAGCAACAGATAACTGTGATGCCGATGTAACGAATATAGTAAAGATATCAGGAGCCTTTGTAGCAGGATCATGTCCAGAGGCAGGGACCTATACCAATACCTGGACAGTAACAGATGCATGTGGCAATATAAGTGCCGTTTATACACAGGTCATCACGATAGAAGATACCCAGGCGCCGACATGGACCACAGCAGCAGGAGCGCTGAATGCGACACTTCAGTGCAGTGATGCATTAGGTATAGCAGCAGCACAGGGGCTGTTCCCGGTAGCAACAGATAACTGTGATGCCGATGTAACGAATATAGTAAAGATATCAGGAGCCTTTGTAGCAGGATCATGTCCAGAGGCAGGGACCTATACCAATACCTGGACAGTAACAGATGCATGTGGCAATATAAGTGCCGTTTATACACAGGTCATCACGATAGAAAATACTCAGGCGCCGACATGGACCACAGCAGCAGGAGCGCTGAATGCGACACTTCAGTGCAGTGATGCATTAGGTATAGCAGCAGCACAGGAGGTTTCGGTAGCAACAGATAACTGTGATGCCGATGTAACGAATATAGTAAAGATATCAGGAGCCTTTGTAGCAGGATCATGTCCAGAGGCAGGGACCTATACCAATACCTGGACAGTAACAGATGCATGTGGCAATATAAGTGCCGTTTATACACAGGTCATCACGATAGAAGATACCCAGGTGCCAACATGGACCACAGCAGCAGGAGCGCTGAATGCGACACTTCAGTGCAGTGATGCATTAGGTATAGCAGCAGCACAGGCGTTTTTGGTAGCAACAGATAACTGTGATGCCGATGTAACGAATATAGTAAAGATATCAGGAGCCTTTGTAGCAGGATCATGTCCGGAGGCAGGGACCTATACCAATACCTGGACAGTAACAGATGCATGTGGCAATATAAGTGCCGTTTATACACAGGTCATCACGATAGAAGATACCCAGGCGCCGACATGGACCACAGCAGCAGGAGCGCTGAATGCGACACTTCAGTGCAGTGATGCATTAGGTATAGCAGCAGCACAGGCGCTGTTCCCGGTAGCAACAGATAACTGTGATGCCGATGTAACGAATATAGTAAAGATATCAGGAGCCTTTGTAGCAGGATCATGTCCAGAGGCAGGGACCTATACCAATACCTGGACAGTAACAGATGCATGTGGCAATATAAGTGCCGTTTATACACAGGTCATCACGATAGAAGATACCCAGGCGCCGACATGGACCACAGCAGCAGGAGCGCTCAATGCGACACTTCAGTGCAGTGATGCATTAGGTATAGCAGCAGCACAGGCGCTGTTCCCGGTAGCAACAGATAACTGTGATGCCGATGTAACGAATATAGTAAAGATATCAGGAGCC
>CAWBQN010000007.1:0-45986 GCA_963791065.1 uncultured Bacteroidales bacterium
TAACAGCCACGGCGTCAGTGACGAGCAATTACAATGGCAGCCAGATAAGCTGTAACGGGGCATGCAGATGGAGAGATGGCAGTTACGGCAGTAGGAGGGACTGGGACATTGAGTTATCTTCTGGTAGAAAGCTCCGTTGAATGTAAAGGCGGCAGTAAGCGGTATATTCACCGGGTTAGCCAGAGCCATGTACGGTAAAGGTAACAGACATCAATAGCTGCAGTACCACAACGGCGCCGGTAACAATAAGCGAGCCGACGGCAGTAACGGCAACAGCAGCAGTTACAAGCAATTTCAATGGCAGCCAGCTGAGTTGCAACGGAACATCTGATGGCAGAATAACAGTAACAGCTTCGGTAGCACAGGAGCATTGTCATATTATCTCAATGAGATACCGGGAAATATATCAGGATCGATAACAGGTATATTTACAGTTGTACCTGCTGGTTCGTATACGGTAAGGGTAAGAGACATGAATTTGTGTGAAGTCAATACTGTATCCAGTAACAATAACCGCACCTCCGTTAGTAACAGCAACGGCAGCAGTAACGAGCGACTATCACGGTAGCCAGTAAGCTGTACCGGATCGTCCGATGGAACGATAACCGTAACAGCTGCGGGAGGGACAGGAGCGCTGTCATATCAGTTGATACAGATGCCGGGAAATTCGACAGGCTTCTCAAGCGGTATCTTCATAGGAATACCTGCAGGATCATATACAATCAGGGTCACCGACCTAAATGGTTGTAATGTAATCACAGTTCCTGTTACGATATCTAATCCAACGGCAATAACAGCGCCGATATCTATAACGAGCAATTACAATGGCAGCAGGATAAGCTGCTTTGGAGGTATCAGATGGTATTATAACAGTATTGGGATCAGGCGGAACCGGAACACTGACATATGTCCTTGACCAGGATCCTTCGAATGTTACAGGATTCATCCTCCGGCATCTTCTCATTATTGCCTGCAGGTGTTTATACAGTAACAGTAACTGATCTTAACGGTTGTTCAAAAAGACAACAACATCCGTGACACTTAATAATCCTCCGGCAGTATCAGCCATAGCATGCAGTTACAAGCAATTATAACGGCAGCCAGGTAAGTTGCCGACGGAGCAACCGATGGAAAGATAACCGTTAATAGCATCGGGAGGGACAGGAGCGTTGACCTATACACTCATTGAGATGCCTACTAAATGTCAGCGGAGCAGTCACAGGTGCCTTCACAGGAGTAGGAGCCGGAACATATACGGTAAGAGTGAGCGATCTGAACGGTTGTAATGTAATAACAGCTCCGGTAACGATGCATTAATCCGGTACCAGTAACGGCTCCAGCGCTGGTTACGAGTAACTATAACGGGAGAGAAGTAAGCTGTTTCGGGGCATCCGATGGAAGAATAACAGTGACAGCCACGGGAGGCACAGGTGCACTTACTTATGTATTAAATGAGATGGCTTTGAATCTGACAGGACGCAATACTGGTATCTTTACGGGAGTTCCTGCAGCAGCTGGTTATACGGTAACAGTTACCGACAAGAATGGCTGTAATGTAACCACATTGCCGGTAGCAGTAAATAATCCGCCGGCAGTAACGGCAACAGCCGCAGTAACAAGCGACTATAACGGGAGCCAGGTAATTGCAACGGATCAATCGATGGAGAGATAACCGTTACAGCAGGAGGCGGAACGGGTGTATTGAATTATACCATAGTCCAGCTACCGGGTAACCTTACGGGATCGGGCCAGGAATATTTACAGGTGTAGGGGCCGGGACATATACGGTAAGATTTACGGATGTAAACGGGTGTAATATAACAACGCTCCCGGTTACAATAACCAATCCGGCATCGATCACGGCAACAGGAATGGTAACAAGTAATTTCAACGGTAGACATTTAAGTTGTCATGGAGCATCCGATGGAGTCATAACAATCACATCAGGCGGCGGTACAGGCGCCCTTACATATGTACTTGATCAGAAAGCCGGGAATATAAGCGGTGTTGCAACAGGTATATTTACAGGTCTTAGTGCCGGAAATTATACAGTAACGGTAACCGACGTCAATGGTTGTACAAAAACAACAGAGATAATAACCATCACGGATCCACCTGCAATAACAGCCACGGCGTCAGTGACGAGCAATTACAATGGCAGCCAGATAAGCTGTAACGGGGCATCAGATGGAGAGATGGCAGTTACGGCAGTAGGAGGGACTGGGACATTGAGTTATCTTCTGGTAGAAGCTCCGTTGAATGTCACAGGAGCAGTAAGCGGTATATTCACCGGGTTAGCTCCGGGGCCATATACGGTAAAGGTAACAGACATCAATAGCTGCAGTACCACAACGGCGCCGGTAACAATAAGCGAGCCGACGGCAGTAACGGCAACAGCAGCAGTTACAAGCAATTTCAATGGCAGCCAGCTGAGTTGTAACGGAACATCTGATGGCAGAATAACAGTAACAGCTTCGGGTGGCACAGGAGCATTGTCATATTATCTCAATGAGATACCGGGAAATATATCAGGATCGATAACAGGTATATTTACAGGTCTGCCTGCCGGTTCGTATACGGTAAGGGTAAGAGACATGAATTTGTGTGAAGTCAATACTGTATCAGTAACAATAACCGCTCCGGCTCCGCTTGGAATTGTAGTTAATAAATTAAGCAACTTCAATGGAAGAGATATAAGTTGCTTCGGGGCATCGGATGGAAGAGCAGAAGCGGTTGTTTCAGGAGGTACGGGTTCTTATTCCTACAACTGGTACAGCGATGCTGCAATGACAATATCAATAGGTCAGATGACAGCCATCGCACTTAACCTTTCTGCCGCTACATATTATGTGAGAGTAAGAGACATCAATAACTGTTCAGTATCAGGGAGTGTAGCACTTACTCAACCTGTCACTCTCGATGCCTCAATAACCGCACAGACAAACGTCACGTGCTTTGGTACAAATAATGGATCCGTGACTGTTGCTGCAAATCCGGCAACCGGCACAGCTCCATATCAGTACAGTATCAATGGTGGTGGAACATGGCAGGCAGGCAGCACTTTTAACAATCTTATTGCTTCAATATATACTGTCATAGCCAAAGATGCAAATGGCTGTACGAAATATGTACCGGTTACCATAACGCAGCTGGCAATTCTTTTAGCAACAGTTACAAAAACAGAAGTTACATGCAATGGCGCCAACGACGGTACAATTACTGTCAGTTCACCTACGGGAGGTTCAGGTACATATCAGTACTCCAATGATGGAGGTGCTAACTGGGTTGTATCAGGAATTTTCACCAACCTTGTACCCGGTACATATGATATATGGATCCGTGATGCAGCAAACATTGCTTGTTCGGCAATACTTTATCCGAACATGATGATAACCGAACCGATATTGCTTGCTTTAACTTCCACGGGAGATATAACCCTCAGCTGTTTTGGAAATACAAATGGAAGTGGAACCTTCTTTGGTTCAGGCGGATCACTGCCATATACATTCCATGTTGTAACGAATACGACTGGGGCAACACTTGCAGCTCCGGGATTCAACTCACAGGCTTTCTTTAATGCTGGCGCCGGCACAATTACCATTGCTGTCACCGACCTCAATGGCTGTCTGGCCCTGGCAACAATAAACATAACACAACCAGCTTTACTGACACCAGGAACAATCGGGGCTAATCAGGTACTCTGCGCAGGAGATAATCCGGCACAGCTCACCGAAACAGTTCCAGCTGCTGGCGGACCGGGTGCTTATAGCTATCAGTGGCAGTCAGGTTCAACGACTGCAGGACCATTCATAAATATAGCCGGTGCCACAGCAATAACCTATACACCACCTGCAGGCGCAAACAGTACCCTATATTACAGGAGAATGATCACATCAGGCAACTGTATGCCGGTATTCAGCAATCCTGTTGAAGTTCTGGTTAATCCTAAACCGGTGGCAATACTTACAGGCGGCGAGACCATATGTCCTGCACAGAATTCAATTTTAAAGGTAAATATGATGGTTGGAACGGGTCCTTTCGAGCTCGATATTGACAATCTCGGTACTCTGACCGGATATGTAAGCGGATCGGACATTACTGTTTCACCAGCTGTTACAACTACTTACAGACTATTGAGAGTGAGAGATGCTAATGGCTGCGAGGTATTGAGCCCGTCAGCAAATCTTTTGGGTTCAGCGACCGTAATTGTTAGAAGTCTGCCGGCAATAACTACATCGCCAGTGAATAAAACCAGCTGCGAATTCGGCATGGTTACATTCAGTGTTGCTGCTACAGGAACAGATCTGACATACCAGTGGTACGTTAATACCGGCAGTGGATTTAATCCGGTTGCTGATGGCGGAATCTATTTCGGAGCAACAAGTTCAACATTAAGTCTGTTCGGTGTGACACGAACTATGAGCGGTTATATTTACCATGTTGAGGTTACAGCATGTTCATCATCCGTCACATCAGCTGACGCCGGACTTACAGTGAACACAGTTCCTGAGATAACTTCACAGCCGAAAGACACAACTGCCTGTATGACTGCAGCGGCCGCCTTTGCAATCAGTGCAACAGGTACCGGTATATCATATCAGTGGCAGGTTAATAAAGGCACAGGATTTATTAATGTAGTTGACGATGCCAACTTCAGTGGTTCGAACCTTAACACACTCACAATTACGAATGCACAGGCTGCATTTAATAATTATATTTTCAGGATAATAGTAACTGGAACATGTGGTGTTCCGGTTTATTCAAACTTTGCCGTTCTTCGGATCAATATACCACCAACAGTAACTCTTAACCCAGCAAATAAAGCAGTCTGCGACGGCACAGGACCCGTAGTTTTCACAGCCAACGGATCCGGATTAATAGATTCTCTGAGGTGGCAGGTTTTCAGCGGCGGAATTTGGTCCGATGTTCATGATAATGCAATTTATGGCGGATCAGCCTCGCAGCAACTGACTTTATTCACGGCTCCTGTAGGTCTTAGCGGGAACCAATACAGGCTTGCACTGAAGGCAAAATGTACGACAGTTAACACAACCGGTGCAACTCTTACAGTCAATCCGAATCCTGTGGTCAATTTCAGTGCAGTGGATCCCATACATGCCTGTGGCAATGTACCTATAGTAATTAATGGGAATCCTTCCGGGGGAACAGGTACATGGTCCACACACCTATGGACCGGCGATGTTGGCCCTCTGACTAATTACTTCATCCAGTCACCTACGTTCAATTCCCAGATTGCAGGTACTTACCTGCTGAACTACAGGGTAAAGGACAGTAACGGATGTTACGGAGACGGGAATGTTAATGTCGTTGTTGATGCACCGGATGCAAGCTTTACCCAGGACAAATCCAATGGGTGTACACCTGCGACTGTAACCTTCAATAAAGACATGACCGGAATTTCAAAGTTCTGGTGGGACTTTGGTGATGGTTCACCTAAGGATTCGGTCAATGTAAATCCTGTACATAATTTCACCAATGCTAATGCATCGTCAATAGCCTACTATGATGTGAAACTTACAGTGATGTCACCCGGAGGCTGTCTTGATTCATTTACCTCGTCCATAACTGTTTATCCGCAAATTGATGCTACATTCACAGCTGCTCCGGATATCATTTGCAGCGGCAATCAGATAACGTTTACAACACTGCCCGGAGCTAGCCGATACTACTGGGACTTTGGCGATGGAGTCAGCGGCTATTTTGCCAATACTACCGGTCATCTTTACACCAATTTCACCACGGCTCCGGTTGTTCATACTGTTACACTGACCACCACATCGTTCTACAGTTGCACAGATGTCAAGACTATGGATATTACAGTTATGCCGGTACCGCTTCCGCAGTTTACGGCATTCCCCGTATCACAGATCTATAGTTCGTCGGGAAATCAGGTTACGTTTACAAATACTACAAATCCTGGTACATGGACCTGGTTGTGGAGGTTCGGAGATGATGCAACTTCAGCTGATCAAAATCCGGTTCATAACTATACCGCACTTGGTACTTTCAATGTGGTACTTATAGTTAGCAATGCAAATTGTTCAGACAGTGTCAAACATTCCGTATCAATTACACCTATTCCACCGGTGGCCAGTTTTGATCTGATACCTTCAGGTTGTTCACCTCTGGATATTAATATAAATAACACTTCCCTGAATACAGATACACCTGGTACAAAGTATATGTGGGACTTCGGAGATGGAGGAATATCTACTTCGAAGAATCCGTCATACACTTATTTCACACCAGGTACTTATCGCGTCGAACTGACTGTGACCGGTCCGGGTGGAACCTCTGTCTATTCGCAGGTTGTCAACTCGTATCCTTCTCCTAAGGCGAACTTTGAAGTATCACCGACAGTAGTCTTTGTGAATGACGAAAAGGTAAGAATGTTCAATCTGACCCAGGGAGCTGATTCATATCTCTGGGAGTTTGGTGACGGAGATACGTCAAAAGTAGAAGAACCGTATCATAAATATATGGAAGAAGGGGTATATGACATCACTCTTTGGGCATATGTGCATAATGTGGTTAACAATGAAACCATCACATGCAGTGATAAGTTTGTATTACATCCGGGAGTCACTGTAGAACCATCGGGCCAGTTGAGGTTCTCAACTGTATTTACGCCGAATCTGAATGGTGAAATTGAAATGGATCATCTGCCAACCGGTGGTGTGGAGATTGACCAGTTCTTCTTCCCGCCAGTAAGGGATAAGGTGGTTGATTATAAGCTACAGATCTTCAACAGGCTCGGTGTGCTGATATTTGAATCTCACGACATAAATAAGCCATGGAATGGTTATTACCAGCACAAACTTTGTCAGCAGGGTGTATATGTTTGGTATGTAGAAGGGAAGTATGCAAATGGCAAACCATTCAAGAAGGTAGGTGATGTGACGTTACTGCACTAAAAGGCGCAATGGCACAACCTTTTCGGCCCCCCATCCCGATAGTTATCGGGACGCCTAAAGGGGGGTAAATTCAGAGATATGAACAAGCCCGTTGAGAGACGGGCTTTTTTATTTGATTGCATGTTGAAGAGTTTATTTCCTCCTGAATTCCAACTATCTTCAACATCCGGAGTCTTTACAATGAGAATATGAGCATGGACGATGTAAATATAAATGTACTGATCCTCGAAAGGTGCAAAAACGGCGAGGTTAAAGCTCAGCTTTTACTGTACAAACAATATTCTAAAGCTATGTACAATATCGCCATAAGGTTAAGGCGAAGGCAGCGGCAGAGGGTTTTAGCTCCTAAATCAGATTTTCCTTTAAATAATTCACATTTTTCTAATGTTTATTTGAAACATTTAGTAAATTTGGGTTGCTGTGTTTCTAATTCGTGAATAAATGTCTCTGAAATGGAGGGACTGAAGTGCTATAGTCAGGTACCCCTAAAATTCAGAGTGTTTTAAGTGCTAAAAGGAGGTTACGTGTATAAGACTAATTTTAGTAAGCATTTAGAATCCCGGACTAAGAAATTTGGAATTCAGATTCTTAGATTACGAGTTTTTTTGCCGGTAGTACCCGAAATACTTAAGATATTTCTATCTCAAGGTATCCCTAAATTTACTTAATATTATGGATCTGATTCCTTTCGAAATATCCGAATGCACTCTCGAAACATACCTGATAAAGATATCAACCAGGAGCAGGATTATCTATTGGATTATTATCACGATAATAATTATTGGGATTGCTATTCTTCCTATTATTTATGTAGATGTTTCAGTGCAAGCAAGAGGGTATATTCAATCAGATATTGAAAAGCAGACAGTTTTTACTCCTTTCCAGGGGAAAATAATTTATGCATCAATCCATAATGGAGCAGGTGTAAAAAAGGGAGATACTCTATTAATTATTGACACTGAAACTCTCAGAGCTCAGCGTACAGCTCTGATAGAGAGAAAAGTTGAAAATGATGCTTCTATGAAAGACCTTGGAAAACTCACCCAGTTATTACCAATGGTAGGTACGCCACTTCCTATCGGTTTAATAACCCAAAGATATAAGGCTGAATACGCAAATTTAAGAAATCAGCAAACGATTCAGTTTCAGAAATATCAGAAGAAAAAAACTGAAAATGAACGGAATGAAACTCTTTATCGGCAACAGATTATACCGAAGATAGAATACGAAAACAGCCTGTATATACTGAACTCAGAGAAGGATAATCTTTATCAAATATTATTGTCACAAAAATCTCTGTGGCAAAACGATTTAACACTTCGAAAGAATGATTCGGTCAAATTATCTGCTGATTTAAAGCAATGCTCAGAGGAACTTTCAAACAGAATTGTCATCGCACCTATTAGTGGTGAAATAATACAAAGTTCAGATATTCAGCCGGGTAGCATTGTGACTTCAGGACAGAAAATCGCGGAAATATCTCCCGAAGGAGAACTTGTGGCAACCTGCTTTGTAAAACCTGCAGATATAGGATTTATTCATGACAGGCAGAAAGTTAGTATTCAGGTTGATGCCTTTAATTATAGAGAGTGGGGAATGTTACAAGGATCTATTATTGATATTTCGGATGATATGATTGTTGAAAATGGCTCCATTGCATATTTCAGAGTAAAGTGCAAACCAGAAAAAACTTTTCTTTCATTAAAGAATGGTTACAAAGCGGATATTAAAAAAGGGATGAGCCTTAATACACGGATCAAGGTGATACGACGAAGTTTGTATCATCTTTTATTTGATAAAGCGGATAAATGGTTCAATCCTTATACGTATGTAAAGAATAAATAAGAAATGAGAATTAAGGTAAAACAGAGAGATATGACTGATTGTGGAGCAGCATGCCTTGCTTCAGTTTCTGCCTATTATAATTTATCATTACCCGTTGCCAGAATAAGGCAATTTGCCGGCACAGATAAAAAAGGGACGAATGTATTAGGACTTGTGGAGGCTGCAGGGAAAATGGGTTTTCTGGCTAAAGGTGTAAGAGGAGATTGGGATAGTTTATTTAAAATACCGAAGCCTGCAATTGCACATGTGATAGTTAAGAAAATACTCCATCATTATGTTGTATTAATCAAGACAACTGATAAGTACATTGAGATAATGGACCCAATGGATGGGGAGATTCATAAGATTGAACACGAAGAATTCAAAAAAGAATGGACCGGCGTCCTGGTTCTTATAACTCCTGGTGAAAAATTTGTGATCAAAAATGAAAAAATTTCTACTCAGACTCGGTTTTGGAACATAATAAAACCCAACCGTGGCATCCTATTACAATCACTTACAGGAGCATTGGTCTTTTCAGTTCTGGGTCTCGCGATGTCAATATATGTAGGAAAATTGGTTGATAATGTACTCCCGGGAGGCAATCTGAGTTTATTGAACCTGCTTGGCCTTGCAATGATTATAGTTATTGCTTTGCGGATACTCCTGAATTTTTTCCAGACAATATTTGTCCTTAAGACCGGTCAGGAAATTGATGCAAAGCTTATACTTGGATATTATCAGCATCTGTTAAAATTACCCCAGACCTTTTTTGACAGTATGAGGACAGGCGAAATCATTTCCAGAATTGGTGATGCAGTTAAAATCCGGGTATTCGTTAATGATGTCTCAATAAACTTTATCCTGAACATTTTCATTCTGATTGTTTCGTTTACGCTGATGTTTACGTTCTTCTGGAAACTGGCGCTTATCATGCTGATTTTTGTCCCTCTTTACGCCCTCATATACTATATCTCCGACAGATTTAATAGAAAAGTTCAGCGAAAAGTCATGGAACGGGCAGCTGACCTTGAAGCACAATTGGTTGAATCCCTAAACTCAGCCGGAACTATTAAACGATTCGGGCTTGAGGATTTTTCAAATCTGAAAACCGAAACCAGATTTGTAAGTCTTCTGGAGAGTATATATAAATCGGGATTAAACAGCATTTTCACATCAAGTTCAACAAGTCTTGTTTCACAGCTTATTACAATTGTTGTTTTATGGATAGGAGCGGGATATGCAATTGGCTCTCAGATTACGCCAGGAGAGTTGCTGTCATTTTATTCGATTGTAGGATATTTTACAGGTCCTGTTACTTCTTTGATCGGATTTAACCGGACTCTTCAGGATGCCAGGATTGCCGCTGACAGATTATTTGAAATTTTTGACCTTGAGATAGAAGATGAAACAAACAAAATTGAGTTTAAATCTGAGATGGTGGACGATATTCATTTTGAGAACGTAAGGTTTCGGTATGGCACTCGTGTTGAGGTTTTTGATTCGTTGAATCTTACAATAAAAAAGGGAGTTATAACTGCTGTTGTTGGAGAGAGCGGATCAGGCAAATCCACCTTGGTCTCATTGCTTCAGAATTTGTATCCGCTTCAATCAGGCCATATCAGAATTGGTCGTTTTGATCTGAGGCACATTACGAATCAGTCCCTTCGCAAGTTAATTTCCGTGGTACCGCAAAGAATAGATCTTTTTTCGGGCAATGTAGTTGATAACATAGCAGTGGGTGATTTTAATCCTGACATGAATCGTGTGATTGATATTTGTGACAAACTTGGAATGACCAGGTTTGTTGAACAGCTGCCACATGGTTTTAATACATATCTTGGAGAGAATGGAGCTACTTTGTCAGGGGGACAACAGCAAAGAATTGCAATTGCAAGGGCACTTTATCGTAATCCTGAAATATTAATACTTGATGAAGCCACTTCCTCACTGGATTCAGAGGCAGAGATTTTTGTGCAGAACACGATAAAATTACTTAGAGAAGAGGCTAAAACAGTAATTGTTATTGCCCACAGGCTATCTACAATTAATATGGCTCAACGCATCATTGTGCTTGATAAGGGTGCGGTTGTGCAGGACGGTACATTTGCGGAACTGTCAGAAATTGAAGGACCATTTCGAAGGATGTGGATGCATCAGACAATTGATATTAAGGAAAGAATAACAGCATAAAACACAAAACATCATGAAAGTCTTTGAATATCTCGATCGCATAAGTATTATGCATAAACTTGTCTCGAGGCAGAAAACAGGAACCCCTGAAGAGTTCGCAAGACAGCTTGGTGTTAGCCGTACGAGTCTCTATGAATTAATTGATGAATTAAGATCGCGTGGAGCGCCAATTGCATATTCAAAATCTGCCAAGACATTTTTCTACCGGCAACCTTATGATATTGCCGTGACCTGTTCCCTCAGGCCCTTAACCTTTAATGAGGAGATAGGAAATTCCGGAGGAGTAAATATTTATTCCAAAATCCTTTTTTTCCGTACGCTACCCTCCGAACTTAGTATGGTAAGCTTACCATGCTAAAGCCCCGGGCATGAGAAAGAAATGGGGAAAAAGAGTAATTGTTAATTAAAAATTAAAGTTATGGAAAATAAATTTGGTTTAACTGATTTAAGTGAAAATGAGCTAAAAGAGTGCAATGGTGGGCGTAATGTTATAATATCACTTGTTTTTAGCTTCAGATTGAGTAAAAGACTCATTGACTTTGTAGAGGGATTAAGGAAGGATATAACGTGCAGTACAAACATGTAATTAAATAATCTTAAATTATGGAAAATTATGGAGTTATAGAACTTACATCAAAAGAAATGATTTCTATTGATGGAGGAAAAACTTTGAGTTATTATCTGGACTGGTTATTGGAGCAACTGTTGGAACAGCTGTTTCTTTAATTAAAGGTATTACAAGATGGTATTGATGGACATCATGCATAATTAAAAATTTAAAATTGATTATTATGGAAAACTTAAAAGAATTAGAATTATCTGAAATGGTACAAATTTCAGGAGGTGTAAATGTTGCTTATGAAGTTGGATACGCAATAGGAAAAACACTTAAAAAGGTATTTTTCCTTGTAACACTTGTGAAATATTTTATAGTTAATTTAATAATAGAGAAATGCAATTATTTAATTGCATTTCTCTATATTAGTATTATAATGTAATTATTAATCGATTTTCATATTGAAAAAGATTGATTTACGAGATTTATTACTTTTTTAAAAAATCCTAGTCCAGGGGAACAGTATGAGATTAATTCCATTTCAATCTTTCTAAGATTAGTATGGAAATCATTTCTTGTTCTTATTGTTAATAGATATTATTTTTGGGATCCTAATTGTAATTCCGTTAAGATATTTTAATTTATTTCCTTCTCTCAAGGAAATAAAATTTACTCCAATTAATATTTTAAAGATCACACTTATATTCCCCATAATTGAGGAATTGATTTTCAGACTTCCATTGCGGATTTCTAAAATTAATCTTGTAACGTCATTTTAGTCTGATTATTTTTTTGGTTTTAAATAAATGGTGTATTTCAAATATGTTATTTAGATTTCTTTGTCATTGATGTTATTTTTTATATTGTATTTGGTAACTAAAAGAAGAGTTCAGTTTTCTTAGTAACTAACTTAACTATTTGTTCATGACCATTTTTGGATGTTTTTTTATTTTCAGGCATTGATATTTGGATTTCTGCATCTAACAAACTATGAAGTAGATTTCAAATATTTTTATTTATTTCCTTTTATTGCTAATTAGTTATATATCTAAAGGATGTTTTTTTGGATATCTCAGAGTTAGATTTACAAATGGCATTTATCTATGTATTGCTTCGCATATTGTTGTAAATAGTATTTATTGTTTAGTATTATCTCGTTAATAGGGGATTTAATTTATATAGGTCCAATCACATTGACTGGAATTATATTTACCTGTGGTGTCATTGCGAACCCGGTGATCCAGAGTCTGTAACCTGGGAGAAACAGTGAAGCAGGGCATGGCAATCCTTTTACAACCGACCGGAATTAGGCTTACGTATCCCGGCATTACGAAGGATTGCTTCGTCACTTCGCTCCTCGCAATGACTTGGATATATTCAACTTCGCACTCTCGAAGTGACACGGTGGATTATATATTACTGATAGGTCGAACACATAACCAGGAATAATATTACATGTCCTGTCATTGCGAGCCCGGTGATTCAGAGTCTGTAGCCTTGGAGAAACAGTGAAGAAGGGCGTGGCAATCCTTTTCAAGCGACCGGAATTCAACTTACGTATATCGGTATTAGAGGATTGCTTCGTCATCGATTTATCGGTGTCCTCGCAATGATCTCCAACTTAATCATGTGTTTATCATTGCGATCCCGCGAAGCGGGAGAGGCAATCCCAAACTCTCATCCAGATTCAAACTTAAGTCATTCCATTCAGGATTAATCCTATTTATCAGGTTAATCTTTTTCATTCTGGACCCGGCCTTTATCTGCTTTTAGCTATCTCCAATTGTTTCAAAGCATTCAATGTAAACAAGTTTACAATGTTGTACCTGGACGAAAAACTCATCAGGAAGGATTTCGATTTATGCTGAAGAATACGTTTCGATCACTTGGATTCCAGTGTATAGGACTGAATTGTTATTATTTGTCATTATATAAACAAATCCTTTCATTATCTGACTTTTCTTTAATCTAAAAAAAACCCCGGAAGATAATCAGCAATCTCCCGGGGCGGGGTCTCGGTCAGGATGACCTACTACTCTTAGCACGAGGACCAATTCACGAAAAAAGCAGCGAGGAACGACATCTAACCGGGGAATAGTGAACGGAGGAAGAACCTAAACTCGTGAGACAAGTCCGGTTCCTGATGCTGATATTACCTGAATTAAAACCCATGATAATACGTATGACAAAGACTTTATAATACAAGTTTAAAAAACGACGGGGACAGAAAAATGGATAAACCATATGTTATACAACATATTATTGATAATCTTTGTCTGTTACATACGATCTCCTCGACAGACTGTAATGCAAATCTGTTCCCTCCTCCCGGATCTCTCTGACAATCCTTTTTACACTGCGTTCACTGATCTCAAATCTTGAGGCAAGATCAGCAGGTGCCCCCGTGCTTTTTAAAGCAGCAAGTTTAATTAACCTCACTTTTAGAGTCTTCTTATAACACTTGTTCATTGTTGCCAGATTAGTATTGCTCTGAACTTCACATCAGATATAAAATTAAACAAAAAAGAGGGAATATTCCAAATGTTTTTGGAATTATTTTAAGATTTATTTGATAAGATTCAGGATTTAAAAGATTCTCATTGAAATATAAGATCTGACCAGGATCCCTATCTGTTAAATCTGCTGCTTTGTTTTGTATACATAGTAAAATAAATACCCCGTTTCTTCATCAATTCCTCATGCGTCCCGGTTTCAGCAACCGTTCCTTTATCAAGAACAATTATCCTGTCAGCAAGACTGACATTTGTGAACCGATGGCTGATAAGGATCGAGGTACGACCTTTAACTATCTCCCTGAACCGGCTGAAGATGTCATATTCAGTGTCAGCATCAAGGGAACTGGAAGGCTCGTCCAGAATCAGAACAGGAGCATCCCTGAACAGCGCCCTGGCCAGGGCAATCTTCTGCCACTCACCCCAGCTGAGCTCCCGGCTATCATCAAACAGGTTGCCGATAACAGTATCGTAACTCTTTGGCAGATTGTTGATTAATTCATGTATTCCGGTGGTAGTCGCAGAATCTTTTATTTTTTTGTCAGGATCTTGTTCCTGAATGTTACCCAGCCGGATATTCTCAGCTGCTGTAAGATTGTACAACATAAAGTCCTGAAAAATAACCGAGAAATGTTTCCTGTAGACCTCCGGATCGATATTTTTTATATCATTGCCATCATATTTTACACTTCCGGAATCGGGATCGTAAAACCTGCAGAGCAGCCTTACAAGAGTACTTTTCCCTGCACCATTTGGACCTACAAGTGCTATAATTTCTCCCTTTTTTATCTCAAAGGAGATATCATTTATAGTGTGAAAGGTGTTCCCTGGATATGTGAATGACAGATTCTTAACCGTAATCTTTTTCTTTAACGGAGGAAGAGAGGGCAGCACAGGTTCAACAGCTGTTACATTTTCTTTCAGATTGAGAAATTCAAATGTATCTCCAATAAATAAACTATCCTCATAAAGTCCTGCAAGTGAACCTAAAAGATCTTTTATATATATCATTCCCTGACGGAAAGCAAGCAGAAACATCGCCATCTGCCCGAGGGACAGCTTTCCGTTTATCGTCTGGCGCGCAATAAACAAAAGAGTGATCAAAAGAGCTGATGCCTTAAACAGGTTTGAGATTAATTCTATCAAGGTTCTTCTTCTGATAATATTTATCTCTTCCTCCTTTTGCTTCAGGAATGACTTTTTGAAGAGATCAATAAAATAATTGCCAAGTCCGAAAAGCCTCAGTTCCCTTGAAGGCCTGTCACCGGTAAGCAGCCAGTTAAAATATGCTGACTTTCTCGCTTCGGGTGTCTGCAGTTTCTGAAAGTTATACAGGATATCGGCATAATAAAGCCTTAACCATATTCCAGGAATATTTGCTACAATAAGCAATATGGCAAGCACCCAGTGCAGCGTAAAGATAAGTCCCGCCATAAGTAATAATGATAGAAGTCCCCTGAACATTGATACAAGATTATTCAGAATGCTGTTGGGACGCCAGGGTGCCTCCCTTGATGCACGAGCCAGACAGTCAAAATATTCCGGTCGTTCAAAATTGATAAGGTCAAGCTTTATGGCTTTGGAATGCAACAAGCCATACATATAAACCTCAAGCTTAAGGGCTTGCTTTTTGCGTACGTAATTACTGAAATCTGATGAGGCTTCATCGAGAAACCAGATTATCACAACTGCTAATATTGGCCAGAGTAAATTTATGTTTGGTGTGGGGGGAATTGCTGTGGCCGCCCTGGTAATATCATCAATAACCACTTTCAGAAGCCAGATAAGCACCAGGGGAAAGACACTTCGAAAAACCGACATCACAATATTTGCAAAGGTCCATCCGGGTGCGCTCTTCCAGACCAGCCTTAATGATTCCCTGAATAGATGTATCTTCTGCTTCATTCTTTAACTCTCCGAGAATGTTCTGTTTCTGTTCTTTAAACACCTTTATCCCACCGGGTGGGTGTTAATTCTCTGGTATACCGGTAAAATACACTTGTGCCCAGTAAATTAACCCCCTTTTAGGGAGGAAGGTGTCAGACCTGATGGATTTTCTTAAATATAATTAATCCTATTACTCTTAACCTGTTTATAAAATAGGTCGGTTTTGTATTAATCCTGATATCTGCCGGAACAGGATTTTCGCCTGTTGATTCAGCGCCTGTGATCCTTCCAGCTATTTTATCAATTTTCACGGGATTATCGGGATAAGGATTACTGTCTCCTCGCGTAATATAGGTAGTTATACCATTGTTTCTGATAATTTTAGAAAGACGATGCACAACAAGCCCGGTCTCTCTCCTTATTGCAATAATCTCACCGCGACGCGGGGGCCCTTTTATATTTATTGGTTCGATAAGTATCAGAGAACCTGGTTTTATACTGGGAAACATACTATAACCGTGAGCCTTTATCCTTATGGTTTTTCCTTCTGAAAGAAGAGTAAGTCCTATATTTTTAATAATCGAATGGCTGGTCAGCGAACTATTCATTTTCGAGAATTAGATCAATTACACTTCTGTCAGGTTTAAAGTATAGCTTATATGTAGGGATCGTTCCGCACATGATCGAGATAGAACCAAGAAGCCGGGCAATGATATCAGCTCCCCAGTTATGCTGGATACAATTAGCCATTACCTGTGTTACCGCATTAGCGCCTTTTAACGGCACAAGCATATTCTGATCTCCGTGTTCAATAATAAATATCTTGCTAAGAACCGATTCCCTTGGTTCATCATTATTATAAACAGGTGTATTAAACATAGTATAGCCACCAACGGTATTTCTCAGAATAAGCCTGTCATCATGGATTACCCTGGCTCCTGAGCTGTCCCATATTTTAGCCATTGTCGATTTGCCTTTTCCTGAGACCCCGCTGAAGATATAACCATGTCCTGAATTGTTTACGCCCGATGCATGTATCATAATATCCCCATTGATGACCGTAAGATAATAAAGTATCAGTCCGTCGAGTGGATATTCGAGAGGATCCATCTCATCATGGGTGCCATAGATCCAAAGATCCCATTCCATTGAGGTAAGTGAGAATTTCAATACTGCATTTCTCTCAGTCGCTGATAATGGGAAGATTGTCCAGATGAAGAGTTCAGAGTGATATTTCCAGACACTCCAGAAGTTTGTCTCATTATTAAACTGAATGCCATTTATCTCTTCAACATACGGAGCTCTGAAGACCCTTTCGGCTCCCCTGGGAAGATTAAAAGGTTCCGAATGAACCCGGATAAGAATATCCGATCCTGTGTTAGGACTAATATTTCTGAGGAATCTCTTGGACGGTTTAAGTCGGGATCGTTTGCCGAAGCTTCGAATCCGATATTATATCCTGCGATTTTTAAATTGTAATTCCTCATTTTATTTAAATCATTTTTGCTTCCGTCGCTACTTGTTCAATATCATAGTGCCCTGGTGGCATTTTTTAATATAAACTACATAATTAATGGATAATAAGATATTTATTCATATTTTCAACAAATGAAAGTACATCATTTTCAGCATTTGTAAAGTCTATATCATATTCATCTGTTAATGCATAAATGATATCTTCAATGCTTTTTTCCCCGTCAATATGTTCCCAGATGAAAGCACCTGTCTCATTCAGTGTATAGACACTATTCATATCAGCAATGTTATTAGTAATAGGAACAAGTACATATTCATTTCCTGTTTTACGTGTAACAACTGATGTGGATTGGGAAAGTATTGATTTCAAACCAGCCATTGAATTCCAATTATCAATCAAATGTATTAAAATTTATGGTTCATTTTCGTACCTTCGCAAAAACTGAAATATGAGTAAGAAGCGAAAGGGCAAAGAGATTCAGAAAATATAAAGGAATCGCTTACAGGACAAATACTTGCAACATTGACCAAAACCCCCGAACAGGGGTTTAATTATAAACAGATCGCCAAACGTCTTAATATTACCGATGCTCCGGCCAGACAGATGATTTCAGATATTTTAAGGGAGCTTACAAAACAAGGAAGTGTACAGGAAATATTTCATGGTAAATATAAGATAAAGGTTACCCGCGGTTATATAACAGGAACTGTTGATATGACCCGGATGGGATACGGATTTATTTCAACTGATGATCTTGAAGATGATGTATTTGTCACTGCCAAGAACCTGAAAACAGCTCTTCATGGGGACAAGGTAAAGGTATGGCTTTATGCCAAAAGGAAAGGAGCCAGACCCGAGGGAGAGGTCGTGGAGATCATTGAAAGATGGAGAACCTCATTTGTCGGCACTGTTGAGATCATGCCAAATTTTGCATTTCTTATTCCCGATAACAAAAACATGCCATTTGACCTTTTCATTCCCTCATCAAAACTGAATGGTGCAAAACAGGGACAGAAAGCTGTGGCAAAAGTGGTTGACTGGGATCCGAAATCAAAGAATCCTGTTGCAGAGATCATTAATGTCCTGGGTTATCCCGGTCTTCATGAAACAGAGATGCATGCAATCCTGGCTGAGTTTGAGCTTCCATACAATTTTACTGAAGAGGTTGAAGCGGATGCGGAAAAAATTCCGGGAGGGATAACAGAAAGTGATATCAACGGACGACGAGATTTCCGCAACGTTCCCACATTTACAATCGATCCGGCTGATGCAAAGGATTTTGATGATGCTCTTTCTCTTAAACAGCTTGAAAATGGTAACTGGGAAGTTGGGGTTCATATTGCCGACGTGACTCATTATGTGAAAATGAATTCTCTGGTGGAAGAAGAAGCCAAACAGAGAGCCACTTCAATATATCTTGTCGACAGGGTAGTCCCAATGCTACCGGAAAGACTTTCAAATCAGATCTGTTCGCTCAGTCCTGCTGAAGATAAGCTTACATATTCTGCAGTGTTTGAGCTGAATGATAAATCTGAAGTAATTAATGAATGGTTTGGAAGAACTATTATCAATTCTGATAAAAGATTCTCATATGGTGAAGCACAGCAGGTGATTGATACCGGGGAGGGAGATATGAAGGAACAGGTCACTTTACTTCATCGTCTCGCCCAGCAGCTCCGGACAAAAAGATTTGCCTCAGGTGCTTTCGCTTTTGAGAAGATTGAAGTACGGTTCGACCTTGATGAGGCAGGAAAGCCACTCGGGATAAAATTCCGTGAAATGGGCACAGCTAACCAGCTTATTGAGGAATTCATGCTGCTGGCAAATAAACGGGTTGCAGAATATGTCGGGAAAAAACTGAAGGGAAAAACTTTTGTTTACCGTATCCACGATAAACCTGATCCTGAGAAGATAAGTAATTTCGGTCATTTTATTACCCGTTTCGGATATAAACTGATTGAAGATGATAAGACATCACTGCCAAAGGCGATGAATAAATTATTGCATTCAGTCGCAGGGAAAAAAGAACAGAATATTATTGAAACACTCGCTCTGCGGTCGATGGCAAAAGCTATATATTCAACAGACAATATCGGTCATTACGGGCTTTCATTTAAATATTATACACATTTTACTTCACCGATACGTCGTTATCCCGATATGATGGTGCACAGGCTATTGTCTGCTTATCTTGCTGAAGAAAATCCCGGCGGCAAGGATAAGTATGAAAAACTTTGTGATCACTCTTCAAAAATGGAAAGACTGGCTGCCGAGGCAGAAAGAGCATCCGTTAAGTACAAACAGGTTGAATACATGAGCGATAAGACCGGACAGGTATTCGAAGGAGTTATATCAGGTGTTACAGAGTGGGGAATTTATGTGGAAATAGTTGAGAATCAGTGTGAAGGAATGATCCATATCAGGGAGCTTGCTGATGATTTCTATGAATATGATGAGGAGAATTATTGTATAAAAGGACGGTCAACCGGTAAAATCTATACTCTTGGTGATCGTGTTAATATTGAAGTTGTAAAGGCGGATCTTCAGAAGAAACAGCTCGATTACAGGTTGGCAAATAATTAATATACCTCTTTACTCTGAATGAATCGTACTAAGGAGGGTGGCTCAAACGTTACTTCGAAGCCCCCAATGTGAAACATTGATATTAGTAATCCCCCCTGGGGGATCTAGGGGTAAATATTTCGAGAGACTTTTGAGGCATCTTTAGAGTGAGGTTATTATTCAGTACGATCTTTCTCTATCACCTTCAGCAACTCCTTCACAGCATCCTTTTCAGGAATGTTCTTCAGTACCGGTACTGTTCCCCTGTAAATATGAACCTTGCCTTTAGCTGCCCCGACATATCCATAATCAGCACCAGCCATTTCCCCGGGGCCATTTACAATACATCCCATAATAGCTATTTTAAACCCTTTCAGATGACCTGTAGCCTCTTTTACCTTTTTTACAGATTCCTGAAGATTGAATTTTGTTCGTCCGCAGGTAGGGCACGAAAGATACATTGTCCGGGTGATACGGGTCTCGGTACATTGAAGAATTGAAAATGCAAGGGCAGTGATATCTTTGAAATCAATATCTCCGGCATTGGTAATCGAAATTCCCGCGACCCTTTTATCAATAATATACCGTCCAAGAAGAGAAGAAGCTTTGATCTGAAGATCCTCCGGATTATTTTCACTGAATACAGGATTCAGCACAATATTATGGCTCAGGTTATTCTCCTCAAGTGCATTCAGAAAAAAATCGGCAGCGTACTTCTCTTTTTCAGGATTAAAAGTGAATATGATCAGGGTAGTTTCCGGATCGGGATTTTTAAGATATTCAATATTGAAATGAGAACCTGTCAGCAAAACATTTAGTTTCTCTGATCTGTATATGCTTTCATGAAATGTTTCAGGAGAGAATAAAGGGAATAACCTTTCATTTTCCCTTTTTTCAGACCATATCCTGAAAGGGACCAGCAGGGAAACATCCGCAGGCATGTTTTCAGGAGGACTTTTAATTATCAGCAGATCTGCTGAACAGTCGGTTTTTTTAATCTCCCCTGTAATCGCATCTGCGATCATAACCTGTCTTTAATATATACTTCAGCATTCAATTCAGGAAATGATGTCATATTTGAAATTACAAGCGGACCAATTATTCGTTTAAGGATTTCCGGCTTAGGGGAGGTTTTTATAATGTTAAGGGTTTTTCAGGAGCCTTTAAGATACTCCTCTTGGATAGTAACCAACAAGTTTTTTGGCTACAGGTATCTCTTTTTCAGGATCTTCCGACAGAGAAACTCTTATTGTATCACCTATTCCTTCTGCCAGGAGAGCTCCAATCCCCGCAGCCGATCTGATCCTTCCGTCTTCACCTTCTCCTGCTTCTGTCACGCCCAGATGAAGGGGATAGGAAAGTCCTTCATTCTGCATCATGCTCACAAGCATCCTTGTAGATTCAATCATTATTGAGGTATCGGAGGATTTCATTGAAAGTACAAGATCGGTGAAATTTTCTTCCCTGAAGATTCTGATAAACTCGAGGGCAGAAGTTACCATTCCTTTCGGAGTGTTCCCGAACCGTGTCATAATTCTGTCGGAAAGTGAGCCATGATTAATGCCAATACGAATGACAGTTTTATTCTCACGGCAGATATTTATCAGGGGAAGCAGTTTGCATGGATCCTCTCAAGTTCCTCATCATATTCTTTTTCAGTAAATTCCTGTTTTTCAAATGATGCTCTTTTGTCGGCATAGTTTCCCGGATTGATCCTCACTTTTTCAACAAGCCGGGCTGCTGTTTCGGCTGCAACAGGATTAAAATGAATATCAGCTATCAGAGGAGTTTCAAATCCGGCTTTCCGCAGTTCTTTTTTTATAACAGCAAGATTCTCAGCTTCCCTTATACCCTGTGCAGTCAGTCTCACATAATCAGCTCCGGCTTCAATGATCCTTATGCATTGTGCAACAGATGCTTTTGTATCGAGTGTATCGGTGTTTGTCATCGACTGGATACGTATAGGGTTGTCGCCTCCAAGTGGGGTGGTGCCGATATGAACTACTGAGGACTTATAAGGAGACCCCCTGTGGTCCCCCTGGAGGGGGACAAAATCCGTTTTACTAGTTTGTCTTTCATGTCGAAGTAACCCCCTGTGGTCGTCCTCTTGAGAGGGGGACAAAATCTCAGAAATAAATGAGATTATCTTATTAATAGTTGAATTAAGTTTGGTTTCAATTTCAAAATTTGATGAGCCGAAGAATATAAAATCCATTGATTTTAAGCATGTTGCATCTCGTTTTGAATCGTAAACTGATTTTTCCAACAATGAATGAATTTCACCATCAACTTCAATAATCAACTTAAGTTCATTACAATAAAAATCAACTATATAATCGAATATTGGTTGTTGCCTTCGGAATTTAAATCCATTGATTTTTCTTGATCTCAACCTGGACCAAAGAATTATTTCTGCCTTGGTCATATTGTTTCTTAAAGACCCTGGCTTTTTTAATCAACTCTCTATTTCCATAATAACCCATCATCATTAATTCTCCTTAATATTTTGTTTTTATCCCCCCTTGGGGGGATCATAGGGGGTTTAACTCCCATCACAACACATATCTATTCTCTTTCCCAATCTACACTCCTTCTTTCAGATCATTTAATACAATCCCTGCATTTTTCAGATCAGTTCGTATTTTATCAGAAGTGGACCAGTCTTTATTGTTTTTAGCTGTCTGTCTTAAATCAATAATTATCTTCATCAGTCACTGGTCATTTTCTCATCATCCGGGCCGGTTGATTCATCTTTTAATCCAAGGATCTCAAAACAAACGTGTTGAAAAGCGTTTTCAGTGATTCCAGACCTGAAGAATCTATTTTCTCACTTCCGTCAATTACTGAATTGACGATTCTCACGCCTTCAAAAAGATATGACAACAAAACAGGGCTATTAAGATCATCATCAGTGCCTCATAGCATTTTTCCTTCAGTGCGTTAATATCAATTGTTGAATTATCCGAAGATTTGAGTTTACTCAGAGACTCAACAGCTTTCATAAGTTTCTGATATCCTTTTTCAGCTGCCATCAGGGCCTCATTTGAGAAATCAATTGTACTTCGGTAATGAGCCTGTAGGATGAAGAACCTTATTGTCATGGGGGAATATGCTTGTTCCAGAACAGGATGATCTCCTCTAAAAAGCTGATCGAGAGTAATAAAATTATCGAGTGAACGGGCCATCTTTTGCCCGTTTATAGTTATCATATTATTGTGCATCCAGTAGTGGACGGATTCTTTTCCAAGAGCAGCTGTTGACTGTGCAATTTCACATTCATGATGCGGAAACTTCAGATCCATTCCTCCTCCGTGAATATCAAATTCTTCACCAAGATATTTAATGCTCATGGCAGAACATTCAAGATGCCAGCCCGGAAATCCAATACTCCATGGAGAGGGCCATCTCATAAGATGTTCAGGATTCGCTTTTTTCCAGAGAGAAAAATCGAAGGGTTCCTTTTTTCATCCTGTCCCTCTATGTCCCGGGTATTGCTTATAAGTTCTTCCAGAACCCTGCCCGATAACTTGCCATAGTGGTATTTCTGGTTATATTTCAGAATATCGAAATAAACAGAGCCATTTGATTCATATGCATAGCCACTATTAATCAGCACTTTAATGAGTTCAATCTGTTCGATAATATGTCCGGTTGCTCTTGGTTCAATTGACGGTGGCAGCGTGTTAAGCTGATCCATGTTTCTATGATAGGTATTCATATACTTCTGAACAACTTCCATCGGTTCGATGTTTTCTTGCCTGGCTTTCTTTTCAATCCGGTCCTCTCCTTCTCCAAGTGTCTCATTTTCAAGATGTCCTACATCAGTTATATTTCTCACATACCTTACTTTATAGCCAAGATGTATAAGATACCGGAACAGGAGATCAAAAGTTATGTGGGTCGAGCATGTCCAAGATGAGCATCACTGTAGACTGTCGGACCACAAACATAAATACCCACAAATGGAGGGTGAATGGGTTTGAAGAGCTCTTTCTTCCTCGAAAGGGTGTTATAGATGAAGAGATTGTTTTGCATTATGTTACTGTTTGGTAGGACAAAAGTAAGGTAAATTTTTTTGTATTTTCAAAAATCCTATTTACCTTTGCACCCCACAAATCAAATATTCCTTCCTTTAAGGGTGTTTGGTTTTTATTAAGAAGGGTGAAGAGATTAGGCTCTGCGAAACCCTGGCAACCAACCTGACAAAGGAGAACGGTGCCAATACCTAATCCCGGAAAGCCGGGAGATGATAAAAATTTAACACTAATACAATGAATTCTATTCATCTGACACACAACAACTTTATCATGCCGCTCATGCCTATGTGCATGTGCCGGTAAAACTTTGATTTGCAATCAGTCATTTTCTAAGTCAACAACCGGAAAACTCAGAGAGATACCTGTATCTGTCTGAGCGGTATTTATTAAATTAAAAACTAAACAAAATGGGAAACGAAAAAATAAAATTTGAAACGCTGCAGGTTCATGCAGGGCATCAACCCGATACAGATACACTATCCAGAGCTGTACCTCTTTACCAGACAACATCTTATGTTTTTAAAAATGCAAAACATGCAGCAGATCTTTTCGATCTTGCAGAATGGGGTAATATCTATACCCGAATAATGAATCCTACAACTGATGTCTTCGAAAAAAGAGTCACAGCTCTGGAAGGAGGGGTTGCTTCACTCGCAGTTTCATCGGGTCATGCGGCTCAGTTCCTTACTTTTACCACTATAGTGAAAAACGGGGAAAACTTTGTTACATCTCCATTTCTTTATGGCGGAAGCCACAATCAGTTCAAAGTTACTTTTGCAGGTTTCGGAATCGACGCAAGATTTGCAAAAGATCTTGATCCAGCGTCATTTGAAAAGCTTATCGATGGCAAGACAAAGGCAATTTATGTTGAAACAATTGGAAATCCGGGCTTTGAGATCCCTGATTTTGAGGCCATTGCAAAGCTGGCTCAAAAACATGGACTGCCGCTTGTCGTTGACAATACATTTGGAGCATGCGGATATCTGTGCCGTCCAATTGAATACGGGGCAAATATTATTGTCCAGTCTGCAACAAAATGGATCGGGGGCCATGGGACAAGTATCGGAGGGGTAATTACCGATGCAGGAAATTTTAACTGGAGCAACGGCAATTTTCCGGTATTTACTGAACCTGCGCAGGGCTATCATGGAAAGATCTTCGGTGAGATCTTCTCGCAGAGTTCACCAGCCGGTAATATAGCTTTCATAGTAAAGGCCCGTGTTGAAGGATTAAGGGATCTTGGCCCGGCTATCAGCCCTTTCAATTCATTCCTCCTTCTCCAGGGTCTCGAAACGTTATCCCTGAGGATGGACCGCCACGTCGAGAATACTCTGGCACTTGCAAAGTGGCTTCGAATCACAGCCGGGTGTCGGGAAGGTAACGTATCCCGGACTGCCGGAAAGTCCTTATAATGACCTTGCTAAAAAATATCTCCCGAAGGGGGCCGGAGGGGTCCTGAGCTTTATACTTAAGGGAGAAAAATCAACCGCTGTTAAACTGGTTGACCATTTAAAACTGGTTAGTCATCTGGCAAATGTGGGAGACGCGAAAACACTTATAATACAGCCTTCAGCAACAACTCACTCACAGCTCTCTGCCGAAGAGCTGCTTGCGGTTGGTATCGATCCCGGACTCTTCAGAGTCTCAGTCGGAATTGAACACATTGATGATATTATTAACGATTTTGATCAGGCTTTTAAAAAGTTATTATAAATGACACAGGAAAAATTAAGAATTGGCTTATTTGGTTATGGCTGCGTCGGCCAGGGCCTGCATGATGTTCTTAACAGCAGTAAAGGGTTCAAGGCCGACATAGTTAAGATTTGTGTTAAGGACCGCACAAAACAAAGAAGGATCCCGATGTCAAACTTCACCTTCGAGAAAAATGATATCCTGAATGATACTTCGATAAACCTTGTAGTTGAGTTGATAGATGATCCGGAGGAAGCTTTCAATATTGTCACAACAGCGATGAAAAAGGGAAAGAATGTAGTGACGGCCAACAAGATGATGGTGGCGAAACATTTCAAGGAACTGGTTGCGATGCAATCGGAATACCATGTGTCGCTCCTTTATGAAGCTTCCGCTGGAGCAAGTATTCCTATTATCAGGAATCTTGAGGAATATTATGATAATGAGTTGCTTTATTCCCTGCGGGGAATTCTGAACGGGACTACAAATTATATCCTCACAAAAATGCACAATGAAGGATCAAACTATGAAGATGTGCTGAAGGAGGCTCAGGACAAAGGTTTTGCGGAATCTGATCCAACCCTTGATGTTGAAGGCTGGGATGCAAAGTATAAGCTTTGTATCATAACCGGGCATGCTTACGGATTATTTCTCGAACCCGAACTAGTGTTTCATTATGGTATTAACACTATCTCAAAATTCGATATCCAGCATGCTAAGGAAAAAGGATATAAGATCAAACTGGTGCCGTTTGTCGGGAAGACAAATGAGAACACAATAACCAGTTTCGTGCTTCCACGGTTTATTTCGTCCGATAAATACCTGTATAATGTGGATAATGAATACAACGGAGTAATTACTGAAGCTGCCTTTGCTGATAAACAGTTTTTTAGTGGAAAAGGAGCAGGGGGTCATGCAACTGGCAGCGCAGTTTTATCAGACATCTCAGCAAATTCTTATGGTTACAGATATGAATATAAAAAGTTTCAACAGGGAACAGTATCCAATTATACACGTAACTTTAAGCTTGAAGTGTACTTGAGGTACAACGACGAGAAGGACAAAGAATTGTTTGAATTTGAAGAAGTGTCGGAATACTTTAGTGGGAGGTCTTATAAATATGTTATCGGAGTGGTGAATCTTGAAACACTTTACCAGATACGGGAACAACTCCGTACTATGGATGTTTTTATAGTGAATACCGGAAGAAAAGTAAAACAATAGGGTACACTCTGCAGGTGCTGGGGGCTGTTGAGAAAGTCCTTTGTGACCTTTGTGATCCCGAGTACTCGGGATTGAGCACCTTTGTGGTAAAATCTAAAATATTGAACCACAAAGGATCACAAAGTGCATCACTTAGGTACACAAAGGAAAGACCACCATAAATAAACTTTTTCAACAGCCCATAAATCTCGATTCTAAATCGGATTTGTCTATTGGTGTAAAGTACTAAAATGCTAATTTTGTAAAATGAAACAAAAACTTGAAGATATTATTAAACAAAAGATCCTCATACTTGATGGTGCAATGGGGACTATGATCCAGAAACACAGACTTCTGGAAAGTGATTACGTGGTGATGAGTTCAGGGATCATCCAAAACCTCAGAAAGGGAATAATGATCTCCTGTCGATCACAAAACCTGAAATCATAAAAGGAATATACAGGCAATATCTTGAAGCTGGAGCAGATATAATTACTACAAATACATTTAATTCAAACAGGATCTCCATGTCGGATTATGGTATGGAGGATCAGGTTTATAATATGAATCTTCAGTCAGCTCACCTGGCTGTTGAAGCAATAACTGAATTTGAAAATACAAGCGAACCGGAAAAGCATTTTATAGCAGGAACACTTGGACCGACAAACCGTACCGCTTCAATGTCGTCCGATGTAAATGATCCGGGTGCCGAGCAGTATCATTCGACCAGCTGGTAGAGGCATATTCTGAACAGGCAAGGGGACTCATTGATGGTGGTGTGGATATTCTTATGGTTGAAACAATATTTGATGTTCTGAACTGCAAGGCTGCACTGTTCGCAATTGATTCGGTATTTGCAGAAAAAGGCAGGAGACTTCCGGTTATGGTATCAGGGACAATAACCGATGCCAGCGGCAGAACTCTGACAGGACAGACTCTGGAAGCTTTTTTGGTTTCTGTCTCTCATTTTCCTCTCTTCAGTATAGGGTTAAACTGTGCACTTGGAGCTGAACAGTTACGTCCGTTTGTTGAGGAATTATCTCTGAAGTCAGGTTTTCTATGTTTCTGTTCATCCGAATGCCGGTCTGCCGAACCAGTTTGGCGAATATGATCAGTCAGCATCCTTCATGGCCTCAATTGCAGAGGATTTTATGAAAGAAGGATGGGTGAATATCATCGGAGGCTGTTGTGGCACTACACCTCAGCACATCAGGAAAATTGCTGAGGCATCCGTACACTATAAACCAAGAGTAATCCCGGAGATAAAGAAATATACAAGACTCAGCGGTCTTGAGGTTCTGACAATTACACCTGAGACAAATTTTGTGAATATTGGTGAACGTACCAATGTATCAGGATCAATAAAATTTGCCAGGCTGATAAGAGAGGAAAAATATGATGAGGCTCTTGCAGTTGCGCGGAATCAGGTTGAAGGAGGAGCTCAGATAATTGATATCTGTATGGATGAAGCCATGCTTGATTCTGAAAAGGCAATGGTGAAGTTTGTGAACCTGATAATGGCAGAACCCGATATCTCAAAGCTTCCTCTGATGATTGATTCTTCCCGATGGAATACTATCGAGTCAGCACTAAAATGCATTCAGGGAAAATCAATCGTAAATTCGATAAGCCTCAAGGAAGGAGAAGAGGTATTTCTTGATCATGCCCGATTGATAAGGAAATACGGAGCTGCAGCTGTAGTTATGTTATTTGACGAAACCGGTCAGGCTGATACCCTGGCCAGAAGAATAAGTGTTGCTGAAAGATGCTATCGTCTTCTGGTAGACAAACTGTCATTTCCCACCCGAAGACATAATTTTCGATCCCAATGTCCTTGCAATTGCAACAGGAATTGAGGAACATAATAATTATGCGATAGATTTCATAAAAACAACAGAATGGATTAAGAAAAATCTTCCATATGCCAAAGTCAGCGGGGGAATAAGCAATCTCTCGTTTTCATTCCGGGGTACTGACAAGGTCCGCGAAGCTATACATTCCGTTTTCCTGCTTCATGCTGTTAAAGCCGGACTTGATATGGGAATTGTAAATCCCGGTATGTTACAGGTATACACTGAAATAGAGCCCAATCTTCTTCATCTTGTAGAAGATGTGGTACTTAACAGGAGAAAGGACTCGACTGAAAGACTGGTAAAGTTTGCTGAGGGGATAAAGAATGAAGGAAAGAAGGAAGAAAAAGAAGATGCCTGGCGGCAGCTGGAGGTTATTGAACGCATCAAGCATTCCCTTATCAGGGGTATCGATGAATTTATTGAACAGGATGTTGAAGAGGCAAGACCCCTTTTCAGCCGGTCAATTGAGCTTATTGAGGGACCCTTGATGGGAGGGATGAATGAAGTGGGAGATCTTTTCGGATCGGGGAAGATGTTCCTTCCACAGGTAGTAAAAAGTGCAAGAGTGATGAAAAAAGCTGTTTCAAAACTTGCACCATATATTGAACAGGAGAGTGAAGGCACAGAGAAAAAAATTGCGGGTAAAGTACTTCTTGCAACTGTCAAAGGAGATGTTCACGATATCGGGAAGAATATTGTCGGAGTTGTGTTGTCGTGCAATAACTACGAGATAATTGATCTTGGAGTTATGGTCCCTGCAGAAAAGATAATTGACACTGCCATAAATGAAAATGTTGATATAATAGGACTCAGCGGTTTAATAACACCTTCGCTGGAGGAAATGGTCCATGTAGCTTCAGAGATGGAACGAAGAAAAATAACCCTTCCACTTCTTATCGGAGGGGCAACAACCTCTGAGATCCATGCAGCAGTAAAGGTTGCTCCTGCATATTCAAATTCAGTTATTCATGTTAAGGATGCTTCAAAGGCTGCCGGTGTGCTTGCATCTCTGTTTCAGAAAGACAACAGTTCATATGTTGAATCCATAAAAGCAAAATACCGGAAGATGCGTGACGATCATAGCTCACGGCAGACAGAAAAGAAACTTCTTTCATTAAGCGATGCAAGAAAGAATAAATTCATAACTGACTGGCAGACTATCAGGCTTACTGAACCCGGGAAACCCGGACTGCATATCTTTCATGATATAGATCTGAATGAACTTAAAGGTTATATCGACTGGACATTCTTTTTCTTTGCATGGAAGATATCCGGAAAATATCCTGCAATTTTCAGCGATCCGGTAAAAGGTGTTGAGGCGAAGAAACTCTTTGCCGATGCACAAATGTATCTTAAGAAGATAATTGATGAGAAAATCCTGACATCAAAAGCTGTTTTTGGATTGTTTCCTGCTGCCTCTGATGGCGATGATGTTAAAGTCTTTTCAGATAAAGGCCGGAAGAAAGTAAAATCGGTTTTCAGGTTCCTGAGGAACCAGGAGCCCAAAGAGAAAGGTGTTCCCAATCTGTCACTTTCCGATTATATTGCTCCTGAGAGTACAGGATTGAATGATTGGATTAGGAGCTTTTGTTGTTACAGCAGCAATTGATAATGAAAAATTTGATAAGTATAAAGAGGATGATTATGCTACGATAATGATCAGGATACTCAGCGACCGGATTGCTGAAGCTGCAGCTGAATGGCTCCATGAAATGATCAGGAAGGAATACTGGGGTTATGCAAAAGATGAAGATCTCAAAATCGATGATTTACTCAGAGTGAAGTACAAAGGGATACGACCGGCTCCCGGATACCCTGCCTGCCCCGATCATACTGAAAAACAAGTTATCTTTGACCTTCTGGGAGCTGAAAAAGCAATTGGTGCCGCACTTACAGAAAACTTTGCAATGATCCCGCCGGCATCTGTGAGCGGGTATATTTTCTCGCATCCCGGATCAACATATTTTAATATTGGGAAGATAGGCTCCGACCAGTTGAATGATTATGCCAAAAGGAAGAATTTTACCAAAGATGAAGCTGCAAAATGGCTCTCTCCAAATTTATGATATACGCTTTGAGATGAACGTAATAGATAAGATTAATAACGCAAAAGGACCACTATTTACATTTGAACTTCTTCCTCCTCTCAAAGGGCACAGCATTGAGAGAACTTATGCAGCAATTGACAGGCTTATTAAATATGAACCTGCATATATAAATTTCACCTCGCACCGGAATGAAACCATTTTGAGGGAACGTCCCGACGGCCTCCTCGAGAAGAGGGTGGTACGTCTCCGTCCCGGGACATTTGCACTTGCTGCCGCAGTTAAGTATAAGTACAACATACTTGTTGTTCCGCATGTTCTTTGCGGAGGTTTTACAAAAGAGGAGACCGAAAATGTACTTATCGAGATGCGGTTCCTGGGGATCGATGACGTCCTGGCTTTACGGGGAGATCCGCAAAAAGGAAGCCGTTCATTCATCCCTGAGAAAGGTGGTCATGCTCACACTTATGAGCTTGTGCAGCAGATCGTTGACATGAATAAGGGTAAATATCTTGAGGATAATCTTGAAAATGCTGATCCGACAAATTTTTGCATCGGAGTTGCAGGTTATCCTGAGAAGCATTTTGAAGCTGCTAACCGGCAGGTCGATCTGGAGAACCTTAAGCGGAAAGTCGATGCAGGAGCCAGCTATATTGTTACCCAGATGTTTTTTGATAATAACAGATTCTGCAGATTCAGGGATGAATGCAGGAAGATAGGCATAACGGTTCCGATAATTCCGGGTATTAAGCCAATCTCAGCTTTGAATGATATTAAACTGCTTCCGCAGACATTTCATATTGACTTGCCTAATGATCTGTTTACTGCAGTAAAGAATTGCAAAAATGATTGTGAAGCGAGAGAAGCAGGGATAGAATGGGCTGTTGCACAGTCAAAGGAATTAATTAAGATGGGTGTCCCGGGTATCCATTATTATACTCTTGGAAGGTCGGATAATATCGCCAGGATAGTGAAGGCGTCGTTCTGAATGAACTCACCCCCTTTTTTTCCCCTCTCTACTTCGTAAAGAGGGGGAACGTTCATACATTCAGTGTATTACGCTCCCCCTCTCTAGAATTAGAGAGGGGGTTTGGGGGGTGAGTACATTGAATTAAGGAAGAATTAATGTTATTATATTTTAAAAGCCTTCTTTATCTTATCAACATAATCCAGTTTTTCCCAGGCAAAGAACTCAACCTTTTTCTGATAAGCCTTTTTCCCGTTACCGTTCAGACTTTTTGATTTGCTTCCGGGAACTTCATAATAAACCTCAACTGTTTTGGAATAGCTGTCACGTCCAAAATGACCATATGTTGCAGTTGGCAGGAAAACGGGATTTTTAAGGCCAAAACGCTGGACAATTGAATAGGGACGCATATCGAAAAGCTTGTTGACGGTCTGTGCAATCTCTCCATCGTGCAGTACGAAACCTTTTTTATCTTTCACCTTCGCTGTGCCATATGTATTGATGAACAAGCCGACCGGCTTAGCTACACCAATAGCGTAGGCTACCTGAATTAATGCCTGGTCACATACACCTGCAGCAACCAGGTTTTTGGCAATATGCCGCGCAGCATAGGCAGCTGATCTGTCAACTTTAGATGAGTCCTTCCCTGAGAATGCACCACCGCCATGAGCCCCATGGCCGCCATATGTGTCAACAATAATTTTACGGCCAGTCAGGCCTGTATCCCCGTGGGGACCTCCGATGACAAATTTACCTGTGGGATTGACCAGCAGATCATAGTGATCGTTAAAAAGTTTCTGGATCCTTGCAGGAAGTGATTTCTTAACCCTTGGAATGAGGATTTTTTCAAGATCTTCCTTGATCTTCAGTTGCATAGCTTTTTCAGCAGCCAGTTCAGATTTAGGTGATTTATCCTTTGGCATAATAAATTCATCATGCTGGGTGCTGATAACTATTGTGTCGATCCTTACCGGTTTGTTTGTATCATCATACTCAACTGTAACCTGAGATTTACTGTCGGGTCTCAGATATTTCATCTGTTTCCCTTCATGTCTGATTGCTGCCAGTTCCTGGAGAAGCCTGTGTGCCAGTTCAATGGTTAATGGCATATAATTATCCATTTCCCTGCAGGCATAGCCGAACATCATTCCCTGGTCGCCTGCTCCCTGATCTTCTGGTTTATCACGAACAACTCCCTGGTTTATGTCGGGTGATTGTTCATGAATTGTAGAAATAACACCGCAGGAATCACAATCGAAACGATATTCGGCTTTTGTATATCCTATATTGCGTATTACACCTCTGGCACTTTCCTGATGATCAACCCAGCCAGTGGTGCGGACTTCTCCGCCACAGACTACCAGGCCGGTGGTTACAAATGTCTCGCAGGCGACTTTTGATTCAGGGTCCCAGCGCAGGAATTCGTCAAGCAAAGAATCTGATATTTGATCAGCTACCTTATCGGGGTGGCCTTCTGAAACTGATTCGGAAGTAAATAGATATCCCATAATTATATATTTAATTCATTGTTAAACAAAAGGTTGGAAGATTGGTTGATTTTAAATAGGAATTGACCGCGGTTTAGCATTTTTTTCCTGTGGTTGCAATCAGCTCAAATCTTTCCACTAAATTATTACGGTACAAAGCAACAAAAAAAAATCAGTAAAACAAAATCCTTACCACAGATTCCGATAGCTATCGAAACGTAAAGATTTACTCAAAGTTCCTCGCCTATCAAATATAGGAACTTCAAGTTTAATAACTCTTAAAGCAATAATGAGATAGACAGAGAATATTCATACCCATGGCTCGAAAATCAATTTATTTACCCCATCCCCAAGGGGAGTAAATTGATTTTCTTCGCTCCCCTTGGGGCCGGGGTGAACGAAGAAAATCAATTTCAAAGCTTGGAGAAGTAAGTTATATAGTAGATCGCAAAGATTATTTGAAAAGGTTGTCTTTGCATGCTTTGCGTTCCTTTTTTAAGCATTTTATCCGTTAGTCAGATGTCTGAAAACCTCTTCAAGATTACTTTCCTGTTTATTCAGTGAGAGAACGGTAAGATTATTTTTTACTGCAAAATTGAATACGGAGGGACGTATATCCTCATCGCCTTCAGCCTCGATAACCCAGATATTGTCCCTGATTTTTTTTACAGTGCTGACATTTTCAATTTCTGCCAGTAATGAGTCCGGAGTATCTTTATCGAATTCAACCTGGATTACCTGTTTACGCCGTTTAATTTTGGAATAAATATTACTCTTCTCTTCATCGGCAACTATTATCCCTTTATCGATGATTATTACTCTGTCGCATATGGCTTCAACCTCCTGCATAATATGCGTTGAAAGCATCACCGTTTTTTCCTTTCCGGTCTCTTTTATGAGATTTCGTATCTCTACGATCTGATTTGGATCAAGTCCGGTTGTTGCCTCATCAAGTATCAGTACAGCAGGATTATGTATCAGAGCCTGTGCCAGACCTACTCTTTGCCTGAACCCTTTGGAAAGTGAGCCGATCTTTTTGTTCTGCTCGGGTACAAGTCCGGTTAACTGAACAATATTATCTGTCAGCTTTTTCCCTGATAAACCTGTTTTATAAATTGAGGCTACGAAACCGAGATATTCCCTGACATACATATCAGGATACAGAGGATTGTTCTCAGGAAGATAACCTATTTGCTTTTTGACTTCGAGATTATCTGCATCAACTGCCAGGCCATTAACGCTTACCATTCCTGAAGATGCAGGAATGAAGCCGGTAATGATCTTCATCATTGTGGATTTACCGGCACCATTCGGACCAATAAATCCAACGATCTCACCGGTTTTTACTTCGAATGATATATTATCGAGCGCTTTTTGATCGCCATAGAACTTTGTAACCCCCTTAACTGAGATAGACATAACCTGACTATTGTTCTTTCATTACCTGTTGCAAAGATAATGAAAGGGGACTCTTTTAGTTCCCCAGCCACCCATGAATTGTCCTACACTTGCAAACGATGCCATGGGATTTACACAGCAGACAGGAATTTTCGAGCTGTTGGCAATAATATTTTGTTCCGAAGCTCCAACCATGTAATCGGCAAATGTTATATTCTTGGTGGTCACAATCAGTATCAGATCGGCATTTATTTTTTGTGCAAAATCAATTGTCTGTTCAGCCATCTTTCCTTTTTGCATGTCGTGGATCTCATACTCTATATTATTTTGTATCAGGTATTTGACAGCAAAATTTAAATTCATTTTGGTCTTTTTTAACAGACTTTTATCGCTGGTAGCGGAAACAAGCATATGGATCTTTGACTCAAAGTATTTCCCCATAAAAATGGCCATTTTTATCTTATTCTTATTCTCGCTCCTGAAATCAACGGGGAATACAATATTGTGATATCTCTCCTGATCAGCAGGAGGATCCTGAACAACAATGAAAGGTATCTTTGATTTTACGATTACCTTTAAAGCCCAGCTGCCTGTAAGTTTTTGCATTCCTTTCATCCCATGAGTACCCATAACAACCAGGCTGGCTTCCTTCTCGTTGACATATTCCGCAATTGAAGTAAAAATGCTTCCCTTTGAAACATGGTAAATAATCGGGACATTATATTTTTTGCTGTTCTCTTCAACCAGGCGTTTTAAATGGTTGGTTACCTCTGCATAGGCTTTAGGATTTATGCCAGTATCCACAATATGCAAAAGGCATATATCATTGTTTACCATTCGGCTAATCTTTACTGCATGTGCCAGAGCGTGCTCTGCAACATGAGAAAAATCCCATGGGACAACTATAATTTTCTTATTCTCTTCCATAATTCCTGATTGTTTACGATTTCTTATCCAAAGTTATTCAGATTTTACCAATTTTCAAACCAATATATGATTGCACTCTAAACATTCTTAAATCAACCAGTTAACAATAAGTTATTCAAAATGATTATATTCCTGAATTTCCTATTGCAGCAGGTCTTAACTCTATATTGAACAGTCAAAAAATAATCTGAAAGGATATTTAATATAAAACTCTTATATAGGGCAAATATTATAATTTCAGGTCAAATAAATTGAATAAGAACGTACTATCGACAAAAATAATGCCATAAAGAGATGAAGGAAGAAGGTTCAGGTTACCGAAAAGTGAGCTGTCATTTTACGAATTCAAAATAATGCCGGTCTCTTCTACCTTTGCGACTAACTATTTATTATTTTTACACATCTGTTTTTTTATATTAATTGTTCATGAAGAAAAGAATTAAGGTAAAAAACCTGCTCTCAAATCCGGTTCTGGATCAGATGTTCTGGTAAGGGATGGGTAAGGACAAAGAGGGGAAACAAAAATATTCTCTTTATTGCTTTGAATGACGGTTCGACTATAAACAATATCCAGATAGTTGCGGAAACTGCATCATTTGATGAGAATCTTCTGAAAGAGATCACAACCGGAGCCTGCATTGCTGTTACAGGTAAGGTTGTTGAGTCGCAGGGACAGGGTCAGAATATTGAGATCAGCGCTGCTTCCATTGAACTTTACGGAAAAAGTGATGCTGAGACTTATCCTTTGCAGAAGAAAGGACATTCAATGGAATTTTTAAGGGAGAATGCCCATCTGCGGTTCAGGACCAATACGTTTGGTGCTGTATTCAGGATAAGACATGCAATGGCTTTTGCCATTCACAAATACTTTAATGATAAAGGATTCTTCTATCTTCATACCCCAATTATTACAGGAAGCGATGCGGAAGGAGCCGGAGAGATGTTCCAGGTTACAACTATGGATTTCCTGAACATGCCTCGTAATGCAGATGGGTCAGTTGATTACAGTAACGATTTTTTTGGCAAACAGACAAACCTTACAGTTTCAGGGCAGCTTGAAGGAGAGCTTGGCGCTCTTTCTTTGGGAGATATCTATACTTTCGGACCAACATTCAGAGCTGAAAACTCAAATACTCCCCGGCATCTTGCCGAATTCTGGATGATAGAACCTGAGATGGCGTTCTACGACCTGACTGATAATATGGATCTTGCAGAAGACTTTGTTAAATATCTTATCAGGTATGCTCTTGATAATTGCTCTGAAGATCTGGAATTCCTTAACAATATGATTGATAAGGCACTTCTTGACAGGCTAAAATTTGTAGTTGAGAATGAATTTGTCAGAATAACGTATACAGAAGCGGTATCAATCCTTACTTCTTCAGGGAAGAAATGGGAATACCAGGTTGGCTGGGGCCGTGATCTGCAGGCTGAACATGAAAGATATCTGGTCGAAGAACATTTCAAAAGACCTGTGATACTTACCGATTATCCTAAAGAAATTAAGGCATTTTACATGAAACAGAACGATGATGGCAAGACTGTGAGAGCAATGGATGTTTTGTTCCCGGGGATCGGTGAAATAATTGGCGGATCGCAGAGAGAAGAGCAATATGAACGGTTGCTTTCGCGTATTAAAGAATTGAAGTTGAGGGAGAAAGATTTCTGGTGGTACCTCGATACCAGAAAATTCGGCTCTGCACCTCACAGCGGGTTCGGACTTGGATTTGAAAGGTTAATATTGTTTGTTACAGGAATGTCAAATATAAGGGATGTGATCCCATTTCCCAGAACACCAAAAAACGCTGAATTTTAAAAGAGGATTCGCTGAAACGCAATTATAGGAGAACACATGTTAAGGCAAAGGTTACAGCAGAAATTGCTTCAGAAACTTTCACCACAGCAGATCCAGATGATCAAGCTGCTGGAAGTTCCTACTTTGCAGATTGAACAGCGTATCAAAAAAGAGCTGGAAGAAAATCCTGCCCTTGAGGAAGGGACAGAGGAAGAAGAGATCCCCGGTGAACAGGAAGAGGAGCAATTTGAAGAAAATGATAAGGACCAGGAAGAGTTCACTCTCGATGATTATATTGAAGAGGATGACATCCCTGATTACCGCCTGCAGGCAAAAAACTATAGCAAGGACGAAGAAAAAAGAACAGAAATACCATTTTCTGTTGGAATTTCATTTCAGGAGCATCTCGAATCGCAACTCAGCCTGAGGGATCTTACTGAGAAACAGAAAATTCTCGGTGAATACATTCTTGGAAATATCGACGAAGACGGATACCTGAGAAGAGAACTTATAAACATTGTCGATGATCTTGCTTTCCTGCAGAATGTCGAAACAACTGAAGATGAGCTGGAAGAGGTCCTTAAGATTATTCAGGATCTTGAACCTGCAGGAGTCGGGGCAAGAAACCTCAGGGAATGCCTGCTGTTGCAGCTTGAAAAGCGAGACAAATCGCAACCATCCATGAAGCTGGCACACACTATACTCGATCAAAATTTTGAGGAATTTACAAAGAGACATTACGATAAAATAATTTCCCGGCTCGGCATAACGGAAAATGAACTTAAGGCAGCCATCGAGGAGATCTTAAAACTTAACCCAAAACCGGGAGGAGTATACAGTGATCCTTTTAATAAAACTTCACAGCCAATAATTCCCGATTTCATACTTGAGTTTTCTGAAGACGGTTTCGATCTTCATCTTAATTCGAAAAACCTGCCTGAACTCAGACTGAGCTCAGCCTATAGCGAAATGCTGCATTCTTACAGCAAGGATAAGAGTCAGAAAAAAGAGATGAAAGATGCGGTGCTTTTTGTTAAGCAGAAAATCGATTCAGCTAAATGGTTTATCGACGCTATCAAACAACGGCAAAATACTCTTCTTCTTACAATGAATGCTATTCTCGAATATCAGCAGGAGTACTTCATTGACGGTGATGAAACAAAATTAAAACCCATGATCCTGAAAGATGTTGCTGAGATGACAGGTCTCGATATTTCCACAGTATCAAGAGTTGCAAACAGCAAATTTGTTCAGACACATTTTGGGATATTCCCATTGAAGTTCTTCTTTTCAGAAGGACTTCAAACGGATAGCGGTGAGGAAGTATCGACCAGAGAAATAAAACGGATCCTCCAGGACTGTATAGAAAATGAAGAAAAAAGAAAGCCTCTTACAGATGAAAGTCTCACTGATATCCTTCAGGAAAAAGGATACCAGATAGCACGACGGACCGTAGCGAAATACAGGGAACAACTAAATATCCCGGTTGCCAGGCTGAGAAGGGAAATTTAAAGTGTAAAAGGATACTTTAAATATTGATTGTTATAGTAAAAATAATTGTTAACATCAGACTTATGGCAACTGACAAATTAAAAAATTATCCCGATATACTTGCCAGAATAATAACTGTCGTTTTTCATCCGCTGCTGATGCCACTTTATGGAATGGCTATTATTTTCTCCGCGCCAACCCTGTTGGGTTATCTTCCTTTTAACATCAAAAAATTATTGCTTCTTATAATGCTGGTTAATAATGTTTTGTTACCCCTTTCTTTAATGCCTTTCTTCCATAACAGGAAAATTATCACCTCATGGTCCATCAGCGATAGAAAAGAAAGAAACATTCCCCTCATTATTACAACTGTTCTCTATTGTACCACATCATATATAATATTAAAGTTCCCATTACCTCTGTTTCTTAAAGAATTTGTTTTTTCAGCCGCTTTTCTTTCACTGACAGCTACTTTAATAAATTTCTGGTGGAAGATATCACTTCACTCAATCGGAGCCGGAGCAATTATAGGCCTGGTATTTGTTCTATCCTTAAAAATGCTGACTCCGTTAGACTGGTATCTGATTTCTGCAATAATTGCAGGAGGATTGATCCTTTCTTCCAGGCTGCAGCTTAATTTGCATAACCCGCAACAGGTGTGGATCGGATTGTCAGCCGGTTTTTTTGGATTGACTCTTTTTATGATGCTTTTCTAACATCTCATTTAACGCCTCGGTTAAGAGGATACTGCTTTGTATATTCATTTTTTCCTTGCTGACACTTTTTGCCGGGGGTAGCAAAATTCCGGGCTTTATCTTATTCTGAGCAATGGTGTGAAACCATCCCTTCTCAGAGAGGTATTCAGCCAGATATTCCTGTTCAGTTTGACCGGGAGTAGGAACGATCAACGCAGTACAGTTCACACTCACTAGCTCCATTAGTGTAGAGTAGCCCGATCTGGCTATTATGTATTTACTGCCCGATAAAATCTCTTTCATCCGGGACGAGGGAAGATGGCTATAAAATATAATGTTCCCTTTCCTGCCGGTCTCTACTGAAGTACCGGGCTTTCCTTCAAATATAACTGTAGGCGGATCCTGGTCTTTCAGAACTGATATGAGTTTTTGTTTAAGGATCTCCCGCTGAGGCTCCGGTCCAGAAAGAATCACTGTGTTGTGTTGAAAATTAACATGAATCTCATCGTGTGATTGATCACTGCCTGCGAACCTGGATAAGATTCCTATGTACCTGATATTGTCAGGTAATTTGATGCCATGCGATAATCTGCCTGAAAGATTCAGATCTCCGGGTAAGTCGGGAATAAAACAAAAAGAATATTTTTTAATGATCAGTCTATGCAATATCACCCCAATGGATTCCATGAATTGCACAGCTTTTGGTAATGGGATAAGGGGCATATGTGTCACATACACAGAAGTAATTTCAGTGTTCCATAACCCGAAACGGTTATCGCTGATAAGTATATCAATATCATGTTCCTTTATGATTTTTTTTATCTTATGGTGCTCCAGAATTATATGATAAAAAAGCAAAGGGATTTTAAACAGGAGATAGAAATATTGCGGGAGGAATCGGGAATAACCGGGTTTGAAGCCCGGGAATTTGATAAAAGATAATCCGGGTAATTCATTGCGGAAGAGTGATAAATGCTCGTTTCCTGAAGCAATAAAGACCTTATTATTCATTTCCAGGAGCCTTCTGGCTACCGGGATCATCCGTGCGGCATGGCCTAAACCCCACTCCAGCGGACAGATAAGTATGTTGTAACTTTGATTCAATCCTAACCGGAAACCTGTGTTCTAATACCAATCGAATTTACCAGAGCCGCAATTCTTTTTAGCTCAGAAAGCGGTACTTTTCTTAATTGTGCCCCTTCCGGTATATCCCTCGATATGGTGTAAATCATTACTTCAGTGGGATTTATCCTTTCAATTGCTTTCAGCCACGCTTTAATTTCAATATCAGTTGTATTATCAATTGTTATTCCATTGTACGTGCCTCGCAGGAAAAGAGTCTGGATAATTACGTTCCCATTAAATCCGATGAGATTATTTATCAGCTGCTCAGCACTCAGGTTAATTTTTGGCTGATTATGAATTTTAATAGTGGAATCAAATGCAGAGTCGAGCTTTAGGATGTTCATATCGGTTTTTAGGAGCGCTGCCTTTACAAGTGGATTTGAAATTGTAGTTGCATTAGATAAAACGGCGATTCTGGCATCGGGAACGTACATGTCTCTCAGGGTTATGCTATCATCAATTATCCCGGGGAATGCAGGATGAAGAGTGGGTTCACCGTTTCCGGCATAAGTTATCACATCAGGAATGAGATTTAATTGTTTGAGCTCTGAAAGTTTTTGCTCAAGAGCAATATAAACATTTTCCCGGCTGGGCAGGCTATTGCCGGAAAGTTCAGAAGACTGGGTCCATCCGCATTCACAGTAAATGCAATTGAAATTGCAGATCTTTTTGTTGGTCGGTAATAAGTTTATTCCAAGCGAAACTCCCAGGCGTCTGCTTTTAACCGGTCCGAATACTATCTCATCAAATAAGAAATGTAGCCATTATAGTTTCCTTTTACCAGGCTTCAAAATTAACATAATTCTCTGTGAACTCTGTGCTTCTCTGTGCAACTCTGTGTAAGTTCTTATTTTTAGTTACACAGAGGGACACGGAGTCCCGATAACTATCGGGACCACAGAGAACCACAGAGAAAAATTCACTATATCAGTCTTGTCACAAAACTGTCGGGCAGTAACTTCATGTTTTGCAGGTCGACATTCTGAAGGAGAAGAAGACCAGGCTTTTTGCCGGTTTCAATGCTTCCAAATTGTTTCTCTTCTCCCAATGCCTTTGCACCGTTCATTGTAGCCCATAAAACAAGATCGCCGATGGATGTTTCAGGGAAATTAATCTGAAGTGTTTTAAGCTCGGCCAGAATGCTGAGTTCAGTATTTGAAGCAAGGCTATCGGTTCCGATAACCAATTCACATCCTTCCCTGATTAACATATTCACCGGGGGAATCTTATTTTCAATATAGAGATTTGAGTTAGGGCACAGGCACCAGAATAAATTCACTCTTTCACTGACCAGTCTGACAGTTTTTCTGTCAGCAAAAGTATTATGTATAAGTATCAGATTTCCTGACTTTGTTACTTCCTCAAGGATTACAGAAGCGTGACATTCAGGAGTTTCCAGCCGGGCAGGCAGCAATTCCGATCGTTTGTAAGAGGTCATTAATGCGCCGGTCCGGTTTTTGAGGAAATTTTCTTCACCGGCAGTTTCCATGAAGTGAATGGAAGTTACCTTGTTATTTAAACTTTTATCTCTCAGGAGCCGAAAAAGAGTGAGCGATAATGAATAAGCAGAATGGGGTACAATTGAGAATGGAAGGTCCATATCCTTTGCTTTTTCGGCAATAACAGTTATCTCGTCAATCCGTTTTACAGCTTTATCAGGGTCGAGACCGAAAACTTCAAGCAGATTAACATACCTGATCCTGCTTTCTTTTTTTATCGTGAAGGAATCTGAAGTATTGCAGATATCGGCACATAAAACTATTCCATTATTAAACATGTAATTATCAGCAGAATATGCGGAAGAGAGAATGCTTACTGTGTTAGCCTTCCTTGCGGTTCTGACCTGTTCAATAAATTCTCCCAGTCCTGTTCCTTCTTTTATAGATCCTTTCATGTGAGACAGTTCCAGGTGGCAATGACAATTGACAAAACCAGGAACAATGATCCCATTATAAAACTCTGTGGAGTGCTTTTCTTTAAGATCACCTGATGTATCTTCGATATTGATTATTTCGCCGTCATCTTCCGTGGTAATCACTGCTCTTTTAAGAGGGGGACCGGAATTTGTAAAGACATACTGGGCGGCAAAGCGTTTCATTTCGCTCCCGGATTAAAAGTAATTGAAATATTTTCTATGAAGATATGTTTCTCAAGGTTATAAGGATTGTTATCAAATTCGTAAAAACAGCCTTTTAAGTGTCGAAGGGCACTCTTAAATACAGGAGTTGTCATACTGTAGGTATGTTGCCGGCCATCTTTTATGTAGTAAATTGATTTTAGGATTTGTTTATTTCCTGTATCTGTACTATCAGGGTAGCTTGTGGTCATTATAGCTCGTGGGTTCAGGGACTCGTCATCAGGAAACAGGATGACTGTAAACGATAGAGTATAATTGCCACTTTTATAGAGAGTTACATCAAATGAAGTCGAGTCGTTTCCAGATAGGGAAGGAATTGAATAAAAATCTTTTCCCCGCCACAGGTTCAAGGCCCGTTCCTGTTGTATTTTTGATTCAATATCAACACGTGATTCCATCTCACTTAACCTGCCGAGAACCTGATCATAAATCTTGTTAAGTCTTTTAGGCCTTTTCAAAAAATAGTACTTCATAGTTCTGTCCATCATTTCTTTAGTATACCCATGTTTTTCTATAACCTGATAATAGATGGAAATTGAATCAAGACGTGATGCCCAACCATTTATACCCGGCAGGCTTAGAAGTCCGTTTGTCAGATGAATATCGGTCAGTAATGAAATAAGCTCTTTCTCAGGGATCAGCTTATTTTTGTCCAGCTTTGTTTTTCTGCTGGAACAAGATCCGGTCATTAATGAAATTGAGATCAATATGAGAAAAGCAAACCTGGTCATAGTACTTTAACGTTAAGTGTTTTTCTCATCCAAAATTTTCAGAACAGGATATTCGTAAATATAATAATTGATTATCAAACCTCCCTGTTAAGGTATTTTTTTGTGAGAAACCTGACAGGATACCATGCGGCCCAATATCCAATTAACAGGACAGTTGCCGGTACTATAATAAAATCCTTCATCTTCAATACAACAGGATAGGAGTCCATGATTAGTGACTGACTGTTGAGCTTGACAAATCCGTAAGTCTGCTGAAGCCAGCAGACAACAAATCCCAGGATAATTCCTGAAAATGCACCGATTATCGAGATAAGCCACCCTTCAAAGATGAAGATTTTCCTGATAAGGTTATTGTCAGCACCCAGACTCTTAAGTATTTCAATATCACGCTCTTTTTCGATTATTAGCATAGTCAGGGATCCTATAATATTGAATGAAGCAATAATAAGTATAAGAGTAAGAATGAAGAATATTGCAAGCCTTTCGGATTGCATTACCTTATAAAAAATGGCCTGTTGCTGATACCGGTTCTGGACTTTAAAGCCTTTTCCAAAAATCTTTGCTATATCTTTTTGAACGGTTTCAGGATCGGCTTGTTTTTTGAATTTTATTTCAATGGTACTGACTCCCTTGTCGGTTTCTGTAAGCTCACGAGCAAATTCCAAAGGGATATAAACATACTTCGAATCGTACTCCTTTTCAACTTCAAAGATCCCGGAGGGGAAAATGAACTTATGGTTTAATGAGTTTTCAGCACTAAAATTAGTATTGCTGCCGGTTTTCCTCGGGAAAATTATTTCCAGCGGTGTTATAAAATTTATCCTGATTCCCAGATTTTGAGCCACTCCGATACCTGGAATTGCATACGGCCGTCCCTTTTCGTTTCTCAATGCAAATTCCCCCTCCCACATGGAGCTGTCAATACTTGAAACCATTGAATAATTGTCATCCACACCCTTTATAGTAGCAATAGTCTGCCGTGAACCATATTTCAGCAGGGCATTGTCTTCAATAGTAAGTGAGTAGCAGCATAATCCATCAACTTTTGCAAGTTGTTTCAGTCGCTCAGTATCGGGAATAAATGTTTTTCCCTCGCTCGCAGTAATTTTAATATCCGGATCAAAGGTGTTGAAGATAGCACTTACCATTGTTTCAAGACCATTAAAGACAGAGAGTATAATTATAAGAGCCATTGTGCCAACTGCAACACCGGCTACTGAAACAGCTGAAATAATGTTTATTGCATTCCGCGATTTTTTAGCGAACAGATATCGTTTTGCTATGTATAATGAGAGCTTCACTATTCTTGTTTTCTGGCCGTAACCAGTAATCCGGTTCCGGTTTTATGAGTTAAACAGAGATCAAAAATGTTAAGAACAACTGAAACAGGGAAGCAGATCAGATAATAAAACGGGAGAATCAGAAAAAAAAGATAAGAGATATTCAGCATCTTTATCGGATATTTCATCGATAACCGCCACGAGATATTCCCTGGTTTTCCATAGGTGTATACTGTCTCAACTGAGCTGAATCCTGCAGATGCAAGTTTTTCATGAATATCCTGGATACTGTATCCGTCTCTTACATGTTCATCTATGAAAGATTCCTTATTGTCACCATGCACATCTGAGCCGCCTTTATCTGAAGGAGTGGATATCAGCAGTATGCCATCGTTTCTAAGTGATTTATGGAATTTCCCGAATACAAGAACATCATTTCTCAATATGCTCCATAACATCCACCGAAAGAATTATGTCATAACAATCCCTGTCATCCAGAGTAGTCAGATCACACTCACTGAAAGAAACCCTGTCAGATAATCCGGTTTTTCCGAAAAATATATTACAGTCGACAATTTGTTCCTTGTTGATATCAATGGCATTAATTTTCCAATGACTGTTCATTTTGCTCATCCGCCAGGAGTATTGTCCGAATCCTGAACCGGCATCCAAAACAAATGCTTCTTCTGGAAATTGTCGTGCAATTTTCCTTAATGCTTTTTTCACATGCCAGGTACGAAGCAGCAGAAGGTCCAGAAGAAAATATAGTGTTTTTCTCAGAAACAGTGATCCGTGTGAAAAATCTGCCGAGAGATCTTTTTATTGGCTCGTACTGCATATATCTCAGGATTTCAGCAACTTATCTATTTTATCTATATAGTCAAGGCTATCATCAATATGGAAGGCGATATCAGGTACAATCCGTAGCTGTGTTCTGACTTTATTACCAAGGTCAAATCTTATCTTTGAGCTGTGTTCCTGAATTGCTTTCAAAATATCATCCTGATTTGTCGCAGGGAAAATACTTATATAGACTTTAGCAAAGGAGAGATCGGGACTGACACTTACTCTTGTTATCGAAACTAATTTACCGTGAGCGAATTCGTTTCCTCTTTTAAGAAAGATATCGGCCAGCTCTTTCTGTATTAAACGCGATACTTTTTTCTGTCTTGTCGA
>CAWBQN010000008.1:0-47084 GCA_963791065.1 uncultured Bacteroidales bacterium
AGAAAAGGAAGAGGATGTCTCAAAAGGGCAACCTCTTTCATTTTTCTAGAAATATGTTCATTTGCCTTCGGCGAGCTCCCTTCGGTCGGTTCTTTTGCTCCTCCAACACTAAAACTTCAGAGGGTAACGTGAGAGCATGAGCGGGCATTCCCGAGTCTCTGGCTAACATTTATATTTTGCGATATTAATTCAGAATTTTATTTCTATCGGAAGCATATTCCATCCCTCGACAACCAGTTTTTGTTCATCCCGGCTGCTTCGGTTCATACTTTCTGCAAAATCAACTCCAATCTGTTTTTCATCGCCCGGCAATAATGTGAAATAATTATCTGTAAAAAAAGAGGGCAAAACCAGTTCATTTTTTGAATTTATTATTTTTAGCCTGATGAAAAAGGCTGTTTCATCGCCCGGATTTGAAATTACAATTACTGAGTGATCATCATCGCTCTTTTTAACAGCAGCCTTAACGACCACTTTCTCCAGATCATTCAGTTTTTCATACGAATGAATTTTATTAGAAAGCCAGTACAAGTTCTCATCCACTAACTTATCGCGATCAATCAGCTCTAACCTGAGAAAATAAATCGCATCGTTACCTTTGGGCAGCACTATCTTATTCAATAAGATCACATTGTGTGCATCCAGGCTGACAGGATCTTTCTGTTCGGAAAGCAATTTCCCATGTATATCATATAACCTCCTAATTGCAGTATAGCTGACTCTGTTTGCAGTCTGATTTACAACACATATCACTGAATCATTTAAGTTGAATTGAATGTGAACAGGCATTGCACCATGTTTATATCCAAAATAGCTTCCGGTGTAATCCAGATAATAATCATAAAAGAATCCACGAAGTGCAGTCCATGGATTTTGATTTTTCCAAACCAGCATACCAGCATACCAGTCCCACATTTTATAATTGAATCCTTCCTGAAGGGCCCTGTATTGCTCATAGCTGACTATCTGGGCCTTTAAACAAAAGTCACGGATGTCCTTTACTTTCCCGTAACGGTCAGGAAAATCATTCAATGGTAAATACTTATGATACAACCAGGATCCTGATGCCCGGGAGGACTGAGGCGGTCTCATTTCGTCTTCCGGAATGATTTTCTTTAATCCGTCAAAATTTGGAATTCCAATAGAACCTGTCTCAGGATTAAACGGAAATGATCTTTCGGTAAAAATTTTTTCAGGCTCCCTGATACCATAAGGTCCGTCTCCGGTACCACCAATAGTATTAGTCATCAGCATTGAGGATGTTGACATTTCAAGGAAAAATCTTTTAGGATCGAAACGGGGCAGAATGTATGCTTTTAAAGCTTTAAGGATGTCTTCAGGAGGCAGTGTCTCATTTCCCCCGCACCACAAATAGAGGCTTGGATGATTCCTCAGCATTCTGACCTGATCAGTTACTGATTCAAGAAACAAATCATGATTATCAGGATATGCTTTACGCCTGGCCTGAGATTCTTTTTTTGTCGGGTCATTCCATTCCCCGTTACAGTCGCCGGAAATCCAGAGATCCTGCCATACCAATATGCCATATTTATCACATGCGTCATAAAATTCAGGCCTTTCGGTAAGTCCTCCTCCCCAAACCCTTATCATGTTCATATTCATTTCAGCATGCAGTCGTACTTCTGCTTCATATCTCTCTTTTGACAAACGGAGTAAGGCATCTGAAGCGATCCAGTTGCCCCCTTTGATGAAAACTTTCTGACCATTTACCGTAAAAACGCGTGACTTGATTTTTTCATCAAAATAATTACCGGTCTCCCTGATGCCTGTTGAGATCTCTTCCGAGTCTGTAATCATCCCATCCGGTGAGAGAAATTCAATTTTTACGTTATACAATGGATGTTCCCCCATTCCATTTGGCCACCATAAAAGAGGATTATCAATTTTAAATTCGGGAAATTGTATAGTCTTTTCCTCCAAAGGGCCAAGATTAACTTTCAGAACGCTTTTGCGTCCTTCCAATTCAATTCTTAATGATCCCTGAACTATTTGAGATGATACGTTTTTCAAATCAACTGATGTTATGACATATGCCGGATCTTGTTTTTCCCCGGGTATTCGTATTCCCGGAACCCTTGTTTCTATGTAGGGATTCCTGATATCCACTGATCCTGTTACTTCAATACAAACCTGGTCCCAGATACCGGTATTTCTGTCCCGCATTGGACAGATCCAGTCCCATCCAGCCGTACATTGCATGGTTACATTTCGGCCTATGGTTCCATCACCACCCTGTCCGGTATAGGCATTCCCGACTGGATCCGGAGGTGCTACCCATACTGCCAGTTTATTTGGTTTCCCTTTATTAAGATAAGGTGTAATCAGGTACTTTTCCCGGAGATACATGCCCTGATGGACATTTGTATTTACCCTCCTGCCATTCAGGAAGATTTCGGCAAAATAATTTATACCTCTGAAATTAAGCCAGACCTCCTGGCCTTCCTTTATATCAGGTGTTTCGAACTCATTAAAGAACCAATAGGTATAATAATCCCTTCCGGTATCATACACGTCAGGAATCAGATTATTGTTCATACCGAAGAATGGATCAGGAATCTGATTATTGTGTAAAAGAGTTGTCAGGATAGTACCCGGAACCACTGCATCTAACCATCCCCCGGGCTTGTAATCAGGCCCTGTTATAGCCGATCCATCAAGTGTCAGATCAGAAGCTCTTTTTGCTTTCCAGTTCTCGTGCAGCAGGTATTTGGCAGGTTGTGCCTCCAATTGAGATTGTAACAAAATGGAAGCAATCAGTGCAATGGGAATTATCTTCATTGTTATCATATTTAAGTTTCCTTTATTGCTAAATACCAGCTTATTTAATTTTGTATGAGCGCTTTAACAGACTTTTTTGTGCTTTTTTATGAGCCTTCTGTTTTAGTTTTGAAGGTTTATATGGCTTATTACGTGAATATTCTTCAGGTTTTAGTAACATAGCTCCTGCTCTATCTTTATATGATGCCTCTCTGGTCGGTGAACAACTTACTATCAATAATAGTGAATATATTAATATCAAATATTTGGATAGTCTTTCCATAATCCTGCAGGCTAACAGCTTACTTCATTATTGTATAGACTCAACTTATCACTACATCAAAATTAAACCTTAGTTGCCCTATAAACAATTTTATTTTATGCACCTTGCTTACCCTTTTCCGGTTTGCCCTTGTGTAGTTTAAAGGATTCAGAATAACCTTTCACACATAGGAGAGAGTCGTCGCAGAGAAAAGTTTATATCTTTGATATAGCTCTATTACTTAACAATTTGAACAGAACCTTTTTCATGCGAACTCTTTCAAATGACACTGATAAAAAACGAAACCGGGCCGTTACATTGACCCGCCTTGAAGCCCTGGGAGATGCTATTTTTGCTTTTGCCCTGACACTGCTTGCCCTGGAAATAAGACTGCCAGACATTGAATCATCAGGACTTGCCAGAGGTATAATTATGCTTCTTCCAAAACTGCTGGTATTTGTTTTTGCGTTTTTATTGATCGCACAGGAGTGGGATGTTCATCAAAGAACAATGATGCATGTAGTTCGCACCGATGGAATTTTCGTCTGGTTGTATCTCCTGTCTCTTATGTGTGTTGTCCTTATGCCTGTATCGGCAAATGTTCTGGGAAGATTTCCGCTACAACCTCTGGCAATTGTATTTTTCGGCATCAATATGGCATTACTTTGCCTGGCTTCATGGATAATGTGGCAATATGCCTCACATAAAGGTAACCTTCTGGATGAAAGCATCGAACCCTATCTGATCAGGTTATTGTCACGCCTCTGGCTCTATCCGCCCGTGATCATTATCATTACAATACCTCTTAGCTTTATCTGCGTCTATCCGGTTTATATCATCTGGTTTTTGATGCCCATCATATCATATTCTTACAGCACATGGGCTTTCAGAAGATACCGTAGCAACACGCGAGACAAAAGTAAGTCTGTCATTCGATCCAAAGCATAGGGTACCCAGACTACAGGTATTTGCATTTAGTCTACCCCTTCTACCAGTATTGTATCACACGTAGACGAGCTAAGCCTGTATTTTAAGATCTTCTGATAATCATCTGAGTAGTACCAGTCTTCAAAATCCTGTTTACTATCAAACTTTATCAGGACTGATTTTGTGTAATCCCAATGACCTTCAAGGAGTGACGGTGATTCATCAATTGCCAGATACACTCCGTTATATCTGCTGAAGATCTCATCAAATTTATCAAGATACTTTTCATATTCAATAGGATCATTGATCCTGATCTGTGCTACAAAGTATTGAGTCATGATAGTCTTTTTAGTTCTGTCCCGTCAATCTGAATGCAGCCATTTCCTGACTGTTACGAACCAGAAGTATATCACCAACCAATGCGGGGTGATTCCATGTTTTTCCCTTAATTGCCGGGAAATGTGCGAGTTCTTTGAACTGTCCGGGATCAGCATTAACGAGTGCGAGTTCACCTTTTTCCGATAGGACCAGCAACAGATCCTGGTCGGCAAGAAGCATTAACTGTCCTCCATAGCGTCCGCCTCTCCACCTGCGATCGCCTTTCTCAATATCGATGCATGCAAGAGCAGGACCTTCAAAACCATATACATATCCTTTGTGAACGACGAAGTCATTAAAGTATGGTCTCAATTTAGCAGAAGTCCAGCGTTCTTCCGCAGTCCATCCGCCTGAACCCTTTTTGATGGCAATCCGTTTCATTCCTTTTCCTCCTGTCTCGCTTACCTCGCTTAAAATGATTGTGTTACTTGCAATCGGGGCCGGCTGGACAATCGGGACACCCCCTGACCGGAGCTTCCATAAAATTTTGCCATCTGCTGGTGAATAACTAGTTAAACCAGATTTGTTCATAAATAAAACCTGCCTGACATTTTCGGATGTCATCAGCTGCGGAGAGCTGAAACTATCTCCTCCGTCAGTATCTGACCAGCGCCGGTTACCGGAAACAATATCATATGCAAGCAGCTGGCCCGAAATGGCAACTATAACAACACTGTCAGTCACAACAGGTGAGCTGGTATAACCCCAACCCGGAATCTTAACTTCAGTGTCTTTCGCTGCATTACGCGACCATATAACTTTGCCATTCCATTCATCAAGCACGTTCAATACTCCGGTTGCACCTAACGTATATACCCGGCCATTACTGAGTGTCGGGGTCGAGCGTGGACCTGCACCCGCATGCGAGTCCCAGAAACGTGTAGTATCACTATGAAACCACACCGGTTTGCCTGTTTCGAGGTTATAACAGGAAACCATCTCCAGGTTACCCCGCTGTTCCTGGGTAAAAAGCAGCTTACCATGAACGGCAAATGATGAACAGCCGGGTCCGACAGGCCGGCGCCATATCTCAACCGGCGGTGATTGGGTCCAGTCTGTCCTGATACGAACTCCGTGGATAATGCCGTCGCGGTTATTTCCCCGGAAGCCCGACCATTCAGCTTCCTTAGCCATTTCAGAGGAATCGAGGGGCATGACATTAAGATTATCACTGACCTGAGCCATTAATCGTTCCTCTTGTGTTTTCGACCACCGCCATGCAAAAAACTGATGGGCCTGGCCGTCCATTCCATTTGTGCGCAGCAAAGCCCAGAATCCTGACCCGACCAGTATAGCAACGATCATAGTTACACGTCTCACTCCATCGGAAAGCTTACGACTGATTACTGCCCATACGACAAATACAAGACATAACGCGGGGATTGAAAATACAGGGAACATCATCCCCATCATTGCCGTTGAAATGGATTTGTGGAGCAGCTGTGATGTCAGAACAAGGGAGATTATCATAAGAGGCACAGCTGTCCAGCGCTCAAACCTTGGTGCCCTGCTGAAGAAAAGCCACCATACAAAGACAGCCAGTCCTAAAAGAATTCCGCCAAATATACCAATGCCTATTGCATCAGGTACAAGAGCAGGAAGACCAAATCTGATAAGCCACTGCAATATTACGAGTACAACTCCTGGCCATAATCTTAACGGTCGCTGCTGAGTTGGTCCATTTAAATTTTTCTCCTTATTCATACTTATCGTTTTTATTAGTATTTGCTTTTATTGAATAATCTGTCGGCCGGACAACCCAGCTCTCTTTGTTTACAATACCTGCAGGTAAGAGTACCTCTCACATACCCATTACCAGCTGTTGTTAAAGCTATTAACAGGACCAGCGCAAATAACATAAGTGCTTCAAAATTAATTATCAGTAATATAATCCCGATAACCAATGGTATGAGCGAAACCAATAGATCAGGGATCATATTTTTCCATGTTATTACATTATTACAAAATTTCAACGGGTCTCCTTTTTTGAAAAACATGGCACTGAGTCTGCCCTGACCAAATCCGCAGGTTTTACCCCAGTAATAACAGTTAGTACAGGAATACCTGATCAATCTGAATTCAAGCGCAACAATAAAACCCAGATAGATAATTGCAGGAATCCAGCCCAGTTGATAAGTAATTAGAAATCCCATAACATAAATGCCAAAAGAGACAACATTAGACTGGATAACGATCCGGATTGGATAGTTTTCATAAGTTTTTGATGTCTCCATAGCTCAGGTCATTAGGATTGATCTATTGATCTGATATCAAATTTAATCAATTAACCTGAAATAAACTTATTATTAAAAAACTCAATCAGACTCGTTCATTCGTACCTGAGTGTTTTTACCGGGTTCATACTTGCTACTCTCCAGGTCTGTGAACTGACTGTCAGTAATGCTACAGCCACAGCAATGAGAGGCCCTGCAATAAATGCCCACAATGGCATTGCAGTACGAAAATTAAAGCGTCCCAGAAAGTATTTTCCTACCAGGAACGCGATTGGCACAGCAATAAGAAAGGAGAAGACAAGCCATTTGGAATAACTTGTCAGCAACAGGCGCATGACCGCCGAAGTTGTGGCGCCGGCAGCTTTCCTGATACCAATTTCTTTTGTCCGGTTTTCTGAAGTGAAAGATGCAAGACCAAACAAGCCCATACAGGCCAGCAATAGTGCTATTATAAAAGCCAGCCCAACCAGCCTGGAAGGAAGGCTCAGGTTTGAATATGGAATAAGATCACTGTACAAAGTTGCCTGGAATGTGGCTTCATGTTCATAGTGCCTGTAAACGTCCCGTATTACGTTTGCGATTGCCGGGAACGATCCTGACGAGTACTTTATCAGGATAGTCGGGCAGTCATCGGACTTTATTCGCATAATTGTAGGAACGATTGGCCCGGCAAGATCTATTGAATGAAAATCTTTGAAAATGCCTATTACAGTTCCTTTTTGCCCTTCAACAGTGATTGCAGAGCCAACAGGATTTTTGTTTTTCATTACAGCAGCAGCCACATCATTGATCAGATAACCGGCAGAGTCAGTAGAAAATGAAGTATTAAAAAATCTTCCTTCAACCATATTAACCGTTACTGCTTTATTATAATCAAAATCGGAATTGACACACCAGAAATGAAGTTTTTCTGTTGCATCTTTCCCCTCCCAGCTTACTTCACTCGTAACCGTTGCGCCGCGTGCAGGAATACAGTTTGTGAAACTTACAGCTTCAATGCCGGGAAATGCAAGAAGATCTGTTTTAAAACTTTCGGCATGACTCCGGATATTAATTGAGTTGTCCAGAATAATGAGCTTGTCCTTTTCCACACCTACATCGAAATTGCGCATATATCGGTCCTGGGTCTTAATTATCATCATACAGATTATAAGAACAATTGGAATGGCAAACTGAAATACGATAAGGCTTTGTCTGAAAACACTGTAACTGTGGCTCTTGATTATTTTTCCTTTCAGGACATCAAGGGGGTTGGATGATGCGAGATATAATGCAGGCAGCAAGCCGGAGATCAGGCCTGTAAACAATACAATAGCAATGAAAAATGCAATCATTCTGAAATCCAGCAACCGCATGTGAATATCATAGTTAAACATGGTATTGAATCCGGCAAGAAGCGCCCTGACCAGAATGATAGCGGTTAAAAGACTTATAAGGGTAATAATGAATGTCTCGCCCAGGAATTGAAAGACAATCGTGGATTTGCCTGAGCCCGCTGCCTTTTTGATCCCAGCCTCGCGGTATCTTCTGAAATTTAAAGCTATAGCGAGGTTTATAAAATTGAAACATGCTATCAACAGGATAGCAAAGCCTATACTGCCAATGATCATTATGTTTTGCATTTCTTTCCAGACCCTTTTCCCGCCTGCATAGGAGTATAATATTTGTTCTTTAAGCGGAAACAGAAAAAGCTCCTGGTTTAAGGTTGTCTCCTGATCTTTGATAAGGTTTTTGATCTTGTTCTCCACAATCCTGCTGTTGTTATTGTTGCCAAGTAAGATCCAGGTCTCGTTAGCTGTCGATCCGGTTTCGCTGGCCCAGCTGTTCTCAGCAAGAAACTTTGAAAATGGGATCACAAAGTCAAACTGCATCACCGATTGTCTGGGGACATCACTGAACACACCTGTAACATTATACGCTTCATTCCTGGTCCCGGCCTTCAAAATAAGAGATTTACCAATACAATCAGCGCTTTCAAAAAACTTCCTGGCCATTCTTTCCGAAATAACTATTGAGTTCAGATCGGCCAGAACATTCATGTTCCCGGTCTTCAAAAGCGGGAAAGTAAAGATGTCAAAAAAGTTATTATCGGCATATAGTCCATTCTCTGAAAACGATTTATTACCATTTATGAAAGCGTAATCCTGCTCAGCAATTCGGGTAATAGCTTCTATTTCAGGAGCCTGCGCCTTAAGCACCTCAGGCAGTGATGCCGAGAGGTATTGTTTAGGAAAACGGGCACCGTTAAAGAAGGTCACATAAGCATCAACAGCATATAATCTGTTATAGTTTTTATGGAACTTGTCATAACTGAAAACGTTTCGGATATAAAGCACCGTTATGATTGCACAGGTAAGTCCGAACGTAAGGCATACAAGATTAAGTACACTGTACGTTTTTTTTCTCCACAAGTAACGAAAGGCGATTTTGAAGTAACTTTTAAGCATAAGGATGTTTTTTAATCATTATCCAAAATGAGTAAATATCAGATACATCCTCAAATCTGTTATACCAATGAGTCAATTTCGCAGATGACTTTATCGATACTATCTGTGAAATGAAGTCAACTATCTACCGATTGCCTGGCTCTTGCTGTCACTCTCAACGTCAATCTTGCGATCGAGCTTCTTAACATTTTTGCCCTTGTTGAACTTATATGAATAGCTGAACTGGATAAAATTTGAAACATCAAATCCTATCACATTCCGCGAATCATAGACGGGAGTCTGTGTTAGAGTCTTCTGAAAATTAATATTCCTCGAAAAAGGAAGTAAATAAAATACTCCAAAGCTATGGTCCTTTATTTGTTGCTGGAAACCCAGACCATAAAATGGAATGCTGTACGTTTTACTTTGCGCATTCCTGTTTACTCCATTAAAACTCATAAATGTAAAAACGGTTGTTTTCTTATTTTTGCCAAGAGGAGCAAATGCGTAACTGGTAATGCTGTAAGAGAAATAATCCACTGCAGGTATAAAAATTGATTGCCCGCTGTACTCATTGAAATGTCCCTTATAGATGCGGGCATTGATGTTTACATACCAGAGCATAGCATTTATGCCTCCGCCAGTCTCATATCCGCTTAGTAAATTGAATGGTTTTGTAATTGTGGTTAATTCATTGTTCACAGGTGAATTAATTACCAGATATCGTCTGCCTACCTTATTGGTAAAGTATTCCTTATAGATATACGGTGAAAAATAATTACTTCCGAAGTTCCAGGTGTAGGTAAGTTGCAGCCTGTCACGATAATCAGGCTTCAGATCAGGATTACCCTGAGTAATATCATAGTTCTGGCCAATTTTATAATATGGATCCATATCATAAATTCCGGGCCGGTTGATTCTTCGGTTATAAGTAAATTTCAGATTGTGCGATGCTGAAAATTTATACTGAAGATTGACGGAAGGTAAAAAACAATAATAGTTAGGCTGAGTTACCGAATCAGCTTTAATATGGCTGTTTTCTACTCTTAGCATAGCCTGCATGCCGATTTTTTTCAGATTATAGGTAATGCCGCCATAAGCCGAATTACGTAACTCAGCATATTCGAAAAGATTTGTTGATTCCTGGTTATTTATATTGAACAGATAGCTCATCTGCTGATAATATAATTGATAGCCGGTTTCAATTTTTGCAGAGAGTCCCAAAGGGAGGACATAATTCAATTTAAGCGAGAAATAATTCCGTTCGTTTACGTTGTCTTCAAGCCGGGAATAAGTACTAAGTGTTGAATCGGTATTATAAATAAAGGTGGTATTCGTGAAGTCATTTCCCTCATTTGATTTAAATCTGTAATAATTAGCCTCAGCCGTGAATTCCTGGACCGGCTTTTTATAGGTTTTCCTGTAAAAAAGTGAAACAGAAGTTTCATCACTTCGTAAATTGTTACCTGTCAGTGATGATACCGTGTTCAGGGGATTATTGTTCTTATAAAGCCATGTATCGCTGGTTAAACCAACATTCTGATAAATTGGCTTGTAGCTGATATTAAAACTGAGGTTGTTCTTCTCATTCATGTAGTAATCGAAGCCCGTGTTAATGGACGAACTGGAAACTTTTATATCACCAATCCCCGACATATTTGTCGTGGAATCGATCGTAGTAAACTGGCTAATGTTCGATGAATTGATCTTCAGTTTTTGCGTAAAAGTGAAGCCAGTCACATAAAAAGTTATTTTACCCATAGCGTAATCGAGACTCCCGTTCGCCGAAGTAGTTGGCTTATTAAAAGGTTTTATATTGAAGCCTACATTGCCGTTCATTCCATACCTTGCTTCTTTCTTGAGTATGATATTGATAACTCCGTCGATATTCCCTTCATATTTACCGGAGGGATTGCTGATTATTTCAATGCTTTCGATATCTGTTGGAAGAAGTTTTGCAAGAAATTCCCTGTCGCGCTGCCTGCCATCCACCTGGATAATAAAATTACTGCTTCCGTTAAGGGTTATATTATTTTGAAAATCCACATTCACCTGTGGTATCTTCTTTAAGATATCATACCCGGTGCTTGAGCTTTTGGCAATTACTTCAGGAACACCGTAAACGGTGCGATCCACTAGTTCTTTACCTTTCAGCCGTTCGGCTACTACAGTTACTTCATTCAGGCTGGCTGTTGTTTCAGCTAAAAAGATAGTGTCAACGACAATTTCTCCATTGGCTGCATCAACAATGACTTGCTTTCCATTGGTTTTATAACCAACGAAACTAATTCTCATAAAATAATTACCCGGCTTAACTTTTTCGAATAAATAACCTCCATCCGTCAATGTTATAACTCCGGTAATCATGGCTGAGTCAGGCAGCTGAACCAGGCCAACAGATGCAAACTGAACCGGCGATTTATCTTTTTCCAGACATACTATTCCCTTTATATTTTGAGCCTGGGCAGTAACAGAGGTTACCAGCAGTAACCAGAATATATATTTTCTCATTTTACCTGTATATCATGTTACTACAATGCAATAACCTTCGATTCGCCGTTAATATCCATGGGTATTTGCATACTCATTCCCGGTGCATTGATTCCCAGATTTCCTGCAGTATGCGATTTAGTCGAGTCTTCAATTAATAATCCTGTATGTGTATCAATTGTCATGGTTGATTTGCCTAATCCTTTAATGTCGTCATAGGTTATTTTGGCACCGCCTGCTACAATCGGCTCTGCATTTGCAGCTGCCTTAATATCTGACTCAGCAGTAATATTTGCAACATTCCCATTTACTCCATCCAAATGATAGTTGGTTGTAACATCGAGTGCCATGCCACCTGAAGATGTTTTCAGAGTAACGTTCCAGTCATTGCCTGCAGATACCTCTTTGCCCGGTAAATTATAGGTAAACACTTCAACCATTGTCCTGAGTGTTTTTTCATTGATTAAATTTTGCAACTGAGATTTTACAGCTGAAGCCAACTGACCTGTAAGAACAATTGAACTGGTGTCTTTCATAATTAAATCCGACAGCATTTTCGCATTCACAACTTCAAGCACTTTACCTGTAAAATCCATCTTAATATACAGGGCATTCTTGCTTAACCTGTTCATGAAGCATGACATGACATCTGCTATTTCCGATGACTTGATATTACCTTCGCTGACTGAGCTTATCCTGGATATTTTTCCCATTGCATTTGAAGTGGTGATCAGGGAATCAAAACGTACTTCAGTGATCATGAAATCAGCGGTAGCATCGATCATTTTTATCGATATGGTATTATTTATTTTGGAATCAGAGGTTTGAGAATTCCCGTTTATTGTTTGAGTAACTGTCTGTTCCGAAACAGAATTAAAACGATAAACTTTGTTTTTCTCCAGGTTCAGCTTCAGGTTAACACTGTTTTGAGCAATTATCGAAGTACAAAACAGGAGCACTAAAAAAGATAGGAAAATTGTTTTCATCAGGCTGGTTTTAAAAGGTTTTAGGAATCATAATACAAAAATAGGACTACGATAGCAATATTGAAATGAATTATCGGTAATTGGATGAAATTTGCAGGTGAGTCACAGATTTGACAGGAAGGCTACCTGTTACCATGTTCCGTTCCGACGCACCATGCAAGGCAACCCATATTTCATTGCCTGCCGGCTGGTTTGAAAGTAGCGTGCGGCTATTCTACGTTAACAATGAGATACCGGTTAAATCTGCTTTCCCGCTTTTCAGGAATTCGTAAGTCATCCGATCTGCCTTGCAATCAATAAACCGGATCCCTTTTAAACTCTTGTTTTTAATTTTAAAGAAATTGTTAATAAGCGTTGCATTCTGGAATGTCACCTTTTTAAAGGCGCAGTGTTCAAAAGAACAGTCCTCCAACGTACCATCGAAAACGATATCGACAATCCACATAGCATAAAAAGAGGTACGCTTCCAGGCTGCATTAGCTATTGGGTTTTTCTGGAAGCCTCCGGATTTAAATGTCGCTCCGGTAAAATCGGCGCCTGAGAAATCGCAGCCCAACATATAGCTCTCTGAAAATTCAGTTCCTGTAACATTGGCGCCAGAGAAAACACAGCCGGCGATTTTGCTTCCTGAAAATTCAGTTTCTTTCAGGGAACAGTCCTTAAATAGATTGTTGACTAAGTTGGAACTCTGAATGTGGCTGGTGCTGATATCGGAACCTGAGAAGTCACAGCTGTCAACATTGTTGCTTTTTAGAAGGAGTCCCGACAAATCTGAACCGATAAACTTGCAGCGTTGCATATTTGATGAACTGAATTTATCATGCAGGTTTTTCAGCCCGGAAAAGTCAGCGTCTACCCAGTTCCCGTGTGACATATCCCATCTAAGCTTTTTCCCTGCCTTGCCGGCAGGCAGGTTCTGCTTTCCGGATGGCAATTCAGCAGATTGCTTAACCAAAGGATCATCGGTCGCCATCCGAAAGCTATCGGATTCAGTAGCCGCAGATTGGATACTTTCTGAAAAATAGTTAAGGTCAACGCCCAGAATTTCCGCGAGACGGTTAAAGGTAATGATGTCAGGCATTGATTCTCCTCGCTCCCACTTTCCGACTGCCTGTGAGCTGATAAATAGACGCTGAGCAAGCTGGGCTTGGGAAATATTTATTTTCTTTCGTGCTTCGGCAATTTTATTGCCAATAATCATTGTAGTTAACATAGGTACTTATTTTAATTTGTGACACTACAAAGATATTCGGATTCATTTCGGGAATCATTAAAAATACGTACACTATTAGTTGTTATTACGCTATTTATTGTTGTTATTTAACAACTATCTGTAGCGTTTGCCGGAATTTAAGGCTAATACTTTTTTTGAGCTGCGTCGCGGTACAAGCATACCAGATCTGAATATAAAACACAGGTTTATCGTTAACAAAGAAGTTGTTTTAACAATATGGTTCTGCGCTTGTTATTTAATTAATAATTATTTAATGGCGCGTTCCTCTAATGGTTAGGAGATCGGTTTCTCAATCCGAAGATAGCAGTTCGATTCTGCTACGCGCTACAATGCTATAATCTGAAGGACAATGTTAAATTAGCTCCGGTATCACTTAAACCATAATTGATCCCTGTATTTGTCTGAACAGTCTTAGTACCATTAAAGTTCGTTGTTGATTTACCATAAGTATAGCCAATTGATGGCAGTAATTCAGCTGTAAGGTTGATATCATTGTTAATTTTATACATAAATCCGAGAACTAATCCAAGACCGGCAGATACATTCCAGGTTGTGGATTTTTGTGATAAATTATCAGACTCGTTTGTATTGGAAGTATAAGAGGTCAATAAATCTGAACCAATATAACAGGTTAAATTGTCTGAAACCAGTTTCCTCTTTTCGAATCCTATGTTAAACGCAATCCCTGTTGCTCCGTTTTTGTTTGAACCTGAGGTTGTCTTGTAACTTTGATTTGATCCGGCAAGTGAAGACAGAGTCAGCCTTAGCAAGGTGTTCTCATTACCTGATCTGTAACGTACTCCAAAAGTATGTGGCCCGCTGAGATTAAGACCAACTTCTCGTATCCTCGGAATGGTATTTTGTCCAAAGGAATAGAATGGCACAATGACCAAAATGAAAATAATAAAGGATAGCTTTCTCATAGTATTCACGTATTAGGGTTATTGCTTTATAAATGCATATTTCAATCCAACTTGAAATTCTGTGAATCCCATTGCTCCTGAAAATACCTGTTTCCCTTTTGCGAAAATTCCATCAGTAACTAATTCGGGTCTTATTGTGAAGCAAAGTGATAACTGAGGAGTAAAAATATTTTTGACCTCAATCCTGGAGATCAGTCCAAATCCTATTTCTTTCGTTAAACCATTATTTTGAATAAAGTTGAAGCGGTTTGAGGTTTGGCCGCTTCTTTCAACAATCTGATCCTGTCCCCATAAATAGTTATAACTGATCTCAGGCCCGAGAGAAATTGAAGCATTTTCATTGTTTTTGAGCAATCCCTGAATATTTAACCGGATTGAAAACCTTTTAGACTTTGATTGAATATCCTCAGTAACGATTAAATTGGGATCACCATCAATCCATGGAACTTCATAAAATTCTGCATTATTAAAGTTATAATGCACGCCCAATCCCACTTCAAACTTACTGCTGATAAAGTGTTGATACTGAAGCCCGATACCATAGGCATTCTGAAACCTTTGTTCTGTAGAAGTATTCAATGAACTGCTGAATTCAAGTTCCTGTGAAAAACAATGCAGGCCAATACAAAAAGCTAAAAGTACGAATAATGTTTTTTTCATATTTTTTAATTTTGCTAAGATTTGGCTATCACTTGTGCAGACCCTTAATCAGAAGTCAATAGTTAGCTCCGGAGAGGCAGTCCCTGGCCCTGGATAATTATAATCTGATATCCCGGAAGCGATTTCAGGATCCTGCCCCTTAAATATAAAACGCTGAATCACCCGAAACAAGAGATACATGGCAGCAATCTGCTGTGACAACAAAGCGTTTTTTAATCACCAGAGTATCTCCCACATAACCCTGAAATTCAATTTCAACATCGCTGTTTCTCAGCATATCCCTATCAGTGTCATCTACAAGCGGATAATAACCCAGGTTCTCAAAAATACTGTTATTGCTATGCGTAATATCCTTATTATCTGTGACCCGAAGAACTTTATAGGTGCTCAAAATAAAGGCACTGCTATCAGGAATATGTTTAATTAAAATAGTTATGATTCTGAATTCCTGGGTACAGGCAACATTAGTGCAATCTGGCTTTTTCTCTCTGTCGCAATCCAGGATAAGAGCTGCAAGAAGCAGGAAACTGAGAAAATATCTTTGCATAACAAGCAATCTTTAAATAGTCAATCGAGCTATAACCAAATAACCGCAAATATTATTCCAAATTATAGTCGAAGTTAGCAAAGCAAAGTTTTATAAACTTCACCAGGTTCAATTTTAATTTCCATCTGGTCGTTTGTCGTGATTTTGGAAGTCTTGATTCTTTATTTCAGCTCTCTTCATTTTAGGACTGAAGTTTATCCCGAATCCCAAATTCAGGTTCATGAACGGGATGTAATTATCGGGATTAGAAAGCTTAAAAAGCTTGCAGAATCCGGCTTTTAAGGTAAATTTGACCCTTTCGCCTCCTATTCTGTAAAAAACCATCGGTTCTACCAGAAAACTATTTTCTTTATACTTAATAAAAGGTCCGCTCTCAGAAATGAACGCATAGTAATTCCGGTCAGTTAAATTTGAATGGAAATATCCGGTTTTTATTCCAAAACCGAATTCACCCTCACCGCGCCTGACCGCATATCTTCCAATATTATATTGTAAAAAATAGAGTTGATAATCACCGTACATATTCCCGGGATGGGCATCCTTGTAAGCATTTCCATATCCGGTTCCAAAACCACCATAAAGTTCCATTACTCTTCTATTTCCAAGGTCTTTATAAAGGCCTGGTGCAAATTGAAAATACTGCCTGGAATCAGATCCAATTGTTCCAAATGCCTGAAGAGCAACTGCCTTGGTGAGCCCATACGAGATCGTTGCATGAACAGTGGGAATAAGCGAAATCCCTGCATCAATCCTCAGATCATTCTTCCCCTTAATCAAAGGAATATCAGTAGTTTGTGGATGATAAACACAACAACCTGTCACAAGAAGAGAGATCAAAAACCCGAAAATCAATTTCATGTCAGTCAGATGAAATGATACAGGAAAATTATTGTTGCGTCCAATGCACTCTTCTTGTTATCCAATATTTCAAGTGCAACATTTATTTTAGCCTTGGTAATTCCTCTGAGGTCAATTAAGGACCGCAAGCTTGCTCGGAGCCTGACATCACTATTGACCAAAACGGGTTGATTGAATCTCAGGTTCTCTATGCCATAATTTACTGTCATTTTTACGTTATTTACTTCTACAATCTGACCCCATAAATATGGTAAAACGGATAAATTTAAAAATCCATGAGCAATAGTAGTCTTATACGGACTTTCTACTTTTGCTCTCTCTTCATCAGTATGGATCCATTGATAATCCAGCGTAGCTTCTGCAAATTTGTTAATATGTTCCTGTGTAATCTTTAGATAATCAGATGCACCTAATTCTTTACCAACGTATTTTTCGAAATCTTTATAGCTGTTTATTACTACTTTACTCATCTTTAAATTTATATTGAAAGAAGTTATTACTTCACTCTGATGTACTTCTCTATATTTACTCTGTTAACTCCGGCACCTTCAACTTTCTCAACGCCTCTTATAATCAATGTGTCAGCTTTAATTGAAATCGTAAAGGTAAAATCGTTGCCTTCCCAGTTTCTGGCACTGCAATACTCCAGATGTTCAGTGTACGAACTGTCACTGAGCGAATAACGGCCTCCTCCTGCAACAAAAACAGCACCGGAATCCTGACCTCTTTTCAAATCATGCTGTAAAAAAGCGAAATGGGTGTCGTTTATGATCTTGATGAAGGAAATGTTATTAGTATAATCAGTCACAATAGTATCCCCCTTATCTATCAGAGTACCTTTAATAAGCTGCCAGGTTCCTGTTACCGTGGATGGCTTTGACGTATTCATTTTTCCCTGGCACGACAATAAAATTCCTGCAATTATTACTGGAACAATTATGATTTTCATGCTTTTAAAGATTTTTACAAATTAATAGTTAGTCATTCAGTTTTATAAATATAGTAATAAACAGCTCAATAAACACAACGTGTTGCGAATTTCCCATTCTGTTAAGTTTGAACTTAAAGGAGGTTGTACTGTTTAATTAAACTAAAAGATATAAAAATGAAAAACATGAATGGATTTAAAAACAGATTTTTAACAGGAGTCGCAATATTGTTTGCTATTGTAATGATCTCAGATAGTTGCAGTAAATCATCAAGCGCTTATATGAATGGTACAACAGGCGGTACTGGCGGCACGGGCGCAGGACCCGGGGCAAATGAGGTCAATATACAGGGTATGGCATTCACACCCGGATCCTTATCAGTAACTGCAGGCACAACGGTCAAATGGACAAATATGGATCAGGTAACACATACCGTTACCAGCTCTACGAACGTTTTTGACAGCGGCAGCATACCCCCGAATGGAACTTTCAGTTATACCTTCGCAACCGCAGGAACCTATTCTTACTTCTGCAAAATTCATACTTATATGACTGGCACAGTAACAGTTAAATAAGTACAATCATTTTTGTGTAAAGCCATGACGCTTTAAGAACGATTATAGTCACTCTGCAATTTAATCTCAAACCGGGAAAGATTGATTAAATTTAGGTTGTTATTGGTACTCACACTACCAATAACACCTAACTTTATTCGTCTGCCTGATAATACCTCAATTTGGATTATTGTTTTCCTGAACCTTATCGATTTGAGTACTGAGACATAAAAGTACAAAAAGCTGAGATCACGAAATGCTAATTAACCGGTGCCAGAATTTGTGCCCTGATTTCGGGAATAAGATTTTCACCTGTCAGTTTGAACCTGTCAATATCTTCAGGCGGAATGAGGTAAATAAGGGATCCGGGTTCCAGTCCCTTTTGAACAATAATATTCTTTTCATTCGATTCGCCCAGAACAACGATCTGTTTTGTTTTATTTTTCCCGTATACAAATGGGATACTATCCGGTCCGGTCTGCACACATTCAGTGGGGATATAGACAACATCATTAAAAGTTTTAATGATCAGCTTATTCCCTGTAGTCATGGTGGGCCGGAGGACAGGATCAGAGCCGCCGATCTTTATCTGAACCTCAAACATTTTTGAATCGGAATTGGGCAGCTGCTCGCCAATATTTGCGATAGTATATACGCTGCCGGTATATTGTTTTTCAGGGAAAGCATCAACATTGATATTGACTTTCTGTCCGGGTTTGACCTTGCTTACATCAATTTCATTTACATAAACTTTTGAGATCATTGATGTGAGATCGGGCAGCGTGGCAATTACTCTGTCAAAAGGATTAATTGTCGATCCTGCTTTTCTCTTATTGCCAAGCCGGTCTTTTTTATAGATTATCATTCCTGAGGCAGGTGCTGTAATGGTGAACTTTGCTAAAAAATCCTGAAGATCATTGACCAGTCTTGTCTCCCTTGAAAGATGCATTTTCTGATGGTTCAGATCTGCCGTTGACTGAGCTACATAAAGAGAATATGCTTTTATCTTCTGCTCGAGTGTCCTTTTAGCTTTATCGAGACTTATTTCTGCCTGCCTGATTGTTGCAGGGGGCTCATACTTTGACTGCTCGAGAGTGATCTGAGCTTCTTCCACAACATACCTCTGGTTCTTGATATCATCCCTCTGATTGGTAAGTACTACGGCAGTATCGAGAATTTTCATATCAACATTGTTCTGGTAAGTCTTAAGGGTTTCAAGCTCATCCTTTAATGTGTTCGCATAAGTTGACCTGTCGAGCTGAGCAATATAATCTCCTTCTTTTACCAGGGTACCTTCAGGTACAATGTCCTGTATCTTCAGATCCATGGCATGCATCCCGTGGCCACCGGGCCCATGGTCTGATCCCATGCCAATCTCAGGTCCTTTGATTTCAACAGATCTCTCAGCAATCAACTCACCTGAATTTGTTACTGTAATTTCAAAAAGCCCCTTTTTAACCTCAGCGAAAGAATTTGTATTTATATTCTTTGATGTCAACCGGTTGAAAACGATCAATGCGATCACAGCAAGTAAAACTCCACCTATTACCAGTATCCTTCTCATTTTCTTATGCAATTTTATTGTCCGACTTCCTGAAATAATTTTGACATGAAATTATGAAAAATTTCTTAGTATCAATATGTTTTACGAGATACAGGGTTGAGTACATTGAAAGAATCTACTTAACTTTCAGAGAAGCTTTAGCATATCCCGTTTCACCATCAGAGGAGATCCCTTCCACAACAATATTATAATTGCCGGTCTCATCAGAAGTGAAAAAGCCAATCTCAGCTTTTCCATCTTTACCGGTATGCACATCGGGTTTCCAGTAAAGTGTATTCCTGTAATCGGGTATTCTGTTATTTTTTGTAGCCGCTTTGGTATAATCCGGTGTAGAAAAATTCTTTTGAACCTGACATCCTTCATATACCTGACGGAATATTGAATTGTCAAATTCCATTGCGCTTAAATTGCCTTTTTTAGTAATAAAGCTTACAATCCCGTCAAAAACATTTTCGGAATAGAAGTATCTGGTATTGATAACATCAGTCTTTTCTATCTCCTTTGAGTTAATGCTCAATACCTTTTCAAAATCATAAACGGGTACACCATCGACCAGTATGAGAGGCACATTTTCAAATGGCTGACCCTTGAATTTGTTCGTCAGTTTGAAATCATATTTTTTGTTTTGCTTAAGAGCGTAGACGTTGGGTATTATCTCTTTGACAGCTTCTCTTAAAGAAGTAAGCTCAATGTAATCAGCCATTTTTACAGAGTTTTCAGGCTTACCATAAAAATCAGGCATTACTGTATTTGGCACCGATGGTCCGGATTGACTTAATGGCTCATATATATTATTGATCTGCATGCTTACAACGACCTTGTTTATTTCATCTATCCTGCTGCTGTCGATGTAAAATGTTCCGGCCCTGAATTTGCTGAATGTATTACTGAACGGCTGATTAAGCTCGATATAATATCCCCCGATATCCTGTGATAACGGCTGGATAACTATTTCATTCAGTCCTGACTCTTTAATTATAAAATTGAACTGTCCGTTTTCGTCTGTTTTTCCGAATTGGCAGAGGGCGGTTTTCCCGACAAAGGAAAGCGATAAATCAATATTTTTCAGTGGCTTATCAGTGGTCTTCAAGCGAAGAGTTCCGCTGATAAGATGACCTTCAAGTTCAGCGATATTTTCCTGTCCGTCGATCCTGGAAATTATTTTGTCTACAGGGCAAAAACTGTAAAAACTTGTCTGATCCGTTGAATTTACGAGTACTGATTTTGCAACAGATACCGAAAGGTCCGTCTCAACCGGGTTGCCTGCCATATCGGTAGCATAAACTTCCATCACAACTTTTTCGCGTGACTTATATTCCGGTTTGCCCGGAGTGATCGTATATATAATTTTCATTTTATTCCCAGCCGGATTTGGTCTGGTAATTATATTGTTTCCATTTTCATCTGAAATAATGGACTGTGACACTCCATCAGTGATTGAACCGGCTGAATCTGAAGGAAGTCTAAGATGATCAATACTTTCAAAGGGATTTATTACGGAAATGGTTTTATAGAAAAACTGATCAGCCGGAAAATTTTTCATCCAGCTTGTATAAGCTCTGATTATGTAGTTGCCAGAACTTATATTATCTGGAAGAATGAAGCTTGAGGAACCTGAAGAGTTATCCGTTTTTACTTTTATTTGTTTCAAAGGAAAGTTGTTTTTGTCGAGCATTTCAAGATAAACGACTTTACTCAGATCTGAAGGTGTATGTGTGAGTCCATTTAACATATATACCTTGAACCATACCTGTTCACCCGTAGTATATATATCCCGGTCTGTCCTTACAAAAAGCTCTTCCCTGAAGTTCCGGACCGCAGATTCTGCATCTTTATCAGTTAGTTGCTGTGATAACAACTGCTGGCTGAAAAGAATACCCGGGAGAATCAGTAAGCGGAAATTTAAAGTAAATAACCAGCGTATAATCAAATCACAATATTTTTTAAGGCTATGCATTTTAATTAAGGTCTACCCAGAAGTCTGGTTTTTTTCGTGTACCGGTCAATTCGCAGTTTGCACATTCCGGCAATGCAAACACCATTTTGTCAAGCTTAGTTGTTCCCTGAATATATTTAGGCTCGACTAAAGAATAAGTCGAAGTTATACAATAGAGCGAATACACATCGAACCAGGTAATCACTGGTCCAAATGGAACTTGAAAATCGCTTGGATCCTTTTCTATTCTTTCACACGGATAATGATAAAAAGGCAGGTTCATCCCAACAATCGCACTGAATGGTATGTCTTTCCTTTTTTGTTTTACGGCTGAAACCTGGAAATATCCTAAAACCCTCTGTGCAGGGTTATTTACGTTTCTGATATTACTTATGACTGTAAAGGGTTGTTTTGCAAAGATATCCCCGCCACTTTCATTTACCTGTTTCAGATTATTCCAGAACTCGTACTCATTTTTTGAGATAGAGTACTGACTGACCAGGATACTGTACTGAACAAGTAACCTGTCGGACTGATCTGTCGCAATAAAAAATATAGGCTGTTTCGTTATTTGAGTTGTTTCTCCTGCGTAAATTGCACGAACCAGAATATCCGCGGAATTATTACTTTTCCAGCAGAATTCCTTTACATCTGCAACTGGTACCAGAGTGCTGTCAGCTAAATTCATGTCATACTTTTTCGGATCCGGCACTTTGAATTTCCAGGTCTCATCGAAGGCCCACCTGTAATATTGATTATTATCACCCTGTTTTGAATCGAGATAGATGCTTACCCCATCCTGAGTCTGAGTTCCATTGTTTACGATATGCTGATCCCTGGCAAAATAAATACTGTCAATTTCAGGTACCGATTGCATAAGACAAGGGTCCGATTCAAATTCTTCACCATCATGAGTAAGAACATGCAGTACATATGTTCTTCCAATTGTCCCGGCAAATGCCAGACTATCTGTTTTATATACTCCGCCACCTTTGTTAATAAGATAATAAGTGTTTTCTGCATCATCTGAAATAGAAACGATGGCATCGGAAACACTCTCCGGAATGGAATTCTGAGCCTGAAATGTTTTCGACAGCTTAACTATATAAGAGGTGTTGGCATCAGTGATAAGGCCATCTATCACCAGAAGAGATTCCAGTCCTTTTAGCTTTGGAACATAAGGGTCTATACATGTACAAAATGTAAAGACAGCAATAAGTGTAATAAAAGGTTTTAAGCCCACTTTTAACATGAGCAGAATACATTATTGATCATTTCGAAGCAGTAGTAAATATCGGGAAGCAAAAATAATATTAATTAATTACCATATTCTAAAAATCTGAAAAGAAAGTAGTGCCCTTAAACTATCGGATAAAAAATATAATAGTCAAAAAGTAATTCAGGTTATAAAAATTCGTTATTTCGGGACATGAAATTCAGGATTGTTGATTTTGAGATGAAGGTTTTAATTCCGCTCTTCCTTTTGCTCGTAACATTCACGTCTGCCGGACAAGATGGCAATCATTTAAAAGCCAAATCACTAAGTGACGCCCAGATCAGGTATATTCAAAATTCCTATTCTGAAAAGGTACAGGTTCCAAAAGATCTGATAAACGGGAAGGAATATGAGTCGTATTACACCCGAAGCAAATCCAAACCACTTTTATATATTGATAAAAAACGGACTGCAACAGTATTCACCCCGACAAGACGATATAATAACCTGACATTACAATACGACACATTCCTCGACGAGGTGGTCTACACAGATACCAGCAGGACAATTAATTACAGGTTCCCCGAGATAGCATTGAATAAGGATATAGTCGATGGCTTTAATCTTTATTTTGCCGATGACAGTTTAATTTTCAGATATTTCAAACCACCAGAAAGCACCAGGAACAATCTGAAAGAAGGTTTTTATGAAGTAGTGTACCTTGGAAAAAGCAGGTACATTATTAAACATGAGTCATCATTTTATGTCAGGGAGGGCCTGAATGAATATAAATATGTTCCTGAAAACTATATAAGTGTGGGCGATGTCTTTTACAGAGTAAAAAACAGAAGTGGTCTTTTAAAATTATTCGGAGATAAATCAGGTGAGATGAAGAAATATCTTCACCAATCGAGAATAAGGTTAAGACAAGCCGGCAAATATCAGATTGTCAGCATCCTGAAATATTATGACTCATTACTGACACCGGCAAAGTGATCTGAATGAAAAAACTTCTTTATATATTGCTTTTTGGATTTCTGGTAATAAATGCCGGCGCACAGGATAATAAGATATCATTGCAGTTTCAGCACATCCTTTTCAGGGATCTGGCTGATACCCTCGAAAGAACAGTCCCGGTAAAAATATATTACTCCAACAATTGGGTTGACAGCCTTTACCTGAATGTCAATTCTGAAAATGAGTCATTAAATACACTGTTGAACAAATCAGTTATGAGGGATGGCCTTTCGTTTATAATAACTGACGATAATAAGATCATACTATCTAAAGGGTATACCATTAAAACCAATTTCCGGAAGGAATATCTTGAATATCTTGAAAGGAATTTGATAAAAACCGATACTACAAAGTACAGTGTTACGGCCCCAAAATCAATTGATAACTTAATTAATGATGAATATAAGGTTTTCAAGATAGGAAATCCTTCGGGTCAGAGCAGTGATGGTAATGTTGTTCTCTCCGGAACAATAACTCATCCCGAGACCGGTGAAGCCCTGGTAGGGGTAGTCGTTTATGTAGCTAAGCTGAAAGTCGGGGCGGTTACCAACAATGTCGGCTATTATTCAATTGAGTTACCCAAGGGTCAGTATCAGCTTGAATTCAGGATGGTAGGCATGCGTCAGACAATAAGAAACATAATTATCTATTCTGACGGAGCATTAAATGTCCAGATGGCTGAAAACACAAATCAGCTGAATGAGGTGATTGTCTCGGCTAACAGGGAGAATAATGTCAGGAATGTAAGAATGGGGATTGAAAAAATAAATATTAAAATGCTCAAACAGATCCCTATGGGTATGGGAGAAGTGGATCTGTTTAAAAGCTCATTATTATTGCCTGGTGTACAATCAGTAGGTGAAGCTTCCAGTGGTTATAATATAAGGGGAGGAAGTGCTGATCAGAATCTGATATTGCTGAATGGGGCCCCGATCATAAATCCCTCTCATTTTTTTGGATTTTTCTCCTCATTCAACTCCGATATGATAGAGGATGTAACTCTGTATAAAAGCGGGATCCCGGCAAAGTACGGAGGAAGGGTATCTTCAGTGATGGATATAGTACTTAAGGAGGGCAGCAGGCAAAAATTTAATGTAAGCGGCGGTATAAGTCCGCTTACCGGACGATTAATGGTCGAAGGTCCGATTATAAAGAATAAGGCATCATTCATTATCAGTGCCAGAACAACATATTCCGACTGGATCCTCCGGCAGCTGAAAAATATCCAGCTGAAAAAAAGCAGTGCAAGCTTCTATGATGTACAGGGGCTTTTAACGTTTGATGCGAATGACAGAAATTCATTTTCACTTTCAGGGTATATAAGCAATGATTTTTTCAATTACTATCAGGAGAGTGCAATCAGCTACCGGAACCTTGCAGCAACCTTAAAATGGCGACATACATATGGTGCCAATCTCTCTTCACAATTCTCGGTTACACAGAGCAATTATGATTATCACGATAATTCGTTGCAGGATTCAATCTCCTACTATTCACTATATTACAGATTAAATCAGCAGATTTTAAGAGGTGATTTTACCTACCACGGTTATGATAAACATAAGATCGATTTCGGTCTTGATGCTACCAGCTACACCCTGATGCCAGGTGTGCAGAATCCGGTAGGGAACTATTCCGAAATACTGCCAAAGCGCCTTGAAACAGAAAGAGCTCTTGAGCCAGCTTTTTATGTTAGCGATGAATTTGATGTTTCACCCAGGCTTTTATTATCAGGAGGACTACGATTTACAATGTTTACGACATTCGGACCGAATTCCCAGTTTGTCTACACTGCCAACAGTCCCAGGACGCTGGATAACATAATTGACACAATCTATTATGGGAATGGCCGTATCCTAAAGACTTACCCGGGATTGGAATTCAGGTTTTCAGGGAGATTGGCAATTAATCCGGATCTGTCTGTAAAAGCAGGCGTTCAGAGGAATTACCAGTACCTTAATATGATCTCCAACACTACATCGATGACGCCGACAGACATCTGGAAGCTTAGCGATAATTATATAAAGCCTCAGAGAGGGGACCAGTTCTCATTTGGTATCTATAAAAACCTGAACAGAAAGGCTGTAGAAATCTCCGTGGAAACTTATTATAAAATTTTAAATAATATCCTTGACTATAAAGGAGGAGCTGTTTTGCTCATGAATGAACATCTGGAAACCGACATCATTAACGGGAACGGGAAAGCATATGGCGTCGAATTCATGGTAAAGAAACAACTGGGAATGCTTACGGGCTGGATAAGTTATACTTATTCAAGAGTCTTACTCAAGGTTGACGGCAAATTCGAAGAGGAAAAAGTTAATAACGGTAATTATTTCCCTGCAAATTATGACAAGCCGAACGACCTTAAACTTGTCGCCAATACAAAGTTCTTCAGAAGATTTAACTTTACTACCAATTTAGTTTATAATACCGGCAGGCCAATTACCTATCCCGTGGCTTATTACAATTTCCTGAATGTTAACAGGGTGTTCTATTCGGACAGGAACGAATTCCGGATCCCTGATTATTTAAGGGTCGATTTTGCGGCTACCATCAATGGTAACCTGAAAGCTAAAAAGCTGAATCACTCTTCGCTGACCTTTACTGTATATAATGCCCTGGGCCGAAAAAATCCTTACTCAATCTTTTTTAAAGCAGAAGATGGTGTAGTGAAAGGTTATCAGATGTCAATCTTCGGACAACCAATATTTATGGTAACCTACAATTTCAGGATCCTCGGAAATGCCTCAACTGATTTCTGATCCCTGAAGATCTTTTAACATCCAGATATTGCAGCCGAAGTGACCTGAATCTCCCATAGGGCCACTGATAAATTTAAAACCGGCCTTTTCATACAGGCTGATCGCCCTGCTTAATTCAGGAAGTGATTCAAGGTAGAGCTTTTTGTACCCATACCTTATTGCCGATTCGAAGGTCTTCTCCATCAGCTTCCGGCCTATCCCTTTACCTCTTTGCGAGGCAGAGAGATAGAACTTAACAAGCTCAGCACAGCCCTCTGGTAAGCCAGGGGTTGGATAAACACCGCATCCGCCGATTATCATACCATTTTCTTCGGCTATCCAGTATTCTGAACCGCGCTTGCTGAAGAGTTCAAACAGATGATCGGTGGTAGGGTCAAAATAGACCGTGCCCGGACGGTGAATATTAAATTCCCTGAAGACTGTCCGGATGAGGCTGGCAATTTCCACATTATCTTTCTCTTCTATTGGTCTGAGAATCATGTTCATACTTTCACATTTAAACTCCTTGTGCTACTTTGAGTTTTCCTTTGTGTTCCTTTGTGGTAATTGGATTTTTTCTACCACTAAGGTACACAAAGGGCATCTCTAAGGTTCACAAAGGAACCAATTCAAGGTACAAAGTTATTCCTTTTATAATGAGAACCAGTAATTCAATTTGATCAGAAAAATGTTATTCGGGAATATGCTCCTCAGCTGTTTATACGAATTGGCCAGTGAAGCATGTGAGTCGTTCGTACTGCCTGATCGCTCAGAGGACCACACAAAATAAATGAATGATCCTAACCTGTATTCCCATTTTGCAACAAGGTTTGAACGGAATTCATGAAAATTAAAATCAGGATTATCAATTGAATAGTCCAGACGAGGACCGCTGGAATAATCGAAGAGCTGATAAGTTCCATCTGACAGCATGGGATCCTGATAGACAACATACCTGTCATTGTAGCTTTTTGCCCGCGGATCTGTAATATACTTCAGCTGTGAGTAACTTCCCCGGGATATGAAAGGACTTCCATAGTACTGTATCGAAAACTCCGGTGTAAGATTCAGATCGAACCTGAATGTCAGTCCCAGTGTTTTCTGGTCAATTGTCCCAAGTATATACCTGTTACCGGGCACTGCAAAACTTGTAGCTATATACTGCAGTTGATCATGGTTATTAATATAATTCGCTGTTATTCCTATTTTAAGATTGTTCACAGGACGATATGTTATTCCGGGTTCTGCCTGGTAGCTTACAGCAGAGTTATTGCCCGTATACTGATAGCTATAAGCAACGCTGGCAGTTAACTTTTTTGAAGGATCAGTGTTCAAACTTCCGAAAGATTCCAGGGTGAATGGCATTATCATGTCATAACCCCCACGCAAAATTTTTGTATCAAGAGTTTTGGAATGAAAGATCAGATTTGCGGAAAAACTCCATTTGTTCTTAAATTGTGATGAAAATGAAAGATGAGCAGCCTGATCCGAGGTAGGTACCATTAAAATTCCAGGTATTAAATTGCTCAAGACTAACAGAATACAGCCGGAATATCGCAACCGGTTGATTTATCAGGTAGGAAACCACGTTTTCCTGGTTGAACTCATCAGAAGTATTCATATATCCGAGGTCATTCAATTCCAGACCGGGGGAGAGCCATGTGGCACCTGTTGAATATCTCCAGAATCCTTTAGAGCCTTTTCCTATCATAAATTTGCCTCCACAACCGCTTAATGGTTGCAGATGTATCGAATTTAAGATACTCGGCGCCAGGCCGCTGATAATAACGGGCAGATGATTCCTGAAGAGGCGGTAATTGCTTCTTTGCTGCCATTTATAAGCTGCCGATAAGCGTGCGTCAATATAAAATTCTTTATCTTTCCAGTGGGTCAGCAAATCAAGTCCTCCGGTATATGCGTCTGTTGCGAGAGACTCAAGGCTTTTATCTTCTATTGAACGATTTGTAGATGTAACCATCCCTCCAACAACAGTATTGCCTGCATTAATACCCTTTCTGGATCCGTGCAACTGTGTAGCTGGTAAGCGGTTCAACATGAGCACTGGATCTGTTACCATCTTTATCACTGAGCCTGGCAAATTCATTTGCAGTCACACTCTGGATCAGTCCGACTGAGAATCCTTTAGAAGTTGTTCCACTGAACTTTTCAGCACTCAGAATTGAAGTCTTATCAGGTGAACTACAGAACGATTATTGTCCGGAGATAAGCTTACCGTGATGGCGCATGGCCGATCCGTCTCGAGTAAAAGAGGCTCTGATCATCAAATTTATAATCAAATATGGTTAACCCTTCCAGGAAAAATGGTCGTTTTCTCCTCATAAAATGTTTCAAATGCGGTCAGATTCATAACTGAAGGATCTGACTCAACCTGTCCGAAATCAGGATTAACTGTCAGATCGACTGTAAAATTGCTTGAAATGCCAATCTTGGCATCGAGTCCGGCATTACCTCCCCATACCCTTCCTTTATCTGGTAAATGGATTGCCCGGTTCTTTTTTCATTGTTTTAAGATCCCCGAGGGTATATGGCATTATTTCAAGTCGCCGTGATTTCTTCAGACCCTTTATACCATGAAGCTCCCCAAAATTAAACAGCATTCCCGGACCCGTCTTTGCTTTGTATCTCCCAGTCACTCTCCTCCTGGAGCCTTTTATCCAGCGCCAGAGATGCATTCCCCACACCTGTTCATCCTTGTTGCTGTAACGAAGTTGGCTCAGCGGCACTCTCATACTCGGCAACCCAAGCTGAATCCTCCAGCCCTGTTTTGCCTTTCCATACCGGATTCCAGTTGAAATCCCAGTTTTAGGATTAAATAAAACAAGATCAACTTCTGACCCCATCCCGTAACCGAAAACTCAAATCCGGTACGATAATCATGATAACTGTCAAAATTAACTCCCATCCATTTCACCAGCAAATTCATCGCGTACTCCGGCCTGCTGAGATTTTCTCAGGCTCACCATCATGGCAGCGAAATGCCACATAGAGATTCTTGTCATCATACTGGATATTAAAGTCTGTCGGATAAGTAGGTTTAGCTCCTTCATTGGGTATCCATTGGCGGAAATTTCGCGGCCCAGTTACTCCTGTTTTCCAGCATTCATCATCAAGTTTCCGTCAATTACTGGTTTTGAGGTGGTCAGCCTTGAAGTCGTATAAACCGGTTGTTTTGCAGATGCCGGTTGTGTCGGCACTGTATCCTGCAGCATATTAATTCTCATCCCCACCGTAACTGAGTATCCGTTTTTCTGTATTAAAAGCAGAATAAGGAAAATTAATATGAATCTTAAAGTAGTCGTAAAAGCGGTCATCAGGGACAGGTTAAAAATTCTGCAGGTTATTTTTCTTCCAAAAATAAAAGAATAACTGATAAATAATTATGTTGTAGGAAATTAATGACCGATAAAAACTTAAATCCTGATTTCACTGTTCGTTACAACCCTGTATCAGCAGATTGTTCCGAAGCTTTCTGAATACCGGTTGCCACCTCAGGAATAATTCCCATTTTAATATAAATAGGGCGAACAAGTAGCTTCAGTTCCGGAAGTTTTCGCAGGAAGATCAAAGAACCTATAACAGTAGCAATTCCTCCTATTAATATTGTAGCTGGTGTTCCAATAATCTTTGCCAGCCAGCCCGATATAAGGCTTCCAAAGGGAGCAGTCCCCATGACCGCCATTGCATAGAAACTCATTACTCTTCCACGCATGCTGTCAGTAGTAATTGTTTGCAGGATAGTGTTGCTGGCTGCAGTTTGCATCATCATTCCCAAACCAATAAATACCATCATAAAAAGAGATAGGGGAAAGATCCTGGAAAACGACAAAATAATAAGACCTGCTCCGAAGAGAAATGCTGAGGCAGGTACTATTCTCCCAAGCGTCAGAACTGTCTTTCTTGAAGCAAGAAAAAGAGCCCCAAGCATAGCTCCAACGCCGGCGGCTCCCATCAGAAATCCATAAGTATTTGATCCTCCATGAAGTATCTCTTTTGCAAAAACCGGCATCAGAACAGTATATGACATTCCCATAAGACTTGAGATGCTCAGCATAATTATAAGATGTTTCATCGGTGAGAAACCAAAGGTGTAATCGAGTCCTTCCCTGAGTTCTTTAAAGATCGCAATATCCTTTTTCCGGACATGTCTGGTTTTAATCCTCATCATTAACAAGGATATGATCACAAAGATATAGCTGATTGCATTAAGCAGAAAACAGATTCCCTCACTTGTTGATGCAAGCAAGATCCCGGCAATTGATGGACCAATAACTCTGGCACCATTAAACATCAGTGAATTGAGGGCAATGCCATTCCCAAGATCTTCCTTTTTTTCAACCAGCTCGACCACCAGAGATTGACGGGATGTAACATCAAATGCATTTACGCAACCAAGTCCGATACTAAGAACAACTATTTGCCAGATCTGAATTGCCCCCGACAGACAAAGCCATGCAAGAATACCGGCCTGGATCATCGACAATATCTGAGTCACCACCAAAACCCGGTAGCGGTTCCACCGGTCAGTCAGAACCCCGGCAACCGGTGACAGCAAAAAGGTTGGAATCTGGCCTGCAAAACTGACAATTCCCAGAAGCAAAGCGGAACCTGTCATGTGATAGACAAGCCAGGGCATTGCAATGCGTTGCATCCATGTACCGATAAGGGATACGCTTTGCCCGCTGAAGAAAAGACGATAGTTCCTGTATTTCAGCGAACGGAATACTGTCTTAAATCTGTCGGAGCTATTTATGTTTCCCGCCATCACAATTCCGAGTTAATCCGTGTTCTCCGTGGTGAAATAAATCAATTACTTTTCTACTGGAGCTATATCTATAATAGTATGACCACGGTTTCTGTTCAAATAATTCCAAAAACCGTCAGGACAAGAATGATAATAATTGTAATGCCCGATACTCCTATAGGAAACCATACCGGTGCGATCCAGGGCCTGGGGATCAGAAACAGAACATCTATTGTTCTAAAACTGGGAGGCCATTTTATTAAAATATATAATGAAAGATAATAGAACAGATCCCAGAATGCAAAAGTCCAGAGAAAGAATACTCCTTTTTCAATCCACGATCCGCCGGCCAGATAAGCTATTACAATAAGCATTATAATTGTAGCGGCCTCTCTGGTCATTTCAATTTTCAAATAACGTGTTGGGAATTTTTCAATCGATTCCTTATTTGATTCCGTATCAAGCATTCCCAGGGCTTTTCTGAGATATACTACCACAACTCCTTCGAGGTGTGCCATAGCAATTCCAAAAATTGCCAGAAGAATAAGTTTTAAGTCCATAATTTCCAATTTGTTTTACCCTCCTATTGATTACATTAAATTGCTCACATACATTTGTCTTTATCCTTTTGTCTTTTATCTTACACCTCAACCCCCCGATCCCCCAAATGGGGGGCTAACTGCTTCTCTGTGTTTCTCTGTTATATTTATCTTTAGACTTTTGTCTTTTGTCTATTATCTGTACTTCACGACAAATGCCGCCACTTCATCACAGAAAAACTTTTTGTCCTGCAAAATCATATTGTGTCCGCTGATGGGAGATATGATCATTTGCTTGTCACTTGAACTGATCCTGTTATAAAAATCTTCCCCTAATTTCGGAGGGCATGTGAAATCATATTTCCCCCATAGCACCAATACCGGAATTGTAACTATGTTCAGAGTGGAAGAAAACTGTGTGACTGCAAGCTCCTTATTGAAATTTGAATCTTCGGAATAGAGCAGATTACTGAGAATTGCTGTAAGCGGATATTTATCAGCAATTGCATACTCCACGACCAGGGTCGCGATATTTATATGCTTAATGCTGTCAATATAGTTTTCTGCCTGAGTTGCATAGGCTTCCAGCTGCTGTGAGTCCTCGAGGCTGAAATTGCCCTGATGCCTTGTACAGTAAGTCTATTATCGGCTGCCACTTGCCAGCATTCCGGTGCTGTGAGATCTGATAATTGCCTTCATCAAGCAACATCTGACGGGTTAGTGTGTCATTCAATGGGTAATTATGACTCCCGTCAACATTTATGAGACCCTTTATCATATTCTGATAACCTGGCCTTGTAACAAAATCCGCAGCAATTAGTCCCCCGAAGCTATGGCCAAGCAAAAAGAGGCTCAGATTTTGCCCGTACCGGAACTTAAGGACCTCTATCACTTTTTTCAAATCTTCAACCATCTGATTCAGATGCAGGTAATCACCATTATCAGTACCCTGGGAAGCCCCGGCATTTCTCTGATCCCAGTAGACCATTGCAAATTTTTCACCGAGGTTTTTGCTGATATATTTTGTGTCGTAGAAATAAGAGCTTGCTCCGGGTCCGCCATGAATAATCAGGATATAGGTATTGCTTGCAGTGTTACCCTTTACAAGAACACGCATTGAGGCGCCAGCATTTTCGACATAAAATGCTTCAGATACATTTCCTGAAATAGTAATATTTTCCTTCTGACATCCTGACATGATCAGCAACAGGCTAAGGAAAAATACTGCTCTTGTTTTTTTTTGATGATGTCTTTTATTCTTCACTTTTCTTTTTCCTGAATCTGTACGGTGTGTACCGGATCCCAAGTTCGAGCACCGGTCTGAAGTATATTGTACTGTTATAGGGGAACATAAATATAAAATTCATCCTGGCAAATGCTGATACCGGCCACTGTTTCTTCATTGAAAAATCGTACCCAAAACCCCCTCCGGCTGTTATCAGCGCATAATTATATCCGGCCAGCCTGATCACTGATATCTTTCCAGCATCATCAACCTTATATGTCGTACCTCCCAGGAAAGTCCTGCTGAAACCCGGACCTGCTGAAAATTCCCAGATAAGGCATTTATAGTTTGTTCTTCGCATTACCCACTCGGCAGTTATGTATATATTATCATGAAAAGCAGGGTGATGATACCAGTTTAGATTTCCTGTAAGAAACCTCTCTTTTGTAAAATCCCTCAAATGTTTCTTATTCTTTATAACGTGTACACTCAGGTTCTGCAGCGGAAACTCAGCTCCCACACTTATCCCCGGATAGATGATGATGGAATTGTTGTAAGAAAGCTTAAGGTTATAGTGATGTCCAAATGAGGTATTGTTTGAATCAGACTGAGCCTGTGATATGAGACAATTTAGTAAAACTAATATCGAAAATCCTATCTTCAGCATATCCTTTTAAAACCTGTCCTGACAAAATAAAAGCAAAAGCAGAATGTCATTTTTTCAAATGAATAAACATATTGACAGCCTGGTAGCCAAAATAACCACCGATAACAAAAAGGAACCCCCCCAGGCTCTTAATAAATCCTGAGATAATTTTAATATTTATTCTCAACCGGTATCGGACGATAAGAAATGTAAGCATATAAAACCAGACTACACTACCGACTGCAATGAAAAAGGCATAAAAAATACTTATCACGAGATGGAATGAAGCAGGGAAGATAGTTTGATCGACCTTATGATTTTTCATGTTGATTATCTGAAAATCATCGAGTTTCTTCAGAGCTGAATCGTGATTGCTTATTATTTTTTTCCCTTCGATGTTGCCAATCTCTTTTGCATTCTGGTCGACTTTAATAGCCAATCCCCCTGTATGAAAACCCAGGGCGGCTATAAATGAAATGACTAATAGTGATGATGTCAGCCACCCGATAAATAATGTCGGATTAAGGAAGTTTATCATGAAGCCTGTATAGAATGCTCCCCGTTCCTTATTTTTAATTTTCCCGGATATGTGAACCTTTTCTTCAAGATGCTCAATATCTATTTTGGTTGTGTAGATTTTATAGCCAAGGAAGATGAGCATTAGTGAACCAAATGAAAAAATATAGGGTATGACCGGCTTATAATATGTATATAGTTTTGTCAGTCCGAAAACAGCGATGAATACATAAATAAAATCGCCGAGTGAAGCGCCTGCATTGAACAGGTTGCAATAACGCTTCCTGCCTTTGAGTGCGTTCGAGGTTATTATTATGCTTACAGGACCGGCAATTGGCATTGAAAAGATAAAGCCTGTCAAAAAACCGGCGATAGACATGGTTATTAAACTCTCTGTCATGAAAGCTTTTAATAATCTGGTGAATGATTTAAAATAAATACTATCGAAGTACAATTATCACTTCGATAGTACCGATAAAGGTACAAAATACTTTTTCTTAAACCATAAAGCCACATTAACAAGTCCGATCATTACCGGGACTTCCACCAGCGGCCCTATTACTGCCGTGAATGCCTCTCCGGAATTCAATCCGAATACGGCTATCGCAACGGCTATCGCCAATTCAAAATTATTGCTTGCTGCAGTAAATGACAGAGTCGCGGACTGTTCATAGGTTGCTCCTGCTTTTCTTCCCATATAAAAAGAAAACAGGAACATTATCAGGAAATAGATTAAAAGCGGAATAGCAATTAAGATTACATCTAGCGGAAGTCTTACAATATATTCTCCTTTCAATGAGAACATTACTATGATTGTAAATAATAAGGCAATAAGTGTGAGCGGACTGATCCTGGGAATAAACCTGTCATGGTACCACTCTTTACTCTTAACTCTTATTAAAATGAAACGTGTAAGAAAGCCTGATATAAAGGGAATACCCAGATAAATAAAGACACTCCTGGCTATCTGCCCGATAGTTATGTTCTGAACCACTGAATTAGTTGGAACTCCAAACCATCCTGGCAATACAGCGATAAAAACCCAGGCATAAACTGAGAAAAACAAGACCTGAAAAATGGAATTAAAGGCTACCAGTCCTGCACAATATTCAGTATCGCCTTTAGCCAGATCGTTCCAGACAATCACCATAGCAATACATCTGGCCAGCCCGATCATAATTATCCCGTACATGTAAGGAAGATTTGAATTGTTTTCTCCCGGAAACAGCTTGAAAAATAGTATAGCCAGAGCAAACATGAGAACCGGGCCTATAACCCAGTTTTGAATGAGGGAAAGACCCAGTACCCTGAAGTTTTTGAATACACCCCCAAGTTCTTCGTACCTGACTTTGGCCAGGGGAGGATACATCATCAATATCAACCCTATTGCTATAGGTATATTGGTTGTACTTTCAGGTGAGGATTTCAGCGAGTCCCAGAATTTTGCTATCACAGGGAAAAAATATCCGGAAAATACTCCAATGAACATTGCGAGGAAGATCCATAATGTAAGGTACCTGTCGGGGAATTTTAACCGGTGTTCTTTATCATTTTTCATATTTCATTGTACTTAATCAATTTTGAAATTCTCAGATTTTCAAATTAATTATCAGCAACATGTTGATTTTGACTCAGAACATCCGCATGAGGGTTCTGAGTTTGTAAGATCCCGTTTATAATACCTGCAGCACAACCAACACCCGATTTCACAGTTATTGCCTGGAGAGGGCAATTCAGGGCGCAGGCGCCACATTCCATACAATAATCCCTTCTTACTATATGAGCTTTTTTCCCTGAAAGTTCAAATACTTCATGGGGGCATACCTTGATGCACATTCCACAACCGTTACATGTAGCTTCGCACAGCTCAAGCGTGACAACATCCGGAAGATAGACAAAATCTTTCATAATCTTATTTGTAAATAAATTTTTCGACAACCTGTAAAATAATACCAGTCAATGCAAAACCGATCTGAAATGGCACGGAGATCTTCATCTCTTTCTTGACTCCTGATAATGATGTATAAGTTGATGAGCCCGTAAAATTCATGGCCAGGAAAGAAGAAATTGCAGTGATAATGAGAAACCAGGAAAATATTTCAATAAAATTATTGCCTGCAAATCTTGTGAGTAACAGGACCAGGAAAATCAATGTTCCCATATAAAATCCTTTTAAAGAAAAATATCTGGCAGGTATATAGGGCAGGAATAATGGTGTAATCACAATTCCGGCAAAATAAGCAAGAAACACTTTAAGGATAACAGGTCCGCCTTCGCCGGAAAAATTCTTGTATGAAAGTCCATGACCGCTTACTCCCGAGATCAGAAAAAGGACTGCCATTGCTCCCAGAAGGTAGAATTTTCCATATATAAAATCGTTTGGAATAAGCTTTGCACGATCCTTAATACCAAAACTGACTTTCCTCATTTCCTTGTCAGCCCGGTAACCGTCACCAATAAATTTTTTTATATCCGCTGCCCTTACCGGACCATAATGGACATTGAAGCCTGTCTCCTCCTTAACTTTGTGTGCTGCTACTCCGGTTGCGCCCAGCTGAGGCAGTATAAGACGCCGGTGATCTACAATTTTATCAAGCGATACCTGTCCCAGTCTGCTGACAAGTTCTTTAGTGCCAAAAGTGCCTTTCCCTGCCGCACACCATACATTTACTCCTTTGGTATCGAGGACCATGATCCATCCGTTCACGCCGGAGAGATTTTTACGCAAAGCATCGAAAGAAAGCTTGTAGTTTGCTGTTACAAATACATCAGATTCCCGACCGGGATTACCTGCAGCATAAAGTCCGGGAGTAACCCTGTAATTGTTACGGTTGATTCCGCATCGGACCATAATTGCTCCGAAAAAATCTGAAGAATTCAGTTCAGTAGGTACCAGCGGGATCTCAGCACCGGAGGCTGTGATATTCCCTATTAAATAAGAGTTTTTCATGTCAGATTAAAAAATCGCTATAGAACTTATAAAATGTGTTTTTAATTTTGTCTCTTGTCTTTCGGAACTCGGTAATTACCTGTGTTTCTGTGCCTTTGAAGTTTGAAGGATCTTCAAATCCAAAATGCAGCCGTTTATTTACTTTCCCGGGAAAGAAAGGACAGACTTCATTGGCTTCATCACAAACAGTAATTACAAAATCCCACGGCTCATTAAGGTAAAGATCTACATTTTTCGGCGTGTTCCTACTGATATCAATGCCATCTTCAGCCATCACTTTCACTGCGATTGGATTGATCACCGACGCCGGAACTGTTCCGGCAGAGTATACTTTAATATTTTTATCAAATGACTGAAGATATCCCTGAGCGATCTGGCTCCGGCAACTGTTCCCTGTGCATAGGATCAGGATTTTCATAACGTATCAATTTGAAATTTGAAAATTAGCTAACATACAAGCGCTTCCGGAATATTTATATCATTTACAAATTTATCCACCAGTTTCTTTAACTCCCTTATGTTCCCGGGGTTCAGACAATAGCAGGTCTTTACCCCTTCAGTGGTTCCCTGGATCAGACCCGCATCCTTTAATTCCTTCAGGTGCTGGTTTACAGTTGTTCGTCCAAGCGGAATCTCCTCAGCCAGATCTCCTGTAATACATGTTTTGGTTTCAGCCAGGTATTTCAGTATTGCCAGCCGGGCAGGATGGCCTAAAGCCTTGAACAGAACTGAACAATTCTGCAGTTCCGTACTGAATAGTTCACTTTTCGTATATGCCATGACTATATTTATTTGACGTAAATATACGTCATTTTTTAATATGACGCATAAATACGTTAGATATTTTTATTTTTGCTCATACGGTACAAAGTGCCTTAATGTCTAAAACCTTAAATAGGGTATTTTTTTGTTTAATGTCACTTTCTTTTGCCCCTCCAAAAGAAAGTAACCAAAGAAAAAGAGGCCGGAAATGAAAACTTCAGCCTTTTTTGGCAAAATGCCTTAAGCTTCACGCGCCCAAAAAAGGTTGAAGTTCGCGCCATTTCCGGTTTGCCACCGCACGACCCGATCGAAATTACTGTTCAATAATGTAGGATACTTTAGTGGGTTTCCGACGACCTCAGAGGATTTTGGGATCAGCGAGCGAATGGAGTCCTGCTGCGAGCTGTAGGGCAAGTTGTATTGCGTTGGGCAGGACGAAGTTTCAAGACAAAGAAAGTTAATTAAGTTACCTCTTATTTTCTTTCTCACATGGACATGGAACAGCCTTGAACTTTTTGAATTTATGTTGTGTTGCACAACCGGCTGTTAATGCTGCTATCAATAAAACAATTATCAACAACACATATACTGCGGACTTATTCTTTTTCATGAAGATATATTTCTCGCTAAAACTAGATAATTAAAAACGAAATTCCGTTAAATGTTACAAACTGTCAAAAATCTGACTTAAAAATATGTTGAGGGAATAGTAAAATTTCTCAGACTTTGCTCAGCTCCTCTAAATATCTTTTAATATATATATGCTTCTGCTTTGACTTGTACTGCATAATATAACGAGGATGCTCAAGCGCGACTATTCTATCAAAAAGTCTCAGTTCATTATTCAACTGAATCAGGAATTTATGATTTTTACCTGTTCCCAAACAAAAACAGGTGTCACGTCTAATACCAAATTCAAGCTGTCTGGTCAGGGTGAAATTAATGAAATCTCTTAGCGCTGATGTAAGTTTTTTGCTGTCGTAATAATTGTAATTGACATTTGTCCCTTTTCTGCTGACAGCTGTAAAGCCAAGTGGACTTACTGCACTAATAAAGAACTTTTTGTAAAATTTCTCAACACCACCAAAGGAATCAATCATTTCATAAACAAACGTTGATGATGTCTCAAATGTATCCACTCCCGGAATTGACAGGCCGCACTTTTCTGAAAGTCGTTTAGTGTCAGTAAAGGGGATTCCTGTAACCCCTGCGCCAAATCTTCCCGGGTTGATGCCCACGATCAGATATCTTGGACTGGTATCATCATAGAATTTATGATAGAACTGAGAGATGACAGGGATTATAACCGGGTTATCCCTGTACGGATTCATTATAGAGATCCCCTCAGGCAGGGAACCCTGAAACTCGAGTCCTTCGAAGAAATTAATTACATTTTCAGCGAACATCAGTTTTTGAGACAACGCACAGAATATTTATTTGACTTTTCAGTCCCGTGAATATCTGAGATATCCTCTTTTCTGGATATATCAATAATCGGCTTATCATCAATGAGCAGATAGCTGAAGTATTCTGCATTACCAGGGTCATAATCCGTAGAGGTCCAGTAGTACCCGCTTTCATTCATCTCTGAAAAGGTGCCTTCATAATCCTGCATTCCTCCGAGCTGAATACCGAATGAGGATGGGTCAGAGCCTGTTTTGCTCCATGTCTCTTTCTGATCAAAATGATTTACCAGGGTCTGAAAATCAGATCCTGAAGGAAGCCGCCATCCTGCGGGACAAGAATTCAATGCAGTTTTCCAGTCATATAGCACTCCATACTGAGGCATATTGTTTGAATCGTTATCAAAATAGAATGCCCCGGTTTTGGCTTTATACTTCAGGTTTTCTGCCATCCATGTAACACCTCCTATAGTAATAGTCCGGTAAACATTCCCATCACGTTTATCAGTAAATTTAGCCTGTCCAGACAAGCCGGCAAAAATCATTAATGACAAAAATAACAGCAGGGCTTTCTTCATACTTCTGATGTTTATATAATCTGATATTGTTCTTTCGATCCGGCAAATATTATACCAATCCTGTAAACCAGGGGTAAAATTAATCCTGGAACTTATTCAATAGAGTTAATAAGTCAGAATGTTATTAACCAATCACAGGAAAAATAAAAAAATCCCGGAATAATATCAATTAAAAGCTGATGACTATACGTTGTTGGTTTTGAAATGTGCTGATTTGTTTACACTTCAATGAATTTCTCTTTGGGTGTCATGCAAAAATCACATTTTGCAGGAAGTGCTGTTAAATTATTATATGTATTCCCGCAAACCGGACATACAAACCATTTTGCAGCAAGGCCTTTCTCATCTCCTGTGGTTACAACAGCAAGGGTAGTCTTATAAAAAGCCTGATGTTTCTTTTCAGTATCCAGAGCCCAGGTGAAAGATTTTACAGCATCTTTGCTTTTTTCCTTTTCGGCAGCTGAAATAAAATCAGGGTACATTGTTTCAAGTTCGTAGGTCTCACCTTTAATGGCATCAGCAAGATTTTCTGCAGTTGACAGTACAGTAAAAATTCCGATCTGAGGACCGGTAATCTTTTCTCCAAGTTTTTCAAGTACCTTTAAATGATTTGCTGCATGAATTGATTCAGCTTTGGAAGTCGCCTGGAACATTATCGCAACAGTGTCAAAACCTTCAGCTTTAGCTTTCTCTGCGAAAGCTGCATACTTGGCACTGGCAGTTGATTCACCATCATAGGCGGCCTTCAGATTTTCAATAGTTTTAACCGGCTTTGGAGCACATCCGGTAATTAAGCCCAGGGCAAGCATTAGCATTAATAATCTGGTAACTGTTTTCATAATGATAAGTTTAATTGAAACAAAAAGGAAGTTAGTATTAATTGTCTTATCCTAATCCGATCATAAAATTATAAACCATAGTTCCTCCCATAAACCCAGTGAATGTTACTGCAGCAAAGGCGAGGAGGTAAAAACCAAAAACAATCCATTTTAAAGGGCCCTCCTCTTTTTTTTGATAACCAGCCATATCCTGAAGAGTGTTCCGGCAATAATAAGGATCATTGTAACAAGTGCACCTGTTGCATGGTTATGAAACACTTTCAGGATCTCTCCCTCTGTCGGGTGATCAGTAAATAATTGTCCTGTTGACCAGCCTGCTATTGCAGCCAGCGATCCAAGCACCATGAGATAAAATGCTGTTTTTGATAGACATTTCTCTTTCCTGAATATGAGAGAAGCAACTTCAGCAAGAAATCCGACAGTTATCAGTGCAACCGGGAAATGCACAATTAACGGGTGTAAATGATCTGTGTTAAACATGATTGGATGAGTTAAGTCAGCAGTGGTACTTCATTATCCGGTTTAATCCGGTTCATTATACCAAATTTAATAAATTCCTGTTATTTATTTCAATATGATCAAGGAATAATAGATTTCTCTGGTAAATTTCTGAGATTTTCCAGCCTGGTTGATCAATTAACAGAAGCCTGTACGCCTGATTAATTATAAATTAGTTAACTTTGACCCCTTTAAAAACTGGTTCAAGATCCATTATTAAATGTCAGAGAAAACAGTTCTGAGACCTTATGGTGAAAAACAGATTGCATTTGATAAACGCTATCTGGAGATGGCTCTCATCTGGGCTCAGAATTCATACTGCATCAGGAGGCAGGTGGGTGCACTGATAGTGAAAGAAAAGATGATTATCTCCGATGGTTATAATGGGACGCCATCGGGATTTGAAAATATTTGTGAAGATGAAAACAATATTACAAAACCATACGTTCTTCATGCGGAAGCAAATGCCATTACAAAAGTTGCCAAATCGAACAACTCAAGTCAGGATTCGACACTTTATGTTACCACATCTCCGTGCATGGAGTGTTCAAAACTTATTATACAGGCAGGTATTAAAAGAGTTGTTTACTGCAACAGATATCATAATACCGATGGCCTTGAACTTCTCAAGCGTGCTGGAATAGAACTGATATATATTGACCCTGAAAAAAATATTTATGAACTACAATAATTCAAAGAAGATAGTATCTCTTCCGTTATTTCTTGGAATCGCACTTATCCTGGGTATTGCAATTGGAAGGTATCTCCCTTCTGATAAAAGCTTTCACGGGACAAATGCCAGATCAGAAAATGATAAATTAAACAGCATCCTGAATATTATTGAGACAAATTATGTTGATTCAGTTAACCGTGATGCACTGGTTGAAGCTGCGATCCCAGCCATACTGAAAAAACTTGATCCTCATACAGTATATATTCCGGCAAAGGAACTCGCCAGGGCTAATGAACCTTTGCAGGGCAATTTCGAGGGAATCGGAATTTCTTTCAGCATGCTGACCGATACAATCCTTATTATAAGCACTATTCCCGGCGGGCCTTCGGAGAAACTGGGTCTTTTGCCCGGAGATAAGATCCTCTATGTCAATGATTCTCTGGTAGCCGGAAAACATATAATTGATGAGAAGATAATGGGAATGCTCAAAGGTCCCAGAGGTACTGTGGTCAAAATAAAAGTTCTCCGGAATGGACAGAAGGAATTGATCCCCTTCGAAATTACCCGTGATAAAATTCCGATCTACAGTGTTGACGTGGATTATATGGTCAATGATCATATAGGATACATAAAGATCAACACTTTTGCAATGACGACCTTCGATGAGTTCATGAAGGGGCTGAGAGATCTGAAAGATCACGGGATGACTGCTCTCATTCTTGATCTGCGCGGCAACTCCGGTGGTATTATGGAAGCTGCAGTACAGGTTGCAAACCAGTTCCTTAAAGAAGGTCAGCTGATCGTTTATACCAAGGGGCGTGCCTCTCCGCGAAGTGAAGCCAGGGCAACAGGCAAAGGAGAATTTGAGACAGGTGATCTTGTAGTTCTTATTGATGAATGGAGTGCATCGGCAAGTGAGATACTTGCAGGGGCCCTTCAGGATAATGATCGCGGAACAATTATCGGACGACGTTCTTTCGGCAAGGGATTGGTACAGGAACCTATTCCTTTACCCGATGGATCCGGTTTACGTCTTACAATAGCACGTTATTACACTCCAACAGGCAGATCAATTCAGAAACCATATAAAGACGGATTTGAGAAATATTTCGACGATCTTAATCAAAGGGCCACTCATGGCGAACTCGAGGTCCCCGACAGCATTCACTTTGCTGACTCTCTGAAGTTTATCACGCCTGGAGGGCATATTGTTTATGGAGGCGGAGGTATAATGCCGGATAAATTTGTGCCTATCGATACATCTGGCGTTTCGGCTTACTTCATTAAAGTAAGATCATTTATCTACAGGTTTGCTCTTAGTTACACTGAGAACAACAGGGAACTACTTAAGAAATTTGAAGAACCCTCAGAAATTGAAAAATATCTCGACAAACAAGATCTGCTCGATAAGTTTGTAGTGTCGGCTGCTGCACATGGCGTAAAAAAGGACCCTGCCGGATTAAAAATTTCAGGGAATATAATTCGCACACAGCTAAACGCTTATATTGCACGTAATATATTGGAGAATAAAGGATTCTATCCTATATGGCAGGAGATTGATACTACGCTCAAATATGCGATAAATTTCCTTGAAAAGTAAGGCTATCCATATGAAATACTATATACAAACTCCGTAATTACCGAGAGATCTTTCTTCTTCCATACAAATCCAAATGTCCGATGCTGTGAAAGGACTACTATTAACGAATAGATCAGGGCACTCCCTCTTCAATGGATGTGAGTTGATCATGAGCAGTAAAGGGATTGTAAAACAGACGATAAATTTATGATATTAAGCACATTTGTAATATTGCAATATTGATTTAATACTTTTAACTTTGATAAAGTTACTTCGCTGGACAAAAAGATAAAATCTAAACCTTTCATACCCAATGAGTAAAATTCTGTTTTCCTCAATTACCAAGAAATTTGTAATGGCCTTGGCAGGATTGTTCCTGCTCACTTTCTTACCACTGCATCTTTATATTAACCTGATGTTGCTTAAAAAAGAACCGGGTCCATTTAACACTGCTGCACATTTCATGGCGACTTTTCCTGTGATCAGAATCATGGAGATCGTTCTGTTTGCCGCAATCCTGGTACACATCGCGTGGGGAATTCTGGTTCAGATCCAGAACTGGATTGCACGGCCCGTCGGTTATGCAAGGATCAACAAATCGGAGACATCATTTTTTTCCCGGTTCATGATCTGGACCGGAGCGACAGTTTTCATATTTTTTATCCTGCACTGGTTCAATTTCTTCTTCATAAAGCTCGGATGGGTACAAGGGAATGCGGAAGATTTTTATTCAATAGCTCACAGTCTGTTCAAGATCCCTGTGTATGATTTTATTTACCTTACCTGTTTTGCAGTTCTGGGTTTTCACCTTTATCATGCTTTCTATTCTGCATTTCAGACACTTGGGCTAAATCACCGCTTATGGAATCCGGTTGTCAGACCGATTGCATTGTTCTATGCGGTCATCATTCCTGCAGGCTTTGCCCTTATTGCGATCACTTTATGGCTTTTCAGATAAATCCAAAAGGAAAAAATTATAATCATGGGAAAATTAAATTCAAAGATACCAGAGGGTCCGTTGGCATTAAAATGGACTAATTATAAAGCTTCTGTTAAACTTGTCAACCCTGCAAACAAGAAGAAACTTGAAATCATAGTAGTTGGCACAGGTTTATCGGGAGCAAGTGCTTCCTCCTCACTTGGTGAACTCGGTTATAGCGTAAAAACATTCTGTTACCAGGACTCTCCCAGAAGAGCACATTCAGTTGCAGCTCAGGGAGGAATAAACGCTGCAAAAAATTATCAGAGTGACGGAGACAGCACCTACAGGCTATTCTATGATATGATAAAAGGGGGAGACTTCAGATCACGTGAAGCAAACGTTTACCGTGCAGCTGAAGTCAGCAATCAGGTAATTGACCACTATACGGCACTCGGTGTCCCCTTTGCACGTGATTATGGCGGAACTCTTGATACCCGGTCATTTGGTGGAGTCCAGGTGTCAAGAACGTTTTATTCAAAGGGACAGACCGGACAACAATGTGAACTTGGAGTATATTCTTCGCTCAACAGACAGATAAAGAAGGGTAATGTCACTATGTACCCCCGCAGGGAAATGCTCGACCTTGTTCTGATCGAAGGTAAAGCCCGCGGAATAATTGTTCGGAATCTTATAACAGGAGAAATTGAAAGACATGCAGCACATGCGGTTGTTCTTGCTACAGGTGGTTATGGCACTATATACTTTCTTTCCACCCTTGCTGTAAATTCAAACGCATCAGCAACATGGAAAGCTCATAAAAAAGGCGCCTTTTTTGCTAACCCCAGCTTTATCCAGATACATCCAACATGCGTGCCTCAATTGAATGAATTCCAGGCAAAACTGACCCTGATGTCCGAGTCGCTGAGAAATGATGGCCGGGTCTGGGTACCGAAAACCAAAGGGGATACAAGGCCCGCAAATGAGATCCCGGAAGAGGAAAGGGATTATTATCTTGAAAGAAGATATCCGGCCTTCGGTAACCTGGTACCGAGAGACGTTGCCTCCAGGGCAGCCAAGGAACGGTGTGATGCAGGTTTTGGAATTGGAGAAACAGGTCTTGCAGTAAACCTCGATTTCAGAGACGCAATAAAGAAACAGGGTAAGAAAGCAATTGAAGGTAAATATGGAAACCTGTTCGATATGTACAGAACAATAACAGGTATTGACTCCTATGAAGAGCCAATGCGTATTTATCCCGCAGGGCATTACACAATGGGTGGATTATGGGTCGATTATGAACTTATGACCACAATTCCGGGCCTCTATGCAATTGGGGAATCTAACTTCTCTGATCATGGTGCTAACCGGCTGGGAGCCGCTTCACTTATGCAAACTTCAGGTGACGGATATTTTATCCTTCCGAATACAATAAGCAATTATCTGGCCAATGAGATTCGCGTTCCGAAGTTCTCAACTGACCGGCCTGAATTTGCTGAGATGAAAAAACTGTTCTGGACAGACTGAATAAATTTATTTCTATAAAAGGAAAACATACTGCCGCTTCCTTTCATAAACGCCTGGGCAAGATCATGTGGGATTATTGCGGAATGGTGCGAAATGAAGAGGGACTTAAAAAAGCACTCGTTCTGATTAAAGAGTTAAGAGAGGAGTTCTGGAAAGATCTTAATGTTCCGGGGAAAATAACCGGGGTCAACCAGGAACTTGAAAAAGCGGGAAGAGTAGCAGACTATTTTGAACTGGCTGAACTTCTTGTAACTGACGCTCTTGCAAGAAAAGAATCATGCGGAGCTCATTTCAGGGAAGAGTATCAGACTCCTGATGGGGAAGCTCTCAGAAACGATGAGGAGTTCGCCTATGTTGCTGCCTGGGAATATGCCGGTGAAGGCAAACCTCATATCCTGAATAAGGAACGCTGAAATTCGAGGAGGTAGAGCTGAAGGTCAGGCGCTATAAATAAATGCGCAGGGCAAAGGGCACAGGGCGGGCAAAAGTAAACATTCTCTGTGCTCTGGTGGCTCTGAGCAATTTCCTAAAATGATTAATTATTACAGTATCGGGATAAAATAATTAAAGAAGAATATGAAGCTTACACTTAAAATATGGCGCCAGAAAAATGCAAGTGCCAAAGGTAACTTTGAGACCTATAACATGGATAATGTATCTCCGAAAATGGCATTTCTCGAGATGCTTGATGCACTTAACAATAGACTTGTTGAAGAGGATCAGGATCCGGTTGCATTTGAGCAGCGATTGCCGTGAAGGCATCTGCGGTTGTTGCAGGAGAATAATAACGGTCACCCTCACGGACCTGTACCGGCAATAACAACTTGCAACCTTTCAATGAGATATTTTTAAGGATGGAGATACAAATCTGGATCGAACCCTGGAGGACTAAGCCGTTCCCTGTGATCAAAGATCTGATTGTTGACAGAAGCTCTTTTGACAAGATCCAGATAGCCGGAGGATTTATCTCAATAAACGCCGGAGGAGCTCCTGAAGCCAATTCAA
>CAWBQN010000009.1:0-40044 GCA_963791065.1 uncultured Bacteroidales bacterium
AATAGTCCTCCTTCTTTTACAGTACCATTGGACATAACAATTTGTAGAGCAGCAGACTGTTCATATGATGTAGGAATAGCTGTTACTGGAGATGTCATAGATGAATCTGATAATTGTTCAACAAATCTTGAGGCAACTTTTTCCGATGACAGCTCTGGAATTCTAAATTGTGATAATGCAGGATTTATTTTACGTACGTGGAATTTAGTTGATCATTGCGGCAATTCAAATTCAAAAGTTCAGACGATTTGGGTCGAACCAACTCCACAGGCAACTATAAGCACAACCACACCGGTAGTATGTAATGGGAATAATATCAATGTTACGATCAATAGTCCGACCGTTTCCACAGTCCCAGGAAACCTTAGTTATGTAGTTGCAGTAACAAGTAGCGACCCGGCCCATTTAGGAGGAGCAGCTTCGATAGGGTTTACCAAACTAAAATCAGAGTTGCCCTTTACAATCACAGGTGATCTTACCAATAGCGGTGATGCGCCGATAGTAGTTACCTATACAGTAACACCAAGACTAGGAGGATGTGTTGATGGTCCTCAAAAGAGTGTTTCCGTTACAGTCGACCCGACACCGCAGGTGGTTCCGAGTTCAGATGCGCAGAGAATTTGCAACAATGGTACTGTCAGTGTTGTACTGACCAGCCCAAGTACTTTTGCAAGTGGTTTAATCACCTTCAACTATACTGTAATAGCTACCGGAGGAGTAACCGGATTTACCACACCGGTTACAGGATTACCTGATAATTATGTAATTTCCGATGTATTAAATAATCCCACAGATTCTCCGCAAACAGTTACCTATACAATTGTTCCGATAAGTCCATCAGGTTGTGCTGCCGGACCTGCCAAAATAGTCATTATCACAGTCGAGCCGACACCGCAGGTAGTACCCAGCACCTTTACACAGACTATCTGTAATGACAATACTACAAATATTCTTCTGACCAGTCCGAGTGTATTTACAACAGGAGTTATCACGTTTAATTATACCGTTGTAGCAACAGGAGGTGTAACTGGATTTACGACTCCGGTGACAGGATTACCCAATAATTCTGTTATAGCCGATCTGCTTCATAATCCAACCGATGCACCACAGACGGTAACATATACTATAGTACCTATTAGTCCGGAGTGCAGCTCAAACGATCCGGTCAAAATAGTAATTGTCACAGTCAATCCGACGCCAAGAATTTTCCCGGAACCTGTGAACTCAATACAATGTGACAGTACATTCACTAATATACATTTACAGAGTCCGAGTATTTTCACCAGTGGTGTTGTGACGTTTAAGTACACAGCAGTTGCTTCGGGATCGCCGGGAGATATCACAGGATTTACAGCCTCAGCTACAGGGTTGGCGAATAATTATACGATTTCGCAACAATTAATCAACCACACTGATATACCGCAGACAGTTACCTACACTATTACTCCTGTAAGCGGAGTTGCTTGTAACGATGGTCCAGGCAAGACAATTACAGTCACAGTCAATCCGACACCAAGAATTTTCCCGGAACCTGTGAATTCAATACAGTGCGACAGTACATTCACTAATATACATTTACAGAGTCCGAGTATTTTCACCAGTGGTGTTGTGACGTTTAAGTACACAGCAGTTGCTTCGGGATCGCCGGGAGATATCACAGGATTTACAGCCTCAGCTACAGGGTTGGCGAATAATTATACTATTTCGCAACAATTAATCAACCACACTGATATACCGCAGACAGTTACCTATACTATTACTCCTGTAAGCGGAGTTGCTTGTAACGATGGTCCAGGCAAGACAATTACAGTCACAGTCAATCCGACACCAAGAATTTTCCCGGAACCTGTGAATTCAATACAGTGCGACAGTACATTCACTAATATACATTTACAGAGTCCGAGTATTTTCACCAGTGGTGTTGTGACGTTTAAGTACACAGCAGTTGCTTCGGGATCGCCGGGAGATATCACAGGATTTACAGCCTCAGCTACAGGGTTGGCGAATAATTATACTATTTCACAACAATTAATCAACCACACTGATATACCGCAGACAGTTACCTATACTATTACTCCTGTAAGCGGGGTTGCTTGTAACGATGGTCCAGGCAAGACAATTACAGTCACAGTCAATCCGACACCAAGAATTTTCCCGGAACCTGTGAACTCAATACAGTGCGACAGTACATTCACTAATATACATTTACAGAGTCCGAGTATTTTCACCAGTGGTGTTGTGACGTTTAAGTACACAGCAGTTGCTTCGGGATCGCCGGGAGATATCACAGGATTTACAGCCTCAGCCACAGGGTTGGCGAATAATTATACGATTTCGCAACAATTAATCAACCACACTGATATACCGCAGACAGTTACCTATACTATTACTCCTGTAAGCGGAGTTGCTTGTAACGATGGTCCAGGCAAGACAATTACAGTCACAGTCAATCCGACACCAAGAATTTTCCCGGAACCTGTGAACTCAATACAGTGCGACAGTACATTCACTAATATACATTTACAGAGTCCGAGTATTTTCACCAGTGGTGTTGTGACGTTTAAGTACACAGCAGTTGCTTCGGGATCACCGGGAGATATCACAGGATTTACAGCCTCAGCTACCGGGTTGGCAAATAATTATACGATTTCGCAACAATTAATCAACCACACTGATATACCGCAGACAGTTACCTACACTATTACTCCTGTAAGCGGAGTTGCTTGTAACGATGGTCCAGGCAAGACAATTACAGTCACAGTCAATCCGACACCAAGAATTTTCCCGGAACCTGTGAATTCAATACAGTGCGACAGTACATTCACTAATATACATTTACAGAGTCCGAGTATTTTCACCAGTGGTGTTGTGACGTTTAAGTACACAGCAGTTGCTTCGGGATCGCCGGGAGATATCACAGGATTTACAGCCTCAGCTACAGGGTTGGCGAATAATTATACTATTTCGCAACAATTAATCAACCACACTGATATACCGCAGACAGTTACCTATACTATTACTCCTGTAAGCGGAGTTGTTTGTAACGATGGTCCAGGCAAGACAATTACAGTCACAGTCAATCCGACACCAAGAATTTTCCCGGAACCTGTGAACTCAATACAATGTGACAGTACATTCACTAATATACATTTACAGAGTCCGAGTATTTTCACCAGTGGTGTTGTGACGTTTAAGTACACAGCAGTTGCTTCGGGATCGCCGGGAGATATCACAGGATTTACAGCCTCAGCCACAGGGTTGGCGAATAATTATACGATTTCGCAACAATTAATCAACCACACTGATATACCGCAGACAGTTACCTACACTATTACTCCTGTAAGCGGAGTTGCTTGTAACGATGGTCCAGGCAAGACAATTACAGTCACAGTCAATCCGACACCAAGAATTTTCCCGGAACCTGTGAACTCAATACAATGCGACAGTACATTCACTAATATACATTTACAGAGTCCGAGTATTTTCACCAGTGGTGTTGTGACGTTTAAGTACACAGCAGTTGCTTCGGGATTACCGGGAGATATCACAGGATTTACAGCCTCAGCTACCGGGTTGGCAAATAATTATACGATTTCGCAACAATTAATCAACCACACTGATATACCGCAGACAGTTACCTACACTATTACTCCTGTAAGCGGAGTTGCTTGTAACGATGGTCCAGGCAAGACAATTACAGTCACAGTCAATCCGACACCAAGAATTTTCCCGGAACCTGTGAATTCAATACAGTGCGACAGTACATTCACTAATATACATTTACAGAGTCCGAGTATTTTCACCAGTGGTGTTGTGACGTTTAAGTACACAGCAGTTGCTTCGGGATCGCCGGGAGATATCACAGGATTTACAGCCTCAGCTACAGGGTTGGCGAATAATTATACTATTTCGCAACAATTAATCAACCACACTGATATACCGCAGACAGTTACCTATACTATTACTCCTGTAAGCGGAGTTGCTTGTAACGATGGTCCAGGCAAGACAATTACAGTCACAGTCAATCCGACACCAAGAATTTTCCCCATACCATTAAATACTACACAATGTGACAGCCTGACTACCAGTATTCAATTACTAAGTCCAAGTCTGTTTACATCAGGATTGATTTCATTTAAATATACAGTTACAACAACCGGTACTGTGACAGGATTTAATACTCCCATGAGCGGAATATCAAATAATCAAATCATTGCTGACAGGCTAATTAATGGGACAGATCATTTCCAGATAGTTACTTACAGAGTAGTCCCCGTCAGCCCAACAGGGTGCTCTGACGGACAGGCAAAGGATATTTCAGTTACCGTCAATCCGACACCAAGAGTAGTTCCCAGCAACATCAGCAATCTTAAACCAGATTCCTCAATCTGCTTCGGTGGTACAACTGCCATTCAATTGACAACACCAACTGTTATGACTTCAGGATCAATAAGATTTGATTATAATATATCCATAACTGGAGGACCGGGAATCATAATAGGGAATACTTCTCCTGAAGTGAATCGAATACCCGGTTATATAATTGCGTTCCCCTATCAGAATAATTCAGACACTATTCAATCTGTTTATTATGCTATTATACCGAAAGTTGATAATGGCATTTGTGTACCTGGGAGGAGAGTAATAAGCGAGATAAAGGTTCACGCACGTCCGCTCCAGAGCATTGTTGTTACAAAACCGCTTACATGCTCAGGTGGTGCAGGACTTGCAGCTTTAAGGGCAGTAATATCCAAAGGAGCAAATCCGTATCAGGTAGTATGGGACGGACCCGTAGGATATCATAAAGTCGATTCATTAGCGATTGCTAACCTGTCGAGCGGTAAGTACGTTATTGAAGTGACAGATAACCTCAGCTGCAGCAGAAAAGATTCGATTAGTATCGTGCCGGTTACAGCCAGAGCTTATATCTCTGCAGATGTTATACCACCGGGAAACTATAATATCAGTTGTATTGGATCGACGGACGGTACTATTCTTGTAGCTGTTACCGGAGGAATAACACCCCCATATATTTATTCGGTGATCAAAAATGACACTGAGACATTATATAGCGGCATATTTACCAATAACCTGAACCTGTCAGATCCTTTAACTTACCACCGTTATAATAACCTGGGAGCTGGAAGTTATACCCTTCTTATCCGTGATGTCAATTCGTGTGAGAATTCAAACAGAATAGTTTTCAGAGTTCCTCCTCCTATGGTTGCATCATATGAGAAATCGATCTATGCAGGAGATTTTAATATCTCATGTAAAGGGTATAATGACGGCTATGCAACTGCCCTGGTTTCGGGCGGCCGTGGAGGTTACAGCTACAGGTGGTACACTTTCAACGGAGTTATCCCAGGATCATTTACTACCAACAGGATTGATAATGTGACAGCTGGGACATATTATCTTGAAATAAAAGATGTCTTAAATTGCGTCCATATTGATAGTACGGTAATTACTGAACCTGACGGGATGCAATTATCGGGTTCTCAGTTATCAAGATCACCAGATGGTAATTTTAATATTTCATGTAACGGAGGCAATGATGGCTCTATAAGTATGACTATCATGGGCGGATCGGGCAATTTTGTCTTCTCCTGGACCGGACCAGACGGATTTACAGCGACTACAAAAAATCTCACCGGACTGAAAGCCGGAATTTACACATGCCTGGTAAAAGATCAGAATGGCTGCATTCTTACTCCTTCACCTTCCTTTACTCTCTCTGAACCATCAGCTCTTGTGATTAGCACGGCGGTGACATCTGTTTCAACAGATGGAGCTTATAATATTAATTGTTATGGTTCTAATTCAGGCTGGATAAGTATCACGGTTTCAGGAGGAAGCAGTGGGACATATAGTTACGTCTGGAGCACCTCCGATGGATCTGGTCTGATCGCCGGACAAAAGGATCAAACCTTACTCACTGCAGGTACTTATCATCTTGAAGTGACTGACGCCAATGATTGTGTAACCACACGAGATATCATTCTGACTCAACCACCTGAATTAACTACTCAGCTTTCTGCCGTAAATATTACATGCAAGTCTCCAGGATTTAATAATGGTACCATCGGTTTGACTGTCACGGGTGGTGTTGCACCTTATTCGTACCTATGGTCGAATGGAGCGATTACGAGGGATATTTCAGATCTGGTTCCCGGCGAATATACAGTTACAGTTACTGATATTAATGGATGTATTAAAACAGACACGGCAAGAATTGATCTGCCACCCGCTTTGAATTATTCTAAAAATCTGTCTGACTATAATGGTTATAATATTAGCTGCAATGGTCTGGCAAATGGCTTCATAAATATAGATCCGACAACCGGATTGGCTCCTTTTATTTATGCCTGGTCAGGACCTGATGGATTTACTGCGACGACCAAAAATATCTTGAATCTGAAAGCCGGAATTTACCAGTTGCAGATAACGGACCTTAATGAGTGCAAAGCTTCGGAAACCTTCGATCTTACGGAACCCGGGAAACTTGGAATGACATTCACCTTACCTTCAAGCACTGCAGGCGGTTTCAATATTAATTGTGCAGGAGACAGTACCGGTTCAATAGTTGTTGAACCAGTAAATCAGGTAAAAACAGTTGATTATCTCTGGGCAGATGGTATATTTGGCAAGACAAGGACTAATCTTCCTGCCGGTAATTACAGTATAATAATTACAGATGCAAATAATTGTCATGCAAGCGGAACAATTACTTTGACACAACCCGACTCTATGAAAATTCATCTGGATGTTTCAGCTCCGTTCTGCCCCGATAAGCCTGATGGCAGAATTGAAGCTATTGTTACTGGTGGAGTAAAAGGAGCTGATTATTTGTACAGATGGTCGGATAACTCAACCAATATGAGTCTTGCCACAATACCGGCAGGTTATTATGAAGTTACGGTTACTGATATGAACAGTTGTACTATTAAAGACTCTGTTTATGTCAAAGCTGAAAACGAAACCTGTCTCGTACTTCCAAATGCGATCTCACCAAATGGTGACCTGATAAATGATGTATGGAATATTGGACTGAAGGAGCTGTATCCGTCAATGGAAGTAATTATCTTCAACAGATGGGGTGAAACCATCTGGAGATCAGAGAAAGGATATCCGAGGCCATGGGATGGAACAAGCAATGGTGAAAATTTGCCTATTGATTCCTATCACTATATAATTGATCTGCATAACGGATCTAAACCGATAGTTGGTAATGTGACAATAGTGCGTTAGAATATAACATATGATGAGTTTGTGAGAAGACTTATTTTTATATCATTGGTGTTTTTAACAGGAAGCGTTGCTTTCGGACAGCAGCTGCCACTGTATAGCCAGTACCTCTACAATAAGTTTCTGATCAATCCAGCTGTTGCCGGAAGCGATGGATTTACCAGTGTAAGCCTTACTGCAAGGGAACAATGGGTTGGTTATTCCGGGGCTCCGAGGACCTTTTCTTTCAGCTGGCAGACCAGAGTGCTTAAAAAAAGTTTTATTCTGAAGCAGACAAGGGTCAGAAGGCAGGTTTACAGACCCAAAACAGATGGCAAGGTTGGTTTTGGAGCATATGTTTTCAGTGATAAGAATGGGTTGGTTCAAAGAACGGGCTTTCAGGTTGCATATGCATACCATATGTGGCTGCAGAACAGTACACAGTTGTCATTCGGCCTTGCATTTACGGGGTACTATTACAAGATCGATGAAAAACAGATAAATTTTGAGGATCCCAATGAACCCTGGCTGAATAACAACCTGCGACGCGGCATTTTTGTACCTGATGTAACATTTGGTGTCTACCTTCTGAATGCAAAGTATAGTTTCGGTTTCTCAGCTGATCAGCTGTCAGAAGCAGCAGCTAAAATCGGCGGTCCGGCATATAAGAATTTTAGCATGAGCCGTCAGTTTTACCTGTTCGGTTCCTACGATATCAGTGCAGCAAGCAATACCGTGATACAGCCCTCTTTCCTTCTGAAAATGTCGGAACAACTTAAACCGCAAGCTGATGTCGGTGCTACTTATATATATAATCAAGGTTTCTGGTTTGGTTTGGCCTACCGTACAAGCGGCGCATTAATAGCAAATGTGGGTGTAAAGTATCAGAATATATTCTTTGGGTATGCATATGATTACACCCTTCAGGAAATACAGAGTATTACCTATGGCACCCATGAAATTACCGTCGCCCTTAAGTTCGGGGACAATACCAGAAAATATCGCTGGCTCGATCGTTACTAGACGATGGATTTCCGGAGAATATAAATAACCGAACTGCTTCTCTCTTTTGTCAATACAGACAGAAAGGCAAAAATGATTGCCACTGATATTCCTTTCAGAAAATGAAGTGAAGAACCTTTATATTTTTCACTTAGTTGCGATATATAAAAGACATCAAATGGAAGGGTCCGGAGATTTCCTGATAGGAAGAATTGCGTTTTTTCAGAAAAAATTCTGAATGTGGCGGGTTTGAAATGCCAGAGATGCCGCGGAACATCCCAGGCGGCCCAGAACTCCTTATAATGTTCTGCATCATATGAACTGCAATTGGGTAATGCAATTGCACATACCCCACCGGGTTTCAATAACCGGCGGATTTCTGAGAAGTAATTGAATGGATGATGGAAGTGTTCCAGAACGTGCCAGAGAGTTATACAATCGAAGCTGCCTGACTCTAAATTTGAAATATTTTCTGGTGAGATGATATCGAGTCCAAAATGCGCTATTGAGAATTGACGTGCCTTTGCGTTTATTTCAATTCCTTTTGCATTCCAGCCGGCTTTTTTCATAGTACCGGCAAAGTAGCCGGTTCCGCTGCCGATATCAAGGACTGTTCCTTTTTCCAGACCTGTAAGCTTTTTAATAAGTTTTTTCTTTTTATTCAACATAACACTTCTGGCCAGACGATAGATCTTGTTTGAAAATCCTTCAGATGTGTCACTATGTGATATATAACTGTCCGATTCGTAAAAACCGGCTATTTCAGCTTCATCAGGAGAGTCCTGTGTAAACAGGAATTCACACTCAGAACATTTGTAAATTGAGAATTCCTTTTTACTAACAAAATGATCGGTACATGTGAAGAGCGGACCAATTTTTTCAGAGGAACAAAGAGGGCATACATTATGATGCACCATACTATTCAGACTTTGATTTCCTGATAAATTGAGAAAAGAAATAACCTGCAAATAATACTATTAGCAGAATAGAGCTTGCCAGTGAGATTTTATTTCCGGTATAATAGGAGGCAGGCCTGAAAGTAAAGGTTATCTCATGATCTCCAGCAGGAAGAATCATTCCTCTCAGGACCCAGTCTGTACGAAAATATTTACTTTCTTTTCCGTCAATATAGCTCTTCCATCCGGCTGGGTAATATATTTCGGAGAAAACTGCTAGCTTCTCATCAAGCGCGGAGTACTTATAGTGCAGCTCGTCAGGCTGATATGACGTGAGAGCTATCTTTTCATTCTCCAGTACAGGATAGTCAGATTTAGTGATCTGATCCTTGAAAGCTTTGTCGATTGTTGCCTCTTTTGAAGGATCGAAAGATCTGACAATTGAAATTTCTTTATTGGCATTATCAACAATTACGGGTTTCTCTACAAACCAGGCATTCCCCAGAGCATTTGGATTAACAAGTGGAGGAGCCGCTGGATTATATATTATATATTTGGTATTGAGCATATTAAGAGAAGGAAGCGGTGTGGTATTAAAAGCTGTCTCCAGATCCCCGACTGATTTTGCGTTGGCAGCAGCCGCGAAAAAGATATTTAACCCCGGATAGATACATGAGTCAATGAGTTCGGAATATCTCTCCATCTTCGCACCATGGTATCCGCCAATTGACTTGTGAAAATATGCGGTAGGAGAATTGTCATTAAAAGGATTAGAAAGGTTGAGGACCCTGTACTGAGACTGATCTTTAAGTATATAGAGATCAGCAGCAGTCGGTGTGAAAGCTTTTTGAATTGCTGTGGGACGTTCAAATCTGTCTGCATCCAGATATCTTTTGTCAACTGTCCAGAGATCCAGCACAATCAGCAGTGCGATCAGTAGTATTGCATATTCCTTTCTGAGCTTTTCAAAAATGAAAGCGAAGATAACACCCGAAGAAAGTAAAATAAATATCAATGATCTGAAAGCATCACTTCTGAGCAGGATCTTTCTATCAGCAATCATTGCTGTTGTGAGCCAGGCTGGAAGATCACCTTCATTTTGTCCAAGGAAAGAGCCTGCAATACCAGGAAAAATAAGAACCAGAACAATAAATCCGCCTGTAATACCAAGGGCAATTTTTAACCCTTTTATTATCTCTTTTTTTGTGGTTGTGCCATTGAATATATTTCTTAAAGCAAGAAAAGCCAGGAGTGGTATACAGAATTCAGCGATAACAAGTGTCATAGTTACAGCCCTGAACTTATTATATCCCGGGAAATGTTCTATAAAAAAGTTTGAAAAAGGCATGAAGTTCTTCCCCCAGGCAAGCATTACAGACAATATCGTCGCCGCAAGCAGCCACCATTTTTCAGGACCTTTTATAAGAACGAGTCCAAGAACAAATACAAAGAAAACAATGGCGCCGACATAGTGAGGCCCATCAGTTCCCGGTTGCGTTCCCCAGTATTTTTGAATCTGGTTGATTGCAGCCTGATTGTTGTTCTGACTTAATGCCCTGAATGTTTCAGAATCACGGTCAAAAGGACGACTCGAGCCTCCTTTATAATTTGGAATAAGAAGATTAAAAGTCTCATCAACACCATAACTCCAGAAAGTTATATAGTCTTTATTTAGTCCTGAAGTGACATTTTTATTTTCACCTGTAAGATCTGACTTCCCTCTGATTGAATACTTGCCATATTCATATGTTGTATACAGACTTGCGAAGTTTATTCCGATTGCAATAATAAAAGGCACGATCAGCATTGCCGATGTCTTCAGAAACTTAAGAACCGTTTTGTTCCGGATTGAATAAATAAATTCAACAATACCAAAAATCAGAAGGCAAAGCAATGAATAATATGTAATCTGGGGATGATTTGCCTGGATCTCAAGGGCAACAAAAAGTGCCGTAAGCAATGCTCCCTTCAGGGCATCACGACGGTATGCATAATAGATCCCTCCGATCATCGGGGCCATATATGCCAGAGCAATCGCCTGGGTGTTATGACCCGCTCCGAGGATCTGAAAGAAGAAAGATGAAAGACCGTAAGCGAGGGCTCCGGATATAGCCAGCCAGGGGTCTGCTCCAAAAATCAAGAGGAGTATATAAAATCCCAGCATGGAAATAAAAAACACTGACACAGGCATTTTAAATACCCTGAGAAATGCATCGGCGTACTTAATCAGGTTCCCGGGATATTGCGTGGAAATAAGATATGCAGGCATCCCGCTGAAGATCGAATTTGTCCACAATGGTTCCCTCCCGTATTTTTCACGGAAATCACGGATCTCCTTTGAATTGATGTTAGAGACACTCGAGTCGTTGGCCTTCAGTACTTTGCCTTCGAGAACCGGATAAAAATAGGTGAAAGAAACCACAATAAAAATCACAACAGCTATAAGGTGTGGCAGGATGGGTTTGATTTTATCTTTAAGTTGCATTTCAAAGTATTTAAGGTTACTGGCCTGAAAGAGATACAAAAATATGTATTTGATTCGAAATCAAAGGTGAATTTTTTGAATATCAGTATTGATTATAATATCCAACAACCGACAGTAACTGGTTTCAATTGCCGTCGGTTTTAACCGACGGTAGGCATAATCTCTTAAATACAGGGACTTTAGTCCCAAAATTTCCAAGTAAACAGCTAAGATTGGGCTAAAGCCCGGAAGATAAGCGATCCCAATCCGTTGGCTAAAGCCAACGGCAAGTAAAGCTTCACAGGTCATCTGTTATTCCCTTCAGAGAATTCAGATTGCTCTTCAGGTTTCTGATTTTTGACCATTTAATAATGAATCCTCTGATTGATTGAAGTTCAACAGGCTCATAGAATCTGAAAAGATAAAGGATAAAAGGGAAACTTATCAGACAGCCGGTCTTAATTATCAGCCTTGGGATCACATCCATTCCATTCGTAAACAGACTCGAAAAGGACAAAACAGCACCGACCATAAGCATAAGAGTTATTTTTCCTGTTTCGTAAGGCACATAAAATACTTTCTGAGAATAAAAGTAACAAGCATACCAATAGACAAACTGAGACAGGAGCGTAGCTATAGCGGCCCCTGTGATATCCCAGACCGGGATTAACAGAAAATTGAGTACAAAGCTCAGGATTGTTGAGGCTATAACTATGATACCGATAATTCTTGTCTTTTTTGCAATGTGCAAGCCGTAAACAGTGACTTCTTTCATATTTGTAAAGAAGATTGCGAGTGATAGAATTGGTATAATAATAACAGCATTCCAGTAAGCTTTTGATGATGCAATAACTTTAATGATCTCAAATGAGAACAGTGAAATCCCTACTATGCCGAACATTACAATATATGAAGAGTAGAGAAGGACTTTTGAATAGAATCTTTTATTGCCGGGGGAATCGATCCTCTTTATCATCATTGGTCCGAGTGCCAGCTTTATTGAGTCAACGAAAACAAGTTTCAGAACACTTGTGATCTTGTAAGCAAGGGTATACAGTGCTACAGATTTAAGTACAGTTAAGGAATTAAGTGAAAATCTGTCTATTACAGTCAGAAGGGCAGCAGAAATATTGGCAAGCAATAATGGAAAGCCATAGATACTCATTGACTTAAAAATGCCCATATCAAAAAATATACGCGAATTCCTTATAGTATAACCCAGAAGAATGAGCACGATCAGGGAATTGCCTATCACCTGGGCAAGATAGATCCCATCAAGTCCCATCTTTTTTGAAAGAATAAAATAAAGCGTAAGGGATAAAACAGAAATCAGCTTAAGCAGATTCGTAACTGAATATAGCACTGACCTCGACTGGAGGCGCATCAGTGTATTAATTATATTATTTACTGACTGAATGCCTGAAGCCAGAATTACGAAGGAAATCACCCTGGCCCAGTCAGTTTTTGAAAATATCAGATTTGATAAAGCGCCTGAAAGAGGAAGCAGTGCCACACAAAATAGTAACGTGACTATGACTTGTGTAGAGAACGCCATGAAGAAAATCCCCTTCTGATTATCTCTGTGGTCTTTATCCCAGAACCATCTTGTAAGACTCTGGGGCAGACCCGAAGCCAGCATGGAGGTTAATACTAGTGCACAAATCTCAAGGATACCAAGTACTCCAAACTCATCTGTTGAAAAGAACTTCTGATTTGTGTAGACAGGGATCAGCAATAATCCGACTATCTTAACCGCAATATTCCCCAGGCCATAAATTATTGTATCTTTTAAAGATATTTTGATTGACTTTAGCATATAAATAATCAGAAATCAGTTTATTGTACCGGATATGATTATTGTATTAAAATAGTAAAAAGGATATGCAGGCTTTATGCCTGCAAACCTTTTAATTCTTCTTTTTATAAGGTCAGCAATACTCAGACTCTGGAGGTTTGAATAATCGAGTTTTTCCGGATTATAGCCTGCCGAAACCAGCACTTTCGAGATGGTATAGGGAGTGAACCAGAACCTGTGGTCAGAGTTTATTACTTCCCTGTAATTCTTCATGTTAATGTACTGACGCTTGTTATATATACTCGGGACAGTAATAATAAATCTGCTTACATTTTCACCGTATTTTGCTTTAAAGACTTTAAGGAAGCTCACCGGATCATCGAGATGTTCAATTATCTCACCAAACACAGCATAGTCCCATTTGTTCTCTTTCAGATCCTTAAATTCATCGGTCAGAATGTTCCCATAAAATACGTTCTGATACCCCAGCTCTTTTTTTACATAATCTATACTATCCCTGTCAATATCAATTCCAAAGCACTTTCTGGCATTCTCGGTTATTAATTTGTGGAGCCATATATTATCTCTGATCTTACTGTTTATAATCTGAATATGGTCCGAACATCCGATATGAATGACGTCTTTATCTCTGATTAAATTAATAATAGTTGCTTCACGTGAAATGATCTCGTGTTTTTCTTTCCCAATTACTACATTCAGATTGTTTTGAAAGGCTTCCCCTTTAAGGTATTTTAATATTCCTGGTTCTATCTTCATAATAAAGTATATGATCTGTTACCTGGCTGTGGCTGATATACTGTTAACCATCGATATGAAATCGTTATAATTTGTACTTGAATTGAAATTCATTTCACTGTTTTTCATCGCCTTTATTCTTATCCTGTCAGTTTCTTCATCTGATAAATTTATGTAGTGCTCTATCAACCTGGCAAGATCATCCGGACTAATATCAACAGACACTAGAGACCCGGTTCCTTCTGTTACAAGCTCTTTCACACCGCCCGTATCTGTTGCGATTACCGGGATACCATAGGTCTGAGCTTCCATAATACTTACGGGGATACCTTCTGTTGAGCTGGTATTAATAAACAAATTAATATAATTCTGACTATAATATTTTAATAATTTCTCATTTGGATATTGTCCCATAAATTTAAAACTGATTCTCTTTAACGGCTGAAGCCTGCTTTCCGCGAGCTTTTCCAATTCATTTTTAAGTATTCCGCCGCCAAAATGAAGCCATTCAATCTCTTTATCACTTCTGACCTTCTCCAGAGCATATATTATCAGATCAATTCTCTTGAGCGGAACCATATTGGAGCATGAGACAATGACAAACCTGCCTGGTCTGCTTGCAGCTGTAATTTCAAAATCGGGCTTCTCCACACCAAGGTATGAGACCAGATACTGACTCTTATCTGTTTTCGTTTTTTTTATAAAATATTCCCTGCCATGCCTGGAAATAAAGAAAATTGCATCAAGATTAAGAGCTGAAAATTTTAAAAGGGGCAGGTATCCCGATTGCGTTTTTTCTTCATAGATATCGCTTCCATGAGCACGTGAAATTTTAACACTGTTCCTGTAATCAAGCATTGCCATGGCATGGGCGCCTGTCTTTAACCAGTATGAATAAAAAACAATATTCTGATTAACATTTTCTTTATATAATATTTCCCTGATAAAGTTGCGCAGCTGAACAGACTTGATAATTCTTTTCACTAGAAATAATGAATTATTAATCGTCAGGGAATAATTGATACTTTTTCTGAATGCCACTTCTTCTTTGAAAAGTTCCGAAATAGTCCGGAAATTCAAGGTAAAGAGAAAAGGCAGGTAAAGGAACCCGGAAAATGAGGTCGATGGGCTGTATCTGTAAAGAACCAGATTGTCAGGGATATTCCTGGTTTTCCTGCCCGAGGTGTTTTGAGCAATGATTATGGTTTTTTCAAAGTTCCTGACAAGAACCGGCAATTCTGATTCAATAAATGATTCACCTGTACCAAATGGGAATTGAGAAGTTATAAGAACAAGAGTCTTCATAAACTATCAATCTCTATGCCGGTACGAAAGTAATACAATAAAAGCTGATTATTTACATTGATGTACCAAACGAAGATGAAAGACCTTCAGTTCTGAAAACTGAAGGTCAGTGATTTGGCCCCCGGCGAATTACTCTTTGAACAAAGTTTTTATTTCATCATTAGTTAATCCCCGGTTATAAATCCTTAATTCATCGATGATTCCGTTAAAATGATTGTTGGTGCCATCACCGATATCATAGTTGTTTCCAATTAAAACCGGTTCATTGCTATCGGTAGAATATGAGGTGAATTCTCTTGCCTTTTTTGTGCAGAATCTGCCATTGATCCACGTTTCTATATCGGTTGAAGTAAGGTTAACCACACAATGGGTCCATTCATCAACAACTAATCTGGTTGGATTTGTAATGGTCCAGAGTGCCGGATTCGAAAAGACCAGCAACTCTGACGGTTCCAGGTAAGATTTAGTCATATCATGATAAGCTGATGAATATCCATATTCATAAAATGCTGCTGAAAGACGGTTATCACTCCTGGTATCATTTGCACCAAATGAATAGACCATAAAACATCTGGTATCATAAATCTTGCTGTACTTGCTTACTATTGAGCCATTGTTCTCTGTGACCACTGCTCCTCTGGTCTTGATCCAGAAAGAAAAAGACAGGCCATATTGTGAATTAATTGTATTGGTTAACTGGATGAAATCGGTTGTTCCGTTAAAATCCAGAGCCTGCGACCTCATCCCCTCCACATAATTCTTGGTAGTATAATCAATTCCGTTGTTGAGCAATGGACCCAGATCATTAACATTGCCGTCAAAAGGCATATAAAGTACTAATCCGGTAGTTGGAGGTTCTAAATTATTAAGATTAACGTTAATTGTACCAGCAGAACTTTTGCCTTTATTGTCCCTGATTTCAACCAGAAGGTTAAAGCTTGGATTTGTTTCATAGTCCATGGCAACTTCGTTATTAACTGCTATTTTGCCTGAGTCTGAAATAGCAAATGCATCATTTAAATTGCCGCTTTTTATCGAGTACGACACTACCTGGCCATCTTCATCGGATGCTGCAACTTTACCGACAAGAGTTCCTGAAATGCTGTTTTCATCAACAGAAAAGGTCTGATCACTTATAGTGGGAGGACTATTTTTCTTTGAACAAGAGGATAAAACAATGAATAAAATTAAGATGGAGAATTTTAAAAAAATTGTTGTTGTTTTCATACAATGTGAATATTATAAGATTAGTTTGAATTATCGGTTTATACGGATAATTGCCCGGATTTGTTATATAGTATCTTTAATTATTGATATTCAGGTACAGATCGCTTTCCCCGTTGACCCATTTAAAGATAGCTGTTTTTGTATAACGATATCAGATTTTGTTTGAATATTTCAGAATGATATTCATTCAGAATAGCCTTTCTTCCGTTCTCTCCCATTTCTTCCCTTAAACTCTTGTTGTTAAGAAGCATGACTATCGAATCATGGAAACCCGTCATATTTTCGAAAATAAGGCCGCAGTTATGTTTTTCAATAAGGTTTTGCTGAGGTCTGCAGTTTGATGCAACTATCGGTTTACCTCCCAGCATATAATCATATATTTTATTAGCAACACCTGACTCATGTTGCGGATTCTTATGAAAGGGAGCAAGACAAATGTCCGACAACGCGCAATATTGAGGAAAATCATACGATTCGATCCATGGGATATAATGAATGCGATCCGTTAACAAATCCTTTCCGGTAAGCTCTGAAAACAGGTGCCTATCTTTTTTATCGACCGGTCCGATCAGAAGGAAATTAACCTGATACTTCTCTTTTACAAGACTCATAAATACTCTTAGAGCATCAAAAATGCCTCTTCTTTCAGCAATAACCCCATAGTAGAAAATTATTGGGGAATTTTGTGTAAACGGATTGGCCGCTTTTTTATTTATGTTGTACTCAGGTTGCGAAAGATCAGGGACATTTGGTACAACACTGAAAGAATCAGCTGCGTGTTCGGGATATTGCTTCAGCAGTGTGTCTCTGAAATCATTGCTGAGTACAATCAACCTGTCAGCATAACCAATATACTCACGCTCCTTTTTCTTCCACAGGTCAGGCCTGGCGATAAGCCGTCTAAAAAAACCTTTGGTCCAGTTGTAAGTGGTAACAGTAAATGGATAGTTCTCATGGAGGTCGAGGATCAATGGAATCTTTTTTCCTGATTTTTTTATCCCTTTATATGCTGCACGCGCCATATAAAGATCGTGTACATGAAGAAATTCCAGATCGTTATTTATTATGAATTTCTTTATCCTTGATTTCCAGAGCCATTCGTATAGAGGAATGGTATTCAACAAAATAAACAGGATATCTTTTAGTTTTCTTGGAATATTGATTCTGGTGATGTTAATTTCACCTGCCGGTGTTGAATAGGTCCCTAAAAACCCAAAACATAATACATGAATATTAAATCCTTCTTTCTTAAGTATTCCTATTTCCCTCAGAACGCGGATATCATTATTCAATTCATTATCAACGACTATTCCAATCTTCATAGTTCATCTTTTATAAGCAGGGGAATGATCCTGCCTGTCAGTACCTTCCTGCTGTAGCCTGAGGAAGGGATCTTTCCGGCCATTGATTTTTCAGAAAGCAGATGCTCTAAATAAGCAGATATCGCTTTGGAATCCGAATAATCAAATGTGCTTCCATGTCCGCAGTTTCTTATTATTTCTGCAGCATCTCCATCGGAAGGTCCAAGGCATATAACCGGTTTTCCGGCAGCTATATATTCAAAGAGTTTTCCTGTTAGTATACTTTTATTGCTCTGATGATCAGGGATAATCAGCAACAGGACAGTAGTCTTCATCATAAATTCTATTGCAGCAGAATGGTTAACATAAGATATGAACTCACAGTTAGATTCACCCGTAACCGTAAGTATACGATCTTTCTGACTCTGCGATACTGACCCTATAAATCTTAAGACAAACTCATTTCCCTTTCCTTTAAATCCATTAAGCGCTTTAAGGAAGCCATCAACGGGATAGATATCCGAAAGTGTACCGACATAAGTAATAGTGAATATGGGAGGATCTGATGATATGTTTCCTGAGAAATCATCTTCATCGTAACCGTTAGTTATTACCTCTGTCTTTTTTTCTGTCTCATTCATTTTTAGCCGGAACAATTTCTTCAGTGAAGCTCCGACTGTTATTATTTTATCTGCTTCTTTCAATACGCCGGTCTCATATCTCTGATCGATCCATTTTGAAATGAAAGTAGGGTAGAACTGTCCATAATAATATATATCTGTCCATGGATCGCGCAGATCGGCGATCCAGTTTATTTTAGGATATTTCTTCTTTATCTTAAGTCCGATCAGCTGAGTGGAGTGAGGCGGGCTGGTTGTAATGATATTCTTTATTCCCTCTGTTTCGACTAATTCGCATGCTTTTTGAATTGCATATTTATTCCAGCCTCTCCTTGGATCGGGGATGAAGAAATTACCTCTTATGAACCGCAGTACCTTACCTTTAAATGAATTATCAATACTATTTGCAAATCCAGCCGATGGTATCCGTGTCTGATCTTTATTGTAAATTTTGAAATAATTAGTAGCAGGTGTTGTATAGACCCTGAGAGCTAAAGGCAGATCCTCTTTAAGTGAAAAATCTGTTATGGGGTATGCAGCATATTCAGGAGCTACTGTAAGTATTATTGGTTCCCATCCGAATTCAGGCAGATATTTTGAAAACTTGAGCCACCTCTGAACACCTGCGCCGCCACTCGGCGGCCAGTAGTAAGTGACAATCAAAACCTTGTTCATGTTAAAGCTGTTTTAACAAGCTTTGAATAGATACTTTTTCTTTAATAATGTCTCTTAACATGTCAATATTAACTCTTTCCTGTGCCATTGTATCCCGATATCTGATAGTTACACTTCGATCCTCAGGAGTCTGATGATCAATTGTTATACAATAAGGGGTACCAATTGCATCCTGGCGCCTGTATCTTCTTCCGATAGAATCTTTATCGTCGTACTGACAGTTAAAATCAAACTTCAGATCATGAACTATTTTTTCTGCTATATCAGGGAGTCCGTCTTTTTTTACAAGGGGCATCACCGCAAGCTTTACCGGTGCAAGGAATGAAGGTAATCTAAGTACCACACGGATATCTGTGCTGCCGTCCTCTTTCTTTAATTCTTCCTCATTATAAGCAGCAGACATGACTTGTAAAAACATCCTGTCCACACCGATTGAAGTTTCTATAACGTACGGGATATATGATTCACCTTTCTCAGGATCGAAGTACTGCATTTTTTTACCGCTGAATTGCTGATGCTGTTTCAGGTCATAATCAGTGCGGGAATGGATTCCTTCAACCTCCTTGAACCCGAATGGGAATTTGAATTCAATATCGGTAGCTGCATTTGCATAGTGGGCAAGTTTTATATGATCATGAAAACGATAGTTCTCGCTGCCAAAGCCAAGAGCCTGGTGCCACTTCATACGTGTCTCTTTCCATTTTTTAAACCACTCGAGTTCACTTCCGGGCTGAACAAAGAATTGCATCTCCATCTGCTCAAATTCTCTCATGCGGAAGATAAACTGCCTGGCAACTATTTCATTCCTGAAAGCTTTGCCAATCTGGGCAATCCCAAATGGTATCTTCATCCTGCCCGTCTTCTGGACATTCAGAAAATTTACAAAGATCCCCTGCGCAGTCTCGGGACGAAGGTATATTTTATTTGCTCCTTCTGATGTTGAACCCATCTCTGTAGAAAACATCAGGTTAAACTGTCTTACATCGGTCCAGTTTCGGGTACCCGATATCGGGTCGACTATTTCATTGTCAATTATGATTTGTTTTAGTTCAGCAAGGTTTGTTTCATTAAGGGCTTTTGAGAACCTGGCATTTAATTCATCAATTTTTTGCTGATTTGCAAGTACACGCGGATTTGTCTCCCTGAATTTTTTTTCATCGAATGCCTGCCCAAACCTTTCCCTGGCTTTGTCAACCTCTTTGGTTATTTTATCGTCGATCTTTGCCAGATGTTCTTCAATAAGGACATCTGCCCTGTACCTTTTCTTGGAATCTTTGTTGTCAATAAGCGGATCATTGAATGCGTCAACATGGCCTGAAGCCTTCCATATTGTAGGATGCATGAATATTGCAGAATCGAGGCCTACTATATTGTCATTCAACAGGACCATGCTGTCCCACCAGTATTTCTTTATGTTGTTCTTAAGTTCAACACCATACTGGCCATAATCATAAACTGCACTTAATCCGTCGTATATCTCGCTTGACGGAAAAACATAGCCGTATTCTTTTGAATGCGCGACCAGTTTTTTAAAATTATCTTCCTGAGCCATAAATGATTTATTTTACTTTAGCGGAAGACAAAAGTAATTCAAAATCTTGTGTTAAACAAAGAAGGGGAACAAAAGGAGGTGAGTATATGCGGGCACTATTAGTTGGGGTGTATTAATATCAATTTGTATCTTTGCCAATTATTTTGAATTCGGGGATTATGAAAAAGAGAACTGATTTTCTCGTTATTGGATCGGGTATTGCCGGACTTACCTTTGCGCTTAAAGCTGCTAAATACGGTAAGGTTACTATTGTTACAAAGGCAAACCTTGAAGATACCAATACCCGGTATGCACAGGGAGGTATTGCTGCCGTATTCAGTGAACCCGATAATTTTGAGAAACATATAAATGATACACTCATTGCCGGAGGCGGAATTTGTAATGAGGAAGTCGTGCGTATGGTCGTTCAGGAGGCTCCCGCCAGAATTAAAGACCTGATAGATCTAGGCGTTTCATTCGATAAAAAAGAAGACGGAACATACGATCTTGCAAAAGAAGGGGGACATACTGAGCACCGGATTTTACATCACAAGGACAGGACAGGGGAGAGCATCCAGATGACTCTAATGGAAAGAGTCAGGAATGAAGCCAACATCGAAATTCTTGAACATCATTTTGCTATTGAGATACTCACTCAACATCACCTTGGAGAAATTGTTAAAAGAAATTATCCTGATATAAAATGCTTTGGTGCATATGTAGCTGATCTTATTGGCCAGCAGGTGATCACTATCCTCTCAAGGGTTACAATTGTAGCAACAGGCGGAATAGGGAATGTTTATCTGACCACCACAAATCCTGAAATAGCAACAGGTGATGGCGTTGCGATGGTTTACCGGGCAAAAGGAACAATTGAGAACATGGAGTTCATACAGTTTCACCCCACTTCACTGTACGATCCGGAAAGAAAACCCTCATTCCTGATTACCGAAGCTTTACGAGGGTATGGTGCGGTGCTGAAGAACCTTTCCGGAGAAAAGTTCATGAACAGGTACGACAGCAGGGGATCGCTTGCGCCCCGTGATATAGTCGCCAGGGCTATTGATAATGAGATGAAAATTTGGGGAGATGATCATGTCTGGCTTGATTGTACCCATCTGAATAAGGAAGGGCTTAAGGATCATTTTCCGAATGTATATGAACATTGTCTTGAAAGAGGTATAGATATTACCAGAGATATGATACCTGTTGTGCCATGTGCTCATTATTCCTGCGGAGGTATTAAAGTTGATATCAACGGCCAGAGTAACATCGACAGGCTCTATGCCCTGGGCGAGGCATCATCTACCGGATTGCATGGTGCAAACAGGCTTGCATCAAACTCACTTATCGAGGCTGCGGTGTATGCCCACCGGGCAGCGGGCCATTCAGGAGCCAGGCTTAAGGAACTGAATTTCGAAGAAAAGATTCCCCAATGGGACTATAAAGGTACGACTCATCTTGAAGAAATGGTACTCATCACACAGAGTACTAAAGAGGTACAGATGATAATGAGCAACTATGTTGGAATTGTCAGGTCAGATATAAGGCTTGAAAGAGCAATGGTACGACTCGATATATTGTATGAAGAAACAGAAAGCCTGTATAAAAAATCGCTCATATCAAAGAAAATCTGTGAATTAAGGAACCTTATTAATGTCGGTTATATTATAATCAAAATGGCGAAGAACAGACATGAGAGCGTGGGTCTGCATTACTCTATTGATTATCCTAAACGGACGAGCTCCGAGTTCTGATTGACATTAAATCATTATCATGAACCATCTTGAATCAACATTTACAGGCAAAAACGGTTTCTGGCGATATCTAATAATGTTTGCAGTAGTTCTTATTGTGTCAAACACTATTGGCGCTATACCGTTGCTTGTGGCCCTATTTTTAAAATCGGGTTCCAATCCGGCAGTATTTTCGCAAATTGCTGCCAACCCCAATGATTTCAGTGTAATCGGGCTTAGTCCGGAAACAGGTTTTATTCTGATGCTTTTCCCGTTTATAGCGGGATTAGTAGCATTTGTGCTCCTTGTTAAACCTTTAAATAACCGGTCAATTAAAGTGACAATAAACGGTACCCGAAAGATCAGGTGGAACAGGTTTTTTATAGCGGCTTTTGTATGGTTAATATTATCAGCTCTTTATCTGTTTGTTTATATTAAAATTGATCCTTCGAACTTCAAAATGAATAATAAGACTGCTACACTTTTGACTCTGGCGATAGTGTCGGTACTATTTATTCCCTTTCAGGCGGCTTTTGAAGAAGTCCTTTTCAGGGGATATCTTATGCAGGGTTTTGCAGCTCTGGTCAAAAACAGATGGTTTCCTTTGATTATGACCTCAGTTCTTTTCGGTTGTATGCATGCCTTCAATCCTGAAGTAAAGGAATTCGGATTTTTTACCATGATGCCTCAGTATATAGTATTTGGACTTATTTTTGGGATCATAACAATTCTCGATGATGGAATCGAAGCTGCAATGGGGGCTCATACGGCGAATAATATTTTCCTTTGCATATTTGTTACCAACAATTCCTCGGCCCTGCAGACTTCAGCTCTATATGAACAGGTCAATATTCATCCCTGGACTGAATTTGCATCGCTGGTATTATCGGGAATTGTTTTTATTTTAATCCTGAAGATTATTTTCAGATGGGAAAGTTTTTCTTTATTGTTTAGGAAGATAAAACCCTCCGTCGCTTCGCGACATCTCCCCCTAAAAGGTGTTTCGCTCTCAGAGTGAGACCCCTCTGTCGCTTCGCGACATCTCCCCTAAAAGGTGTGACTCGCTCTCAGAGTGAGACCCCTCTGTCGCTTCGCGACATCTCCCCTAAAGGGGCGAAAATACTCTGGTACTAAGGCAGATCAGACTAAAACATTGAGATTTTTTCCCCCTGTCAGGGGGAATAAAAAGGGGGTTCCGCTCATAATCAGATATTATAAACCGACGTCTTATCCTCCGTTCTGAAGTCTCCCCATTTCCCGCAGATCTCATTAATTATGATTTTTATATCCTCAACCTCAAGGGCTGTAAGTAGCTTTAATCGTGTTTCCTTAAAATGGGGTAATCCTTTAAAGTAATTTGAGAGATGCCTGCGCATTTCAAAGATTGCTCTTTTTCCCTCTTTGTATTCAAGCGATTTATCAAGATGAAGAAGTGCAAGACCGGCTTTTTCTCTTACTGAAGGTTCAGGCAACAATTCACCTGTATTGAGATAATGCCTGATATCGCGGAAGATCCAGGGTCTGCCTACGGTTGCCCGACCGATCATTATGCCGTCGACTCCATACTTGTCGAACATCTCTTTTGCTTTTACGGGACCGTCAATATCACCGTTACCTATAATAGGAATTTTAATTCTCTGGTTATTTTTTACAGCGCCGATAAGCGTCCAGTCTGCATCACCTTTGTACAGTTGGGCCCTGGTCCTGCCGTGTATTGTTAGAGCCTGAATACCAACATCCTGCAAACGCTCCGATATTTCTTCTATGTTTCTACTTTCATCATCCCACCCAAGGCGCGTTTTAACCGTAACCGGAAGTTTCACAGCTTTCACAATTGCATCAGTCATTTGAACCATAAGCGGTATGTCACGAAGCATTCCGGCACCTGCTCCACGGTTTGCAATTTTTTTGACCGGACAACCGAAATTGATATCGATTAATTCAGGACCAGCCTCTTCAGCTATCTGAGCAGCTTCCACCATAGATTCGATTAAATGTCCGTACAGCTGGATACCAATGGGCCTTTCAAAATCATAGATATCGAGCTTCCTCACACTTTTCTGTCCGTCACGGATAAGGCCATCGGAGGAAATGAATTCGGTATACATAACATCAGCACCATTCATTTTACATACCATCCTGAAGGAAGGATCTGTGATATCTTCAAGAGGAGCTAAAAAGAGGGGCTTTTCACATAACGATATATTTCCTATTTTCAATAGTGTTGAATTTTTGTGCGCTAATGTGTCTTTGCCAGCCTTCCAGTTCTATTCGAAAGGTTAACTCTAAGTAACACAAAGCGAAGAACCTCAAATTTTTTGTATATTTAAGAGACTTCAAAATTAATAAAATGAATGATAATAAGGGGCGTTTTAAATTGCATGGAGAATCACCTCTTTATCAGCTTTTTGTGTCGTTGATGATCGTTTTTGTTGTTGGTGTCACACTATCACTCGTTTTTATTGTGGCAGGCATTTTTATTTTTGGTTCTGATCTGTCAGTTTTAGAAAAAGCATCATCTTCCCTGGGGAAAAACGACCTTGCATTTATAAGGTACCTTTTGATAATTCAGGACTTTTCCCTCCTGATTATTCCTTCGATCACAATTCTTATACTTATGAGACCTGATCCTTCAGGAAAAATTCCTGGGCTGGAGGTACCGCATCTGAAAGAGATCGGACTGGTTATTGTCCTGACATTCTGCATATTCCCGGTCACAAGCTTTACAGGACAAATTAACTCGGCCATGCATCTTCCTGACTGGCTTTCGGGGGTTGAACAATGGATGACAGATAAGGAAGATCAAGCCGACCATGTTATCGATTTGTTAGTTGAATCGAACACTTTCCCTGTAATGATGGTGAACCTGCTTACAATTGCCTTAATGCCTGCAATTGCTGAGGAGCTTATATTCAGAGGTGTTTTTCAGAAGATCTTCGCAAATCTGTTCAGATCGGATCACTTTGCAGTCTGGTTCACAGCATTTTTATTCAGCGCAGTCCATCTTCAGTTTTTCGGATTCATTCCGCGATTCATTCTGGGACTGGTATTCGGCTATCTCTTTCTTTGGGGCGGAACAATCTGGCTGCCGGTCATTTCGCATTTTGTAAATAATGCTTTTCCTGTAATCCTCTCTTATTTACAGGGTATTGAGAAATTAAATGCACCTGCAGATACTCCTTTATGGAAACAGGCACTCGCCCTTCCAGTTCCTGCAGTGATTATTTTTACCATTTTATTTTATTTCAGGAATAAAAATATTTCCGGCAGATTAAGCTGATCGTGCAGATCAAATTCTAACTATCGATAACGGGAAAATCTGACCATGTATCAACCGGAGCTTCCGCTGCATTTGCTTTATCCAGTTCACCTTTCCTGTAGAAATAGACCAGGCCGTATTCCTCACTCCTTGTTTTTCTGATCTCCTCAGGAAGGGAGATATGGAAATTTTCCACTTCATTCCAGATCTTAAGAATTATTTCATCGGCCTCTTTCCTGAGGTTATTATTCTTTTCTATATAATCAAATGTCCTTTTTGCCATATTATTATGATATGTCCAGGCTTCCAGGAAGTTTTCAAACCTGACTTTCACAACAGCAATTGTAGGATTTGTTATAGGACTTCCTCCCTTTTTAATTCTGAACTCTTCACCCTCAATCATCCTTCTTCCCCAGCTCATTAATTCATTCTCGGTGGTAAGAGAGGGAACAGTTGATTCGTCTGTCGCTAGTCCATAAAAAGCCCGAGTTTCTACAGGCAGGTCTCCACGGAAAATTGCCATATTCATTACCCTGATAAAATGTGTCAGATAAATTCTTGCCTTCCTCAAAGCTTCATTATAATCCTTGCTCTTCTTGTTCTGTGAGGTCAATGCCTGCCGGTAGGACTGGAAATTATGCTCGAATTGCGGAAGAAAATTCTGAAGCCGGATGATCATTTTTAAAGAAAATGCGAGCTGATTGGGAGGAAGCTCTTTTCCCTTAGTCAGAGCAGTATTCATTGCCTTTATTCGGGCAGTATCGGTGTTTGGTAATCTTCTGTAAGGCATATTCGGGTCAGGTTGTTAATAAAAAGTTTTAAAGAGGTACGAATATAGCATTCCTTTGTTAATAACCATCTCTATTCGCACTATTATATATCTGATTATTACAATTTTCAACTTTCTTCTTAACAGATTCAGGATGTTGATAAAAGTTAAACGAAATTGAAACCTTTTGGTTTCAAAAAGTGCCATTAAAATTAATGCAGGATCTAAATCGTTAAATAATTCACAATTATATCCTCGCAAGTGCGAGGCAAGCTGCATGGAGGCTGATAGTCAGTATCAGATAAAGGTTCCTGGCCTGTTCAGGTCTGAGTTTAAGAAATTTATATTTTATTGAATTATGGTGACAACCTGCCAGACAATCACCACAGAGAGTGCAAGTGATGGCCGGTTTTAAATTTCTGATATCCGATGGATTCAGTGCATCGTATTTACAGTATTTTGTGCAGTTCATGCAGAGAGTACAGTTATCGTCAATATACATCCTGAATGGGTTGACGTGTTTAAATACATTTACGATCGTACCGATCGGACAGTACATTATGCAATGGACCATCTTCTTTCTTTTCATGGAGTACAGGATCATCATAATAATTCCTCCTGCACCAAAAGCAATTGCAATAAGGGTAGAAATAAACATGCTGATATTCATCCACCTGAGAGTTATTGCCATGGCTATCACCAGTATCAATACTGTTGATTTTATGGCACCCTTATGTTTTATAGTTTCCCTGGATGTATTGCCGGCCGATGCAAGATTATCAAATGCGCCGAAGTAGCATAGCTGGCTGCACCATGCGGGACCAGTTAAAATGACCGTACTGAGGAACAGGATGGTCATCACTGACAGTTGTCCGCGGTATATTGGCCCGGCAAGGATCATCATAGGTATTGGAAGATGGAGTTTTCCTGTCATCAGGAATTTATCAGCACCTGAAATCCCGATAATGAGCTGGGTAAAGAATACTGCTGAAAAAGTGGTCCAGGTAATTTTTCTCCAGCGGGGAACATTCAAAGGATCTTTCATTTTATATGAGACAAATGCGGCATAACATGAAATAAGAAAGATCTCAACCCATCCGCTTCCCTTTAGAAATCGTTCAGCAAGCATCATCGGTCTTTGTACTTTTACCTGGACAAATGCTAGAAGTATAGATGTAAAGACAAAAACTATAGCCGGTAGTTTGTATTTTGTATATTTCATCATACTGATTCATTAAGGCTAAATTCTTCTTTATAGAGTTTCCCTGCAAGACTCTGAACGGTTTCCTCAGAGATTAATTTATTTATGGCTTCCTTTATTGGCGCATATTTTTCATGAAGCGGGCACGGATTTTCCGGGTCACATTGTTTTAATCCGAAGCTGCAACCCGAAAATGACCTGTCGCCTTCAATTGCTGAAATAAGGTTTATTATAGGCAGATCTGGTTTATCAGGATCGAAAAAGAATCCTCCTCCTTTTCCTTTGAGCGACTTGAGGAAGCCGGATCTGACAAGCCTTTGTAATATTTTCGCGGTGAAGAACGGAGGAGCTTCAATTTCTTTCGCAATCTCTGCGGTTCCCGGTCTTCTTCCTTTCAGGTTTTGTAACTTAATATAAACCAGTCCTCTGAGAGCATATTCTGTTTCCTTATTGAACATAAGAGATTATTATTTAAGAATAACTTCTGCAAAAATAACAAAAATATTTTAAAAATTACCAAAAGACCTTTTTGTCTTTTAATAAATGTTATTAGCTTTGTAACGTTAAAAACATTAGTAAGATGAAAAGAGATATTACAATTGGAGAAATAGTAGCCGCTGACTACAGGGCTGCCCAGGTATTTAAAGAAGAGACGGATGCAATACCTATCATGTTACTTTTAAACTCCTGAGGGAATTTGAAGATGACCTTCATACTCATGTACATCTTGAGAATAACATATTATTCCCGAAAGCACTGACATTACCAAACTAAAATTATATATATGAATACTGCAAGTAAAAATCTGGAGGCAGATCATGTTCATGTCCTGAAGCTGACTGACGTGATGAACGCTGTTACACATACGTGATAACCCTGATATAGATCATATCGAAAGTCATTATTGATATAATCAGGAATTTTGCGGATGGCGCTGCACCATGCAAAAGAGGAAAATCACTTTTTCCCTGCTCTTGAAAAAAAAGGATTTTCGCCGCGATCAGGGACCTGTCGGAGTGATGCTGCACGAACATAGAGAGGGCAGAAATTTTGTAAAAGGAATCGCCGATAATCTTGATGATTTTAAAAAAGGCGAATAAGTAAGCTCTTAAAGGAATCTATACGAATATGTCCGGTTATGCAGAGCTCCTTCAAAGCCATATTCTGAAAGAAAACAATATTCTTTTCCGGATGGCCGACAACATACTTTACTGATCAGGAACAGAGGGATCTCCTGGATAAGTTTGAATCCGTGGAACATAAAGCCGGTCCAGCACGGTACTCATGCAAGCGATTATGTTACTCGTATTAACGCCCTGGCCACCTTATACAAAGTCTAGGACTTTCTTTGCTTTATACTGTTCAGGGTATTAACTTAGTGGTTTCAAATCTAAAAATATCCGATATGTTTAAAAGTGAAGTATATACCAGGAGGAGAGAAGAACTCCACAAAAAAATCAGATCAGGCATTGCCCTTTTTATTGGCAACACCGAGGCTCCGATGAATTATCCCGATAACACTTACCATTTCAGACAGGACAGCGATTTTTTATATTATTTCGGACTTGATCTGCCAGGATTCACGGGATTTATGGATTTCGACTCAGGCAAAGACAGGATATTTGGCAATGACCATGATATGGATGACATCATATGGATGGGTCCCCAGACAAAAGTCAAAGATCTTGCTCTTAAAGCCGGAATTTCAGTCACAGCACCTACTGAGAAGCTGGAAGAAGTTGTGAAGGATGCAATTTCAAAGAAAAGGAAAATACATTTTCTGCCTCCTTACCGGGGAGAAACTAAAATGACTCTGGGTAAGCTTCTGAAAGAGAATCCCTGTCAGATGAAAACACATGCATCAGTTGATCTGATAAAGGCAGTCATTTCTATGCGATCAATTAAGGAGAAGGTCGAAATTGATGAAATAGAAAAGGCGGTTGAAATTGCATATGAGATGCATGTTACTGCAATGAAAATGTGTAAACAGGGTGTCAGGGAGCAGGAGATCTTCGGAGCTATTGAAGGAATTGCCCTTTCAAAAGGAGGAGGTGTATCATTCCCTATAATTTTAAGCATCAACGGACAAACACTCCATAATCATTCACATGGGAATATCCTGAGCAAAGGAAGAATGATGGTAACAGATGCAGGTGCCGAAACAAATCTTCATTATGCATCAGATATAACACGTACCACTCCTGTCGGAGGGAAATTCAATCAGAAACAAAAAGACATTTATGAAATTGTGCTGAAGGCTAATACCGAAGCCATAAAAGCGACCAGGCCAGGTATTTCAAACCGCGATCTGCATTTCATGGCATGCAGGATCATTGCATCGGAGCTGAAGAACCTGGGACTGATGAAAGGAGATGTCGATGAGGCTGTGGCTGCAGGTGCTCATGCACTTTTCATGCCGCACGGACTCGGTCATATGATGGGTCTGGATGTTCACGATATGGAAGCTCTGGGAGAAAATTTCATAGGGTATAATGATGAGGTGAAGCGAAGCGAACAATTTGGAACAGCATTTCTGCGGTTTGCTCTTCCTTACAAACCAGGTCACGTATTTACCGTTGAACCCGGTTGCTATTTCATTCCGGAACTGATAGAAAAATGGAAGGCAGAGGGAAAATTCAAAGAGTTCATCAACTATAACAAGCTTGATGCCTATATGCCAATCGGAGGCATTCGGATTGAAGATAACGTTCTGATTACTGAAAAGGGACATAAAGTTCTTGGAAAACCTATCCCAAAAACTGTAAAAGAGGTAGAATCAGTTTCGTTCATCTGAGGCCTCTCGCATCGACTGTGAATAGAATGAGCTAACTTGTTACGTATTATGGGCCGGTTGTTTGCAATAAGTGATATTCATGGTTGCTTAAGCCATTTTATGAGCTTGTTGTCAATTCGATCAAATTGCGAAAATCAGATCAGCTCATTCTGCTGGGGGATTATATTGATCGCGGGGAACAGAGCAAAGAGGTTAGTAGATTTCATAATCGACCTTTTTAATAAAGGTTTCAATATTACAGCACTTGCGGGAAATCATGAAGCAATGCTAATCGATTCATACAGATCCTGATCTGTTGCCACTATGGTTAATGAACAGCGGGATGTCGACCTGACAAGTTTTGGTATTCAGGATATCAGGGAAATTGATAACCGTTATATAGAGTTTTTTTCAAGCCTGAAATATTACAGTATCAATTGGTAACGTGATTTTTGTCCATGCCGGATTTGATGATCTGGCCAGCGATCCCATTCGATGATAAACACAGCATGATATGGGAAAGTCAAGTTCCTCATATCAGAATCCGTTGTTGTCAGGGAAGAACAATAATCCATGGCCATCGCCCTAAGACCATCTCATATATCAGAAAACTGATCAGTGAAAAATCAAATGTAATTCCAATCGACACGGGCTGTGTTTATGGTAAAGAGCTGGGATATGGATTACTGTCAGCTCTGGAAGTGAATACTATGACTCTTTATTCGGTGCTGACTATTAAAAATATTTTTCAGTTAACCGGTACATTTTGTCTTCTTGCCTGGCCGGGAAAGACTGCAATACTTTCATGTCCGTGAGCATCGACCGACTGTATGCCAAAAAAATAATTATCCTTTGAATAGGGCAGGGTCACTTCGTTTCCCTCGACAAATATCTTCTTTTCCCATAATGGCTGAAATGTTTCTCTCATCAGAATATAATAACCCGAAGGTTTTACGCCTTTTGAAGGAGATTCCCATCTGAGGGTGGTATTATTTGTCAGCCGGGCAGTAACAATCCCGCAATTTACAGGCTCAAAAGGAGCGAGCGCCAGATTGGCAATTGTTGCAAGATCAATCCCTGCGTTTTTTCTTACATATTCATAATCAACATACTCAGGCAAGTCGCCTTCCTGTATCCCGTTCACCAAAGCAGGGATCTTATGAGTGCGGTCATAATTTTCATTGTATTCACATATCCTGACAGCAGTAAATCCCTGCTGGCAAAAAGGGGTATGATCGCCGCCGCGCCCGAATCTGTCATTTCTGTAAACAAGCGTTACATTTAACTGTTCCACATATCTTTCGCCGGTTTCTTTTATATACCGGGCGAGCTGACGGGCTTTACTGTCATTTTCACCCGAAGTGTATTTCCTCAGAGCCGACATCTGATCTGTCTCATAAGCCGGGATTCCTTCACTGAAAACTCTTACCCTCATATTATCGTTAAGCAGAGTTTCGCTTGAACCGCTGTTCCCGATCATATCATTATTGAGCATTGCAATGATATTCCAGTTCTCCTGTTTTGCTTTTGTTGCCATAAACTTTGCTCCGTACAATCCGTGTTCTTCGCCCGAAACTGCCATAAAAACAATTGTGGCAGAAAATTTCCGTGCCGACATTATTCTGACAAGCTCCAGAATTGCCGCTATTCCTGATCCGTCATCATTTGCCCCGGGAGCAAAACCAGTACTGTCATTATCAAGTGCTGCACGCGAATCGAGATGGGCACTGATTATAATTTTTCTGTCATCGTCCGGGTCAGTGCCTTTCAGGGTGGCAACCACATTTTTAAGTTTTACCTGATGAGGAATTCTCTGACCCTTTCCACCAACTGTATACTCTTCAAATCTGACATCAAGACGTCCTTCTGAAGATGCTATGTTTTTGTCCATCTCTGATTTTATCCAGTTCCATGCTGCGCCGATCCCCTGCGCCGGATCATTCTGTGCACTCATATTATGACGGGTATGAAAGCTTACCAGCTTCCTGACATACTGTTCAATTCTCTCTCCTGGATATTTCATCGACCATCTTTTTGATTTCCGGATCGCGGTTTATGATTGTCTGCGCACCTGATGAGATAGTAAGAATACAGACGAACAAGATCAGAAGGGATCTTTTCATATTGATTATTTAAATATATTTAATAAAAATAAGAATTCTTTCAGAAGGCTTTATAGAATTCTCTGTTAAGCCTGGCAATATTCGCAAGTTTAATTTCTTTCGGACATTCAGCTTCACATGCACCTGTATTTGAACAGTTCCCGAATCCGAGCTCGTCCATTTTTTCAACCATTGCTCTTACTCTGTCTTTTGCTTCTACGTCCCTGCGGCAAAGGGCGAACTGGGATATCTTAGCTGAAACAAACAACATTGCTGATGCATTTTTACAGGCGGCGACACAGGCTCCGCATCCGATACATATCGCCAAATCAAATGCCTCGTCGGAATTTTTCTTCTGGATCAGGATTGAATTGGCTTCCGGAGCTCCTCCGGTGTTGATTGAAATAAATCCTCCGGCTATCTGGATCTTGTCAAATGAGCTTCTGTCAACAATCAGATCTTTGATCACAGGGAAAGGTTTAGCTCTCCAGGGTTCGATCCAGATTGTATCTCCATCCTTAAAATATCTCATTGAAAGGTGGCATGTTGTTATTGCAGGCACAGGTCCATGAGGGTGCCCGTTAATGTACATCCCGCAGGAACCGCAGATACCTTCACGGCAATCGTGGTCAAATGCAACCGGATCCTGATCCTCTTCAACAAGTCTTTTATTAAGAGCATCAAGCATCTCGAGGAATGCCATCTTCGGAGATACATTATCCATTTTATAGGTCTCAAAGTTACCTTTGGCACTTGCATTTTTCTGGCGCCATATTTTAAGTGTAAGCTTCATATTCTTCTTAATTATTTTATCCCGATATGTAATAATTAATCATTTTAGGAAATTGCTCAGAGCTCAGAGCTCAGAGCACAGAGAATGTTTTACTTTTGCCCTGTGCCCTGTGCACTTTGCCCTGCGCATTTATTTATAGCTCCTCACCTTCAACTCTACCTCCTCAAATTTCAGCGGTTCCTTATTCAGGATATGAGGTTTCCCTTCGCCAGCATATTCCCAGGCAGCAACATAGGCGAACTCTTCATCGTTTCTGAGAGCTTCACCATCAGGAGTCTGATACTCTTCCCTGAAATGCGCTCCGCACGATTCTTTTCTTGCAAGAGCATCAGTTACAAGAAGTTCAGCCAGTTCAAAATAGTCTGCAACCCTTCCTGCTTTTTCAAGTTCCTGGTTGACCTCAGTCATTTTCCCCGGAACATTAAGATCTTTCCAGAACTCATCCCTTAACTCTTTAATAAGAACGAGCGCTTTTTTAAGTCCTTCTTCATTTCGTACCATTCCGCAATAATCCCACATGATCTTGCCCAGACGTTTATGAAAGGAAGCGGCAGATTGTTTCCCTTTTATTGAAATAAATTTATTCAGTCTGTCCAGTACAGTTTTTTCAGTCTCAGCGAATTCAGGCACGGTCAGTTGAGATCTTCGGAACACGAATCTCATCTGCCAGATAATTGTTTATTGTATTCGGAAGAATAAAATATCCGTCTCCTGAAGTCTGCATAAGTGAAGCCGCTCCCAGCCGGTTTGCACCATGATCAGAGAAGTTAGATTCCCCGATTGCATAGAGGCCCGGAATTGTAGTCATAAGTTCATAATCAACCCATAATCCACCCATAGTGTAATGCCCTGCCGGATAAATGCGCATTGGCTCTTCATAAGAGTCAATACCTGTTATTGTTCTGTACATATCGAACAGGTTTCCGTATTTACTTTCAATTGCTTTCTTTCCCTGTTTCTTTATTGCGTCCCTGAAATCGAGATTTACGGCAAGACCTGTTTCCCCAATTCCAAACCCTGCATCGCACCTTTCCTTAGCTGCCCTGGAGGCAACGTCTCTCGGTACCAGGTTACCGAAGGCCGGATATCTTCTTTCAAGATAATAATCCCTTTCCTCTTCCGGTATCTCATTTGCCGGCCTTGTATCTCCTTTGGTTTTCGGTACCCATACCCGGCCATCATTTCTCAGTGACTCGGACATCAGGGTCAGTTTTGCCTGGAACTCATTCAATTGAGGTACGCATGTGGGATGTATCTGGATAAAGCTGGGGTTAGCAAAAAAAGCACCTTTCTTATGAGCTTTCCATGTTGCCGATGCGTTTGAATTTACAGCAAGGGTGGAAAGAAAGTATATAGTTCCATAACCTCCTGTGGCAAGAACAACTGCATGTGCTGCATGTCTTTCAATTTCGCCGGTTATAAGGTTACGGGCAATTATTCCGCGGGCTTTCCCGTCAATCAGAACAAGATCGAGCATTTCCCTGCCGGGGGTACATAGTCACATTACCTTTCTTTATCTGTCTGTTGAGCGAAGAATATACTCCAAGTTCACATTGTTGTCCGGTCTGTCCCTTTGAATAAAACGTTCTTGATACCTGTACTCCGCCAAATGACCGGGTATCAAGGGTTCCGCCATAATCACGGGCAAAGGGGACACCGAGTGCCGTATAGTGGTCAATTACCTGATTGCTGACTTCTGCTGCCCGGTAAACATTTGCTTCACGTGCTCTGAAGTCGCCACCCTTTATCATATCATAGAAAAGTCTGAAGGTGCTGTCTCCGTCACTCTGGTAATTCTTGGCAGCGTTTATTCCTCCCTGAGCTGCAACAGAATGCGCCCTTCTGGGAGAATCCTGGTAGCAGAATGTTTTTACACTGTACCCGAGTTCACCAAGAGAAGAGGAAGCACTTGCTCCCGATAATCCTGTGCCAACCACAATGATTTCAAGTTTCTTCTTATTTGCAGGGTTGACAAGTTTAACGGAAGCTTTATAATTTGTCCATTTCAATGCCAACGGACCCTCTGGTATCTTTGAGTTTAATTTTCCCATTTTTATAATTTTTTCCTTTTGGATTTATCTGAAAAGCCATAAAGTGATTGCAATAAAAGCGAAGCCTGCAGGAATTATGACCGCGTAGACTAAAGCAATCGGTCTGACGACCGGATTCCATAAACGGTGATTTAGTCCAAGTGTCTGAAATGCAGAATAGAAAGCATGATAAAGGTGAAATCCAAGAACTGCAAAACAGGTAAGATAAATGAAATCATACACAGGGATCTTGAAAAGACTGTGAGCTACCGAATAAAAATCTTCCGCATTTCCGGGTACCAGTCCGAGCTTTATAAAGTAGAAATTGAACCAGTGCAGGATAAAAAAAGTGAAAATTGTCGCTCCCGTCCAGATCATGAACCGGGAAAAGAATGATGTCTCCGATTTGTTAATTCTTACATAACCGACAGGCCGCGAAATCCAGTTCTGGATCTGAATCAGAATTCCCCATGAGATATGTATCAGGATTGCAGCAAACAGAACGACTTCCATAATCCTGATCAGCGGAAAAGTCGCCATGAAATGTGCTGCGGTGTTAAATGGTTGTGGCTCACTCTTTAAGCAGCATCAGGTTAATATACAGATGAACTGGTAAAAAAGTGAGCAGGAACAAACCTGCAAGAGCCATCACAAATTTCTTAGTGATTGAGGAAAACAAAATTTTACTCATTGTTTACGAAATGTTTAGAGTTTATCTTTTTGCAAGAGAAGGAAGTTTTTCAAAGTTATAGGTATTAAATCAAATTGCAATATTACAATTATATGCTAATTATCATAAATCCTGTAATAGTCGATGTGGTTACAAATTCAAAGGTTAACGGGGAACTACACTTTATACACATTTTACAATCCCTTACCTACTGCTCATGATCAACTCACCCCATCCCCTACTTTGTAAAGAGGGGAGTGCCCATGATCTGGATTCTTATATACTCAAGAACTTTTCTGTACTGGAACATGAGATACTCTATAACAGGGCAAAAGACGAAAAGCCTTACTTCTAAGCTCCCGGGCTCTCTTTTTTGCAATTTCGATAATCAAGATATTTTGATCTTCCTTTTGAATAATGTTTTAATAAAAATACAGATATTTTCCTTTCATAATGCACCAATTGCGAGAGAGATCTCACTGCTCTTTACGAAGTAGAGAGGGGTAGGGGGTGAGTATATAAATGGCAAAAGAAATTCACGATCTTCAAGATGTTTATTAAGATTAGCCCCTAATGGGGGGCAATTCACTATCATCAAGAAATTAATGGTTAAATCTGCTTAACCCTCAGGGGGATGAGACATCATAATAATCAGACTTACTTCTCCAGGAAATCAATCGCATATTTGAGAGTAGTATCAATCCCTTCCCAGATAGGATAAAATCCTTTATTATCCAGTATATTACGGGCAATATAAGCTTCAATCTGCGTATGAATAATATTCTCCTGAGATTTTTAAACCGGCAGGATCTTTTTTTATCCCGTTGGCAGAGCCATACTGACAAACTGATCAAGAAGAGCCTGTTTGTCAAGATAATTTTCCATCTCTGCCGGTTCGGTATATTTCTTAAGTAGTTCCCGGTTATTCTCAGTGTATTTAAGTGCAAATCTGTAGATGAAAGGTCTTGCTTTCAGAAAATATTGCTGAAACTCCAGAAGTATCGACAGGTACAAATTTGTCGGGCATTATACCTCCTCCTCCATATACTATTTTTCCGCCGGGCGTAGTAAATTTCAGAGAATCAGAAAAATGAATGCTGTCTGAGACTTCAAATTCACCATGAGTAAATCTTTCATTCAGATCGTCGTAATATTTCTCAAATCCGTCTTTATATGGTTTCTGTATTGATCTTCCGGTAGGGGTATAATAACGGGCAATAGTAAGCCTCATCCCGATCCGTCGGGGAATGGTATAGGTTCCTGTACCAATCCTTTCCCAAAGGACCGGCGACCGATAATTGTTCCACGGTCATTATCCTGAAGTGCCCCTGCCAGGATCTCACTTGCCGAAGCGCTCCATTCATCGATAAGTACCACAAGATCTCCCGTCTCAAATTCACCTTTGCCTGTAGCCCTGGCTTCGCTTCGCGGAGAAGCACGTCCCTGTGTATAAACAATTAACTGCCCTTCCTTCAGAAACTGGTCTGCTATATTAATGGCGGCTTCCATAATGCCACCTGAGTTGCCCCGCAGATCAAGTATCAGGCTGGTCATACCATGATCCTTAAGTTCCCTGAGTCCCTTCATGAATTCATCAAAGGTTGTCAGGGCAAATGTGTTGATCTTTATGTATCCTATCTTATCATTTACCATATAATCAACATCAACGCTGTAAATAGGGATCTTATCGCGTGTTATTTCAAAAGGCAGAAGCTCTTTCTGTCCGTTCCGGAGTACCTTTATTTTGACAACTGTTCCCCTGGGGCCTTTAAGCATGCCCATTATTTTTTCGTCGACTATATGCCTGCCTGCAACAAGCGAATCATTGACATACAGAATCTTATCTCCGGGCAAAAGACCAAGTTTTTCTGAGGGCCCTCCGGGAATTGTGCTGATTATCAGGATTGTATCGGTAAGCATGCTGAAGGATATTCCAATTCCTTCAAAATTACCCTGCAGTGGTTCATTGGCACGGGCAAGATCTTTAGCCGGAATATAAACTGAATGCGGATCGAGCTTTTTCAGAATAGCAGGAATTGCTGCATCAACCAGATCATATGGCTCACTGAATCGACATAATTCGATTCAATAATATTCAGAATACTGTTTAATTTATCATTTCCTGACCTGATATTTGAATGCTGGGATATTGTATCAGGTGGGAAGATATCGTCCGATAATAATACCTATGACCAGCGCTATTCCAAGCATCACCGGAAGGAAGACTGTTTTCTTTGAGTTATTGTAGTTCATAAATTTTCTTTTCTGGATCAATGTAAACCAATTCTATTCCTGCACGCTTCAGAAGTTCAAGTCCATCCGTTTTATGATATCGGTTACAATAAACAACTCTTTTAATCCCTGACTGGATAATAAGTTTTGAACATTCCATACAAGGCGATGTTGTTACATAAAGAGTTGAATCTTCACTGGAGTTATTTGACTTTGCTACTTTTGTAATGGCATTTGCTTCTGCATGAAGAACATAAGGTTTCGTTATATTATTTTCATCTTCACAAATATTTTCAAATCCGGAAGGTGTTCCGTTATACCCATCCGAAATAATCATCTTGCCTTTAACAATAAGAGCTCCCACCTGTCTTCTTATACAATATGAATTCTGAGCCCATATAAGCGCCATTTCAAGATAACGCTTATCGAAGGCGATCTGCTTTTCCCCATAAGGCTTCAGATCAGTTTTTTCTGCCACTATATCCTGGAGATTGAATCAATTTTAAAAAGGGTCAAAGTTAATTAATTTATAATTGTTATGCTAATCCGGTGAACAGACTTCTGTTAACAGAGCATGTAATATTGATATTATTAAATATTCCTTCCGGGAAAATTATTCTTATAAATCCATTGTTATAATTCCGGATGGATTTACTAAATTTGAACTACTGAGCCTTATTTACCTGAAGAATTAAATATTAATGCTGCAAAAATCTATTCAACCATGTTTAATACAGACCATTTACACCCAATTATTGTTCACTTCCCTATTGCACTTATAACTGTCGGATTTTTTGCCGAAGTTGTTTCTCTTTTTTTCAGGAGCGAAAAGTGCCTGTCGAAGACCGGATTTTACCTGATGGTGCTTGGATCGCTCGCTGCAATTGCAGGCTGGGCTTCAGGACATTTATTCGCTGAGGCACCAACCGAGGGTGAGATTTTTAAGGTATTTGAAAAACACGAAACAGGGGCCCTTATCACAATGATCCTCATTGTCGCAGGGACACTCTTCAGGATATGGCTGATGGTAAAGAAGAAAGAGGAGACACAATTAAAATGGATTGCCTTTGGTTTTTATCTTCTGGCTTTTGCCGCAGTTACTTTTACCGGATTCATGGGCGGTACAATGGTATATAATTTCATGATAGGACTGGGATAACCCCGGGGGATATTTATTAAAATTAAGAATATTGAACAAATGAACAACGAATTAAGAATTTCAGACTAAATACCTGTAACTTCTAAATTCTAATTCAATTATTCACTTTATAAAAACTTATATATGAATTCTTGTATCAATTAAAAACTTTTATGAAAACAGTTATCAGATTATTTATGGTAATTTTGACCATCGGGATTATGTCCGGATGTGTCTCCAAACCTGTTAAGACTATTGAAAATCTCAAGGCAGCTTATAATGGCGAGTCAACTGCAAGTGCAAAATATGCAGCTTTTGCCGAAAAAGCCAAAGCAGAAGGTTTTGATACTGTTGCAGTGATGTTTCTCGCAACCTCAAAAGCCGAAGCTGTCCATGCTGGCAATCACTTAAAAGTACTTGAAAAACTGGGTGAAAAAATTTCAGGCCCGACGATCGGATCTTATACCATTCTTTCAACACCAGAAAATCTCAACGATGCTATTAAAGGGGAGACATATGAACTTGAAACAATGTACCCTGAT
>CAWBQN010000010.1:0-57344 GCA_963791065.1 uncultured Bacteroidales bacterium
ACAATCACTGTAAATAATCCGCCGGTAATTACTACGGAACCATTTGACCAGACAGACTGTTTATATAATACCGTTTCATTTAGTGCCGGATTCACCGCAGCAGGAAGTGTTACATATCAATGGTATTCCAGTACTGATGGCGGCACTACCTGGAGTCTTTACGGCAGTTCCAGTTCTGCAAGCTCATCACCTATAAATTTAACAGTTGCAAATATCGGGGCCAATAACCAAAATTTAAATGGAACCCTGTACAGAGTAACAATTTCAGATGCATGTGGATCAGTTACATCTGTACCAGCAACTTTGACTGTAAATCAAATTGCAGATATTATACCAGCTAACACACAAACTACACTATGTGAAGGTGAGAGCTTTTCATTTGCCGTAAGTACAGCAGGATCAACTCCGGTATCTTACCAGTGGGTAAAAGATGAAGTTGATATTACAGGTGAAACATTTTCCACGTTAACAGTAACTAACGCTACACTGACACAGACTGGTTCGTACCAGGTGAGAATTGTTTTTAACGTTATGGATGGCATTTCTGTAGGAAAGACCTGCCCGAGAACCAGTCAATTGACCAGAAATGTTACCGTAAATACATTACCAACAATAACTTCAATAACTCCAGGAAGCGTTTGCGGTACAGGAACCGTAACTCTCGAAGCAACTGCTTCTGCAGGAACAATTAACTGGTATGCTGCTGCAACTGGCGGAGCAAGCCTCGGAACCGGAACTTCATTTACTACTCCAGACATATCTGCAACAACTACTTATTATGTCGATGCAACAAATGGAAGTTGTACCACTGCTGCCAGAACAGCTGTAGTTGCTACTGTTAATACAATACCAACTATAACTGTCGACTATTCCCGGAAGCGTATGCGGTACAGGTACCGTAACCCTGGGTGCAACTGCTTCTGCCGGCACCATTAACTGGTATGCTGCTGCTACTGGCGGAACAAGCCTTGGACTGGAACTTCATTTACTACTCCAAGCATATCCTCTACAACTACTTATTATGTAGATGCAACAAATGAAAGTTGTACCACTGCCAACAGGACTGCAGTAATTGCTACTGTAAATACTGTTCCAACATACCGGCACTACCCCAGGAAGCATATGCGGTACAGGTACTGTAACTCTCGGAGCAACAGCTTCTGCAGGTACAATTAACTGGTATGCTCTGCCACAGGCGGAGCAAGCCTTGGTACAGGAACTTCATTTACAACTCCAAGCATATCTGCTACAACAACCTATTATGTTGATGCAACTAATGGTGGTTGTACAACCGCGGCAAGAACTGCTGTTGTTGCTACTGTAAATACAGTTCCAACAATTACCGGAACATACTCCCGGAAGCATTTGCGGAACAGGAACTGTAACTCTCGGAGCAACAGCTTCTGCAGGTACAATTAACTGGTATGCTGCTGCAACTGGTGGAGCAAGCCTTGGTACAGGAACTTCATTTACTACTCCAGCATATCTGTCTACAACAACTTATTATGTCGATGCAACAAATGGATAGTTGTACCACTGCTGCCAGAACAGCTGTAGTTGCTACTGTCAATACAGTCCCAACAATAACTGCGCACTACTCCCGGAAGCATATGCGGAACAGGTACCGTCACTCTCGGTGCAACGGCTTCTGCAGGAACAATTAACTGGTATGCTGCCGCAACTGGCGGAACAAGCCTTGGACAGGTACTTCATTTACTACTCCAAGCATATCTGTCAACAACAACTTATTATGTAGATGCAACAAATATGGTTGTACCACTGCAACAAGAACAGCTGTTAGTTGCTACTGTAAATACAGTTCCAACTATTACCGGCACTACTCCCGGAAGCGTCATGCGGAACAGGTACCGTAACTCTCGGAGCAACAGCTTCTGCAGGTACAATTAACTGGTATGCTGCTGCAACTGGTGGAGCAAGCCTCGGTACAGGAACTTCATTTACTACTCCAGCATATCTGTCAACAACAACATATTATGTCGATGCAACTGATAGCGGATGTACCACGGCTGCAAGGACTGCTGTGATTGCTACTGTAAATACTAATCCCGGCAATCCTTCACAAACAATCAGACTGCACCTTGGATTTGGCAATGCAGCAATAACAGTAACAAGTCCGACCGGAGCAGGTATTGGAATATAGTTTAGATGGTGGTGTCATACCAGATCAGGTAGTAACATTTACCGGTATTGTCAAACGGAAGCCATACAATAATAGTAAGGAATACTTCAGGATGTACAACAACAGGAAGCTAGCTTCTCAGTATCATGCGGATGTGCAAACGGTCCAACCCTTACACTAAGGAGCATAAGTGGCAGCACTTGTGGAACAACACCTGTAACTATAAGTGGAAATACATTCTACAAATGCAACAACTGGTAACAATAACAGTCAATGGAGCCGGAACAGTAAGTCCTGCTTCAACTGGTACATCACCATTTGACTTTACTTACACCCCCACAGCTAGTGATGCCGGCAATACTGTAACAATCACTCTTACAACTGATAATCCTCAGGTGCTCCATGTGCAGCAGCAACAGCCACATACACATTAACTGTAAATGCAATTCCAACGATTACAGCCACCACTCCCGGAAGCATATGCGGAACAGGAACAGTAACTCTCGGTGCAACAGCTTCTGCAGGAACAATTAACTGGTATGCTGCTGCAACTGGCGGAGCAAGCCTTGGCACAGGAACTTCATTTACAACTCCAGACATATCTCTGCAACAACAACTTATTATGTTGATGCAACCGATATGGAAGTTGTACCACTGCTACCAGAACAGCTGTTAGTCGCTACCGTCAATACAATACCAACAATAACCGACTACTCCCGGAAGCATATGCGGAACCGGTACTGTAACTCTGGGTGCAACTGCTTCTGCAGGCACCATTAACTGGTATGCTAGCTGCCACCGGTGGAACAAGCCTTGGTACAGGAACTTCATTTACTACCCCAAGCATATCCTGCTACAACAACTTATTATGTAGATGCAACCAATGAAGGTTGTACCACTGCCAACAAGAACTGCTGTAGTTGCTACCGTAAATACTGCTCCAACTATTACCGGCACTACACACCGGCAGCGTCTGCGGAACAGGTACCGTCACTCTCGGAGCAACAGCTTCTGCAGGTACAATTAACTGGTATGACTGCTGCTACCGGCGGAGCAAGCCTTGGTACAGGAACTTCATTTACAACCCCAAGCATATCGCACTACAACTACTATTATGTTGATGCAACTAATAACGGCTGTACAACGGCTAGCAAGAACTGCTGTTATTGCTACTGTAAATACAGCTACCAACTATTACCGGCACTACCCCGGAAGCATCTGCGGATACAGGAACTGTAACTCTCGGCGCAACTGCTTCTGCAGGAACAATTAACTGGTATACTGCTGCAACTGGTGGAACAAGCCTTGGGACAGGAACTTCATTTACTACTCCAGACATTTCTGTCAACAACAACTTATTATGTTGATGCAACAAATATGGTTGTACCACTGCTACCAGAACAGCTGTTAGTTGCTACTGTCAATGCAGTACCAACTATAACCGGCACTACTCCCGGAAACATCTGCGGACAGGCACCGTAACTCTGGGCGCAACTGCATCTGCAGGAACCATTAACTGGTATGCTGCTGCTACCGGCGGAACAAGCCTTGGTACAGGAACATTCATTTACTACCCCAAGCATATCCTGCTACTACAACTTATTATGTTGATGCAACAAATAAGGTTGTACCACTGCCAACAGGACTGCTGTTATCGCTACTGTAAATGCAGTTCCAACTATTACCGGCTCTACTCCCGGAAGCATCTGCGGAACAGGCACCGTAACTCTGGGCGCAACAGCTTCAGCAGGAACAATTAACTGGTATGCTGCTGCTACCGGCGGAACAAGCCTTGGTACAGGAACATCATTTACAACTCCGAGTATTTCTGCAACAACAACTTATTATGTTGATGCAACTAATAGTGGCTGTACAACCGCGACAAGAACTGCTGTTATTGCTACTGTAAATACAGCTCCAACGATTACCGGAACTACCCCCGGAAGCATCTGCGGAACAGGAACTGTAACTCTCGGAGCAACAGCTTCTGCAGGTACAATTAACTGGTATACTGCTGCAACTGGCGGAGCAAGCCTTGGTACAGGAACTTCATTTATTACTCCAGACATATCTGCAACAACGACTTATTATGTTGATGCAACTGATATGGATGTACCACGGCAACAAGGACTGCTGTGATTGCTACTGTAAATACAAACCTGCAAGTCCCTTCACAAACAGTAGACTGCAGCCTTGGGATCTGGCAATGCATCAGTAACAGTAATAAGTCCGACAGGTGTAGGATTGGAATACAGTTAGATGGAGGTTAAATACCAGAGCTGGAGTAACCTTTACAGGATATTGCAAACGGAAGCCAACAATAATAGTAAGGAATGCTTCAGGATGTACAGCAACAGGAACTAGTTTCTCTGTATCATGCGGATGTGTAAACGGACCAACACTTACACTAGAGCAGCATAAGTGGCAGCACCTGTGGAACTACACCGGTAACTATAAGCGGACAATACATTCACTCAATGCAACACTGTAACAATAACACAAACGGAGCCGGCACAGTAAGCCCTGCTTCAACAGGCACTTCGCCATTTGCCTTTACTTACACCCCCACAGCTGGTGATGCAGGAGATACTGTAACAATTACTCTTACAACTGATAATCCACTGGGTGCTCCATGTGCAGCTGCAACAGCTACATACACATTAACTGTAAATGCAATTCCGACTATAACCGCCACCACTCCCGGAAGCATCTGCGGAACAGGAACAGTAACCTCGGCGCAACAGCATCTAGCAGGAACAATTAACTGGTATGCTGCTGCTACTGGCGGAGCAAGCCTTGGCACAGGAACATCATTTACTACTCCAGTATATCTGCTACAACTACTTATTATGTTGATGCAACAGATTAGGTTGTACCACGGCTACAAGAACAGCTGTTAGTTGCTACCGTAAATACAGTACCAACTATAACGTCACTACTCCCGGAAGCATCTGCGGAACAGGAACTGTAACTCTTGGCGCAACGGCATCTGCAGGAACAATTAACTGGTATACTAGCTGCCACCGGCGGAACAAGCCTTGGCACAGGAACATTCATTTACTACTCCAAGCATATTCTGCAACAACAACTTATTATGTTGATGCAACCGATGAAAGTTGTACCACTGCCAACAGGACTGCTGTAATTGCTACTGTAAATACAGCTACCAACTATTACCGGCATCTACTCACAGGAAGCACCTGCGGATCAGGCACTGTAACTCTCGGCGCAACAGCATCTGCAGGAACAATTAACTGGTATGACTGCTGCTACCGGCGGAACAAGCCTTGGTACAGGAACAACATTTACAACTCCAAGCATATCTCTACAACAACTACCTATTATGTTGATGCAACCGATGTAGGGTGTACCACGGCAGCAAGAACTGCTGTTAGTTGCTACTGTAAATACAGCTACCAACTATTACCGGCACTACTCCCGGAAGCATCTGCGGATACAGGAACAGTAACTCTCGGCGCAACAGCTTCTGCAGGTACAATTAACTGGTATGCTGCTGCAACTGGCGGAACAAGCCTCGGAACCGGAACTTCATTTACTACTCCAGACATATCTTCTACAATACTTATTATGTCGATGCAACTGCTAGCGGATGTACCACGGCAGCAAGGACCGCTGTGATTGCTACTGTAAATACTAACCCGGCAAGTCCTTCACAAACAATAGATTGTAGTCTGGGATCCGGGAATGCGGCAATAACAGTAACAGGTCCGACAGGAGCAGGTATTGAATATAGCTTAGATGGTGGTTCATACCAGTCTGGTGTAACATTCGCCGGTATTGCAAACGGAAGCCACACAATAACCGTAAGGAATTCTTCAGGATGTACAACAACAGGAAGTAGTTTCTCTGTATCATGCGGATGTGCAAACGGTCCAACCCTTACACTAGGGAGCTTGAGTGGCAGCACTTGTGGAACTACACCCGTAACGATAAGTGGAAATACATTCACTAATGCAACAACGGTAACTATAACATCATAATGGAGCCGGCTTAGTAAGTCCTGCTTCAACAGGGACTTCGCCATTTGACTTTACTTACACCCCCACAGCTAGTGATGCCGGCAATACTGTAACAATCACTCTTACAACTGATAATCCTCTGGGTGCTCCATGTGCAGAAGCAACAGCCACATACACATTAACTGTAAATGCAATTCCGACGATAACAGCCACCACTCCCGGAAGCATATGCGGAACAGGAACAGTAACCCTCGGTGCAACAGCTTCTACAGGTACCATTAACTGGTATGCTGCCGCAACTGGCGGAGCAAGCCTTGGAACCGGAACTTCATTTACTACTCCAGACATATCTTCTACAACTACTTATTATGTCGATGCAACTGCTAGCGGATGTACCACGGCAGCAAGGACCGCTGTGATTGCTACTGTAAATACTAACCCGGCAAGTCCTTCACAAACAATAGATTGTAGTCTGGGATCCGGGAATGTGGCAATAACAGTAACAGGTCCGACAGGAGCAGGTATTGAATATAGCTTAGATGGTGGTTTATACCAGTCTGGTGTAACATTCACCGGTATTGCAAACGGAAGCCACACAATTACCGTAAGGAATTCTTCAGGATGTACAACAACAGGAAGTAGTTTCTCTGTATCATGCGGATGTGCAAACGGTCCAACCCTTACACTAGGGAGCTTGAGTGGCAGCACTTGTGGAACTACACCCGTAACTATAAGTGGAAATACATTCACTAATGCAACAACTGTAACTATAACATCAAATGGAGCCGGCTTAGTAAGTCCTGCTTCAACAGGTACGTCGCCATTTGACTTTACTTACACCCCCACAGCTAGTGATGCCGGCAATACTGTAACAATCACTCTTACAACTGATAATCCTCTGGGTGCTCCATGTGCAGAAGCAACAGCCACATACACTTTAGTTGTAAATGCAGGGCCTGCAGCGCCAGTTGTTACTACTACCCAGCCTACTTGTGCCGTTGCGACAGGAACGATCACCGTTACTGTACAAAACGCAGGTGAGACTTACAGCTTCGATAATGGAGCATCTTTCCAGGCAGGTAATAGTAAAATAGGAATAGCACCAGGAAAATATGATGTGATTATTAAGAGTACCGGTGGATGTAATTCTACAGCTACATCAACAACCATAAATACTCAGCCACTGACACCTTCGGTTACTGATCAGATAACCGGTATATTATCAGGTGCTACATTTAATGTTGCTCCTGCCGGTGTTCCTGTCGGAACAACCTATACATGGACTGCTCCAACCTATACAGGTGGTGTAACTGGCGGTGCAGCTCAACCTGTTCCCCAGACTGACATAACCGGTACTATGACAATTCCATCCGGAACTGGCACTGCTACTTATTCTGTAACTCCAGTTTCAGGTACTTGTACTGGCGCTACCTTCACCGTTACAGTAACTGTTTCTTCATCATGTGTTCCTGTTACCATGGCTACTGATCCTGCCGATAACAACATGTGTGAAACATCAGGCACTATTTCATTCACTGTTGTTGCAGGAGGTACAGCTCCATTTACTTATCAATGGCAATATAATAATAGTGGTACATGGGCCCCTGTAGCAAATGGGATCCCTGCAGGTGCAATTTATACTAATGCAAATACAGCAACCCTGAATATCTCCGGAATTACCATTGCAGGAAACTATCAATATCGCGCTAATATTACCAATTGCAGTGGCGGGAATGTAGTAACATCGTCCACTACTACATTGTCAGTAAACGCAAATCCAACTTTGAGTGGACCACTTACTGTATGTATCGGGGAAACCACGCAACTCACAGGGTCGGATAGTCCAGCTACTGTACTTCCATGGGCATCGGATAATCCCTCAGTTGCTACTGTAGACAATACAGGATTGGTGACTGGCGTCCAGGCTGGATCAACTATAATAACATATACCAACATTAACGGGTGCAGTGTTATTGCCACTGTAACAGCAAGCGGGCCAACTGCCATAGCTACCACAATAGTCAATGCAGCTTGCGGATCTTCCAACGGATCAATAACCCTTGGTGCCGTTACAGGTGGTCTGGCTCCATATGAATATTCTGTTGACGGCGGTGCATTCAGTGCAACTACCAGCTACCCCAACATGGCTGCCGGAACTTATGCAGTTGATGTCAGAGATGCTAACGGATGTACCTTCTCCACAACTGCTTCTGTAAGTAATACAGGTGGTCCGACGGCAATAGCTACAACAATAGTCAATACTACATGCGGAGCTTCAAACGGATCAATAACACTCGGAGCTGTTACAGGAGGTGCTTCACCTTATACTTATTCCGTTAACGGCAGTCCATTTACTGTAACTACCAGCTACATTAATCTCGCGTCCGGGACTTATACAATTGACGTCATGGATGTAAACGGTTGCATCTTCTCAACTTCAGTTATCATAGCAAATACCAGTGGTCCTACCGACATAGCTGCAACATTAGTCAACGCAGCATGCGGAGCTTCCAATGGATCTATAACCCTGGGTGCCGTTACAGGTGGTGTTGCTCCTTATACTTATTCAGTAGATGGAAGCCCATTCACTGCAACAACAAGCTATTCAAACCTTGCTTCCGGAACATATGCTGTCGGGGTCATGGATGTAAACGGTTGTGTATACTCAACTTCTGCTACCATTACAAGTACCAGCGGTCCAACTGCTATTGCTACTAATGTTACAAATGCCACATGCGGAGGCTCCAATGGTACTTTAACACTGGGAGTTGTCACTGGAGGTGTCGGACCATTTACATATTCAGTAGATGTCAGCGCCTATACTGCAACAACAAGTTACACTAACTTATCAGCAGGTTCACACTCAATCGATGTGCAAGATGCTAACGGTTGTATATTCTCTACTACTGCTTCAATTAGCAATACTGATGGTCCAACAGCATTAGCTACAACAGCTGTCAACGCAGCATGCGGAACTTCCAGCGGATCAATAACCCTCGGTACCGTTTCAGGTGGTCTTGCTCCATTTACTTACTCCGTTGACGGAAGCGCATTCACTTCAACTACCTTCTACCCCAACCTGGCTGCCGGAACATATGCAGTAGAAGTCAGGGATGCTAACGGCTGTAGCTTCGCCACAACAGCTTCTGTAAGCAATACAGGTGGTCCGACGGCCATAGCTACAACAATAGGCAACACTACATGCGGAGCTCCAAACGGATCAATAACACTTGGAGCTGTTACAGGAGGTGCTTCACCTTATACTTATTCCGTCGACGGAAGTCCATTTACTGCAATTACCAGCTATGCCAACATGACTGCCGGTACGTATGCGGTAGAGGTCAGTGATGCAAATGGCTGCATATTCGCTACTTCTGCTCTTATTACAAATACCAGCGGACCAACGTCCATCGGAACTAATGTAACAGATGCAAATTGTGGATCTCTCAACGGAACCTTAACCATTGTATCCGTTACCGGTGGTGGTTCACCATATACCTATTCAGTTAATGGAAGTTCATTTACTTCAACAACAAACTATACTAATCTTGCAGCTGGAACCTATACAATAGTTGTCAGGGATGTAAACGGATGTGAATTCTCAGGTAATGCAACAATAGAAGATCCATCCACTCCCAAAGCTCCAATAATAGGGACAGTAACTCAACCAACCTGTGCCGATGCAACCGGAGAGATAATATTAAATGGGCTGCCTGATGGGACATGGACAGTGAATCCGGGAGCAATAACCGGCTCAGGCGTAAGTACTACCATCCCCGGACTTTATGCAGGTACCTATAACTTTACGGTTACAAATGAAACCGGGTGTACATCACAGGTATCTTCTGATGTGGTTATTACAGCATATCCCGGAGCCCCGTCTGCTCCAATAACCGGTACGGTAACTCAGCCCACATGTGCTGTAGCAACAGGAAGTGTGGAAATAACCGGTTTACCAGATGGTGTATGGGCCATAAATCCAGGTTCAATTACAGGAACCGGATCCGGTACAACTATCACGGGACTTACAGATGGTATTCATAATTTCACTGTTACAAATGCTGCAGGCTGTATTTCACCGGTATCAGCAGATATTCTTATAACTGCATTCCCGGGAGCACCGGTAGCACCAACTATAAGTGTGATTACTCAGCCTACGTGCACTGTACTAACCGGCAGTATAGAACTAAACGGGTTACCTGACGGTAACTGGATTATCAATCCGGGAGCTATCTCTGGTACTGGTTCAAGTACAACTATTACCGGTCTTCCTGTAGGTACCTATAACTTTACGGTTACTAATTCGGATGGATGTATCTCACCGTTGTCAGCCGATGCCATCATGGATTCGGGAAGCGGACCAGCTGTACCGGCAAAAGAGCTTTCTGACTACAATGGATTTAATATAAGTTGTTCCGGGAGCTCCGATGGATTCATAAGGATAACTTTGCCGCGTGAATTAGCATTTTACAGTTTCACCTGGAATGGACCAGGTGGGTTTACCTCTTCTGAAAAAGATATTTCAGGACTGAAAGCAGGGCATTATACTCTGTTAATCACAGATGTCAATAATTGCTCATCAAATGAAACTTTTGAACTGAAAGAGCCTATGCCTCTCGGCATGACTATAACTAAGTCAGTCAGCTCAGATGGAAATTATAATATTAATTGCGCCGGAGCAGGTACTGGATCTGCAAGCGTCGAAGCTGTAAATAATGCCGGATCAGTTAGTTATCTATGGAACGATGGTTTCGCCGGCAATAACAGGACGAATCTTTTGCCTGGCAATTACCATATTATAATGACAGATTCGAATAATTGCAGTGCGGACTCGGCATTTACTCTGACTGCACCGGATTCCTTGAAGCTTGCCGTTGAGGTAACCCAGCCATACTGCCCCGATAAGTCTGACGGAGCAATAAATCTAACCGTTACAGGAGGAGTACCTGGTACGGATTATATCTATACCTGGTCAGATAATTCCACTGGCAAAAATCTTTCGAATATTCCGGAAGGACTTTACATAGTAACTGTTGCTGACCTTAACGGATGTTCGGTAAATGATTCTATACAGGTTGATGCAGAAGAACGAGACCTGCCTGATTATACCCAACGCCTTTTCTCCAAACGGGGATCTCATCAATGATGTCTGGAACATAGCCAATATTGATCAGTATCCTCTGGCAGAAGTAAAAATATTTAACAACTGGGGCGTGACTGTCTGGAAATCTGAAAAGGGTTACCCGCAGCCATGGGATGGCCGGAGCAATGGTATAGCATTACCGATTGATTCCTACTTCTATACAATCAATCTGCATAACGGCACAAAGCTAATTTCAGGAAGTGTAACAATAATCAAATAGAGATCAATATTTTAGAGGATATGAAAAAGCTGATATATGTTTTATTCTTTGTGATGATTGGTCAGATAACCTTTGGACAGCAACTGCCTTTATATAGTCAGTATCTTTATAACAAATTTCTGATCAATCCTGCAGTTGTCGGTAGTGATGGATATACGAGCCTGAATCTTACGGCACGAAAACAATGGGTAGGACTTACCGGTTCTCCCCAGACTTTTTCATTCAGTGTTCAGACACGGTTTCTGAAACATCGGCCTTATGTGGAATTAAAAAATAATAATAAAACTGTTTTCAGGCCGGAGAATGATGCAAAAGTCGGACTTGGAGCTTCGGTTTTCAGCAGTCAAAGCGGACTTATTCAAAGAACCGGATTTCAGTTAGCATATGCTTACCACATCTGGCTGCAGGGAATGACTCAACTCTCCCTTGGCCTTTCAGTTACAGGAACCTATTTCAGGATTAATACAAATCAGATATCACTTGAAGATCAAAATGATCCATTGCTTAACGATAATCTCCGGCGTGGTATATTCATCCCCGATGCGACATTCGGAGTCTACCTTCTGAATCATCAGTACAACATGGGATTCTCAGTTAACCAGCTGTTTTCAGCCAGTGCAAAAATAGGGAATTCTGCATATGAAAATTATAAACTGTACAGGCATTACTATTTATTTGGTTCTTACAGCTTTGAAAAGGGAAAAGATGTTGAACTCAGGCCGTCTATTTTGATAAGCCTGTCGGAACAGCAAAACCCTGTTGTAAGTCCCCTGGTGGAATTCGGAATGAATTATGTTTATAAACAATCCTTCTGGGGCGGGCTTTCTTACAGAACCAGTGGAGCAATTATAGCAAATGTCGGAGTGAAGTATCAGAATGCGTTCATAGGTTATGCTTTTGATTTTACCCTTCAGGAGATCCAGAGGATTACCTACGGAACTCATGAATTAAATATAGCCTGGAAATTTGGCGATAGTGCAAGAAGATACCGATGGTTAGATCGATATTAATCTTCCTGTAAACTAATTCAAATGAGGGTGCCTTAAAAGGGCACCTTCTTTTTTTATTTTCATTTGGCTTCGCCGAGCTCCCTTCGGTCGGTTCTTTTGCCATTTAAATACTCACCCCCTTCCCCTCTCTACTTCGTAAAGAGGGGAGATCTTCTTAAGCAAATTTGGACATAATGAGACGGAAAATTCTGTATTTTTACTAAAATATTAATAAATGGGCAGATCTAAATATCTTGATTTCGAGATTGTAAAAAAAAGAGCCCGGGAGCTTAGAAGAAAGGCAACGTCTTCAGAGACACTCCTCTGGAAAGAATTAAGAAATAGGAAACTTTGCGGTTATAAATTCCTTCGTCAGCATCCTGTTGTTTATAATCCTTCTGGTTTCGGTGTGAAATATTTTGTTGCTGATTTCTATTGTGATAGCAAGAAAACAGTAATTGAACTTGATGGTCCAATTCACGAAATCAATTTAGAATCTGACCAATTCAGGGACGCAGAAATGGTGAATTTAGGTCTTCATATATTAAGAATAAAGAATGAAGAACTTCTGGGAATAAAAGATGTCCTTAAAAAAATCGAAACTTATTTAAATTCAATTAATTAAAAATTATTTTAAGTAGATCTTTTATCCTCTTTTGTCCTGTTATGTAGTATCTCGTGTTCCAGGACGGAAAACTTCTTGAATATATAAGATTCCATGTCATGGACACTCCCCTCTATACGAAGTAGAGAGGGGAAGGGGGTGAGTTCATCATGAACAGTATTTAAGGGATTGTAAAGATGTGTACAAAGATTATTCCTTCAAAAGGAGGGGAAATGTATCAGGCTCATATCCAATTTTTTAAATTCTCTCCATATTTTACTATATTCAACTCCTTAGGTTGACAGCCTAAGGGGAATGGAGGTGAGTTCATCATGAACAGTATGTAAGGGAAAGATTACAACAAAAAAGGTTGTCTCTTTTTTGAAACAACCTCTTCATATACAGGCGTGAAAATTCTTAATTCGAATGTTCTTCTGGAGTCATTATTACTGACATCAGTTTAGTGTCATCAGCTGCTGCGATGTTAGTGGCTTCAGCCTTCCTGGATGTCACTTTTTCACTGATCAGCTGGACATTATATTCCCCGGGTTCCGTGAAAGAAATCGAACCGACGTAAGAATCGGCCCTGAAATACGGATAATGAACATCACTTGAATTCCGTACTATTTTATCGCAGGCAGGATTCACCTCCAACAGATCATTCATGAAGCTGATCTTAACGGAATTTCTGTAGTTAAGTGATGAGGTGTCTTTCGTTGCACTTGAAAGCCAGACCTTAAAACGACCCGGTTTGGAAATGACAACATTCCAGTCTGCCGTATTATTTGATGGATTGCCGGCATCATTGTAGCAATCTGCTTTATCAAGAATCAGGGATACGGATCCGTCGTTTTGCTGTAATATCCTGTTTTCCGCAATCCTTAAATCCTTGTTGACTCCATTATGCCCGCACGACCAGAATGGAAGGAGTGCCATACCAATAATACATGTTACTATTTTCGCTTTCATTTTCAATTTCTCCTATTTAAATAATTTCTTGATCAGGAATAAACCGGGATAAATATAAATCTATTTTATAGGTCTTTATACGTCGCGGAAGTCGCTTTTGACCAACTGCGGGTAGAATTTGACAAATTGACCAACGACCTGTGATTAATTTTAAAAGACAAATTCATGAGTTATTCAGGAATAATTGATATTTTAGAGAATAATATTTACTTCACTAAAAATGAAACCAATTCCGCGAAGAAAATTCATTCAGAGTACTGCCCTTGCCGGTGGTGCATTGATTTTACTTCCCGCGTTGAAAGCCTGTAAGTTACTGGATAAAGAAGCGTCCAATAACTACTTTCTGAAAGAATTCGGGATTAATGAAGCTCTCTGCCGGAGATTACTGGCAAAAGCATTATCTAAAGGCGGTGATTTCGCCGACCTGTATTTTGAGTACACTGTATCCAACTATCTTGGACTCGAAGACGGGAAAGTCAATCAGTCATACGGTGACATATCTTTAGGTGTTGGTATCCGTACTGTAAAGGGTGACCAGATGGGCTATGGCTTTACGCAGGATCTCACTGAGAACTCCATGATGTCGGCAGCAGCCACCGCCTCAACCATATGTGATATGAACGCCACGCCAATGGCTTCCGGCTTTAATCCCGTCAAAACAGGGAATTATTATCCTGTAGCTCCTGATTTTAATGGCATCCCGGGAAAATCAAAACTTCCTATTCTGCAAACCATTAATCAAAAATGCTTTTCCCTCTCACCCGAGATAATAAAAGTGAATGCGGGTTTTTCAAGTACTACTAAACGTATTATGATCGTTACAAGCGACGGGATCTGGACTGAAGATTTTATTCCCTCAGGATTTGTTTATACATCAGTTGTAGCCGAACGAAAAGGCCGACGGGAGCAATGGGGATGGAACCTGGGTGGTCGCCGTGATTTTTCATTCTATACCGATGAAATTATCAATAACCTGTCCACCAAAACCGTTGATAACACTTTGAAATTATTTGACGCGAAACAGCCTCCCGCAGGTGAGATGCCAGTTGTTTTAGGACCGGGTGTCACTGGCATATTGCTGCACGAAGCTATCGGTCATGGTATGGAAGCTGATTTTAACCGGAAAAAGATTTCAACTTTTAGCACTATGATTGGTAAAAAAGTCGCCGAGCCCTTCGTTACTATTATTGATGATGGCACCAATATGAACCTTTCAGGCAGCATCAATGTGGACGATGAAGGAACCCCTGGCAAGAAGACCATACTTGTTGAAAATGGGATACTTACGAGTTATTTGCATGACCGGATATCAGCCAAGCATTATGGACTTGAATCGACAGGGAACGGCCGCAGGCAGGATTTCCAGAATTTCCCTATACCTCGCATGCGAAACACCTATATGCTTGGAGGTACAGCCAGTGCAGATGATGTAATCAGGCAAGCCGCTAACGGGATCTACGTAGAAGACGTTACCAATGGTCAGGTGAAGATCGGTGAGGGTGATTTTGCATTCTATGTCTCACAGGGCAGGATGATAGAAAACGGAAAGCTTACATACCCGATCAAAGATATTAATATCATGGGCAATGGTCCTAAAATGCTGACAAATATAATAATGGCTGCAAATGATCTTGAGATGAACCTTGGAGGAGCCGGAGCCTGTGGTAAAGGCGGTCAGGCTGTTCCTGTCTCATTTGGAATGCCCACATGCCTTGTCAAGTCTTTAACTGTCGGTGGAACTGAGCAGAAAGGAGGTCAGTCATGATTAACAAAAAAGATCAACAATTGAGTTTTCCTGAACTTGCCGATTGGGTAATTGAACAAACCCTGAAGGCCGGAGCAAAGGAATGCAGAGCTAACTTCTCAAAAAGACGGCTCGTGGAGATAAACTACCGTGATCGTAAACCGGAAAATATAAAGGAAGCGACAACGCAGAACCTTTATCTTGAAGTGTTCATAAATAACCGGTTTGCCGGTCAGTCAACGCCTGATTTCCGGAAATCAACCCTGGCAACATTTATCACTGATCTGGTTGAGAGCGCTAAAATTATGGAAGAAGATCCTTTCCGTACTCTTCCTGACCCGAAATATTATGAAGGCCGTTCCACAGCCGATCTGCAGCTGAATGATCCTGATTATAGCAAGATAGCTCCTGAAACCAGGCATTCAATGGTTAAAACCGTTGAAGACGCCTGTCTTCAAAAAGGAGGCAACAAAGTTATCTCGGTAGAAGCCGGCGAATATGACGAATCAAGTGAAGAATTCAGAAAATCGAGTAACGGATTCGAGGGATCCTCACAGTCTACCTACTGCCAGGCAGGTGCTTCAATGACAGCACAGGACGAAGGTGATCGCAGACCAGCCAGTTATCACTACATTGGATGCCGCTACAAGACGGATCTTCCGTCGTTAGAGGATATAGGAACTGAAGCTGCAGTAAGAACACTCGACCTTATGGGCGGGAAAAAAATTGCGACCTCAAAAATTCCCATCATTCTTGAAAATCGGGGAGTAATGCGGGTATTAAGCGGATTGCTGAATCCTATGTTCGCTTATAGCATTCAACAGAAAAGGTCCTTTCTTGCCGACAAAAAGGGCAAGACTATTGGAAGCAAGCTATTGACCCTTAAGGACGATCCTTTTATTCCCCGGGCTCTCGGATCAATGTACTTCGATGGCGACGGCTTCCCGGCAAAAAAGCGGGACCTGATCACAGAAGGCACTTTAAATGATTTTCTTATCGACTGGTATTATAGCCGGAAACTGGGCTGGGAACCTACTTCAGGTTCTATCTCGAACATGATTATCCCTCCCGGAACACGTAGTGTTGATGCCATAATTAAGGATCTGGGCCGCTGTATACTGATCACAGATTTTATTGGAGGAAATTCTAATTCAACAACAGGTGATTTCTCTGTAGGCATTATCGGCAAACTGTTCGACAAGGGTCATTTTGTACAAAATGTGGCTGAAATGAACATGGCTGATAACCATCTGAATTTCTGGAATAAACTCATTGAAGTTGCAGACGATCCCTGGATCTATAGCCAGGCAAGATTTCCGAGCCTTGCCTTCGATGGTGTAACTGTAGCAGGAGTCTGATTTTAACTATAGTCAATATTAAGAGGGTGGCTCAAAAGTTACTTTTTTACCCCCAGGCCCCCCTGAAAAAATCAGAATGAAGAACATTTGAATTCTGAAATCAGAAATATGATCAGTTCTAAATTCACTGTTCTTTTGTTCTTCATTCTTAATTCATTGATTTCTAAGTCCCCCTTTCCTACCGGCAGGCAGGCAATTAATTTAAACGGGCACTACTTGTCTATCCATCTCTTAAATTCAGCAACCTTATCGCGGCTGACAACGAAAAGATCACTTTTCTCCCTATCCTTCAGAGTCAGCTGCAATCTGCTTGAGGAGTAACTATACATCAGAGAGATTGATTCAATATTGATAATGCATTCCCTGTTGATCCTGAAGAACTTACGCGGATCGAGCATTGTCTGCAGCTGATCGAGAGAATAATCAATGCCGTAATCCCTGCCCAGATTATCATTCAGAAAAACACTCCGTTCGTTAATGTGAAAATGGCTGATTTCTGATGCAGGCACTGACCGGTACTTTTCGCCGATCTTTATAAGAAACCTCGATTTATACTGATTCCTGAATTCGGAAAGAAGCAGTTTGAAATCTCTCTTAAAGGGATCGTGGTCAGCAAAAAGCTTCTTGAACTTAGCAAGAGCGGCTCTTAACAGTTCTTCATCGATGGGTTTCAGCAGGTAATCTATACTGTTGACTTTGAATGCTTTCAGAGTGTATTCATCATAAGCAGTAGTGAAAATAACCGGTATTTCAACTTTCGCTGTATCGAATATTTCAAAACAAAGTCCGTCATCAAGCTGTATATCCATCAGGATGAGGTCGGGGACAGGTCTTTCCTGTAGTCTGTTAATAGACTCCTCAACTGTCTCAATTACCCCAAGAATGGTAATTGACTTATCAATTTTTGACAGTAATCTGACAAGTTTATCGGCAGCAGGCTTCTCATTTTCGATTATAAGTATATTCATTATATCAGAGGGATTTTTACTGTGAAATCTGTGCTGGTCTCTTCAATAACAAGAGGCTTCCGTGTTATAAGACTTACTCTCTGATCAAGATTTTTAAGTCCTATCTGAGTAGATTTCATCTGCAACGCCATCCGCTGCAGATTATTAGTCACTACAATTGACTTGTTTTCAGTATAGATCAGAATCTTAAGCGGACTTTCCCTTGTCGCTTTATTATGCTTTATTGCGTTCTCTACAAGGATCTGCAGCGAGACAGGCAGTATCTCGTAATTGCTGAAGTCGTCAATTCTGATTTCGAGCTGGATTTTCCCGTCATCACGGATCTTATGAAGGAAAAAATAATTTTCAATGAACGATAATTCTACTTCAAGAGGCACTTTGTCCTTTGAACTATTTTCAAGGATATATCTGTAAATTGAAGACAATCGGGTAATAAATTCCTCAGCGAGTTCGGGCCTGGTAACGATCAAAGACGAAAGAGTATTGAGACTGTTAAACAGGAAATGCGGATTTATCTGGGTTTTTAAGGTTTCATTCTGAAAGATGAGATTTTCTTCCCTGAGTTTCTGTTCTCTCTTTAATGATGCCTGCCAGAGCATTACTATAAAAACAATGGCGCCAATGGATAATCCTGATATAGTTGATTTGAACCAGATCCGCAATCCCACATGAATAAAATTATACATCACTTTCGACAGATTTTCCCCACGTATCCAGAAACCTGCAAATTCCAGCAGTATAAAAAGGATCGCGGAAGCAAGCAGACACCCCGCTATAAAGATCAAAAACCTGATAAGCACGATCCGGGTTATTTCACCAGGGCTCCTGTCAAAATTCAGATCAGCGAATAACAATGTGCCCAAGAATATGAAGACCTCCAGTTGTACGAACAACATAATGAACGTTTCAAAGGAGAATATCCCCATTATTCCATATTTTCCTGTCAGACCATAGAAAAATCCGACCACTATTGAAAAAATGAGGAATGCGATGTGAGAGACTGGTTTCCTCTGATCAAGAACATTGTAGGCTGCAGGTGTTTTCATATAAACAAATTTAATGCTTCTTTATTGAATTTTATCAACTCTGATCTCCCTGATGGTTTTCACCAGGAATTTATTATTCATTCCTTTTACCTGAATTTCCTGTATTGTCCCTGAATAGGTATCAGCAAACTCAATCTCTCCTGTGCTGAGTGAGACCCATGTCGTGCCCCAGTACTGTTCAGTGCCCTTACCTTTTACCTGATCCATGTTGATCTCGAGTAAATTATCGTCAGCTCTGTATTCAATAATCGCGCATAATTTATTATTCATTTCTGAGATACCGTTCCAGCGGATCTGTATATTGTTATGGGAATATGTACCTATGCCGGCCATATCAAAACCATTTGCATCAGGGTGGATAACATAATATTTGTTCAGCTTCAGCGAATCGGTATAATTCCAGGCAAACTCCTCTATCGCCATCATATCCCATACTAAGTTCTTTGCAAAGACACTCTCTGTATTTCCGGGAAATTTTTTAAAGCTTTCTTTATCCATCATTTTCCGCGATGGCACATATTTCATGTTTTGCATGTAATCCAGTTTAGTTCCCTTCGTGAAAGGCTCAGTAAAATTATTTGAGGCTGAGAAGTATACCTCATTCCACATAACAGAATCGCCGGCAAGACCCCGGGTATAATCCCCGGTAACTCTAGTTTTCCCGGTAAAATTGCCATAAAGATCCCGGTTAACATAAATAGCAGTCATCCTGTACTTCTGAAGAGATTTGCTTTTATGGCCCTTCGGCAATTCGCTTAAATATTTCTTTACAATTGCTTTTTCGCTTTGGCCTTTTAAGGTGGCTGGCAGGATAATAAGCAGGCTTAAAAATATTCCTGCGTACCCCGGATTCAATTTTGTTTTCATAGTTTTCAGTTTTTCAGTTTTTTCCTAATAACAAGATCAAAGAAAAGACAGAACGTCACTGAAAAAAATTAATTCCTGCAGAATGGTCAGTATTGGATGTTAAATTGTATTTTTTTGTGTTTAAACCGGAATTAATAATTATCAGAAATTATATTTCCGTCATGCAGAGACGCCCAACCTGGGCGTCTCAGATTTCGAAATATGTTTTGATGTTTCGTAATTTGAATTGGTGATTCGTAGAGACGCCCAACCTGGACGTCTCTGATTCGTATTTGAATGCGTGTTGTCGTAGAGACGCCCAAATTGGGCGTCTCTACATATTCAAATTATCGATTTGATGTTACCGCAGAGACGCCCAGGTTGGGCGTCTCTACACGTTAATATTAAACGTTTGAACATTTTGTATTTCATTTAAAATATTTTCATTTTTATCAATTAGCTTTTAAATTTGAATCAGGCTTTGTCTGAAGATTTTGTCGAATGATTAATAATAGGTACGTTTACGGTATATGTGACGCTGAAGTCAGTTAATCTATGAGTGAGGAGATTCTAAAGGCATTGATGGAACTGTTTGCCTTGATTGTAAAGCAAGACAGGGGAATACTTTTGAATGAACGTGAGTATGTTTCAGTCTTTCTGAACAAGCAGCTTACGAGGGAAACAGTTCAGGAATATCTCGCACTATTTGATGAACATGCGGGACCGGTAGCAGAAAGATCAGCATTAAAAGAACCGTCTGCTCCTTCTGTCAGGGATTCAGTCAAGATCCTTGGTATATGTAAAAAAATAAACCGTACCCTTAACCAGGAACAGAAAGTTGTAGTTCTGATGAGACTATATGAACTGGTAAATACCGACCGCCAGTTTACTCTTCAGAGAATGAACATAATTAATACAGTCGCTGAAGTATTTAAAATATCCGGGTCAGAGTTTGCAGCCATAGAACAGTTCGTGAAAAATAATAACCCGGAAGACCTGATTGATCCTGCTATACTGGTTCTTACTCCGGGGAATACCCAGTGCAGCATATGCAAAAAAATGCTTACCGGCTACCAGAATACAATAATAATCATCTTAAGGGTTGCCAGTGTTGATCTCTATTTTATAAAGTATGTTTCAGCAGATCAGTTATATCTTAATGGCTTACCGATAAGATCAGACCAGGTCTATACATTTGCTAAGGGAGGTTCCGTAAGATCACTGCAGGGCCATTCAATTTATTACAGTGACATTAGCTCAAGTTTTCTCTCCGATATAATTATACATAAAATATCATTCACCGTAGAAAATCTGACCTATCAGTTCAGGGATGGCCATGCAGCGGTAAATAATGTGAGCTTTTCCGTTGAGGAGGGTAAGCTTATCGGAATAATGGGAGCCAGTGGTTCAGGAAAGACAACATTAATGAATCTGATGAGCGGGATACTGAAACCTTCTTCAGGAGGTATCAAAATTAACGGACTGGATGTTGCAAAGGATGTAATTGAGCTTGAGGGTGTTTTTGGTTATGTGCCTCAGGATGACCTGCTTATTGAGGATCTGACAGTATTTGAAAATCTTTTCTTTGCAGCCAGTCAATGTTTCAGGGATAAATCACGGGTGGAAATTACAGAACTTGTTGATCAGACTTTATCTAATCTGGGATTACTGGAAAAAAGACAATTAAAGGTAGGTACCCCGTTTAATAAAGTCATTAGCGGCGGCCAGAGAAAAAGGTTAAATATAGCACTTGAACTGATAAGGGAACCATTGGTCTTATTTCTCGATGAACCGACATCAGGATTATCTTCAAGGGATTCCGAAAACCTGATGGACCTTATCCGGGATATGACACTTAAGGGGAAACTTATCTTTACTGTCATACATCAGCCTTCATCAGAGATCTTTAAAATGTTTGATAAGGTTGTCATACTTGACAAGGGAGGTTGCATGGCATATTTCGGCAACCCGGTCGACTCGGTTATCTACTTTAAAACCCTCGATGCCCAGATCAACTCAAACCAGGGAGAGTGCCCTTCATGCGGAAACGTAAATCCGGAAACCATCTTTAATATTATCGAAACGCAGGTGGTGGATGAGTTCGGCAAATATACTGAAAAAAGGAAAGTCCGGCCGGCAGAATGGGCGAGTGCATTCAGCAGCAAACATCCATTTACTCAGGTGCCTGAAATAAAGGTCCCTCCGCATAAGAATCTTCGCAGACCGAACCGTTTAAAACAATTACAGATCTATTTTTCACGCGATCTTAAGAGTAAAATATCCAATAAACAGTATGTATTGCTGACCCTTCTTGAAGCGCCGGTACTGGGATTTGTCCTTTCCTTCATCATAAGATATATTCCGGATCCTGATTCTAAAATCTATATCTTTTCGGAAAATGAAAATATACCCATTTACATTTTCATGAGCCTGATCGTAGCTCTTTTTCTTGGACTTACTATAAGTGCTGAAGAGATATTCCGCGACAGAAAAATACTTAAGAGGGAGCATTTTCTAAATTTGAGCCGCAACAGCTACCTGCTTTCCAAAGCCGGAATTCTGTTTTTTCTGTCGGCGGTTCAGACTCTTTTATTTGTGCTTGTTGCCAATCCAATACTGGGTATAAAAGGAATGTTCTTTCATTACTGGCTGGCATTGTTTGCTACCGCTTTTTGTGCAAATATGATCGGACTGAATATATCTGCATCGTTTAATTCAGCCATTACAATCTATATTGTTATACCGCTCCTGATCATTCCCATGATGGTACTCAGCGGAGCTATGTTCCCCTTTGACAAACTAAACAGAAAGATAGGTAATGTTGATAAAGTGCCGTTCATCGCTGAATTTATGCCAACCAGATGGACCTATGAAGCGCTTATTGTGTCACAATTCAAGGATAATCGGTACAGTTCTACTGTCTTTACAACAAAAGGGGAAACGTTTTACCAGCTTCAAAAGGAAATAAGTGAAGCTGAATTCAATAAAGTATACAGGATTAAAGCGTTACGTGAGGCGCTGTTAACCTCTCTCTTCGAATTCAGAAGCAATCCTAACATCGGGAACACCGGGGACCTGATTTTAAAGAAATCTCCTCGACATTTCACAAAGCTGCTGCTTCTTAAAAATGAACTTGAAAAGATGGCCGCAGTTAATCATGTTCCGTCATTTACCTATACGGCTGATCTGACCCCCAATGGATTTAATCCGGGTGTTGCTGATTCAGTTTCCAGATACCTTGACCGGCTTGACAGGATATTCAGCGTAATTTCCAATACGGCAAGCGACAGGAAGGACAGATTCATCAATATGAATGATCTGAAACTTACGAAACTGGAGGACGATTATTTTAATCACAAGCTGGAAGATATTGTGACGAATGCCTTCGAACGGAAAAAAATTCTGGTTTATAAAAACTCATTGGTACAAAACATCGATCCAATTTACCTTGAGCCATACAGGAAGGGATTTTTCGCATTCCGCACGCATTTCTTTGCACCGGTTAAATATATTTTTAAGATGAAAACCGACACATTTGCTTTTAATATCTCAGTGGTACTCCTTGCTTCGGTATTTCTATATATCACATTATATTTTGAACTTCTTGGAAAAGCGGTCAGGTCTTTCGAAAATTTAAAGCTCCGAAAATAGGCATTAAATAGAATCTTAATATGTTTTTTTGTATTTTTGCTTTACCTTATCCCTCATAATAAATGAAAGGAAGAGTACTATTTTTGCTGTTTATAGTGTTTTTTGGTTTCTCATGCAGGAATTCAAAAAGCAAGACATCCGGGTTTGTTTTTCCCCAATCTGACACAATACCCGTTTCAGAAGTTGAGAAATTAAGCCCTGAAGCAATTGCCGATATCTCAAAAAACATTTCATCTCCTGTTGAGATTGCTAATCTGTTGCAAACACTACAGATCCCATTCTCCCAAAGCTATCTTGCGGAATCTATTGACGCAAGCAGACAGAGCACAAATTTTGATAAGGCACTTAAGCTGGGTATTCTCGGCGCTGATCTGGGATATCTTAACATGTACGAAAAAACAGGTTCTTCACTTGATGTGCTCTCATCTATCAGAAAAATTGCAGATGACCTTAAGGTCGGTCAGTTTTTTGATTTTGAATCCATCAAAAGATTATCGAAGAATAAATCTAATCTCGACTCCCTTCTTTTTATTTCTATCGACTCCTACAATAAGATAGATACCTATCTCAGGAGCAATGATCGTGGACAGCTTTCAGCTCTTATGATAATAGGTGTCTGGTTCGAGGGTCAGTATCTTGCAACTCAGGTTGTCAAATTGTATCCCAATAAGATGCTGAGCGACAGAATAGGAGAACAGAAAATAATCTTAAACGATCTACTGATGCTGATAAGCCCTTACTGCAACCGCGATCCGGAATTTACCAGCCTTTGTAATGATATGCAGACTATCAAAGATAAGTATCGTGACATAAGAATTACCTATACCCAGGGTGATCCCGTAAGCGTGGAAAAGAATGGAGGACTGACCATTAAGCAGACTGAAACAAGTGTTGTCACCATGTCAAAAGAACAATTAAATAGTTTAATTGAAATAACCAAAAATATCAGGGACAGGCTAATACTAAATAATTAGAATGAAAAAAACCATTTTAACTCTGACCATTTTATTAGCATTCGGATTTATGTCATTCGGACAGGGAACTGACCCTCTGATTAGCAACTGTGCTGTAAATGCCGGAGCCAATGCAAAATACCTCAAGGATTTCAGGATTCAGCTTGGCAGAACCAACGCTCCGAATGAATTAAGGTACAAGGCAAACATGTCTCTATGGAAGAATACAAAATACAGGTTTACCATGTGCAATGCTGAGAACTCAAAAGGCCAGCTGATCCTTGCAATTAAAGATGAAGCGAACAAACTAATTCTCTCATCATTTGATAAGAAGACCGGGAAAATATATTCTTATGTTGATTTCGAATGTATGAAAAGCGGTATATATCAGATCAATTATGATTTCAGCAACGGACAACCCGGGTCAGGTGTAGGTGTAGTTTCAATGATCAAATAATGATCTTACTTCAGGTGCCATATCTGAATCAGCAGAATAAAGATACAAAACACTGAAAATAATATATCCGGCACCAGTTTCTTCTTTTCAAATACAAAGTAGTGCGTCAGAAAATAACTGACCGGAATGCTCATCAGCCATACTATTTCAACCGAAACTGAAGGAACCGCACAATAGACGACTATCGAAATCAGAAAAATCCAGATCATCAGCGAGAATGTCTTTCGAGCCTTTATCTTCTTGGTATTCATATTCCTGAAGACATTGAACAGGCTGACAGTTATTAAGGCACCACTAAAGACTAAAGCTAAAATTGTCAGTCGGGGAAAAGGGTAAAATGTAGCTTTCTCAAACAGATTATCTCCAAACACATTAAAAAGGGCACGTAAATCCCGGCCGATAACATAATATATGCCAAAAGTAATAAGAAAGGGAGTAATAAGTCCAAGGAAAGAGATTACAATTTCTTTCACGTTACCAGTGCGTATTATAGCAATTCCTATGATCACAATTAATCCAAACCAGATCAGGTTTGCATAGAACAAGCTGCCTGTACTAATCAGTATTCCAGCGTCAAAGAAGCTGTATGCCGTGCCGGTGATGTGATAACTTTCCATAATTCTCATTACTGCAAGTAAAAGAAATATTGAAGCCGGGAGTACCGGATTCAGGAGCTGGTGATCAGGGAAAAAACCGCCAAACAAAATATAGATCAAAGCCGGAAGGAAGGTTCTTTCGTGTATAAAGAAAACATTTGTGTTGAAATTTACCAGGAGGAATGCCATTAGTGAAACCATTAAAAAGGAAAGAATGACTCCAAGGTTGTGACTATTGCTTATAAGGAGCTTCAGAAGGGCATAAAGAGGCATAGGGTCTGCCTCATATACATACCTGGGATGTAACCGCTGATTAAGAATTGCACTGAACCAGACAGCACCCAGAGTAATAACTACCAGGAAAATTACTCCCGGACCTGTTCGTTTGAATATTCGCAGAAGCATCCTCTTTATAGATCAAATCCAATATCTGTTCGGTAATATTTCCCGTCAAAGTTCAATAATGCGGCGTTCCTGTATGATGTACTCAATGCCTCTTTCATTGTGGATCCCCATGAGCTGACTGCAAGTACACGTCCGCCTGATGTAACCGGTCCGCCTGCTTCATTCCTTGTACCGGCATGAAAAACTACGCTATCTTCAATGACATCAAGGCCATGAATCTGTTTGCCTTTTTCATATGTTCCCGGATAACCTCCTGATACCAGCATAACCGTTGCCACAACCCTTTTATCAATATCAATTTTTCTTGATGCCAGATCACCGTTAGCAACTCCTTCAATCAGCTCAAAGAGGTCGGATGTTATTCTAGGAATTATGGCCTCTGATTCAGGATCACCGAGCCTGCAATTATATTCTATCACGTAGGGGTCACCTGATACATTTATCAGACCAAAGAATATGAAGCCTTTATAAATAATCCCATCATCAGATAACCCTTTTATTGTCGGATCAATTATTTTTTGCTTTACCTTTTTCATGAAGTCATCATCTGCAAACGGAACAGGGGAGACTGCTCCCATTCCGCCAGTATTCAGACCGGTATCGCCGACACCGATTCTCTTGTAATCCTTGGCTTCCGGCAACAATTTATAGGAATACCCGTCAGATATAATGAAAACTGAAAGTTCTATGCCCCTGAGAAATTGCTCAATAACGACTTTTTGACCTGCCTGCCCAAATTTTCCTTTCAGCATCGCCTCAACCTCTTTTTCAGCTTCATGTATATCCTCTATTATCAATACCCCCTTCCCTGCAGCTAGACCATCAGCCTTAATAACATAAGGAGGATCGAGTGACTTGAGAAATGTGTATGCCTGTTCAACATTTGAACTGGTAAAAGTTTTGTAAATTGAAGTAGGAATGTTATGCCTTGTGAGAAAATCTTTGGCAAAATCTTTGCTTCCCTCTAACCGTGCAGCTGATTTATCCGGACCAATTAAAGGAATCATTTTAAGCTTGTCATCATTCAGAAAAAAATCATGAATTCCCATTGCCAGCGGAGCTTCGGGCCCGACTATTACTATATCGATCCTGTTTTCAAGAACTGCTGATTTAACTTCGGCAAAATTCTCAGGATCTAATTTCAGGTTTGTTCCATGACTTGAGGTACCGGCATTTCCCGGACCTATAAATATTTTAGTCACCTTTTTACTTTGGGCAAGTTTCCAGGTAAGCGCATGTTCCCTGCCTCCCGATCCCAGAATAAGAATATTCATTTTTCAGGAAATATTTTAATATTTCAAAAGTAACATTTCATTCTGATAAACAAAATCAATAAGAGTAAAAGCAAAACTTTGATTAAACTTTTACCTCATCCTCCATCTGGGGGTGTTGAAGAAGTCCCAATTTAACCGCAAAGCACGCTAAGGATGAGCAAAGTTCGCAAAGTCAAGATATTATAAATCAGTTCTTTGCGTCCTTTGCGTATCCCGAGTACTCGGGATTGCGACCTTTGTGGTAAATCTAAAACATTGAACCACAAAGGATCACAAAGTGTTTCACTAAGGAACACAAAGGAAAAAGAGTCAAAGATTAACTTTTTCAAAGCCCCAAGTGTAATGCAATCATATTCTGTATTTTAACCCCTCATATGAACTACCCTTTATACACATTTATATAGTAATTCTTTATTACTAGTCTATCAGAGATGACCAGAAACTTCACAGGTTGGGAGAAGGAGATTCCTCACTTCGTTCGGAATGACAGAGTCATATAGGGGAGAGAAAGGGAAGAAGTGGCGATTCGCAGACGTTCTCTTTAATATACCAATTGGTGTCGCGAATCGCCACTTCTTCCCTCCACCACTTAGCAAACATTGTCATTCCGAACGAAGTGAGGAATCTCCTGCTGTTGTGACATCGACCTTATCTATCACCTCAAACCTGTATCCTGAATCAGCAGCAAAATTCAGAAATTCATCCAGTATAGTGTTTACACAGGAGGATGAAGTATCGTGTAAAACTATTATTGAGCCAGGCCGTATCTTGTCTTTGAGTATTCTCAGGGATCGTTCACTTCCAAATCGCGGGTCAAAATCATAAGCCATGAGATCCCATAAAATTATTTTATATGACTTCAGTAAAATCCGTTTCTGCTTAAGTGACAGCCTGCCGAATGGGGGGCGGAAAAGTTTATCAGAAGTAAAATTCGCAGCTCTGATCACATCGCTTACGTAGACTTCGGAACCGGCACGCCAACCATCAATATGACTGTACCCGTGATTGCCGGTCAGATGACCCGCCTCACGTATTTTAATCATGATATCAGGGTTTAATTCAGCATTCTTCCCATTGCAGAAGAACAGGGCGGCAATATTATGTGCTTTAAGAATTTCAAGCAATTGAGGCGTGGAACTACGATCCGGACCATCATCAAAGGTCAGGTATAAAACCTTTTCAGTTGTTCTGATCCTGAATATTGCTTCACGATACAGCCAACGTGCAAGTATTCCTGGCCTGAAAAGGCGCATATTAATTATTTTGCAGAATAAAGCTTCCCGTAATAGCTGTTAATTTCAGGCTCAAGAGTAGAAACAATGGTATTCAGCTTCAACCTTACAGCTAAATTGTAAATATCGAGTAAACCTTGCATGTTAATTCCTGTAGGATATTCCATGCCATACCGGTTCTCGGGTTTAAGACTGATTGCATAATCAAGATACTCTTTTGAGTATTTTATCACATCATTTATCAGCTTTTCGCCTTCTTCCGTTTTACCGGCAGAAATAAGGACTTCAGCAATTCCGATTGTAAAAAAATCGTATGGCAACTTTTTGGAAGGTACGATCTCGAGTCCGCGATGTGCAGCTTCAACAGCCTTTACAGTATCGCCCCTGAGAAGCAAATCTTTGGCAAGAGTTCCGAAGATCCGTCTGAAATTACTGAACATCCTCTTATTATTTTCATCAAGATAGACAGATGGATCTCCGGCATTGCCCCAGGAGAACTTGTTCATCATGTTATCGTACATTAGCCTCGAATCGATCATGCCGAATTCACCCTGTTCCGGCTTGTCGGTCTTAACAGGAGCTATCCGGTAAGCCAGCCCTTCCTGGACAAAATACTTCTCGAGGCCTTTATACTGGGTCGATGGTACCGTTGTCGAAAAATATACAGGTCTTTCCCATTTATTTGTGGCGAGAAGATCCATGATTGCCAGATCCCCTTTGAAAGCATCAGCATCGGTATACTCCCATATCATCGGTGAGACCAGTCTGTCCTTAAAGTATGGCTTGACCGTCCCGTTTGCCAGTACTAACTGGGTATCGACATCAATAATGAATTTATTCGCAGGAAGATAGTTCGAATAATCTCCCCTGCCGCTGATGTCAACTTTGTACTTCATATCATCCAATCCTGCAAACTGAACTATCTCTTTCAGATTTACCGGTTTATCGACCCTGTTATCGACCGGAAGCTGTTCCCTGGAACCTTCAATATATTTTTCCGGAGGAAGTGAAAATGGCAGCGGATCGGAAGTATAAGCTTTCTGTCTCATCATGTCTATATACCATCCAGCTTGTATGTAACTCAGATTTGCAACACGGATATCGGTCCCGACACCTTCCACATCCTGATTATACCAAACCGGGAATGAATCGTTATCACCATATGTAAACAAAATACTATTCGGGGCACATGATTTAAGATAATTTGCCCCGATATCACGGGCTGTATAACGACCCGAACGGTCATGATCATCCCAGTTCTGTGCACCCATGAGAACCGGGACAGCAGCGATAAGAATGATAAATGTTACGGCTAATGATCCTTTATTTCCGATGAGCTTCTGAAGATTCTCATGAACAAGCATAAATCCCATTCCAATCCAGATTGCGAAGGCATAGAAGGAGCCGACATATGCATAGTCACGTTCCCTTGGCTGATTCGGAGACTGATTCAGGTAGAAAATAATTGCAAGACCAGTCATTATAAAAAATGCCATCACCAGCCAGAAACCGTTATTATGTTTTTTATATTGCCAGTACATTCCAGCAAGGCCTATCAGGAGAGGAAGAAAATAATATTTGTTGTTGCCAGGATTTGTTTTCAGATCCTGAGGTATCTTATCGAGCTTCCCGAGTCGCGCTTCATCAATAAATTTAATTCCGCTTATCCAGTTCCCGTCAATAGGATTCCCATTCCCCTGGATATCATTTTGCCTGCCCGCGAAGTTCCACATGAAGTATCTCATGTACATAAATCCAACCTGGTATCGGAAAAAAAACCGGAGGTTTTCACCAAAGGTTGGGATGACAATGACCTTTTTATCGGAGCCAGCCGAATATTTCCTGCCTACGACTTTTCCCCAGTATTTATATGCACTTTCATGATCAGGATCAGGGCTGTACATGCGTGGAAAAATTGTTTCGAATTCTTTATTATAGGAATATTGAGGATGATAATAAGGTTTATACTTGCCATCGATTTTATTGTATCCTGAAATTACTCTTTTAGCATCAGTTACAGGAGCGTCGTAATAGTTTCCAAAGAATTTAGGCGCACTCCCATACTGTTTCATGTTAATATAATATGACAAAGAAAATACATCTGAAGGATTATTCTGGTTCATAGGAGGATGGGCCGACGATCTGATCATGATCATAGCGTATGATGAATAGCCAATCATGATCACTACGAGAGATGTCAATACATAATTGAGAATCACCCTCTTATGCGTCAGTGAGTAATATATCCCATAAGCAAGTGCTCCAAAAAGAAGAGCCATAAAGAAAATAAGACCGCTATTATATGGCAATCCAAGCACGTTTACGAACAACAGTTCAAACCAGCCCGCAACCTCAGGAACCCCGGGCATTATAACAAAAACCATCAGCCAGAGCAATACCAGCGCCAGAAGTGATGTTTTAATCAAACCGCGGGTTGTAACCTGGTATTTCCTGAAATAATAAACTAAAACAAGAACAGGGATAATCAAAAGGTTCAGGCGATGCACACCGAGCCCCAGTCCCATTATATATGCAATCAGAATAATCCATCTTCCGGAGTATGGCTTGTCTGCTTCATCCTCCCATTTTAACATGCCCCAGAAAACAAGAGCAATAATAAGAGACGAGAGGGCATAAAGCTCGCCTTCGACAGCTGAAAACCAGAAAGTGTCAGAGAATGTGTAGGCAAGGGCACCCAGTACACCACTTCCGATTATCGCAGGAACGTGTTTTGCTTCAAGATCCTGGCCATTGACAAAAACTCTACGGATAAGATGGGTTATTGTCCAGAAGAGGAACATTATTGCGAACCCGCTGCAAAGTGCCGACAGGGTGTTGACCGTAACAGCAACTTTTGTTGTATCGCTACCTGCAAAGAGAGTGGCTATCCTTCCCATCATAAGAAACAGGGGAGCTCCGGGCGGATGTCCTACCTGAAGCTTAAATGCTGCAAGAATGAATTCACCGCAATCCCAGAAACTTACAGTCGGCTCACGTGTCAGCAGATAGACTATTGATGAAAAGATAAATACAAACCATCCGGTAAGGCTGTTCCAGCGACGGTAGTTACCCCAGATTGAGTCCATAAACGAATTATTTTTGTTTAATTTAAAGAACAAAGAACGTAAAAAAATATAATATGAGCTTCATTGAGATTTTAATTAACATCTCTTTAACCTGAAGTGGTTGTCCTCACCCCTGCCCCTCTCCTTAAGGAGAGGGGTTAAGACGCATATTATGATTGTGTTACGCCCCTTCTCCCTTGGGAGAAGGGGTAGGGGATGAGGTAAAACTTAAGGAGAAGGAGAATGGAGGATGAGGTAAAAAGTATGGAGAAGGTGATAGAAGATGAAGCTACAGAAAATATCTCCATGGTCTTGTTTTCCAGTATTCACCGGCATACTCTATTCCGATCCTGGGACCATTTTTTACCGGAAAAACTAATCCGCGATCCTCAAGCCATATTCTGTCTGAGATTACAAGATCTTCCCCGTAGAATGATTTGTCGATGCCAAGTGATTTTGTCAGCTTCCCTGGTCCGGGATAATTCTTAACTCCGCGTATCAGCACAGCCTGGGGAATGTCCTTTCCCGCAGTAACGATATTCAGCATCCAGTACATGCCATAAATAAGATAAATATATAACCGGCCACCTTCCTGAAACATTATTTCAGTTCTGGCTGTCCTGCCTTTAAAAGCATGGCATGCTCTGTCCTCGGCACCCCTGTAAGCCTCCACCTCATTTATCCTGAATCTGCCTGTTGACCCATCTGTTAATCTGATTACCAGGTCTTTACCGGGCAATTCCGGAGCAACATCAAGAACATCCCTGGTATAAAAGTCTCTCGATAATCTTCTTACTGAATCCATAGTTTCAATATGAAACTTTATTTTCAAGTTCATCCCATTTCCTGAAAACCTCTTGTGCCTCCGAATCAGGTAACCTGATAAATGTAATCTTCCGCTTTGACGGTTCAAGAACAATTTCGGAATAAATCAATTTATCGCTAAAACCTGCTACCTCAGCATCCGTACGGTCACTCGAGTAAACGATTTTCTTAATTCCCGACCAATAGATTGCTCCCAGGCACATCGGGCAAGGTTCACAGGATGTATATAGAGTGCATTGACTCAGATCGTGAGTATGTAAAATGGAAGAAGCCTGCCTGATAGCCAGTATTTCTGCATGAGCTGTCGGATCATTATTCAGAATTACCCTGTTACAGGCTTCAGAGATCACTTTATTTTCCATTACCAGTACGGCACCAAAAGGTCCGCATCCATTCGGGATTCCCTCCTTTGCAATACCTATAGCTTTCAAAAGAAATTTTTTGTCATTTTCCATTCAATTATATTTACGTATATATTTGTTGACTCTCTTTTCCTTTGTGTTCCTTTGCGTTCCTTTGTGGTTTTTATTTTTTAAGAATATAAAAATAGTCGAGATTTGCACAACAAAAATAAAATCTGTACAGATTTCTTTTTTTTTAGGAAATATATCGTATTTTTGCAGACCTCAAAATAATGGGGTCATTACATTATATATAAGTGTTTCAATTAAAAATTAAGAACCAGTGAACACCTTAAGCTATAAAACAGTTTCAGCAAATAAAGCGACTGTGAACAAGGAGTGGGTAATTATTGATGCCGAAGGCAAAGTACTTGGGAGACTTGCATCTGTTGTAGCCTCAATGCTTCGGGGAAAGCACAAGACCGACTTTACCCCTCATGTTGATTGTGGCGACTATGTTATTGTGATCAATGCAGAAAAAATCGATCTGACAGGCGAAAAATGGTCAGACAAAGTCTATGTACGGCATACAGGTTACCCGGGAGGCCAGAGATTTACTACTGCTGAGGCACTGTTAAAAAAGAACCCCATCGGATTGGTTGAAAAAGCTGTGAAAGGCATGTTGCCTAAAAACAGGCTTGGAAGCGCACTCTACAGAAATCTGCATGTCTATGCAGGAACTGAACATCCGCATGAAGCACAGAAACCTAAAAAAATTGAACTTTAAAAATATTAAGCAACAGATATGGAACCAATCAATGCTCTTGGAAGAAGGAAGGCAGCAGTAGCCCGGGTATATTTAAGCGATGGCAAAGGTAAGATTACAGTCAATGGCAGGGACTTTAAAGAATATTTTGGCGCTGAAACACTTCAGTATGTAGTGTTGCAACCGCTGGTTCTCATGAATGCCTCTGATAAGTACGATATCAATGTAAATCTCGATGGCGGCGGAGTAAAAGGACAGGCTGAAGCTCTCCGTCTTGGAATTACCAGAGCACTGATCATGATCGACGCTGAATGTAAGGGTAAGCTTAAAGCCGAAGGATTTGTAACACGCGATCCCAGGGAAGTTGAGCGGAAAAAACCCGGTCAGCCAAAAGCCCGCAGAAGATTCCAGTTCAGTAAACGTTAGAATTTATAAGTGATATAGATGCAGGTTTAGTATCTAAATTGCGAAGACTCCCGCCAACCGGCGGGGCTACTCTGCAATTGATTTAACGAATGTAAACTTAAAAAAACAAAAAATGCCAAGAACAAATTTTAAAGAATTACTTGATGCTGGTGTTCATTTCGGACACCTTAAAAGAAAATGGAACCCCGCTATGGCTCCTTACATATTTATGGAGCGTAACGGCATTCACATTATTGACCTTGAAAAAACAGTACTGAAAATTGATGAGGCAGCTTCAGCAATGAAACATATTGCCAAATCAGGGAAGAAAGTACTTTTCGTAGCAACGAAAAAACAGGCAAAGGAAATCGTTGCCGAAAAAGTCAAAGCAGTCAATATGCCTTATGTAACGGAACGCTGGCCAGGCGGAATGCTTACTAACTTCCCCACTATACGTAAGGCGGTTAAAAAAATGTCGTCTATTGATAAGATGGCTACCGATGGTACATTTCTGAACCTCTCAAAGAGGGAAAGACTCCAGGTTACCCGTCAGAGAGCCAAGCTTGAAAAAACTCTTGGAAGCATTATTGACCTTACAAGACTGCCATCGGCACTATTTATAGTTGATGTGACAAAAGAACATATTGCGGTAAGAGAAGCAAAAAGACTCGGGATACCGGTCTTTGCTATGGTTGACACCAACTCAGATCCATCAGATATCGAATTCCCGATTCCGGCAAATGACGACGCATCAAAATCGATCTCATTAATTATCGGGATCCTCTGCCAGGCTATTGAGGAAGGACTGAATGAAAGAAAAATTGAAAAAGACAAAGAGCCTCAGATGAAAGACAAAAAAGTGATCAGGAAAGAACTTGAAACAAAAGACGTTCCTGCCGCTATTATTGAAGCGATTGTCGAAGAAGATGAAGAGGTTGAAGCTGATGAAGATACTGCTGACGAATCAGATGAAAATGAAAATATCGTTAAGGTAATTGACGAGACAGAAGAAGAACTTTAAAAAATATTAATCTGAACTTATAAAGATATAAATATGGCTGTTATAAATGCTGCTGATGTTGCTAAATTAAGAAGAGTAACTTTGGCCGGAATGATGGATTGTAAGAAAGCACTTGAAGAATCGGAAGGTAACTTTGATAAGGCAATTGAAATAATTCGTAAGAAGGGTCAGGCAGTTGCTAATAAACGCGCCGACAGAGAAGCTACCGAAGGTGTCGTCATTTCAAAAGTTTCACCCGACGGAAAAACCGGAGCAATTATCGTTCTTAACAGTGAAACTGATTTTGTTGCCAAGAATGCCGACTTTCAGGCTCTTGCCAACAAAATACTTGATATCGCAGTAACCAAGAAACCTGCAAATCTTGAAGCTCTCAAATCACTGCCACTCGATGGAGGCAAGGTTGGAGAAAAGGTCGTCGAATACGTTGGAATAATTGGCGAAAAACTTGATCTTTCCTATTTTGAAAAGATCGAAGCAGCTCATGTACAGGCATATATTCATCCTGGTAACAGACTTGCTACACTTGTTGGTTTCACAAAATCAGGCATTGATGCCCAGGTTTATAAAGATGTTGCCATGCAGATCGCTGCAATGAACCCTGTTGCGGTTGATAAGGATTTTGTACCTGAATCTGTTATTGCACAGGAACTTGAAATTGGTAAAGAACAGGCAAGACGTGATGGGAAACCTGAAGAGATGCTTGAAAAGATTGCACAGGGCAAACTCACCAAATTCTTTAAGGAAAGCACTTTGCTGAATCAGGAATTCGTGAAAGACAACAAGATTACAATCAGGCAATATCTGCAATCTGTAAATAAAGAGCTTACAGTAACAGAATTTAAACGCTATACACTTAATTTATAATACGTAGTTCATCTTTCAATTTGAGGTGGCGCTTCAGGGTGCCACCTTTTTTTTGCCTGCCTCATCCCCATATCTACATTCTCCTTTAGTTTTACCTCATCCCATATCTCCTTCTCCTTAAGTTTTACCTCATCCCCTACCCCTTCTCCCAAGGGAGAAGGGGCGTAACACAATCATAATCTGCATCTTAACCCCTCTCCTTTAGGAGAGGGGCAGGGGTGAGGCAAACGAAAAGAAGAGGTTTGGGGTGAGGTAAACGAAAGAAGAGGGGCAGGGGTGAGGTAAACCAATAAAAAAAGCAGAGACGCCCAATTTGGGCGTCTCTACATCATATGTCTAAATTAATATCAGGGTTTCAGATCACGCGGAAGCTTGCCTTCCCTCCAGTGTTCCTCGATCTTCTCGAGCGTAACGTTTTTAGTCTCAGGAATAAAGAAATATCCCCAAATAATTCCGAGAATACCTACCAGCGCATATAAATAGAACGCACCGGCCGGATTACCGAGATCTTCTCCTTTCAATGTAATAGCTGTTCCAGGCATAGTTAAACCTTTTACAATTTTGAAAAAGGTAAAAGCAACAACACCATTAAATAACCAGTTTGATAATGCTCCAATACTTGAACCTATACCTCTGACACTTAACGGGAATACTTCTGATATTATGAGCCAGCCAAGAGGTCCAAGACTGATTGCGAAAAATGCTATGTAGATCCAGACAAGAGATATGGTAACCCATTTAATTGACTCACCCAGCGTTGCCTGAAGTGCAAAGCATGTTCCCATGGCAATAAGAGCGACAACCATACCGGCAAGACCTATGAAATAAAGCTTCCTGCGTCCCAGCCTGTCAATCATAAATAATGACAAAATTGTAAAGGCAACATTCACTACTCCTACGCTGACAGATGCCCAGACAGCTGCTTTTGCATCAGCAAAACCTGACATCAGAAATATTTTAGGACTGTAATATATAATAGTGTTTATTCCAGTAAACTGCTGTACAAACATTATACCTATGGCAATTATAAGAGGAACTCTCAGCCATTTTTTAAAGATGAGGGTCCAGTTCACTTTGTTCTTTTTATCAGATTCGAGGTCCGATTTCATTCTCGTTATTACATCCTCAACAAGAGCAGGCTCTTCAACTTTTTGCAGCACTTCCCGGCATTTGTCCTCATAACCCTTGCTTATCAGCCAGCGTGGTGTTTCAGGAAGAAAAATCATACCGGTAAACATTATCAGGGCAGGTATTACTCCTACATAAAACATGGCTCTCCAGCACGAAGTAAAGGCAGGATCTGAATCAGGCACCGCAAATGCAGAATCGCTTAAGTAGGATACCATTATGCCGATCGTTATCAGCAACTGAAACATAGACACTAACGTCCCGCGACTCTTTGTGGGTGAAATTTCAGCAATATACAGCGGAACTGAAAATGAGGAAACTCCGATTGCAATACCAAGGAAAAAGCGTGCAAATACCAGCATCAATGCACTTTGTGAAGCGCCCGACCAAACAGCTCCGATAGAGAAGATAACGGCTGATGCCAAAATGACTTTTTTTCGTCCAAGTATATCGGCCACTCTGCCGCTGAACATGGCGCCAATGACGGCTCCCACTAATCCTGCTGTAGTAATTATTTCTATCCAGTTATCAGCAATACTAAAGGCTTTTTGAAAAAACGGGATTGCTCCTGAAATTACTCCTGTATCAAAACCGAATAGCAAACCTCCGGTTGCTGCCACGGTAGCTATTACAACTACAAGGGCCTTGTTTTGTTTGTTAGTTCTTTCTGCCATAGATGTATATTTAAAGGTTTGGTTCTGTAAAATCGTTTCTAAGTTAATAATTCCAATGCATTATTGTCCGATACCGGCAAATTTTTCAAAAGAATAAAACCAAAAGAAATCTAATAGATTTGTTATGGATTTTGTGCTGATACAGGAATAAAAATAAGGTAAAACTTATTAACTGCCCTTGAAATTTGAAAAAACTTAAATAATTACACTCAGTTTTATTAAATTCGTTGCACTGATTCCTGCCGTATAAAGAATGACCGGTGAACAGCTCCAAGAATTAATTTAATATATATGCTATGCGATATTCCAGAATTCTGCTCAAACTTAGCGGAGAGTCACTGTCAGGAACCGGAAACTATGGTATTAGTGACGCCGTTTTAAATGAATACGCAAGACAGATAATAGATGTCTTAAACAAGGGTTGTGAGGTATCAATAGTGATCGGCGGCGGGAACATTTTCCGTGGCCTTAGTGGAACGGATTCCGGATTTGACAGATTAAAAGGTGATCAGATGGGCATGCTGGCAACAATAATTAACAGCCTCGCGATGGAGAGTGCCATTTCGCGGTTGGGAGCCAAAGCAAAGGTTTTCACCGCTATACGGATGGAACCTGTCGGAGAGCTTTATAACAGGGACAGGGTGGTCGAAGCTATGAAAAACAAAACGATATGTATTCTTTCAGGAGGCACCGGTAATCCATTTTTTACCACTGATACAGCTGCCGCTCTGAGAGCAGTCGAAATCGGGGCAGATGTCCTTCTCAAGGGCACCAGAGTGGATGGAGTTTATACGTCTGATCCTGAAAAAGATAGCAATGCCAAAAAATTTGACAGCATTTCTTTTGAAGATGTGATCAACAAAAGACTTAAAGTAATGGACTCCACTGCTTTTACAATGTGCAGGGAGAATAATATGCCATTGGTAGTCTTTGATATGAACAAACCGGGTAATCTCAGCAAATTGATTGATGGCGATCGTATAGGCACTCTCGTAAGTAATTGAATTCCTATTGCTATTCCGTCTATTTTACTATTTTTGTTATACAACTCTCTAACCTGAACCATATGAACGAAGAAACTGAACTGATAATTGATGAGACCAGGGATAGGATGGAAAAAGCCGTTGAACACCTGGAGCATGAACTTGCCCGTCTTCGTGCCGGCAGATCCAACCCTGCTTTACTCGATGGAGTTACAGTTGACTATTATGGCGTTAATTCACCACTCTCGCAGGTATCCAATATAAATACTCCCGATCCTAAAACGATTCTGATCCAACCCTGGGAGAAAAATATGCTGGGGACGATAGAAAAAGCTATAATGGCAGCGAATATTGGCCTCACTCCCGTTAACAACGGTGAAATTATACGAATAAACATCCCTCCTCTTACAGAAGAACGGAGACATCAGCTGGTTAAACAGGTCAGGAATGAAGGTGAAACGGCAAAGATCAGTATCAGGACCACAAGGAAATGGGCAAATGATGAATTAAAGACTTTGCTGAAAGACGGTTTGCCTGAAGATCTGGAGAAAGAAGCTGTAGATATGGTCCAGGAGATGACACACTCCTATAATACAAAAATTGATAAGGTGATGGCTGTAAAGGAGAAGGATGTAATGACTGTTTAGATTCCCCTCTGTGGCCCTCTGTGATTCTCCTGTGGCTCTCTGTGTAACAAAAAGAAAATAAGAACTTTCACAGAGTTACACAGAGGAGCACAGAGTTACACAGAGAAATTTTAGTATCTGACGCCTCTTAACCCTGAAGTGCAATTTCTGCATATATCTATCAGATGCCGTCCCGTAAGAATGCTTTTCCTGAAAATCCGGTATTTGGGCCCTTCCCAGATATCCCTGAATGAATCGTGGTTAAGATCTCCCATAACGTATTCACCGTCTTTGTCAAAACAGCACGGAACAATTTTCCCGTCCCATGTTATTACGGGATTAAACCAGAGTCTTGCACACCTGTCTGGCAGCGTATTTTTGTTTTTGTATTCCCCGTTGCTGATCTCATATCGCCTGAATCTGCTGGCAGATGGCAGCCATGAGCCAATTTCATTATTATCCAGGATCTGCATCGACTTCAGATTCAATTGTGCATGAACACTTTTGGCCAATAGTTTTATATGTGGAATCATATGTTCGTTTATCCTGTTAACCAGCAATTGCAGCTCAATCCTCAGAGTTGAATTATGCACTTTTTTTGCGTGTACCACATTGTTGATTCCCTCAATGACACGAATCATACTGCCGTTAACCCTGTAGGAGGAGTAGGTCTCCTGATCGAGGCCATCGAGAGATATTATCAGCTTCTTTAATCGGGACGTTACAAGCTTTTCAGAATTCTCCAACGATAAAAAGTGACCATTTGTAGAAATAACAGAATAAGAATTGCTGCAATGCTCCACAAAGGTGAAAAACTGGGGATGTAACATGGGCTCACCCTGAAAATACAGATTAACATAATAAAGGTAAGGACCCAGTTCCTTCATAACCTTTTTAAATATGTCAATATCCATAAAACCATGTTCTCTTTTCATTAAGCCGGATCCGGAAAAACATTGAGGACATTTAAGATTGCAGTTATTAGTCAATTCAGTGCTTATTGACAAAGGCATGCCTCTGACAAATGCCTTCCGCGTAACAGAACTCTTTAAATAAGAGTATCCCGACTCAAGCAGGTTCACGTGTTTTATAAGGCTTCTGACCATCAATAAGTCTCAGTAGGTATTTTCTAATCAGGAGCAAGATATGAAAATAATTTTCACGATAAGAATAGGGTATCATAGCATCTTCATGGTCATAGAGCTGAAATGGAAAGAATAAAGAATACGGTATTCGAAAACTTTATGAACTCAAATCTTAAACTTAGTAATTTACGCCATGAAAAATTTTAAAAGCATTTCATTAATTGCAGCTGTTCTACTGCTGGCCCTTGTGGCCCAGACTGCAACTGCCGGGGATCATTCGGGAAAAAAGAAAAATGTCCAGCAGAATCTTGTAACAATCAAAGGTAAGGTCATTGATGCAGAAAGCAGGGCTCCTCTGGTATTTGCAACTGTTGCCGTAAAAGAAACCAATGTGGCAATTGTGACTAACATCGATGGAGAATTCACGCTCAAAGTAGGTGATCTTGCAACTTCAAAGACTCTCGAAGTCTCATTTGTGGGATACAAAAATAAAACGATCCCATTAAGTGATCTGAAAGATAATGGTCCCAAGAACATTATCGCCCTTGAAGCAGCTCCTATACCAATTAAAGAGATTATAGTAAAACCTCTTGATCCGGTAAGTATTGTTACCAAGGCAATAAGCAACATCGATAAGAACTACGAATCGGTTCCTAACCTCATGACAGCATTCTATAGAGAGACTATCAGAAAGAACCGGACTTACGTATCAATCGGAGAAGCCGTGATTGAGATCTTCAAGGCACCCTATACTTCCGACTTGCGCTTTGACGGAGCGAGGATCTATAAAGGAAGAAAAGGTGCTGACGTACAAAAAATGGACACCGTGCTGTTTAAGCTTCAGGGTGGCCCTATAAGCGTACTCGATCTTGATATCGCAAAGAATACGGAATCTATTCTGACCTTTGATGCAATGAAAAACTACGATTATGCTCTGACAGGTGTTGTCGAAATAGACAACAAACCTCATTATGTTATCGACTTCAAACAAAAACCTTCAGTCGAAATGCCTTTATTCATGGGAAGCCTTTACATTGAAATGGACTCCTATGCAATAACCGAAGCAGAATTTGGATTCAATCTTGAAAACAAAGAGGCAGCCCAATCAATATTTATCAGGAAAAAACCTCTTGGAATGAAAATAACTCCCGAAATTGCAACCTACAGGACCAAATATCGTGAACAGGGCGGCAAATGGCACTTTGAATACTCAAGAGCTGAAGTCAAATTTAAAGTAAACTGGGCTAAGAAATTATTCAACACCTACTATACCACCATGTCAGAAATAGCTGTAACAGATCGTACTGACCAGGAAGTTATTAAATTTGCAGGAAAAGATAAGATAAAATACTCAGATGTATTTTCAGATAAGGTCACTGATTTTACCGATAAGGAATTCTGGGGAGACTACAATGTAATTGAACCGGATCAGAGTATCGAAACTGCAATACGCAGACTTAGCAGAAAGCTTAAATTCAACGAAAGAGAAGAAGGCAAATAAGATTTATCTATGATCAGGGATACTGATATAACAGGGAGGATCAGAAATGGCGATGTAGGACAGTTTGAGTCGCTTTTCAGATCCTCCTATGTTTCCCTGGTTCGATACGCAAAGACTCTGATCAAAGATCACGACACCGCTGAGGAAATTGTCCAGGATCTGTTTTTCAGACTCTGGCAGGACAGGGAAAAATTAAAAATTGAAAGTTCTTTAAATGGTTATCTTTTCCGGTCGGTCCACAACAGATGCCTGCACTATATTGAGCATAACAGGGTTGTCTCCCGACACGTTGAGGAGATGTCCAACCGGCAGTCAGAAACTCAGGAGAGCCCTTCCGATATCCTTAATTACAAGGAACTACAGGAAAAAGTGGCAAGGATACTGGAGAAGCTCCCTGAAAGATGCGGAAAAATATTTACCATGAGCCGGTTTGATGGATTAAAATATACCGAGATAGCAGAAAAATTATCTGTCTCGATAAAGACTGTGGAAGCAAACATGGGCAGGGCATTAAAAGAATTCAGAAAGGAATTGACACAATAATGAAAGAGATGAAAAAAATAGAAAGATTCACTGACAAGGAGTGGGAGGAGCTTGCCTCTATTCTTTCAGATGAGAAGGGTGAACAGAAAGATCTTCTTGACCGATTTAAGGCCGGAGATATAAATAATTCAGGACAAATATGGAAAGAATTAAAAAATATGAATAGTCAGAAGGAAATAGATGTTGATAAAGCCTGGAATAATGTTCATTCGAGGATGTTAGAAAATGATAATAATACTGTCGGCAGTCCTGTTAAAATCAGGTTTATTAGAACAACGTTTCTTAGAATTGCAGCCGCAGCTCTTATTTTATTGGGTCTTGGAACTGCTGTAATTTACATGACTAATTCAGGGTCTCTCACCGGAAATATTACAGTTATTGCCGGAAATGATCAGAAAAATATACTGGTTTCCCTCCCGGATGGAAGCAATATTTATTTGAACCGGAATTCTGAATTCACCTACAGAAAAAGTTTCGGGAAACACGGACGAAATGTGAAACTAAGGGGAGAGGCTTTTTTCGAAATAGCACCTGATGCTTCAAAACCTTTTATTATTGATGCCGGTGAAGCTGACATAAAAGTCGTTGGAACCTCCTTCAATGTAATCACCAATAACCCGGAATCTGAGATTGAAGTATTCGTCAAGACAGGTAAAGTACTGGTTTCAGACAATTCAGGATCACAAACCCTCCAGCTTGATCCAGGTTATGTGGGAACGATGAACGCCAGGACATCAGGGAAAACACTTAACAGTAATCCGAATTATATGTCGTGGAATACCGGTTACCTTGATTACAGCGGACAAAAATTAAGCGTTGTATTTAAAGATCTCAAGAGAGTTTATAATATGGATATTGTTGCAGATGATTCTTCAATTCTCGATAATCCGTGGCATTCCCCTATTGATAATCTGCCACAGCAAACAATAATTCGGTTAATTTGTACTAGCTTTAACCTGGGTTATACAAAAGAGGGCAATGTTTACCACCTTTCAAAAAAATAATCCACCCGTGAAAAATGTCATTTTTCAATGGCAATATATGGGCAAAAAGTCTGGCCATTGCATTATTCCTTTCGCTTATCCTGACTAGAAGTGCGAGTTGCCAGCAGGGAATCCTAGACTCAACATTTACCTTCAGATCCGGTACTATCCGAACAGGCAATGCACTCGATATAATTACCCGTCAGACTGGTTTCAATTTTACATATGACAGCCGTCTTGTAGATCAGGATAAGAAGACCCAACTGAATTTTAACAACACCAGGCTAATCATCGTTCTCGACAGCATCCTGAAAAATGATTCCCTGGTTTTTTCAGTAATTGATAAATACATTATAATTTCTCACGCGGAAAAACCTGCTTCATTACCAGCCGATTCCACCGATGCCGGAAGAATAAAATATATAACGGGTAAAATAATTGATGACGGAACTTCCGAACCTTTGCCTTTTGCAACTATCGCATTGAAGAACACCGGAAAAGGAACCGTTACCAATAATAATGGTAATTTCGGAATGAAAATCACGTCAGATTACATTAATGATACCCTTTCCGTATCTTTTCTGGGATTCATAGGAAGAGAGATCCCTGTGAAAAATGCCCTTGGAAATAACTTTACTATTTCTATGAAGAGGGAATACATTGCTATTCCTGAGATCATAATTAAAAGTCAGAATCCGCAGGATATCATCTCACGGGCGCTTAAAGCGATATCAAATAATTATGGTGACACACCCGCACTAATGACAGGGTTTTACAGGGAAGGGGTACTGAAAAAATCTGAACTCCAGACATATACGGAAGCGATTTTAGAGATTTATAAAAGTGCCTACTCCGGAACTCTCCTGGGTGATCAGATCAAAGTCTATAAAAGCAGGAAAATTGAAAATACTGACCGGAGCGACACCCTTGCAATCAGACTCAAAGCGGGTCTGAGCACATGCCTTGAGCTTGACGGGGCAAAAAATACATTCGATTTCATGACAAAGGAGAGTATGGTTGACTATACATACCGGATGACTGATATAGTAACATACGATAATGAATCAGCTTATGCAATTGAATTTGAACAGCGTGAGAATGTTGATCTCCCGTTATTCAAAGGCACTATATACATAAATACTGTTGATTACGGCATTGTGAATGCTGAGTTTGAGATCAACCCGAAGTTAATCAGTAAAATGAAAGGCTCTTTTATAACCACCACATCACGTGGATTTGATACATGGCCCCTTTCAGTAAAATACTCAGTCAGCTACCGGAAAATGAATGACAGATATTTCCTTAACCATGTAAGGGGCGATCTCATTTTCGCCTCAACACAGAAGAGGAAGCTTTTTAAATCGCAGTTTAAAGTGTTTTTTGAATTGGCGATAACTGAAATCCAGTTAAATAATGTCAAACGGTTTGACAGGGATGAGCTTGCTCCCATTCATTCGGTTTTCTCGAAGACAATCAAGACTTATGATCCTACATTCTGGGGAAATCAGGATTTTCTGCGGCCCGAAGATAATCTATTGCAGGAGCTGAAGAACATGAATGTAAAACTGCAGGAGTTCACTAAATAACTAAGTGAGTTTTTTACATCCCTCCTTCCCCCCTTCAAAGGGGGAAATGCGGGTGGATTTTTGTAATATATCCAATGTAAAAAATCTAAACGATCATACCTTAGAAAGATCCCTTATTATGAATTCAGAGATCTTCCTAGTATTTATTTATCAGATTATACAGCTCTGTCAGATCCGGTGTGAGTATTATCTCAGTCCTTCTGTTTTTCTGGCGGGCATCAGATGTATTACGTTCATCGACAGGGGAATACTGGCTTCTGCCTGCGGCGGTCAGCCGTTTTGCATCAATAGATGATCCCTCAAGAAGGACCCTTATAACAGTTGTTGCACGCTTGGCACTCAGATCCCAGTTGTCCTTTAACTGGCTATTGCCGGGGTTATAAGGAACATTATCGGTATGTCCTTCGATCGTAACCTGAATATCGGGATTCTTTTCCAGTACCCCTGCAAGTTTCTTCAAAGCATTTTTCCCGTTGGCATCTATATCCCAGCTGGCTGATTTGAAGAGGAGCTTTTCATCAAGTGAGACATAAACTTTGCCATTCTTCATGGATACGGTAAGCCCGTTATTTTCAAACCCGAGGAGAGCTTCAGATACCTTGCTCTTAAGATCCTGTACGATCTTCTTTTGGGTATCGAGTATTTTTTCAAGCTCAGCCATCCGTGCATTCCTCTTTTCCAGCTCAAAGTTCAGCTCGTCGAGTGATGCTTTCTTTGTATCAAGATTCTGCTCAAGCTGACGCAGAAGATCCTCTTTCTTTTGCAGGTTCGCCTGGGCAGTCTGCAGCTCTGCAAGCAGTCTTTGGGTCTCTTTTACATTACCCTTGATCAGATCCTCCTGGGCGTTCTGTAATTCAGAATAATTGGCTGAGATCCTGTTATAATCGTCAACAGCCTTGTCACGCTCATTCTGCGCAGCTGTAATATCCTCCTGAACGGAACCGACTTGTTTTTCAAGAGCCGCCAGCTTTGCATTCAATTCCTTGTTCTGCATTTCGAGACCGATGTTGTCAGACTTAAAAGCATCCCTCTCATTCATGAATTGCCTGCTTGTATCCTGCAGGCTGCTGAACTTCTTTCCTGAGACACATGACATTAAAAAAACTACCAAAGCAAAAAATCCCAGCATAAAAAATATTGATCTCTTCATAGTCTCAATTGATTTTATTTAAAACATCTTCCCAACAAAATAATTGCACTTCACATCGGATTCCTGAACAAAAATAAGAAAATCCCCGCTATGCTTCAGCAATCACTCAGGAATAATAATTGTTATATTTGCTGGTTATTTCTTTTAACCATCTCTTAATGGAAAGAGAAGAGAATTTACTCTCCAAAATATATACTCCTGAAGATCTTAGGAAACTTGATCCGGAAGACCTTGCTCAGGTGAGCGCTGAACTCCGGCAGTTCATAATAGATGTTGTATGCAATAATCCGGGCCACTTCGGTGCCAGCCTGGGAGTGGTGGAACTAACGGTTGCCCTGCATTATGTTTTTAATACACCTTATGATAAAATTATCTGGGATGTAGGCCATCAGGCTTATGCACACAAAATTCTTACGGGCCGTCGTGAGATCTTTGCTACAAACAGGAAATACAAAGGTATAAGTGGTTTCCCTAAAATGTCTGAAAGTGAATATGATGCATTTGGCACCGGTCATTCCTCGACATCAATTTCTGCTGCCCTGGGGATGGCGGTGGCTGCCAGTTCCAAAGGAGAGAACAGGCATGTTGTTGCAGTAATCGGCGATGGGGCCATGACTGCGGGCCAGGCTTTCGAAGGTCTCAATAATGCAGGGATAGGGAAGTCTGATATCCTGGTTATCCTGAATGATAACAATATTGCAATTGATGCCAATGTTGGTGCCCTGAAGGAATACCTCCTTGATATTACAACAAGTAAATCGTATAACAGATTTAAAGACAGGGTCTGGAAAGTCCTGGGAGTATTCGGCAAGCTCGGGCCGAATGCCCGTACGCTTGCTGCACAGCTTGAAGCCGGTGCCAAAAGTACCATACTCGACAGGAGTAACCTTTTTGAAGGGCTGAATTTCAGATATTTTGGTCCCATCGATGGGCATGATGTTCTTCACCTGACAAGAGTGCTTGAGGACCTGAAAAGAATACCTGGTCCAAAGCTGCTTCATTGCCTGACAGTTAAAGGAAAGGGATTTAAGCAGGCAGAAGAGGATCAGACAACATTTCATGCTCCGGGCAAGTTCAACAAAAGTACAGGAGAGATAATCAATACAACGGTTGCTGACGCCCCGCCTTCCTACCAGGAAGTATTTGGAAAAACAATTCTCGAACTCGCTGAGCTGAATAATAAAATAACAGGCATTACTCCGGCAATGCCTACAGGCAGTTCTCTTAACATCATGATGAAAGAGATGCCCGAACGAACATTTGACGTAGGCATTGCAGAACAGCATGCTGTCACATTTTCTGCCGGACTGGCATCGCAGGGAATGATACCGTACTGTAATATATATTCATCATTTATACAGAGGGCCTATGACCAGATAATTCACGATGTTGCACTACAGAACCTGCATGTCGTATTCTGCATTGACAGAGGCGGACTGGTTGGCGCGGATGGTGCAACTCATCATGGATTCTTTGATATGGCATTTATGCGCAGTATTCCTAATATGGTAGTCTCAGCGCCTATGGATGAAATTGAACTAAGGAATCTCATGTTTACTGCGCAGCTTGAGAAGAACAAATCTCCTTTTTCAATCCGTTATCCGCGCGGCAAGGGAATATTCTCTGACTGGAAGAGGCCTTTTCAGGAGATTGAAATCGGTAAGGCACGCCGGATAAGTGAAGGTAATGATCTGGCAGTCTTGTCTATCGGGCATCCCGGTATCGATGTTGCTTCAGTTGTCAGTAAACTGGAAAAAGTAAATATTTCAATTGCACACTATGATATGAGGTTTGTGACTCCAATTGATACGGAAGTCCTTCACTCGGTTTTTAAGAAATTCTCTCATATTCTGACTGTTGAGGATGGCGTGTTAAGGGGAGGGTTCGGAAGTTCAGTAATTGAATTCATGTGCGATGAAGGTTACAATTCTGAAGTCAGGCGGCTTGGTATACCAGACTATTTTGTAGAACATGGAACGCAGGAAGAGCTTTACAGGGAGTGCGGGTATGATGCAGAGGGGATTGAGGTGGCGATTAGAGAAATAATAGTGAAAAAAGACACAGGGCTCAGGGCTCAGGGCACAGGGAAAAAGTCTCTGTGATACTCTGTGTGACCTCTGTGAAACTCTGTGTAAGTTCTTAAATTCTTTGCGTTTCTTAGACTTAGCATCCTTTGCGGTTAAAGGATTTTTTTCTATTTTCGCAGTCCTATCAACAAGCCCGGATGGCGGAATTGGTAGACGCGCTGGTCTCAAACACCAGTGGTAGCAATGCTGTGCCGGTTCGATCCCGGCTCCGGGTACAGAAAAGGAAGAGGATGTCTCAAAAGGGCAACCTCTTTCATTTTTCTAGAAATATGTTCATTTGCCTTCGACGAGCTCCCTTCGGTCGGTTCTTTTGCTCCTCCAACACTAAAACTTCAGAGGGTAACGTGAGAGCATGAGCGGGCATTCCCGAGTCTCTGGCTAACATTTATATTTTGCGATATTAATTCAGAATTTTATTTCTATCGGAAGCATATTCCATCCCTCGACAACCAGTTTTTGTTCATCCCGGCTGCTTCGGTTCATACTTTCTGCAAAATCAACTCCAATCTGTTTTTCATCGCCCGGCAATAATGTGAAATAATTATCTGTAAAAAAAGAGGGCAAAACCAGTTCATTTTTTGAATTTATTATTTTTAGCCTGATGAAAAAGGCTGTTTCATCGCCCGGATTTGAAATTACAATTACTGAGTGATCATCATCGCTCTTTTTAACAGCAGCCTTAACGACCACTTTCTCCAGATCATTCAGTTTTTCATACGAATGAATTTTATTAGAAAGCCAGTACAAGTTCTCATCCACTAACTTATCGCGATCAATCAGCTCTAACCTGAGAAAATAAATCGCATCGTTACCTTTGGGCAGCACTATCTTATTCAATAAGATCACATTGTGTGCATCCAGGCTGACAGGATCTTTCTGTTCGGAAAGCAATTTCCCATGTATATCATATAACCTCCTAATTGCAGTATAGCTGACTCTGTTTGCAGTCTGATTTACAACACATATCACTGAATCATTTAAGTTGAATTGAATGTGAACAGGCATTGCACCATGTTTATATCCAAAATAGCCTCCGGTGTAATCCAGATAATAATCATAAAAGAATCCACGAAGTGCAGTCCATGGATTTTGATTTTTCCAAACCAGCATACCAGCATACCAGTCCCACATTTTATAATTGAATCCTTCCTGAAGGGCCCTGTATTGCTCATAGCTGACTATCTGGGCCTTTAAACAAAAGTCACGGATGTCCTTTACTTTCCCGTAACGGTCAGGAAAATCATTCAATGGTAAATACTTATGATACAACCAGGATCCTGATGCCCGGGAGGACTGAGGCGGTCTCATTTCGTCTTCCGGAATGATTTTCTTTAATCCGTCAAAATTTGGAATTCCAATAGAACCTGTCTCAGGATTAAACGGAAATGATCTTTCGGTGAAAATTTTTTCAGGCTCCCTGATACCATAAGGTCCGTCTCCGGTACCACCAATAGTATTAGTCATCAGCATTGAGGATGTTGACATTTCAAGGAAAAATCTTTTAGGATCGAAACGGGGCAGAATGTATGCTTTTAAAGCTTTAAGGATGTCTTCAGGAGGCAGTGTCTCATTTCCCCCGCACCACAAATAGAGGCTTGGATGATTCCTCAGCATTCTGACCTGATCAGTTACTGATTCAAGAAACAAATCATGATTATCAGGATATGCTTTACGCCTGGCCTGAGATTCTTTTTTTGTCGGGTCATTCCATTCCCCGTTACAGTCGCCGGAAATCCAGAGATCCTGCCATACCAATATGCCATATTTATCACATGCGTCATAAAATTCAGGCCTTTCGGTAAGTCCTCCTCCCCAAACCCTTATCATGTTCATATTCATTTCAGCATGCAGTCGTACTTCTGCTTCATATCTCTCTTTTGACAAACGGAGTAAGGCATCTGAAGCGATCCAGTTGCCCCCTTTGATGAAAACTTTCTGACCATTTACCGTAAAAACGCGTGACTTGATTTTTTCATCAAAATAATTACCGGTCTCCCTGATGCCTGTTGAGATCTCTTCCGAGTCTGTAATCATCCCATCCGGTGAGAGAAATTCAATTTTTACGTTATACAATGGATGTTCCCCCATTCCATTTGGCCACCATAAAAGAGGATTATCAATTTTAAATTCGGGAAATTGTATAGTCTTTTCCTCCAAAGGGCCAAGATTAACTTTCAGAACGCTTTTGCGTCCTTCCAATTCAATTCTTAATGATCCCTGAACTATTTGAGATGATACGTTTTTCAAATCAACTGATGTTATGACATATGCCGGATCTTGTTTTTCCCCGGGTATTCGTATTCCCGGAACCCTTGTTTCTATGTAGGGATTCCTGATATCCACTGATCCTGTTACTTCAATACAAACCTGGTCCCAGATACCGGTATTTCTGTCCCGCATTGGACAGATCCAGTCCCATCCAGCCGTACATTGCATGGTTACATTTCGGCCTATGGTTCCATCACCACCCTGTCCGGTATAGGCATTCCCGACAGGATCCGGAGGTGCTACCCATACTGCCAGTTTATTTGGTTTCCCTTTATTAAGATAAGGTGTAATCAGGTACTTTTCCCGGAGATACATGCCCTGATGGACATTTGTATTTACCCTCCTGCCATTCAGGAAGATTTCGGCAAAATAATTTATACCTCTGAAATTAAGCCAGACCTCCTGGCCTTCCTTTATATCAGGTGTTTCGAACTCATTAAAGAACCAATAGGTATAATAATCCCTTCCGGTATCATACACGTCAGGAATCAGATTATTGTTCATACCGAAGAATGGATCAGGAATCTGATTATTGTGTAAAAGAGTTGTCAGGATAGTACCCGGAACCACTGCATCTAACCATCCCCCGGGCTTGTAATCAGGCCCTGTTATAGCCGATCCATCAAGTGTCAGATCAGAAGCTCTTTTTGCTTTCCAGTTATCGTGCAGCAGGTATTTGGCAGGTTGTGCCTCCAATTGAGATTGTAACAAAATGGAAGCAATCAGTGCAATGGGAATTATCTTCATTGTTATCATATTTAAGTTTCCTTTATTGCTAAATACCAGCTTATTTAATTTTGTATGAGCGCTTTAACAGACTTTTTTGTGCTTTTTTATGAGCCTTCTGTTTTAGTTTTGAAGGTTTATATGGCTTATTACGTGAATATTCTTCAGGTTTTAGTAACATAGCTCCTGCTCTATCTTTATATGATGCCTCTCTGGTCGGTGAACAACTTACTATCAATAATAGTGAATATATTAATATCAAATATTTGGATAGTCTTTCCATAATCCTGCAGGCTAACAGCTTACTTCATTATTGTATAGACTCAACTTATCACTACATCAAAATTAAACCTTAGTTGCCCTATAAACAATTTTATTTTATGCACCTTGCTTACCCTTTTCCGGTTTGCCCTTGTGTAGTTTAAAGGATTCAGAATAACCTTTCACACATAGGAGAGAGTCGTCGCAGAGAAAAGTTTATATCTTTGATATAGCTCTATTACTTAACAATTTGAACAGAACCTTTTTCATGCGAACTCTTTCAAATGACACTGATAAAAAACGAAACCGGGCCGTTACATTGACCCGTCTTGAAGCCCTGGGAGATGCTATTTTTGCTTTTGCCCTTACACTGCTTGCCCTGGAAATAAGACTGCCAGACATTGAGTCATCCGGACTTGCCAGAGGTATAATCATGCTTCTTCCAAAACTACTTGTATTTGTTTTTGCATTTTTATTGATCGCACAGGAGTGGGATGTTCATCAAAGAACAATGATGCATGTAGTTCGCACCGATGGAATTTTTGTCTGGTTGTATCTCCTGTCTCTTATGTGTGTTGTCCTTATGCCTGTATCGGCAAATGTTCTGGGAAGATTTCCGCTACAACCTCTGGCAATTGTATTTTTCGGCATCAATATGGCATTACTATGCCTGGCTTCATGGATAATGTGGCAATATGCCTCACATAAAGGTAACCTTCTGGATGAAAGCATCGAACCCTATCTGATCAGGTTATTGTCACGCCTCTGGCTTTATCCGCCCGTGATCATTATCATTACAATACCTCTTAGTTTTATCTGCGTCTATCCGGTTTATATCATCTGGTTTTTGATGCCCATCATATCATATTCTTACAGCACATGGGCTTTCAGAAGATACCGTAGCAACACGAGAGACAAAAGTAAGTCTGTCATTCGATCCAAAGTATAGGGTACCCGGACTACGGGTATTTGCATTTAGTCTACCCCTTCTACCAGTATTGTATCACACGTAGACGAGCTAAGCCTGTATTTTAAGATCTTCTGATAATCATCTGAGTAGTACCAGTCTTCAAAATCCTGTTTACTATCAAACTTTATCAGGACTGATTTTGTGTAATCCCAATGACCCTCAAGGAGTGACGGTGATTCATCAATTGCCAGATACGCTCCGTTATATCTGCTGAAGATCTCATCAAATTTATCAAGATACTTTTCATATTCAATAGGATCATTGATCCTGATCTGTGCTACAAAGTAATGAGTCATGATAGTCTTTTTAGTTCTGTCCCGTCAATCTGAATGCAGCCATTTCCTGACTGTTACGAACCAGAAGTATATCACCAACCAATGCGGGGTGATTCCAGGTTTTTCCCTTAATTGCCGGGAAATGTGCGAGTTCTTTGAACTGTCCGGGATCAGCATTAACGAGTGCGAGTTCCCCTTTTTCCGATAGGACCAGCAGCAGATCCTGATCGGCAAGAAGCATTAACTGTCCTCCATAGCGTCCGCCTCTCCACCTGCGATCGCCTTTCTCAATATCGATACATGCAAGAGCAGGACCCTCAAAACCGTATACATATCCTTTGTGAACGACGAAGTCATTAAAGTATGGTCTCAATTTAGCAGAAGCCCAGCGTTCTTCCGCAGTCCATCCGCCTGAACCCTTTTTGATGGCAATCCGTTTCATTCCTTTTCCTCCTGTCTCGGTTACCTCGCTTAAAATGATTGTGTTATTTGCAATCGGGGCCGGCTGGACAATGGGGACGCCACCTGACCGAAGCTTCCATAAAATCTTGCCATCTGCTGGTGCATAACTTGTTAAACCAGATTTGTTCATAAATAAAACCTGCCTGACATTTTCGGATGTCATCAGCTGCGGAGAGCTGAAACTATCTCCTCCGTCAGTATCTGACCAGCGCCGGTTACCGGAAACAATATCATATGCAAGCAGCTGGCCGGAAATGGCAACTATAACAACACTGTCACTCACAACAGGTGAGCTGGTATAACCCCAACCCGGAATCTTAACTTCAGTGTCTTTCGCTGCATTACGCGACCATATAACTTTGCCATTCCATTCATCAAGCACGTTCAATACTCCGGTTGCACCTAACGTATATACCCGGCCATTACTGAGTGTCGGGGTCGAGCGTGGACCTGCACCCGCATGCGAGTCCCAGAAACGTGTAGTATCACTATGAAACCACACCGGTTTGCCTGTTTGGAGGTTATAACAGGAAACCATCTCCAGGTTACCCCGCTGTTCCTGGGTAAAAAGCAGCTTACCATGAACGGCAAATGATGAACAGCCGGGTCCGACAGGCCGGCGCCATATCTCAACCGGCGGTGATTGGGTCCAGTCTGTCCTGATACGAACTCCGTGGATAATGCCGTCGCGGTTATTTCCCCGGAAGCCCGACCATTCAGCTTCCTTAGCCATTTCAGATGAATCGAGGGGCATGACATTAAGATTATCACTGACCTGAGCCATTAATCGTTCCTCTTGTGTTTTCGACCACCGCCATGCAAAAAACTGATGGGCCTGGCCGTCCATTCCATTTGTGCGCAGCAAAGCCCAGAATCCTGACCCGACCAGTATAGCAACGATCATAGTTACACGTCTCACTCCATCGGAAAGCTTACGACTGATTACTGCCCATACGACAAATACAAGACATAACGCGGGGATTGAAAATACAGGGAACATCATCCCCATCATTGCCGTTGAAATGGATTTGTGGAGCAGCTGTGATGTCAGAACAAGGGAGATTATCATAAGAGGCACAGCTGTCCAGCGCTCAAACCTTGGTGCCCTGCTGAAGAAAAGCCACCATACAAAGACAGCCAGTCCTAAAAGAATTCCGCCAAATATACCAATGCCTATTGCATCAGGTACAAGAGCAGGAAGACCAAATCTGATAAGCCACTGCAATATTACGAGTACAACTCCTGGCCATAATCTTAACGGTCGCTGCTGAGTTGGTCCATTTAAATTTTTCTCCTTATTCATACTTATCGTTTTTATTATTATTTGCTTTTATTGAATAATCTGTCGGCCGGACAACCCAGCTCTCTTTGTTTACAATACCTGCAGGTAAGAGTACCTCTCACATACCCATTACCAGCTGTTGTTAAAGCTATTAACAGGACCAGCGCAAATAACATAAGTGCTTCAAAATTAATTATCAGTAATATAATCCCGATAACCAATGGTATGAGCGAAACCAATAGATCAGGGATCATATTTTTCCATGTTATTACATTATTACAAAATTTCAACGGGTCTCCTTTTTTGAAAAACATGGCACTGAGTCTGCCCTGACCAAATCCGCAGGTTTTACCCCAGTAATAACAGTTAGTACAGGAATACCTGATCAATCTGAATTCAAGCGCAACAATAAAACCCAGATAGATAATTGCAGGAATCCAGCCCAGTTGATAAATAATTAGAAATCCCATAACATAAATGCCAAAAGAGACAACATTAGACTGGATAACGATCCGGATTGGATAGTTTTCATAAGTTTTTGATGTCTCCATAGCTCAGGTCATTAGGATTGATCTATTGATCTGATATCAAATTTAATCAATTAACCTGAAATAAACTTACTATTAAAAAACTCAATCAGACTCGGGGCAAGTACTTTCATTGAGACATTATGACTCTGTCCTTTCAGCAACCTTAATTGACTGCGTGGAATTGTATGTGCAACTTCTTCAACCGCATTCCTTATACTCTGAGGAGATTTTTCTCCAACGATTACAATGGTCGGAACATTGATAGAAGCTGCCTCTTTCGGCACTGAATAGTCGCCCATTATAGTTACATCGTAGGGAAGTGTGTTGGCAACAGATTCATTTTTCTTCCACATTGATTTGCCAAACTGTTTAAACAGGAAAACAAAAATAGATGGCATACCCATCACTTTTGTCATGAAGTACTTTACCGCATCACCTCTTTTACCCAGTGATACAAAATTCGCCAGATTTGCTGCTGCATCTTTTGGTGGTGCGGAACCATTAACAGAGTTAATTACATAAGGCGGCTCAAAAAGCGCCATTCTTTTAACCTGAATACCCTTCCCTATTGCCAGAAGCACAAGTTGTGCACCGGAAGAAAATCCGCAAATAAATGGTACTTCACCTGTAATTTCAATTATTTCCTTAAGGTCTTCAATTTCATTTTCAACCGAGTATGGCGCTTTATCCGTACTTTCTCCCCGTCCTCTGCGGTCATAAGAGTATACAGTAAAATGATCCGAAAGAAGCGGAACGATGTCAGGTGTTACGCCGTACTCTCTGAAACAAAATGCACCATCGACAAGTACAAGCGCTGGTCCTTTTCCGCTTTTGTCATATGCAATTGAGGTGCCGTCTTTTGATATTACTTTGGCCATATAAATGTTATTAGAACTAAATTGCTGCATTTCCAGAATTATTCCAGTTACAAGTCAGCTCCGGTCATCCGTCAGCAGAATGAAACCGAGCTGTTAAAGCCTATAATGCAACACTTTACTAATAATGTTGTTCATAATAATATTTATGAAAGTAATTCAATAATTGTCCGCGACTGCAATTACAGGCTTCCAGTCGGGAAAATGATCTTTAACATATCAATTAACACCCATTATCTTGTCGATATTAATCCTGTATATATTCCCCATCCCATTCAGTATACCGGCGGAGTATTCTTCCAATTCATTAATAGTTTTTATTTTTTTATTGAGTGAAGCAGTTCTTTCACTGGTAAAATAGAAATTGGCTCTTGAAAAGTCTACGAAGGGGCAATAATCCAGTTTATCAGAATTTATTCTGGGTCCCATGTTGACTGCCTTTGTCCAGTTGCCCTGATTATCTTTCTTACTGTAATACAGATCACCACCGCCGATATCATCCTTCCTGCCGTAGGAACTGAATATTATCAAATTCTCCTCCGGATTAACATAAGCATTAAACTCATAATTTCCGGTATTTATATTGGTATCTAAGGGCTGAGGCTCCTTGTACACTCCATCAACATTAGTGCTTAAAAAAATATCTTCGTTGCCAATGCCATTTTCACGAACAGATGTAAAGTAGAGATCATTGTTTCTGCTTACCGATGGGAAAAACTCATCCCTCTCTGTATTGATAACAGGCGGTAATGGTTCAGGTTCACTCCAGCCGTTCTTTAGTCTGTTTGTGACCCATATATTATAGTCTTTCCTGGCAGAGTCCTGCCTCTAATGGTCTGTCGGAAGCAAAATATAACTTGCTCCCATCCATTGATAAGCAGGGTTCAATATCGTTATATAGTCCCGAAAAGCTTAAGATTTCTTTCTCTCCCCACTGATTTCCTGTTTTCCTTACTCTGACGAGACATCTTCTGGATTGTTTATAGTCACTTAATGTAAATATAATCTCATCTCCTCCGGCAGTAATAGCAATGTCCCTTTCATACAAATTAGTACTGATATAACCCGGGGCAAATAATTCTGCATGATCAGGTTTATATCCCAGATCAATTACCCTGGACTTATCTGACTGACATTGACTTAACAAAGCAGAGGTCAATATAATTATTACTATTAAGTTTTTCATTTTACAGTTCGCATAATAGTTTTGTTTAATTTTTGTTTATCAATCTTTTAACCTCTTCGATCGGGACTGAAGAAAAATTCATTAAATCCATTTTACTATGTTGTTAGTTCAATTATCACAAGCGTTCAAACCATTTTAGCTCATTCATACCTGAGTGTTTTTACCGGGTTCATACTTGCTACTCTCCAGGTCTGTGAACTGACTGTCAGTAATGCTACAGCCACAGCAATGAGAGGCCCTGCAATAAATGCCCACAATGGCATTGCAGTACGAAAATTAAAGCGTCCCAGAAAGTATTTTC
>CAWBQN010000011.1:0-36387 GCA_963791065.1 uncultured Bacteroidales bacterium
CCCTGAAATAAAAATGAGACCGGTATTCCCCGGCAGCCAGTTCATTAGTTTTTATCAGCTGTACTTTAACTACCTGTGCTTCGTTTGGTCCCAGAGTGACCGATCTTGGGAAAAACCTTATATACTTATCAGCAAATTGCTGACCAGGATCTGGTTCGGTTATGTTCTCAAATCCTCCGTCGTCTTTCATCCTGATCTGAACCAGCGATATGGCAAATGTGGCCGTATCCTGTCCGGTATTCGCCAAATTCAGATCCATTGACTTCTTTGAACCTTCAAAACTACTCTTCTCGGAGTTATGAGCAGATTTCCCTGTGCAACCAGATTGCCGGAAAAAAGGAACAAAATTCCGAATGCCAATGGTAAAAAAATAATTAAAAACTTCAACCTGCAGGAATCTGAGTATTTGTGGAAAGAGTAAGATCTGAGTACTGACATTGAATGAAATATTTATTAAAAATCCACTAGTTAAAGTCAAATGTTATTGTGTAAGATCCCGTATAAATGCCAACTGGATTATCGTTCAGTGTGCCGACCTTTAGAGTGGCGCCAACACGCACAACCTGAAAACCATTTAGTAGTTTGCCTGCTCCGATTCCGGGTGAGGGGATTGATACCCAATCATGAACCTGCATTGTTTTCCCGTCTGAAAAGTGTGTAAGAACTACCGGGTTAGAAGGCAATGTTATTGTATAGGCTGCATCAACATCTCCTGTAACATAGAAACTCGCTGCATTATGAGAACCGGTACCTTTATAAACACTGCCCAGTACTGAAATTGTGCTCTCGGGTGTAAGAATGATTTCCCCACCCTCTGATCCGGGAGAAAACCTGCCGAAATTCATCTGTGATGTCTCACTGGCTGTAAAAATAGGAATTATCTCTGCGAAAATATGACCCGTAGCAGAAGCCGGAGGCAGAGCCTGAGAAAATATTCTGCCTCCGGCTAATAAAAATAAACATATCAGGCTGAAATATAGTATGTTATGCCTTTTCATTATGTTTATATTTGAAATTTTGTCCTAAATCCGACTAGTTATAGTTAACTGTTACAGTAAAAGGAGTGCCAGAAGTATAAACTCCTGCAAGCTGGCTGGCCCCAACATGAAGAGTGGCACCTACAGTAAGAGTCTGGGTTCCACCGGGAAGGGTTCCTGTTGGAGTAGGAGTACTCGTCCAGGTGTCAACAGTCATGTTGGTAACTGCAGTAATTGTGGTTGCAGCTGCTGGCAGTGTAATTCCAAAGGTCAATCCGGCAACACCGGTTACAGTAAAACTAGCTGCAGTGACTGTACCGACTGGAGCAGGAAGAGAACACCCTCCTGTAACTGAACGTGTACCTGCCGGGGTCATTATTACAGTTCCGGCAGTGGCGTTCACAGAAATGTTACCGAAATTCATGTCAACGGTCTTGGCAATTGCGATAGGAGTAATAATAGTAGCTGAAGCTGAAGCTGTCGCACTGACTCCTACTTGTGCAATGGCACCTGTTGAAAAAGCAAGCATTACAAACACGAATGCGAAAAATTTTGAGATCTGTTTCATTTTTGTCTGATTTAAATGTTTAGTATAGTCGGAATGAATGTTTATTTCAGGCTTTATTTTAGACTGTTCGTCATTTTGAAACGAATAATCTTAATTATGAGATTTTTACAAAATGTTCTGGCTAAATTAAGATAATATTAAAAAGAAATAGCCCGAATATTTTTAAAGTTGTTAATATCTCTGTGATTTTATTAACAATTCAACAGGTCCGAAATATATTGATTATTATTTTAACTTTACACTTGTCAATCATAAATCATTTATTCGATGAATAAGCAAAAACTTATTTTTATTGTTGACGATGATCCATTTATTAACATGTTGGTTGTTAAAAGATTTACATCCGAAGGATTCCGTCTTGAATCCTTCCTTTATGGTGAAGATTGCCTTAGTGCACTTATTAAGAACCCCGATCTGATAATACTTGATTACTATTTTGTTAATAATGACCAGACTGTGATGAACGGTATGGAAGTCTTTGATAAAATAAAAACTATTAAGCCTGAGACACCGGTAATCATGTTATCGGGTCAGGATAAAGGTGAACTCGTTCTTGAATTTGCAAGAAAGGGTATTAATGATTATATCATTAAGGATAATAATCTGATTGATAACCTGAGTGTTGCTATAGAAGAATTGTTCGGGAAGCAAAAAGCATAATGGGGGGCCACGATATGGCGTGACCAAGTGAAAACGCAAATAATGTGTGAATCAGGCTTATTTCAGAATAAAATTATAGGTAATTGTTCCCTTCTGAATTGATGGAGCATCCCCTTTGACTTCGAACCTGGCTTTTAATGCAGCTTCTTTGGCAACTTTAAGCAAGTATTCATCAAGTGTGGTGGATCCTTTTATACCTGGTACAGCCTGTACAACTTTCCTGTAGGGTCGACACTTACTTCAACAACAACTTTTCCTTCTACCTGGTAGTCATTTTTCGGTTCGGGTAATTTCAGATAACCGCGGCCCTGAAGATTATATGAGATACCCTTACCACCGGTACCTGTCCCTGAAGTGCCACTTCCGCTACCGACACCTCTTACTTTCGAGTCTACTGATCCATTTGGATCACCCTGGTTTCCCGGTCCTCCGGCAATACCTTCTCCGGTTGAGCTTGTTCCTCTATTCTTTGAATCAGCCAGGGCATTTTTTGTACGGTTCGCGATATCTGACGCACGCTGTTGTTCTGCTGCAATTCTCTTTTTCTCAGCATCTTCTGCCCTTATCCGTGCTCTTTCCGCTTCAACTTGCTCCTTTATCTTTTTATCAGCTTCGATCTTCTCAAGCTTTTTCTTTGCTGCTTCCGGATCTGTTTTAACTGCCGGGGCCTCCTCATTGTTCTGGGTCAGAAGAGATTCAGCTTTTGATCTGGCTTTTGTTTTGGGCGAGGACGGGGGAGAGGTAACTTCCTTTACTACAGGTGGGGAGCTTTCTGTCTTTGCGGCAGGTGGGGACGGTTCAATCATACCAATACCGGTTTCGCCGGTACCGAAATTAACCAGAATTCCTTCTTCTGATTCGGGTGGTGGTGCAGGTGCAGAGAAACCAACCAATATGAGAAACCCGAACAACATCAGATGTACCAGGGTAGTGCCGAATACTCCCTTCCTTCTGCCTGCGGCAGAAATCTCAAGATCCCGGTGTAATTTGGTTTGCAATTGTTTTATTATTATTTATACTTTCCTGTCTTCACAAATTAATGATGCAAAGTTATAAATAAACGAAATCATATCCTGTTCTATTATGCCACTTTAAGAACAACACCATAAAATTTATTAACCAGTGGTTGAGAAATGGGGAAATCAGATCAGTATTATTTATTTTTAATTCTGGTTTCATCCTCCTTTTTAATGTCGGGTTTCTGCTTTCTTTTGAACAGATCCGAAAATTTGTTAAAGTCCTGTTTATAGAAGATACCTACACCCTGTGTATAGGGACTCAGACCCGCATTAAGGTAATACAGTTCATTAAAACGGTTAAATACTTTAAATCTCAATTTTTCAGTCAGTTTTAACTCTGCATCAAAATCACCTGTCAACTGATTGGTTGGCAACTGGCTAGAGTTACCAATGGCAGTATTACCAGTTCCCCTTACATCAAAGTTACCATTAAGCGTTATTTTATTATTCAGCAGCTGAGTTGATAATGCAACCTGAGCATCCTGCGGACTGATTGAATTTGACCCGGGCCGGAAATTAAAGCCGATATCGACATTTTTGGCTAACATTGAAAGCCAGTTGCCAAGTTGGTTTCCTACCATCTCCCAGGATGTAGCTGCCATTGCCGAAGTACCGCTTGTGGTTGTTGCAAGCGAAGATGCCCCGGTTGATATAAAGCTACCCATTACAAGAAGCGCAAATACCTGCCGGGTCAATTCTTCCTGTGTCGGAACTGCGTTTTTCAGCCTCGAGCGGGTTGCTTCATCTGCGTCAGGAAGATAGATATCGAATCCAACCACGGGATTAAAAAGCTTGCCTGACAGGTTAAGCTGAGGTTCCACACGTATTCTCTCGGAGTAATTATTATCTTCGAGAATTGAGGCCAGGGAAGCTTTCAGTCCAAGATAGGAGGCCATCAGATCGATATCAGCGTCCTTAAGATTTCCGTTGAACATTATCCTTCCTCCGCTTTCCACGCTGAATGTCTTATTAACAATATTAGCCATGGTAAATGTATAGTCACCATCTTCAATCACATAGTCGCCCCAGATTCCGAAATCACCTTTTTTATTCAGGGTTACATTCAGGTTTTCGCTTGATCCGTGTCCTTTCATCACATCACCTGCTTTTGAATCAAAAATGATCTGGATCTCAGCGTCAGGTGTGACTTCGAGATTCATATTGATATCCATTCCAATTTGTTTTGTCGAGGATGGAGCAGCCTGGGTACTATTGCCTTGAACGGTTTTATTCACATTGCCTGAGTCAATAAAAGTGATATATGAATATTCAGAAACTGACAGACTTTTACTCAACGGAATTGAGAGCTTCGAGGTTTTTCCTGTTTTAGTCGATTTTGCTGTTTTAGCTGATATATCAAATGAAAGTGAATTCTGGTCGCTTTTAATCTTCGCAACTCCGGAAGCGTATACGGTACCATAAAACATTGGATTGTCTTTTTGCTGAGTATTTAAGACAAGAAGTCCTTTTGAAGGGATACTAATACTCAGATTGGCTGCATAATCCCGGAAATTTTTATGGTTTACTGATCCTGAGAGAGTTGCAATGTTGCCTTCAACGTCGGTGATCCTGACATTATTGAATTTGATTCCCTGCATATCAAATCTTATTGTATCATTAAGAGTATATTTTGTCTGGAGATATGTAATCTTCATTGATGCATTTTCAGCCATCACGGCTCCTTTAAGAAAAAGATTGCCTGTCACACCGGATAAATTTAGTTTTCCCGAAACTGTTCCGGTTATCTCCGATGCGAATACTTTAAGCAATGGATTAAGAAACCCGATGGGTAATTTTGTAGCTTCAGCGTTCAAATCTATTTTTTTGATTGAAGGATTATAGATTCCGGTCACATCAAACATCTTCACTGAATTAAGGTTATTGCTGGCTTTTATATTTACAATCTTTTTGACATTGTCGAGTTCAGAGTTGATTGAGATATTTCCATAGGCACTTCCAAGGACTGAAAAATTATCCACAAAAATATTACCGGCAAGCAACAGATTCTTGTAAACATTGGTCAGAAGTATTTTACCATTGAGCTGTCCTTTGAAGTCGAGAGGAATGATGTTCGGATCATTATTATTTTTCCGGTTTAACAGATAGTTTAGCGGAGCAATATCGATTCCTTTAAACTCAAGATGCAGGGTGTCGGCCGGATTTTCTGAGATTGAACCATCTACCAGATAGTACCGTTCTTTACTGGTTATAAAGAGTTTTTTGATTTTTATGGAATTTGTATCAATCAGAATTGAAGAATTACTTACTTTCCAGAGATTGTTATCCGAATAAATGCGTGAAGAATCAATTTCAACCCTGAGAATTGCATTCCTGTTACCTGCAGTGTCCTTTGCAATAGTTCCATGAGCAATAAAATTTCCCTTATTGAGAATAGTATCTTTATTATCCCAGTTGACAGTAAATATAAAATTATCAGGTTTAGTTTTGAGTCCGACTGAGAATTCATTAAGGTCTGACTGACCCAGGAGGTTAAGCAATGAACTGTTTATAGTCAGGGTTAAATCAGAGCCGGTGACGTTGGCGTCAAATTTAATATCCCTTAATACATTATTTTTAATTGTAAGCAGATCAGACCTTCCTTCGATTTTAATGACACTGTCAGCAAAAACTGACCCTTTTAGGTATGTCTTATCAGCAATCAGTATTCCGGTTCTGAAAAATTTATTGATCTTATCGGTATTCTTAAAATTGATATTAAATGTGAACTTATTTTTTTTGAAATCGTTCTGTTTGCCGCTTAAATGAAACTGTGACGGCATAAGTGAAACGAGAGTAGATTTCACGAGGCTTCCAAGACCTGCAAAATTATAGTAACCATTTATATCAGCATCTAAAAAATCTGTACGCAAACTTAAGACAGGAATGGTTCCATCTTTGTGGGTCTTAATGGAAAGATCATAAAGTTCAAGATTATTGTTATATTTTCTGAAATTGGAATTGAGCAGTCTTATTTCACCATCAAGATTATCTATGCTGTTTCCTTTAAAGTTTGAAGTCAGAAGCAGAGTAATTCTGGAAGTAGTATCAAGTTTATCGAAATTCAACTTGTAGAGGTTAGCATCAGTTACGTTAAGCGTAAAATCAAATTCCGGAAGCTCATTATTGAAATTTAGCAACCCAAGCAGGTCAAGCTTGATATTCTTGTCTACAATATTTATGCTTCCATCCCATGTCTTTTCAGTAAATACTCCATTCAAAGATATGTTGCGATAAACATACTTGTTTATCTCAATGCTGTCGATTTTGGCCGTGAGATTCGCAGAAAGCTTTTTTAAGGAATATGCATACCCGTCAACATTGGCCTGCATACTCATGTTTCCTAAAAATTCTGATTTTTCTGTAAGCTCTCCAATGTTTATATCGCTGCCTTTCAGCAGCCCTTTTATCATATACTTTTTTGATTCTCCGGGCCGCACCGATAAGTCACACCGGATGTTTCCCATACTGGTCCTTATTTCTCCATATGTTACAAAATCGGTTGTAAACCCGGTGAAACTTCCATTAAATGAGATGTTTCCAAGTTTTTTCACAGCATCAGGGATCACTAAAGATCCCTTGCCCGGAAATTCTATCTGCTCAATATCCCTGACATTTGTTTTAAGACTATTAACCCCGATGTACAGGAATGTGTTTTCTATTTTTGGAAGACCTGAAAAATCGAAGTCGCAATCAAGCGTAGTAGAATTCCTGTATGAAATTTTGATATTACGTCCCCGGAGTTCAGATATTGTTCCAAGTAAGTTTCCTGAAATTTCCACAGATTCATTCAGACTATCGCTCAAAGGAACAAAATATTGAATGTCCCATGAATTTATAAACGACTTATCGAGCTGAATATCAAGTTTTACACGTTCGGTAAAATTTTTGTAAGAGTCTGGTGAATCGGCGATCAAACCAAACCTTGATACATTAAGCGTACTGCTGTCACAACTGATAAAAGCTGAATTCAGCAGGATCTTAGATCCTGCCAGGACAACTGAACCGTTCAACTTTCTTAGCGTGAAACCACATGATTCTTTAAAGCCCAGACTGTAAATATTAAAAGTGGTTGTATCATTAAGTGTCTTCAGGTCCTCGATTGTTCCATTTATCCCCGACAGATTCAGGTTGTTGAAGTCTATTTTTGCTTTTCCCTTGGGAGCATTATGATTAATAAGGGAGAACCGTGCATTATTAATATCTATCTCATCAACTGAAATCCTTGTTCCGCCCTTCTTTACTGTGTCGGCCGAGTTTCTCAGCTTGTTGAGGTACCAGGTAAGGTTCATCAAACCAGTTGAGTCAGTTATCAGTGCAATTACAGGTTTTATTAAAGTTACTTTGCCAATCCTGAAAAACTTATTCTTAAAATTCATGCCCCTGATGCCAATAGTTATTGCTTTTGAATATAACATTGTATCATTATTCTGATCTTTTATTAATATATCATTGAGGGACAAATTATTAAAGAATTTATACTCGATTTTTCCAACAGATATAGTTGATTTTATCTGGTCCGAAAAGTGACTTGTGATCCTTTTTACCAGGAAGGTCTGAACATCGGGGATCTGCAATAATAAATAGAGAACAGTGGGAACCATTATTATGATCCCAAAAAATATAATGAAGTACTTGATCGATCTTTTAATAGTTTTTAGCATATAGATACCAAAGTCTCAAAATATCGGATTTCAGACCTGCAAAAATTAAGCCATAAAGATAGTGAAACTCAGAGTAATTGTCTGGTCTAAATAACTGTAAAATTTATAAATTATCTGGATACCAGTGCAATGGATTTAACAAGTTAAAGTTATTTTGCACACTTAATTCAATTCGCATTTATCTTTATAAATTCATTGATAATTGGCTCAGCTTTCTTAAAATCCAACGCCTGGATATAAAGATCAATAGCGATAGGTACACCTCTTAAAAAACTATTATTCGAGTCATTTTGAATTGAAGCAGATATACCCGATTCTTCTAATCTTTCCTTAAGCGAGATTACCAGAATTTCAGTTCCGGTATAAACCCTGATCAACTTATCTTTTTCTTGCATAGTTTATAGATTTGCTTCCTTAATCGTACTAAAATTACAAGTTCTGTTCATATTTTTGACTATCTTGGATGTACTTTTTGAAATTATATTAAAGCTTTTAGCTGCAGTAAATGAAAAAGCATAAATTCAGAATTATAAGTTTTACCAAAGGAGATATATCTTTTTACGAGACAAAAGTAAAAACCTGGATAGGATGGGTTTCATTTACTGTATTTTATAAAACGGAAATACTTCACATTCTGTCGCAACCCTCGGAGCGGAAATCTTTAGCCTATGAGCGCATTTACCAGTATTGCAAGGCGAAGGGATATAAAATGAAAGAAATCGAAATTACCGAAATAAAGAAGGATGATAATAAGAAATGTATATTTTTTCAAAGAATCTATTCTGATTAGATTTACCTGTCTGCCCATGAGGGGTATAGCATCATAATTTCACCCGGGAAATGTTTTGTTGGTTAATATGTTTTTTGCTGCAATATTTTTAGGAAATTTGCAGGTTGAAATATTTTAATATTTCCGGGAAAAAAAGATTCCGAATTTATTTAAAATCCAGGTTACCGATGCCAGTTACAATTTTAGCGATAGAATCCTCGTGCGATGATACATCGGTTGCAATACTGAGAGATGGCTATGTCCTTTCAAACCTGATAGCTAACCAGGATATACATATGTCTTACGGAGGTGTTGTACCAGAACTTGCATCCAGGGCTCATCAGGCTAATATCGTTCCGGTAACACAACAAGCTATGCTGAAAGCCGGAATTAAAGCCTCAGATATTAATGCTATTGCCTTTACCCGTGGACCAGGTCTGCTTGGATCGCTGCTGGTAGGAACATCATTTGCAAAGGGATTTGCCCTCGCCCTAAATATACCACTAATAGAGGTAAACCATCTTCAGGCACATGTGCTTGCACACTTCATTCTGGAGAAAGACAGGAGTAATCGTTTACCTTCATTTCCTTTCCTGTGCCTTCTTGTTTCAGGGGGCCACACACGGATAATTGTAATGAAGAACCAGCTGGAAATGGAGGTTATAGGGAATACCATTGATGACGCGGCAGGCGAAGCTTTCGATAAGTGCGGGAAAATTATGGGGTTTACTTATCCTGCCGGTCCTGCCATAGACAAGCTTGCAGCTGAAGGAAATATCCATGCTTTCAGGTTTGCAAAACCACATGTTAAAGGTCTCGATTTCAGCTTCAGCGGGCTAAAGACATCCTTTCTCTACTTCCTGCGTGACAAAATAAAAGAAGATCCTGATTTTGTGGAACATAATAAGGCAGACCTCTGTGCATCCCTTCAACATACAATTGTCAGTATTCTTGTTGGAAAAGTCGTGAATGCATGCCAGCAAACCGGGATTAATGAAATTGGCATTGCCGGAGGAGTATCCGCCAATTCAGGCCTGAGAAATGAAATGAAAAGAGAAGCTGAGAAGAGAAACTGGAATCTTTTTATTCCAGAACTAAGATACACTACGGATAATGCTGCTATGATTGGTATTACAGCACATTATAAATATCTCAGAGGTGAATTTTCGGGTCACGATATTACTCCCCTTGCAAGGTATTGATATTTATATTATTATAGATTGAATGAATCAGGTTTGAAATTCCTTGTGGTCGGAGCAGGTGCATATTCACATAATGGAAGGTGTTATTTCTGATAAAATTCGTAAATTCGGGACAAATTATATGAGATGGAGGAGCTGAGGATTTCGCCAACAAAGAATACCCCGGAGATAATTTTGAATCCTGAGGGAACGATCCGTATCAAAGGAAGGTCAATCCATGAGAATGTAACTGAATTTTTTGAACCGATAGAAGATTGGATCAGCGAATACATAACTGTTCCGGCTGATGTTACAAGTGTGGATTTAAATCTTGAATATTTTAACAGTGCCAGCGCGAAAGTATTTATACATATACTGCAAAAGATCACTTACGTTACTTTAAAGCATAAGAAGTTCATATTCAACTGGTACTATGAAGAAGGCGATGATGATATCCTGGAACGCGGAGAATACTTTGCTTCGGTCCTCGATGTAAGGTTCAATTTTATTAAACTTAAGTGATCTTTCTGAAGGACGTATTCAACTGCCTATGCTTTGTTTTTTCGTTTTTTGGAAGTCTCCAGATATGCCTTCAGATATGCAAAAGATACAACAAAAAAGACCACTCCCAGCAGGAGAAGCATTATGAATACGGCAATTGATGGTTTCCCCAGGTGAGGTACCGGGTTCTTCAGCCTGTAAATATATCCGTAAATTGTATAGACAATTACCAGAATCGAAACCGCAAAACTGAATATTATGGTTGTCCCGTCAAAGATCCTTGTTGTTTTGTAAAACTTTGTGTTTTTAAATTTTCCATAGGATGTGTGTGCATAAACAGTAGCGCGTCTGCGGGATCTGTCCTGCCTGTATTTTCTCCAGTCTTCCATCGCCTGCTCATATACCTGCTCATCAGTTCTTATCTTCTCGTGGTTTGCTATTAAAAACTCATAAGCTTCTGTCACACATATAAAATGGTCCTTGGCATCAGGGGCAGGATTAATATCGGGATGGTAAAGACGTGCTTTTTTCCGGTATGCCTTTTTTATCTCCTCGATGGGAGAGTTTACCGGTAATCCTAATACATTATAGTAGTCGGCGAGCTCCATTTATTGGAATTTTTCATTTAACAATTCCAGTGAATCCCATAAATGCCATTGCCAGTATTCCTGCAATAACAAGAGATAGTGAAACTCCTTTCATCCCTTTTGGAATATCCGCCAGTTCCAGCTGTTCCCTTATTCCGGCCAGAATGATGAGCGCGAGTCCAAAGCCGACAGCGGTCGAAGCACCGAATACAACTCCTTCGATCAGATTATAGTTTTTCTTAATAACAAGTATAGCAACTCCTAAAACGGCACAATTGGTGGTTATCAATGGAAGGAAAATACCCAATGCCTGGTAAAGAGGCTGGCTTACCTTTTTAAGAATAATTTCAACCATCTGGACCAATGCAGCAATAACAAGAATGAATGTGATTGTCTGCATAAATGCCAGACCCAGTTTGTTGAGTACATAAACCTGGATAAGATAGGTGACCATGGTCGCCAGGACAATAACGAATGTAACGGCTCCCGCCATACCAAGAGAAGTCTCAATCTTGTTGGAGACTCCAAGGAAAGGGCAGATTCCAATTGTCTGGGCAAGAACGACATTATTAATTAAAACCGCAGAAATTATGATTAATATATATTCCATTTCAGTTTCTGATTAAGTTTTCTTTATCCTGTTAACCAGTGCGATCAGATAGCCAAGAGCCCAGAAAGCTCCCGGTGCAAGAATAAAAACAAGCACTCCGTCCCCCTTTATAAATTTATATCCGAAAAGTGCTCCACTGCCGATCACTTCGCGGAATGCCCCCAAAACACCAAGGGCTAAGGTGAATCCGAGCCCCATGCCCAACCCGTCAATAAAAGATGAAAATACAGTATTTTTGCATGCATATGCTTCGGCCCGTCCAAGAACTATGCAATTTACTACAATAAGGGGAATAAATATCCCCAAAGTTTCGTAGAGTCCGGGAACATAAGCCTGCATAATCAGGTCGACCACAGTAACAAATGAGGCGATAATAACAACAAATGCTGGAATTCTGACTTTATCAGGGATAACATTTGAAAGTAAAGATATAACTACATTAGATCCGATCAGGACAAAAGTTGTGGCTACTCCCATCCCCATACCGTTCAATGATGATGAAGTTGTAGCGAGGGTAGGGCAGGTTCCAAGCACCAGAACCAGAATTGGGTTTTCTTTAATAAAGCCCTTTGTGAAATTTTGAAATTGATTCATTTAAGACCTCCTTTCTGAAGAGTGTTGTATGCACGCTGAACAGCATCGCAAAATGCTCTTGAGCTGATTGTTGCTGCTGATATTGCGTCAACAGGACCTCCGTCTTTTTTTACTTTTAGCTTGAAATCGGATGGATTCTTGTCATTAAACTGATCTTTGAAATCCGTTCCTGTCATTTTAGTTCCCAGGCCGGGCGTTTCCTTTTGTGAAAGAACTGTTATATTAATAATTGTCCCATCTGGCTTGAACCCTGCCATAAGGTTTACATCACCGCCAAACCCCTTTTTAGTATTTGTGTTAACAGCATATCCCACGATGATGCTATCTTTCTTTGCCGGGTAGATTTCGAGACTATCACCTTCACCGGTAGGCAGCTTGTACATCTCCTCAAAAGGATCATTATTGAAATCGGGCACTACTTCCCTGATTGCTGCAAGCTTCTTATTTAAAACAGAAAGCTCAATCGGGCCCTTTGTCATCTGATAAACATAGCCCAGGCATGCTGATGCTCCAAGCGAGATCAGAGTCAGGGAAAGCACCATATTCCTGAATGTGGATTCTGTTTTAGCCATTTATTACCTCCTCTCCGAAAGGTTTTGGTTTAATATATGCATTCATAAGCGGCACAAATGCATTCATAATCAGGATAGCAAAAGAAACTCCTTCAGGATAAGCTCCCCATACTCTGATTATCACAGTAAGGATTCCAATGCCACAACCATAAATTATCATAGCTTTTGGATTCATCGGTGATGTAACATAGTCAGTTGCCATAAAGATTGCGCCTAATAGAAGTCCTCCTGTCAGTAAATGAAATACCGGGCTGGCATTTGTTTCCGGATTTATCAGCCATAATATCGAAGTAAAAACCGCGACTGATCCTATGACTGAAACCGGAATATGCCACGTAATTATTTTTCTGTAAAGCATAAAAATAAATCCTATAATTAAGGCGAGTGCAGCAACCTCTCCAAGTGACCCTCCCATTTTCCCAAGTAACATCTGAATTGTAGTCGGCACTTTTTCCATCAATTGTGACAATGATTCTCCGTTTTTTATTCCTTCTTTCATGATTGCAAGAGGTGTGGCACCTGTAACCGCATCAGTATACCCGGAAGCGATCCCGGAAGGAACTGGCCAGCTCGTCATTTTCACAGGAAAGGAGATGAGCAGAAAGACCCGGCCCACAAGTGCCGGATTGAAAGGATTATTTCCGAGACCTCCAAAAGTCATTTTTGCGATTCCTATTGCAACAAAACTTCCCAGAATAATGATGTATACCGGAATATTTGAAGGAAGGTTAAAAGCAAGAAGCAGTCCAGTAACTACAGCCGATCCATCAGTTATGGAAACATCCTTCTTAAAGACAAATCGCTGTATAAGATATTCGAAACTCACGCATGAAAGTATCGATACTGTGGTTACAATCACTGCACCTGATCCAAAATAAAAAACCGAAGTAAAAAGTGAAGGCATAAGAGCAAGAACAACTCCGAACATCAGTTTCCTGGTTGTTTCCTTCCCATGGGCATGTGGCGAAGGAGATATGTTAAGCATATTACTCATTCCTATGATTTTATAACTGTTTTAATTTTTCGTTCACGTGCCATCCTGATTACAGTCGACTTCCCAAGCCTGATATAATCCAGCAGGGGCCGGCCCGCAGGACATATATAGCTGCAGCTGCCACATTCCATACAGTTTGTAATTCCCGCAATCTCGGCGCGTTCGAATAGCCCTTTTTCAGAAAGTGTCGCTAGTAAAAAAGGCTCCATTCCATTCGCACAGATTGATACACATTTTGCACATCTGATGCATTTACCGATCGGCTCCCTGGTTGATTCCTTGCGAGGAAAGAGAATGACTCCGGATGTACCTTTTACAACTGGCACTTCAATATTATTTAATGCTTTGCCCATCATTGGTCCGCCATTTACAATTTTCCCGGTATCCTCCGGAACGCCTCCTGCAGCTTCGATTAGTTTACTGACCGGAGTTCCGATCCTTACAACGTAATTGCCGGGTCGGGCAAGTGATTTCCCGGTAATGGTCACGACTCTTTCAAAGAGTGGCTTATTCTTCTGCACTGCTTCATAAACTGCAAATGCAGTTCCGACATTTTGAACTACAGCACCTACATCTATAGGAAGGTGGCCAGGGGGAACCTCCCGGTTTATGAGAGCCTTGATAAGCTGCTTTTCGGCCCCCTGAGGATATTTGACTTTGAGAGCATGGACTGATATTCCATTAAAGCCTATGGCCAGGTCAGTCAGATGATTAATTGCATCTGATTTATTGCACTCAATCCCGATCATTGCTCTTTCAACATTCAGAGCTTTCATGAGAATTGAAACGCCTGTCAGGACTTCTTCGCCCTTCTCAATCATCAGCCGGTGATCGGAAGTCAGGTAAGGTTCACATTCAACACCATTTATAATAAGTATATTACATTTCTTGCCATCCGGAACAGTCAGTTTAACATGCGAAGGAAATGCAGCTCCTCCCATTCCTACTATTCCTGCATCCGCACATTTTTTTATTATCTCTAAGGAAGTAAGTCTTACTTCCTTTATGATTTCACTGCTTCTATCGATCGTCCCGATCCACTCATCTCCTTCAACATCGATAAAAACGGCTGACTGCTTATAACCTGAACTATCGGTTACCGCATCGATCTTATTTATCTTACCCGATACTGAGGAATGGATATTAGATGAAACGAATCCATTGCCGGTTGCAATAACTTCTCCTGTTTTAATGTAGTCACCTTTATTGACGACAGGAATAGCAGGTGCACCTATATGCTGAGATAAAGGGATCGTAACACATTCGGGAATAGGCAGATAAGTGATTTTGACGCCTGCGGTCAGCTTATTGTCGGGTGGATGAATTCCCCCTATTGAAAATGTCTTCAACTCTATAGTGCTTTATATTCAGAATTACTAATTATGCGTTAACTGTCTCAATATGAATTTCTTCTTTTGGTCTTCTTGGTGGGAAATTGACTTCGAGGATTGCATTTGTCGGACATTCCGCAACACATTTTCTGCAGAATGTACACTTTTTAGGATCTATCCAGGCAAGGTTATTCTCTACTGTAATTGCATTGAATTCACATACTTTCAAGCACTTGTTACAGCCGATGCATGCTGTTTTACACGCTCTTCTTGCCGGGCCGCCTTTATCACAGTTGGAACAGGCTACATAAATCTTCCGATCCTTTTTGGCTTTTTTACGAAGATCAAGCAGATTCCGCGGACATGCCTTTACACATGCGCCGCAACCCAGACACTTTTCATCGATAATTACCGGCAGCTCATTAGCAGTGTCAATGTAAATTGCATCAAAAATACAGGCTTTAACACAATCTCCGTACCCTATACAACCATAACTGCAATCGGTCTCTCCGATGTACAGATTATTAGATATCCTGCAATCTGAAGCGCCATCATAGATTGATGTACGCGGCCTGTTTTCCGGTGTCCCGTTACAAAGTAAAACAGCTGTGACAGGATCCGCAGCGACAGCTTGCTTTCCAAGCATTTTTGCTGCCATTTCCATAACTGAAGTTCCTCCGACAGGGCAGTTAAGTCCTTCAAAGGTCTCGGCTTTTACCAGAGCCTCAGCAAAATTGCGACAACCTGCAAAACCACAGCCGCCACAGTTTGCTGCCGGAAGAACTGCCTGAATTTCATCTATCCTCGGATCTTCTATTATTTTAAACTTTTGTGCAACAATATAGAGGATCACGGCTGAGATCAAAGCCAGGACACTCAGACTTATTATTGTAATAAGCAAAATGGAACTCATCATTTAAACTTTTAGCGTGAACGTAAATTTTTTATTGATCCGCTTTCGAAATAAAAAGAGAATGCTATAATATGGTATTAGAATTGAAAGTGAAAAAAGTCCTGCAGTTAATTCAGGTATTTTTACGGAAATCAGGATAATCAGTCCGGCAATCACTGAAAAGAGCGGCAGGATATATCCAAGGAACAAGGCTGCATAACCCATAGATTGCCTCATCAGAATTGTAACCTTGTCACCGGGTTTAACATCATATTTGCCTCTGACCTCGATCATCTTTTCTTCAGAACCTGACAGGGAACAGGACCCTTCCGCATGACAACCGGAGCAGGCAGATGATGAAATTATACTTATGAGAACAGTATTTTCATTCTTATTCTGGACTATGCCTTCATGTTTGATGATTCCGGAATTGTCTGAATTCGTCATATTTCAGCCTTAAAAAAGCAATCGCAAAATTAAGGATACAGAGCAATTGAATCCTGTTTTTTATCATTTTTTAAGGCTAGCCGGTTATTTATTCTGATTTTAAATAATGTGCATCTAGCTTATATTGCTCCACGACTGGCGCTGGCTGAAAAGCCTTTTCAGTTCAGATTTGAAGACCTGATTTTGCTTATTTTCAAGTAAAGGATCAAGCCTGAGGATCTCTTCCGCAATATGCCTCACATATTCGATCAGTTGCCCGTCCCTGCCAAGGTCGGCAATCTTCAGATCAAAGGGAATGCCGCTCTGAAGTGTTCCTTCAATATCGCCGGGCCCCCTGAGCTGAAGGTCTGTCTCAGCAATCTCAAAACCATCATTCGTCCTGATCATTACTTCTATTCGTTTGGCAGCTTCTCTTGTAAGTTTATCAGAACTCATAAGTATGCAATATGACTGGTCGGCACCCCTGCCAACGCGTCCTCTAAGCTGATGCAGCTGAGACAATCCGAAACGTTCCGCGCTTTCAATGACCATTACTGTAGCATTTGGTATATCTACGCCAACTTCGATGACTGTAGTGGCAATCAGGATATGAGCCGCTCCATCCTTAAACAGCTTCATTGAGATCTCCTTGTTTGCGGGAGTCATCTTACCGTGTACAATGCTTATGCAGTATTGAGGAGCCGGGAAGACCCTTGAAATAGTATCCCATCCATCCTCCAGATCCTTGTAATCCATTGTTTCAGATTCTTTGATAAGAGGATAGACTATATAGATCTGCCGGTGCTCAGCTATTTGGTTCCTGATAAATCCAAACACCTTATTTCTTTCTGAATCAGTAAAATGCATTGTTTTTATAGGTACCCTGCCAGGAGGCAATTCATCGATAACCGAAACATCGAGATCGCCGTAAAGCGTCATCGCCAGAGTTCTCGGAATGGGAGTGGCAGTCATTACAAGGATATGAGGCGGGTTTAAGCTTTTCTGCCAGAGTCTTGCACGCTGGGCAACGCCAAAACGGTGCTGTTCATCGATAATTACAAGACCAAGATTAGAAAACTGAACATTTTCCTCAAGAAGAGCATGTGTTCCAATTAGTATATTAAGAGATCTGTCAAGCAGCGATTCTGCAATCAATTTACGGGAAGATTTTTTGGAAGAGCCTGTTAGCAGACGTATTTTAATATCAATACCTTCCAGCAATTTTGAGATAGTCTGATAATGCTGGCTGGCAAGGATTTCGGTGGGAGCCATGATGCATGCCTGATAACCATTGTCCAGAGCAATGAGCATGCTCATCAACGCTACAAGTGTTTTACCGCTGCCAACATCTCCCTGAAGCAAACGGTTCATCTGTTTTCCTGAGCCAAGATCCTTTCGGATCTCTTTCATAACTCTTTTTTGAGCTTCTGTAAGAGTAAAAGGCAGGTTGTTATAATAGAAATTATTAAAGTTATCACCCACACTTGAAAATACAAATCCCTTATATTTCAGACTGCGGTTTGTTTTGAATCTCAGAAGGTTAAGCTGTATATAAAAGAGCTCTTCAAATTTCAGGCGGTGTCTTGCTTTTTCAAGTTCATCAGGGTTTGAAGGGAAATGGATTTTGTGGAGTGCTTCATGCAGTTCCATCAGTTTATACTGCGAAGCAATGTAGGCAGGTAAAGTTTCAGGCAATCTTGTTTTAATCTGTTTCAACATATTGCCGATCAGTTTGCTTATTGTTTTCGAAGAAACAAACTGATTCTTAAGCTTCTCAGTAGTACTGTATTGTGCCTGAAGGGCCGAATTAATCCTTTCGGCCATTTTATCGGAAGCTTCAATCTCCGGATGGATGATATTAATAATACCATTAAAGACGCCTGGTTTCCCGAAAACTATATATTCTACTCCCGGACTAAAGCTTCCGGTTATCCATTTCCCGCCCTTAAACCATACAAGTTTCAATGTTCCGGTCCCATCCTGAAAGTCAGCTACCAGTCGTTTGCCTGCACCATGGCCTTCCGTACTATAACCTCTGATAGTTCCTCTTATCTGAACAAACGGAAGATCGGGGTCAAGTTCGGCGATATTATAAAACCTCGTTCTGTCGATATATTTATAAGGAAAATAGTAAAGCAGGTCGCGGAATGTGAAAATATTCAGCTCTTTATTAAGAAGCTCCGCCCTTTTCGGACCAACTCCAGTCAGGTAGGTAATTTCAGTATCTAAAAACTCTTGTTTGATCATAATTGTCAAAAAAGATTTTTTAACCGCAAAGTACTCTAAGTTATTCTTCCGTAAGCCTCAGTTAAATAAATATTGCTTCGCCTGACAAAGGAGATTTAAAGTACGCAAAGATCAACGTCATGGTGCTGTGCTTAGCGATCTTTGCAAAAAACTTTGCGTTCTTTGCGGTTATTGGATTTCATCATCCGAAAATACGTATTTTTGAAAACCTGTCCTAATTATAATAGTCGTGTTTATGATTTTTCCCCGGACCTTCAAATATCTGAATTACATTCTGCTGCCACATCACCGGGGAGGGCATGGAATTCACAGTCCGTTCATATTTGATCTTGTGACAAGGGTGTTCACGAATAAAATTGATCCTGGAATTATTAATGCGGCAGAACATATCAGGAGGAAGATGCTGAGCGACAGCAGCAGAATCGTGGTCAAGGATCTCGGTTCCGGGTCAGTATCCCTGAAATCAAGCTTGCGAAAGGTTTCGGATATCGCGCAGCGTTCACCCGTGCCTGTGAAATATGGTGTGCTTTTGTCAAAAATAGCAGCAGAATTTGGCAGGCCGCATATTATCGAACTGGGAACTTCACTGGGAATAAGTACAATATACATGGCTGCTTCATGTCCGGATTCAACAGTGCATACCATAGAAGGCTGTCCGTCAACAGCCAGAATAGGAAGACAAAACTTTATTGAAACAGGCCTTAATAATATTCATGTATCAGAGGGCTCTTTTGATGAGGTTTTACCCGGAATTATTTCAACTGGAATTAAACCAGGATTGATATTTATAGATGGAAACCACAGGAAAGAAGCTGTGTTGAAATATTTCAATATGCTGGCAGAATTTGCTGACAGCAAAACGGTTATTATAATAGATGATATCAGCTATTCAGAAGAGATGGCGGAAGCCTGGAAAGAGATAAAGCTTCATAAAAAGGTCACTGCGAGTATTGACATTTACAGAATGGGACTTCTGTTCCTGAAGGAAGGAATTACTCATAATCACTATATAATCAGATATTAACAAAAATTAATGTTTTAATATTTATTATTTGATATATTTAGTCTAATTTCGGAAATTCAAATTTTAAGCGTTATGGAGAAAGTAATTGAGATTCATGATATTGTTAAGAATTATCAGGTTGGATCAGTAATTGTGAGGGCTTTACGATCAGTCAGTATTAATATAGATAAAAATGAATATGTTGCAATCATGGGACCCTCAGGATCAGGCAAATCCACTTTGATGAACCTGCTCGGATGCCTTGATACACCTTCGAGTGGCCGCTATATTCTTAATGGTACCGATGTAAGCAAAATGGAAGATGATTATCTGGCAGAAATCAGAAATAAAGAGATAGGATTCGTATTTCAGACATTTAATCTTCTTCCGCGATATTCAGCACTTGAGAACGTTACTTTACCATTGATATATGCCGGAGTTCCGAAACTCGACCGGGAAAAGGTAGCTGTTGAAACCCTTGAGCAGGTAGGTCTTGCCGACAGGATGACTCATAAGCCGAACGAACTGTCTGGAGGACAGCGTCAGCGCGTGGCAATTGCCAGGGCTCTTGTAAATAAACCGTCAATTATACTTGCTGATGAGCCTACCGGTAACCTTGACAGCAAGACATCTATCGATATCATGAGCCTGCTGGACGCAATTCATAAAAAGGGTAATACTGTGATTGTAGTCACGCATGAAGAGGACATTGCTAAACACGCTGCACGTATAATCAGATTATTCGATGGGGAAATTGCACAGGATTACGCTAATGAACAATATAAAAAAGCATAAAGTTTAGCTCTGAGATTTTTACTTCTTTTTATTCCTTCTTTTTTGTCATGAAAATCTATACCCTTACAGGTGATGATGGTACAACTTCATTGTCGGGAGGCAGGAGGGTACCAAAACATTCGATACGAGTTGAAGCTTATGGTTCTGTCGATGAGCTCATTGCCTGGATCGGACTGTTGCGCGATCACAAAGAAAACCTGAAACGGAAAGAGCGTCTTATCTGGGTTCAGGACCAACTCATGAAATGTGCCGCAGCACTTGCCTATGACAGCGGGAATATCAAAAGCAAAATGATCTTGCCTGACCCTGATTGTGCATTGATTATCGAAAAGGAAATTGACATAATGGAGGAATCTCTGCCTCCGCTGACTAATTTCATTCTTCCGGGAGGAAATATACTCGTATCATATTGTCATATAGCCCGATGTGTCTGCCGCAGAGCGGAACGGGCAATTTCGAGATTAAACATGACCGAAGAAACGCCTGAAATCGTGAACAAATTCCTTAACCGGCTCTCGGATTTTTTATTCGTATTGTCCAGAAAAATAGCCTTAGACCTTGATATTGAAGAGGTTAAATGGAAGGTTTGATGTGTTGAAAAACTTAAAATAGGGTATTGTTTTTTAAGTAAAATAATATATATATTTGCAAACTTTGTTTTAAGCTTTATTTAATCAGTAAAATATGTACTGGACACTTGAATTAGCATCAAAACTTGAGGATGCTCCATGGCCTGCCACTAAGGATGAGCTGATTGATTTCGCCATTAGATCGGGTGCCCCAATGGAAGTTATTGAGAACCTTCAGGAAATTGAAGATGAAGGCGATATTTACGAAAGTATCGAGGATATCTGGCCGGATTATCCAAGCAAAGACGATTTCTTTTTTAATGAGGATGAATATTAAAAAAGAGGCCGGATCTTAGATGATCAGCCTCTTTTTCATTTATTGAATATGTCGTTCTTCTTTTTGGGCCGGAGGTCATCGAACCAGTTGTATCCTTCGAGCCTGATAGGACTCAACGGGAGAGGAGGGTCGATGAAACCCTCGGGATTCTCATACTCAAATATATCGGTTACTTTACCGTTATCGACGATAATATCCATATTAGCGCATTTTGATTGATCGACTCCTGCAACAAGCTCTCCGTCAAGAAGATAATAAAGTACCTCCCCGTTACCTTTTATATTTATTTTATAAAGTTTGTTATCTTTGAAATGACCGGTGAGTGATCTGCCTTTTATCTGGTTAAACCTTAATGAATCCACTTTGCTGGCAATAAAAGCATTATTATATAATTCCAGGCGGTCGGTTTGTCTGTTTTTGGTAAAGACTGCCATTGAATCTGATGTCAGCTGGTCCTCTCCTGACCATATGACCGGAATCCTGTACAGCCTGATCACCGAATCCTGAAAGGAGTAAGAGAGCGAATCACATTTTGCCTGCAGGTCTTTGCTGAAGACGCGGCAGCCATAGTAAGCTTTCATGAGTCTGAAAGCCTTTCCGGTTGTATCAGTCACTGTTTTTGAACTTATTGTATCACCATGCAAAAAAAGTGAATCCTGGTCCGAGATCTGAATGAACACAGCTTTGTCAGTTACCATAAACTTTTCTGGCAGTTTAAGATACTTTGCATAATTGCCTTCTATAGCAATTTTATTAACTGTATCTTCTATCACAACATTTCTGAATGACTCGCCAAACCCTGTACTGTCATCATAAAACAATGAATCTCCATGAACGATCTGTTTCCTGTTATCGATCATCGCATTTTTCCAGAGGGAAGTCTTTTTATTTTTAGTATCATACCATCCTTTTTCACTGTAGAGGTTTAAGCTATCACCGACTAACCTGGTTGGTCCCGTAAAATATGCAATTTCTGATACAGTATTGTAATCCATTGTATCAGCAGTCATTACGTATTCGGGATTTACTATTTTTACGCTATCCTTAAAATGAAAAAGATTTTCCTGTGCATATAGAACACCAATTATGCTTGTAAGCGTGTTTTTATCATTTGTGATTCTGCCCCGGTTAGGGTATCGGGCGATTCTGTTCTGAACATCATAATGTATTGAATCGGTATAAAGATGAGTCTGTTTATCAATCAGTTCCACATTACCCTTTACAAAAGCTAATTTGCTTATTCCATCATAAAAAAGGTAATCGCCAAAGAGATCAAGCGTATCTCCCTGTTTAATGTGGACCTTCATGAAAGCCTCGACCTGGTTTTTATCAGGGAAGAAGTGTGCACTATCGCACCACATCAAAATTTCATTATCCTGAAGGTGCACATGCCCTAATAGATGGTGAATATCCTTTCCGGACTGGGGATCCTTCAGAATAAGAACTGAATCGGCATTTCTAAGAACTATTTTTTTCTTAGCCACCTGATTCCCGGGTGTATTCTGAGGATGAAGTGAAGTAACAAAGAACAGGATTACAACGACACTTAGTATTTGTCTGACGACGGTTCTATTGAAAAGCCATTTCATGAATTTTATTTAAGCCATCCTTTTTGAAGAAAAGCACAACTTTTGAATTCATCGCTTATTTTAATATAAGTGATGGCAATCTTGTTTTTAACCCATTTTTCAAAAACATCGGTTCGTTCTTTAACGAGAGCTTCATCATAAAGAGTCTGATAATCATCTTTCAGGTTGGCAGCATGTGCAGGCAGGACATTATCCAGCTTGACAATCCTGAAAACTTCATTATTGTTCTCATCAGTTGTTTTAAACGCATCAGATATTTCTCCAACCTTCATTTCCCTGATCTTTTTATACATCTCGGGGTTTAATTCCTCGAGTGTGAACCAGGTAACACGGGCCGAAGGATTAGGGCTCACTAATTTACCACCATTGATCCTGCTGTCCTTGTGAGTCGAATAACGAAAAGCAGCTGTTTCAAACTTAATACTGTCGTTCCTTATAAGGTTAGCCAGGCTATCGAGCTTCGTTATTGCTTGTGCAGCCTGTTCAGGTTTAACTTTCGGCCTGATAAGTATATGACGGGTGTTGACCATATCACCCTTACGGTCAATAAGTTGTATGATATGGAAACCATATTTAGTTTCCACTATTTTGGAGACAGTATTTTTTGTGAGGCTGAATGCTGCATCGGCATATGGTTTTTCGAGTTCACCTCTCACCCTGAATCCCACCTCCCCGCCAATTTTGGCTGTTTCCGGATCTTCAGAGTAGAGTATTGCAAGTGCATTAAAACTCTTGCCGGCGAGTATCTGACTTCTGATATCCAGAAGTTTCTGACGGGCTTCAGCTTTATTCTCTTCATTATCGGGAGGATCAGCCTGAATGATACTTATCTGATATTTTGCAGGAATAACGGGTATACTGTCTTTAGGAATTGAATTATAAAACTTTCTTAACGCTACGGGTGTTACGGTCACATTCTTTGAGATCTTATTCTGAACTTCACTTACAACTTGTTGTTCCAGAAGGGTTTTCTTAATGTCGCGTCTGATTTCAAGCATGCTTTTCTTAAAATATGTTTCCAGAGCCTGTTCACTTCCGGCTGTCCTTATGGCGTCATTCATCCTCATATTGAGATCGCCTTCAACTTCATTTTCCGAAACGATAATACTATCTATCCTGGCCTGATCGACGAAAAGTTTGGAAACAAGCATCTGTTGAAATACCCCGCATGTTAATTGTTCAAGAGGAGTTTTGTTTCCGTTTCTCCTCACATCGGCAATGCTGTTTTCGATGTCGGACAGATAGATAACCTCGTTTCCCACAATAGCAGCAACTGATTCAACAAGCATCTGAGAATTAGCAATAAACACTCCTGGCAGGAACAAAAATATCAATGTCAGCCAAAATTTAGATTTTCTTATTTTCATTATATAATATATTTATCCGGGTGTAGGAATCCGATTTGTAATGGTTATTAGAATATCTTAAAACTGTTATCTTTAAGTGCATCATTATAAATTCCGTTTTCAAGCGACTGAATAAATTCGAATCTCCTGGTATTCCAGATGATCCTCTTTATATCATCTTTTACATATTCAAATGGTGCAATGGAAGATCTTAACCTGAAATCCCTGAACGATATGAGATATACCGAAGCAGAATCACTTGTTTCGTAAAATGTATTTCTTTTGAGAAAATTCTCTTCATTTTCAATAATCTGATTCAGTTCAATGCTAATTCTGTTCATTGGGATCCAGGCTTCATTAAAATCATCAAATTTTTCAGCAAACTGGTAACAATAGCTTTCAAGCTGCTGAAGATCGTTATGATCGTTGGAACGTGCAAGAACCCTTATTTTATTGAGATTGGGAGATTCAAGAGGTAATTTTATGAAAAGAGCTTTCACAATATTTGAAGTCAGAACAAAACTATTTCCGTTGGCTGCATAATAATTCTCGAGTTCTGATTCTGTTAAGACAGTATCTAGTTTTTGAAGGATCATCTTTTGCTGATACTGGTAAATAACCAGGTTTGTTCTTGTGTCTTCAAGCTGTCTGGCGATCTCCTCTTTCATGTCAGGCGACAGATTATCTTCTGCTTTTTGAAGCAGAAGTTGCTTTTTTGCCCATTTGTTGATATAATTTTTATACAGAGCGGCGGAATCAGCATCATTTATGCCTCTTTGAACAAGTTCAGGCACATCATCGTAATAGAGAATCTCTTTACCAACTTCAGCGATTGCAATCCGTTTGGTCTTGTTTTGACCTTTATTGCAGCCGGCTAAAATGAGAAGGCAACCCAGTATGATTATTGTTTTATTCATCTCTCAACTTCTTCTTCACTTCATCGAGTACCAAATTATCAATCCTAACGCTATATTTTTTATTTAATTGTCTGATCCATTCGCTCTCCAGTGATTCCTGGTAGCCAGTCATTACATCAGCCTGAACATCTTCATATTTGAGAGGGGCAGGTTCAAGGATACCTGTGATAAGGATCGTTGACGGGAAGCCGTTATAGGTGATCGGATGCGGACCTTTGGACCAGTCAATCCTGTCAATCTCCGGATCCTCACCTTTATACCAGATGCCCTCTTTTAAATAGAGCAATGTATCATTCTGTTTATTGAATTTTTTGAGCAGATAATGAGCCAGATCGGGTTTGCGGGAATACTTTTTAAAGGCAGCGGATAGTAATTTTTCACCATCAGACGATTTTATGGTGAAGATCTTTGCCTCAATGCCTCTTCTGGAAAGCCAGTTATTTTTATGCTCTTCATAATAGCGATGAAGTCCGGCAGAATCACTTGTTACCCTGTTCCAGACATTTTTTTCAGATATGTCAAACAGAAGCATACCGTCGTGAAATTCATTCATGAGATATCTGAATTCCGGATATTTCTTTTCGAGAACGGAATTCTCATAACTTATCATATGATCAGACACCTTTATGTCTATTAATTTATTGATGAAGACGGATGAATCTTTTGTCACAACCATAGATCCTCTCTTTTCAATGTAGTCTGCAAAATCGCTAGCAGTAAAATATTGATTAGCAAATGAATATAGCTTACCTTCAGGTAATAAGCTCCTATCGTATTTTTTTAATCCCTGTATGACCAGGGTATCGGTATGATCAACAAACCAGCTATAAGCTTCCGGGTTGATCTGAAAATTATACTCTTTCTTCAATTTCGCTACAAATGATTTTTTACTTAACGAGTTAAGGTATGACTGATTGATTTTGCTTTCAAGGAATGAGCTCATTTCAGCAAATGTTCCCGGCATTTTTTTATCAAGCAGTTTAATTATATGCCATCCGTAGAGTGTACGCACAGGTTTTGTATACTTACCTGTATCGCCGATCGCAAAGGCTGCTTCCGAAAAATCGCTGATAATTTCACCTGTTCCGAACCAATCGAGTTCACCTCCTCTGGAGGCCGATTGTTTATGGTCAGAATACTTTTTTGCGAGATCACTGAATGAGGCTCCTTCATCAAGCATTTTATAAACTGAATCAATCACTGCTTTTGCTTTTTCTTCTACATTATCATCCGCACCGGGGGGTACTGCCTTCATTATGTGTGCTACTTTTATCTTCCCTCTTGAAGGGCGTTTATCTGTCACTTTAATTATATGATATCCGTATGGGGTCCTCACAGGCATTGAAATCGAACCCTTCTTCAGGCTATAAGCGGCATCCTCAAATGGCATTATCATCTGGAACACTGAGAAATAGCCGAGATTGCCTCCATTTATTTTAACCGATTTATCATCGGAAGTTCCCCTGGCAACACTCTCGAATGGTTCGCCTTCTACAATTCGTTGCCTTATGTCGACTGCTTTTTTCCAAGCTTTTAGTGTATCCTCAGGAGAAGCATCCTGTGGCATCGCCATAAGAATATGCCATGCATTTATTTCAGTCAGGTACCTTTGATATGCCTTTTGCAGGAGTTTCTCTTTTGTCTGGGTATCAGTAAGATAATTTTGCGCAAGCTGGTTTCTGTAACCATTTAGTTCGTTCCGGAATGCCAGGGTGGTATCGATCCCTGCATTAAGAGCATCGGCTACTTTGAGTTTAAAAACAGTAAATTGCTGCAGATAGCTGTCGACATCCAGTGTCTTTCCGGGCTCTCTGCTTTTTTTATACATCCTGATAAATTCACCTGCCTGGATCACGTTCCCGTTTACAGTCATTAATGTTTTAGTATTCAATTCCTGTGCCTGGCAAACACCCTGGTACAGAAATATAATAATGATTAAATAGGATGATCTGATCTTCATCAGGAGTTGATCCGGTTATTCAAATGATTTTCGGCTGTAATTCGGTGCTTCCCTTGTAATGGAGACATCGTGGGGGTGACTCTCGATAATGCCTGAATGTGTAATTCTTACAAATTTGCCGTCTTTTTTGAGAACAGTGATATTTTTTGCTCCGAGATATCCCATCCCGGCCCTTAATCCTCCGGTCATCTGGTAAATTACTTCAGCGAGTGTGCCTTTATAAGGCACCCTTGCCTCAATCCCTTCAGGGACAAGTTTCCTTATATCATCCTCCATATCCTGAAAATACCGGTCTTTCGAGCCTTGCTGCATTGCTTCGATAGATCCCATTCCCCTGTAGGCTTTAAACTTACGTCCATTATAGATAATGGTATCTCCGGGTGATTCCTCCACTCCCGCAAAAAGCGATCCGGCCATAATAGAATCAGCACCGGCCGCAATAGCTTTTATGATATCTCCCGAATACCTGATTCCGCCATCAGCAATAATAGGAATTCCGGAACCTTCAATAGCCTTTGCAACGTTATAAATGGCGGATAATTGCGGTATTCCCACACCTGCAATTATCCTGGTTGTGCATATTGATCCCGGTCCGATTCCTACTTTAACAGCATCCGCACCTTCATCGACAAGCTTTTTAGCTGCATCTGCGTGCCAATATTTCCGGCAATAACTTCTGCACCCGGGAAGTTCCTTTTTATTTCCCTTAGAATATTGATAACACTTTTTGTATGGGCATGCGCCGTATCAATTGCTAATAGCATCGACATTTGCATTTATAAGAGCTTCAACTCTTTGCAGTGTATCTGAGGCTATCCCGACTGCTCCTGCCACCCTTAGTCGTCCCTTTGTCATCCTTACATGAATTCGGACGATCCTTGGTTTTGGTGATGTCTTTATAGGTGATAAGTCCTATTAGTTTTCCGGACTCATCAATCATCGGAAGCTTTTCAATTTTATGTTTCTGAAGGATCCTTGCTGCAGCTTCCAGATTTGTCTGATGATTTGTAGTGATCAGACTTGTTGTCATTACCTCCGTTATCTTACGTGTCCGTTATTTTCAAACCTAAGATCCCTGTTTGTGACAATCCCTTTCAGAATGCCAGCTTTATCAATAACAGGAATGCCTCCGATCTTATATTCACTCATCAGATTCATAGCTTCAGCAACAGTTGCATCAAGATTGATCGTTATCGGATCAAAAATCATAACGTTTTCAGCCCTTTTAACCCGTTTTACCTGCGCTGCCTGCTTCTCGATAGTCATGTTTTTGTGGATCACGCCGATCCCTCCCTCCCTGGCAATGGCAATTGCAAGCTCATCTTCAGTTACTGTATCCATGGCAGCAGAAACAACAGGAGTATTGATCCGGATGTTTCGCGTGAACATTGAGCTGAGATCAACTTCCCGAGGAAGTACTTCAGAATAAGCAGGGACCAGAAGGACATCATCAAATGTTAAACCTTCATATAGTATCTTATCTTTCAGAAATGACATCAGATGAGATTTTAAGTTTTTGATGGCGCAAATTACGAAAAAAAACAGAACGTAATAAAATTGTATCATGGATTATAGACCGATTGGCGATGTTTGGTGCACAGAGCTCAGGGTACAGTGCTATCTAGTAGTGAATTACCTCTTTGCCCCTTATTAGTTTAAGCGGAAGTGCGTGAGGGTTAAGAAATAGTTTTACATTTGCAGATAGTGCTACCCGGAATGAATATCGAACCATACAAACAGATTTTAACAAAATACTGGGGATATACCTCCTTTAAACCATTGCAGGAAGAGATCATACGATCTGTTGCTGAAGGAAGGGATACACTGGGACTGATGCCGACAGGAGGAGGAAAGTCGATAACATTTCAGGTTCCGGCACTTGCTACAAGAAGGGATATGTCTGGTTATCACTCCACTGATTGCCCTGATGAAAGATCAGGTAAACCGCCTTAATGATCTTGAAATAAAATCACTGGCAATTCATTCCGGGATGTCGGGTGAAGAAATAGACAATGCTCTTGAGAATGTGTATTTACGGGGATTATAAATTCATGTATATCTCTCCTGAAAGAATCTCAACACGGATTTTCCAGTCAAAAGTCACAAGATTGAATCTGTCCCTTGTGGCAATAGATGAAGCGCATTGTATTTCACAATGGGGATACGATTTCAGGCCGTCGTATCTGAAGATTGCTTCGCTAAGGGACCATATTTCCGACAAGGTTCCTTTTCTGGCACTGACCGCATCCGCCACTCCTCAGGTAATTGACGATATAATGAAGAAACTGGCTTCAGAGAAAAGAATGTTCTCAGGACCAGTTTCGACAGGAAAAATATTTCCTACCTGGTGCGGAAAGTAGAAGAGAAAGGAACATATCTTGTTAAGACACTTAAAAAAACAAAAGGAAGCGGAATAGTATATGTCAGAAGCAGAAAGAGATGCAAAGAGGTTGCTGAACTTCTGGTTGCAAACGGGATCAGTGCAGATTTTTATCATGCCGGCTTAACAGATGAGCTGCGCGATAAAAAGCAGGCATCATGGACGACAGGAGAGACAAGGGTAATTGTTGCTACAAATGCTTTCGGAATGGGTATTGACAAATCTGAAGTGAGATTCGTAATTCACTGGGATATTCCTGATTCCATCGAAAGCTATTTTCAGGAAAGTGGGAGGGCAGGTCGTGATGGGAAACCTGCTTTTGCAGTTCTCTTATATTCACCCGCAGACAAATCCGACTGACAGATACTATAAGAAAGAAATTTCCTCCTGTTGAAAAGATCAAAGACATATATGAGGCATTATGTAATTATCTTCAGCTGCCGCTTGGTTCAGGAAAAGACAATGTTTTTGACTTCAATATGTATGACTTTGTATCAAAATACAGGTTGCCTGTAATCGAAACATATAACAGTCTTCAGTTCCTTCAGCGGGAAGGATATATGGAATTCACTGAAGAAATAAATAATCCCTCGAGGGTGCATTTTATAGTCAGTCGTGATGATCTGTATAAATTTCAGGTAGCAAACGAATCGTTCGATGGATTTATCAAGCTTCTTTTCAGATCTTATACAGGGATGTTCAGCGAATTTGTTCCCATAAATGAGGAAGCACTTTCACGAAAATCAGCTGCCACACATGATACTATATATCAATATCTGGTAAAATTGTCAGCCTTAAATATTATCAGATATATTCCCGGCAAAAAAACAGCACTGGTAATCTTTACCGAAGAGAGGCTGGTCAGGAAAGCATTGTTGATCTCACCCGATAATTATCTTCATGTAAAGGAAAAATACGAGATCCGTCTGAACAAAATGATCGAATATGCTGACACGGATAACCATTGCAGATCAATGTACCTCCTTGATTATTTCGGCGAGGGTTCAGACAGGTGCGGTATCTGTGACGTTTGCCGTGATAGAAATGAGCTCGATCTGAGCAAGTATGAATTTGATCTTATCCTGGAAGAAATAAAAAGTACCCTGTCCAAAAATAATCCCGATGCTGAAGAACTCGTTAAGATAATTGATTTTCCGGAGGATAAAGTGATAAAGGTAATCCGCTGGCTACTTGACCATAACAAAATAATTCCGGATCAGGATCACAGACTTAAGTGGGTATAAGCCCCTCAGGCCCTTAGGCGTCAACTTACTTGACTGTATCCGAGGAGGTTTCTCATTCTATCTTTTTGCCCCCAACCCCCTTAAGAGGGCTTGACGGACTGCTTACCTTATCAACCAGGTAAACAATTGATTTATAGGAAATACCACTATGCAGACTCAAGCCGATCTCACAAGTCCTGCTAGTGGAATATCCGTTTTTCACCGTCCCGGGCAGCTGACTTCGCAGATCACTCAAGCCATGCTTATTCAATTCGGGATAAGTGAATCCACGATCTCCGGCAAATCCGCAACAATTTGTTTCCGGTAAGATCACTTCCTTTGCGCAGATCTTTGCGAGTTCTAACAAATCGTTATCGAGCTCCATCTTCTTCATGCTGCAGACAGGGAAAACGGTAATGACCTCATCAACTGGTGTAATACTCAGATAGGGCAGGAGATGCTCCTTAATAAACTCCACCGGTTCGTAAAGTTTAAGATCTGACTTCATATTTTCTTTCATGGTATAAAGGCAGGGACTCATATCGCAGAGTACAGGATATTCTCCATTCCTGCTGGCTTTCAGAAGAGCAGATTCCAGTTCATCCGATTTTAATTTTCCTGCCTCAGTATAACCTTTGCTTAAAAATGCCATACCGCAGCACAGGTTATTGAGGTTATCAGGATAGACAACTTCATATCCGCCTTTATGCAATAACCCGACCATTTTACCCGTGAGCTGCTATCTCATCCCTGTGATCTGACGAAACACCCATCGAGCGATTAATACATGAAGGAAAATACACAACTTTACGTTGTCCCTTCGAACTCACTTCATCCTTTATTTCAACGCCTTTAGCACCTTTCGGCAAATACGGATTCCATAGCGGAATTCTGTTACCCGATAAATTTCTCATGCCAGTTGAAACACTCTGCATTATTTTGGTTCCCAGTATTATATGAAAGAAACTGACTACTGAGAGTCCTATTCTTGCTGCAGCTGTTATTAAACTCATATGATTAGCCAGACAAATTGCTCTGTTATGACCGGAGGCAACTTTTTCCGACCGCAGGTTTTTAATCAGTTTGCCTGTGTCAATTTCAACAGGACAGCTTATAGCACACAATCCGTCAGTTGCACATGTATCATTTCCGGAGTATTCAAATGATTTAGAAAGAGATGCAGCAATATGAGGTTCGCGTCCGCTTTTTGTAAGTGATGCTATTTCCCTGTGAACCACAATGCGTTGCCTCGGTGTCAGTGTCAGACCGGCTGAAACACACGACGGCTCACAGAATCCGCATTCTGTGCACTTATCAATTATCGCGCTGGCAGGGGGAAGTGGTTTCAGGTTTTTTAAGTGAACTTCTTTATCGGGATTCAGGATCACACCCGGATTAAGAATATTAAGGGGATCAAATATATTTTTGATCTCCTTCATCAGATTGTAAGCGTCTTTTCCCCATTCCATTTCGACAAAAGGAGCCATGTTCCGTCCGGTTCCATGTTCCGCCTTCAGAGATCCTTCATATTTATGAACAACAAGGTCCGAAACTTCTGACATGAACCTGCCATAACTGTCAATCTCTTCCTGCGAACTGAAATCCTGGGTGAAAACAAAATGCAGGTTTCCTTCCAGAGCATGGCCAAAGATCACAGCTTCATAATACCTGAACTTCTTTAACAAGCTTTGCAGATCGAGTGTAGCTTCTGCCAATGACCCAACAGGGAAAGCCACATCTTCAATGATTACAGTAGTACCGGTCTTTCGCATGGCACCAACTGACGGAAACAGTCCTTTCCGGATTTTCCAGAGGCGTTCATATTCTTCAGGGATATCTGTAAAACTCACCGCCCTCTCTACCGGTATCAGATTAATGGAATTCCTTATTATTTCAATATTTCCGGTTATTTCATTTTTATTTCCCGCAACCGTTTCAACAAGCAGTGCACATACTTCCTCTTTCAGATCTTTCAGAAATCCCGGCATACCTTTCTCGTTTTCAACAGAACGCAAACCTGACCGGTCAATTAATTCGACAGCCGAAACTGGTGCAGCTTTTAGCAGGGAAACTGCCCTGCATGCACTCTCAATATCAGGAAAGATCATAAGCGAACTTGCCTTACATGGATGTTCGATAACGGTCTTGAAGCTGATATCCGCAATAAACCCCAGGGTTCCTTCCGATCCGATCATCAGGTGTTCAATTATATCGAAGGGATCGGTGAAATCAATAAGAGCATTAAGACTGTAACCGGTAGTGTTCTTCATTTTGTACTTCTTCCTGATCCTTTCGGCAAGTAAAGTATTCTTAACTGCCGATTTCGAGAGGTTTTCGATATCAGAAAGAAGCTTTGAATGCGAAGCTCTGAATTCTTTCATACTTAACTCATCCCTGGTATCGAGCACGGTTCCGTCAGCCATAATGATCCTCATTCCGGCGACAGTTTTATAAGAATTCTGAGCAGTGCCGCAACACATTCCGCTGGCATTGTTTGATGCTATTCCGCCAATCATTGCGGCATTTATTGATGCAGGATCGGGACCGATCTTCCTGCCATACGGAGCAAGGAGAGTATTAACACGTCCACCTGTAATCCCGGCTGAAGCCTGATTTCTGAGCCATTTTCATTTATGCGGAACTTTCTCCAGTTGGATCCTGCAATAAGCAATACAGAATCTGTAATTGCCTGACCGGACAGACTTGTACCGGCTGCCCGGAATGTCACCGGGATATTTAATTTTGAACATTCCTTTAATATCAGCGAGACTTCATTTTCATCATTTGCCCTGATAACCATCTTTGGAATGAGCCTGTAAAAGCTTGCATCGGTTCCATAGGCAAGAGTATGCATCGGATCATGAAAAACTCTTTTCTTGTCAATAGTATCGGTAATATGTCCGTAAAGGATCTTATATTTTCCTGTCAGCATTGTGCAAAGTAAAGAATTTAACCGCAAAAGATACAAATTCAAGTCTTCCAGTATGGATCTAAGAATTTGTTTCTTTTTTTTGCCAGATAAAGAAAGAACAATCCTGCAACCGTACAGATTATAAGTGCCTGAATAGAATTTTGGGGTCCTGTTTGCCCACCTGTTAAAAGAACAGGTCCGGTAATTTTGCTTGCTAACAGAGTTTGTTGAATTGAATTGCCTGGATTCACGGCTCCAAAAATCCCTGGTTCAGCAAAATCCCATGCAAAATGCAGAAATATTGTAAACCACAGACTTCTGGTAAATACGTATGCAGCAGAAAGTAATAATCCTGCCTGCATCGCTGTCGACAAAACAGAAATGAGAGTTGCTCCGGCCACATTCACATGGAACAAGCCAAAAAGCAAAGTGAAAATGATGACGGTAATTGAGGTTCCGAATTTTTGCTCCATAATGCGAAAAACCACTCCACGGATAATTATCTCAGCAACAAATCCTGCAGTTAATGCAGTGGCAAAAGCAGGAATAAGAAATGAAACCGGATTAATTCTGGTAACTAAATAATTACCTGTAAAATAGATAACTAGAACGAATGATGTCTGCTGCAGGAATCCAAATGCAAAACCAACCGTTGCGTATTTCGGAAGCGACCCTAATCTTAATTCCCTGATTTTTCTTTTTTCATAAAACCTGTAAAGGAGGATGTAACCTGCCAGGGCTAACCCTGAATCTGAAATTGCAGTAATGACACTTCTTAATTCACTTGCTATGTGACTATTTTCAAGGGCTAATCTCCATGACCATTCTGAAAATGCAACCAACCCTACGATAACAACCAGACCAATGATAATCCTTGCAAGGAATGACTGGAATATTTTTAGTATAACCGGTTGCCTTTTCATCGGAAGTCGTGTCTCTCAGTCTCTTCGTCCCTCAGTCTCTTCGTCCCTCATTGTCTCATTCTCCCATTCTCCCAGTCCCTCAGCCTTTCTTCAGGTCTTTAACTATCGTAGAAGCCTCTTTGACCGAAAGCTCCCTGTTATACAATACACCCTGGACTCCCTGAAGTTTACTTCCTTCTTTAAGAGTGCCGGTATCAAGTGGTCCAAAGCCGATTTCCTCTATCAGTTGACTGATCTTTGCTTTGGCATTTTTGTCATCACCTGCTATGGGAATAACTCTTCTTTGCTCAACAGGAAGTTTTTTATTCCCGGTTTCAGCAAGATGCCTGAACCAGATCGTGTTGAAAGCTTTAACCACGATTCCTCCTGGGAAATGTTTTATGACACTGGAGCTGGATATGTCGTTGCCTAGATCATAGAATGTCCCGTCTTCTTTATAGGGATTTGTTGTATCAACTATAATTTTCCCGGGTACGTTGAATACCGGCAGGGAATCCACTGTTCTCCAGTGTATTGATAGTATTATCACATCGCTGAATGTAATAGCTTTATCAACGGTTACAGGATGCAGACCGGTTCCAAGTTCATCGACAAAGCTTTTTAAAGAGGCAGGGCCGCGGGAGTTTGCCAGGGCAACTTCATGTCCGGCTTTTACCAGTAAGCGTGCAAGATTTCCGCCAATATTTCCTGCACCTATTATAGATATTTTCATGATCTTATATAATTAGATTAAAGGGTTGCCATATCGATTACAAACCGATAATGTACATCGCCCTTCAGCATTCGTTCGTATGCTTTATTAATATCTTTGATAGCAATTACTTCAACATCTGAAACAATGTTGTGACTGGCACAGTAGTCCAGCATTTCCTGAGTTTCGGGCAGACCACCTATTGTTGAACCGGCCAGGCTTTTCCTTCCGGAAAGAAGGCTGAATCCAAATATCTGGGCCGGAGTAGGAGGTACTCCTACACAGATTTGTATGCCATCGGTTTTGAGCAAGGAAAGGTAAAGATTATAATTATGCGGTGCAGATACCGTATCTACTATGAAATCAAAATAGCCTTTAACCTTTTGCAGATTTTCTTCTTTTGATGTAAGAACAAAATTGTGCGCACCAAGTTTTTTGGCATCAGCTTCCTTAGACGGTGATGTGCTCAACATGGTAACTTCAGCGCCGAATGCAGCTGCAAATTTAACAGCCATGTGTCCCAGTCCGCCCAGGCCAAGGATACCCACTTTATGACCTTTACCGACTTTCCAGTGGCGCAGCGGAGAATAAGTTGTAATCCCGGCACACAGCAGAGGAGCCACACCGGTAACCGGCAGCTTTTCTGAAACATGCAGGACAAAATCTTCATTGACTACCACTACTTTCGAATAACCTCCGTAAGTAGGAGTCTTTTTGTCCTGCTCATAGCTGTTATAAGTAAACGACTGGCCTCCGGTGCAATACTGTTCCAGTCCATGCCTGCAATTATCACACTGTTTGCAGGAATCTACCAGGCAGCCAACACCAGCGAGTTCTCCCACCTTGAATTTATGTACATTGTTTCCGACTTTTTTTACCCTGCCGATTATTTCATGTCCGGGTACCATTGGATAGATTGATCCTCCCCATTCATCACGAATCTGATGGAGATCGGAGTGACATACACCACAATAAATAATATCTAACATGACATCGCTGGCTTCTACTTCCCGGCGCTCGAAGTTCCAGGGCGCAAGAGGCGACTTTGCATCATGCGCTGCATAACCTTTTGTTTCTATCATAGATTTTTTTCAAATAGAACAGAATTTTGTCGGAATATGTTCACTCAGAAGGATGCTGAGTGCTTTCTGGTG
>CAWBQN010000012.1:0-19826 GCA_963791065.1 uncultured Bacteroidales bacterium
TCGAAATTAAAAATGTCTAAGGAATTATATGTTTTGAGACGCGCAGGTTGCGCGTCTCTACTCATACACTTACAGGAGATATTGAACAAATTAGCACTGTGAATAATAATAAAAAATATCTTTATGTGAAGAATTTAAAAATTATAACTACAACCATGAAAAGATTTAATCTGGCATTATCGTTACTGTTTGCAGTAATCCTGTTTTCCTGTAGTAATCAACCTGCTGTAAAAGCGCCGGTAGCCGATAAAATCCCGCATGAGTTACCGAATAACCGGACAGATAATTATTTCTGGATGCGTCTCAGTGATGAACAAAAGAATGCTTCAAAACCTGATGAGCAGACAGCAAAGGTACTTGACTACCTTAATAAGGAAAACGCATACTCAAAAGAGGTTCTGAAAAATACTGAAGGGCTCCGGAAGACTTTTTACGATGAGATAGTTGGGAGAATAAAAAAAGATGATGAATCTGTTCCATACCTGGAAAATGGCTTCTATTATTATAATAAGTATTCAGAAGGAAGTGAATATCCGGTTTACTACAGGAAAAAAGATACTCTTTCTGCTCCAGGGGAGGTACTTCTGGATGTAAACAAACTTGCTGCCGGGAAAAATTATTGCTCAGTAACCGGACTGACCGTCAGTCGCGATAATAAAATACTTGTGTACGGAGTAGATTTTGTCAGCCGGCGACGCTATACTCTTAATTTTGTGGATATTAAGTCCGGTTCAGTATTGCCCGATAAAATTGAAAATTCAACCGGACAGTCAGTATGGGCTGCTGATAATAAAACAATTTTCTATGTAACCAAGGACAATGAAACCCTCAGATCAAGTAAAATTTTCAAGCACAGGCTTGGAACGGCTGCTGACAACGATGTACTCGTATATAACGAAACAGATGAAACTTTCAGCGTCAGTCTCGCTGAGACAAAAAGCCGGAAATACATTCTCATTAATTCAAACCAGACACTTACATCAGAAACCCGGTATATTGATGCCTCAAAACCAGATGCTGAGTTCAAGGTGTTTGAACCACGCAAGGTGAATCATGAATACAATATCGACCATGTTGGAAATGAGTTCTATATCAGGACAAATGCCGACAGTGCATCGAATTTCAAATTAATGAAGACCGAAGAGGGTAAAAATGAAAAAGCTAACTGGAAAGAGGTACTCCCTCACAGAAAGGATGTTCTTCTTGAAAACTTTGAGCTATTTGATAACTGGCTGGTGGCCCAGGAGAGAATCAAAGGTCTCAACAACCTGAGAATCATTAATAAAAAGGATGGTCATGAATACAGCATCGATTTTGGTGAAGAAGCTTACACAGCAGCATTAAATATTAATCCCAATTCAAATACAGATGTTCTCAGATATATTTATTCATCACTTACTACTCCCAACTCTGTAATTGACTATAATATGGTCAAAAAAGAGAAGAAAATAATGAAAGAGGATGAAGTTCTGGGAGGTTTTGATAAGAATAATTATGAATCTAAGAGATTGTGGGTGAAGGCTGCAGATGGTGTTACGTTGGTCCCTGTTTCGATAGTATATAAAAAAGGTTTTGTACAGGATGGCAAAGCTCCTCTTTTGCTCTATGGCTACGGATCTTATGGCTTTTCAACTGATCCCGTATTCAGGTCAACCATCCTGAGTCTTCTTGACAGAGGCTTTGTTTATGGAATTGCCCATATCAGGGGAGGAAGTGAAATGGGACGTTACTGGTATGAGGATGGTAAACTGCTGAAGAAGAAAAACACCTTTACAGATTTCAATGATTGTGCTCAATATCTTGTTAATGAGAAATATACTAACACTGGTGATCTTTTTGCAATGGGTGGCAGCGCCGGTGGTCTTTTAATGGGTGCGATTCTTAACATGCGACCTGATCTGTATAAAGGAGTTATAGCAGCGGTTCCATTTGTAGATGTGGTTACAACAATGCTCGATGAATCAATTCCTCTGACTACAGGTGAGTGGGATGAATGGGGTGATCCAAGAAAAAAGGAATATTATGATTATATGTTGTCGTATTCTCCTTATGACCAGGTTAAACCCGCTAACTATCCGAACATCATTGTAACAACCGGTTACTGGGATTCCCAGGTTCAGTACTGGGAGCCCACGAAATGGGTAGCAAAGCTCAGAGATATGAAAACTGATAAAAACCTGCTTGTGATGGATTGCAATATGGCCGTCGGTCATGGAGGGGCCTCCGGAAGATTTGAACGTTACAGGATCACAGCCCTGGAATACGCATTTATTCTGGATCTCGCAGGAATAAAAAAATAATTGCAGTGCTATTAAAATACGGGGATGTGTAAAAGTCCCAATTTAACCGCAAAGCACGCTAAGGAAGCAATGTGCGCAAAGTCAAGATAAACTCTGCACTACTCTGCAAAAACTATTGTAGGATTTTATTAAACTCAATCTTTCTGGTCGTATTCATCAGCTGGCTTTTTTCCTGACCGGCCATTTTCATATCCATGTTTACGTCTTCATGCAATACTCCGTATTCTATCTGCTTGTCGGAAAGTGACAGCCAGACTGTACCCCAGTAATGGCTCCTTCCTTTCATTTGCATAAAATCTGTCTTAAAATCAATGGGATTATCCATAGCCAGGAATTCTATGACAGCACAAGTTTTTTCGTTCATTACCGATATCCCTGTCCATGTAATTTTTATATCCTTGTTCTCGAAAGTTCCAAGATCACCAAGTTCTAATTTACCGTTAATTTTATGAGCAGTATATGGTATATTAAGCTGCAGCGAGTCGTAATATGTCCATGCGAATACTTCAAAGCTGAGAACATCCCACACCAGGTTCTTTGCAAATACACCCGTTGCTGCCGGAAAATTTTTAAATGCTTCTGTATTCATCATATTATCCGATGGACTATAAGTAAAATTTTCCATATAATCCTGCTTCACACCTGCAGGGAAATCTTTATCACTTGCTGACATCTGAGAGATTGTAGCATTATTCCATCGTACCCTTTTTCCTTCAAGGCCACGGGTATAAATGCCTTTGACCTGCATTTTATTAATGAAATTCCCAAGAATATCATGATTATAATAATCAGTAATAACTTCGTAACTGTAAGGTGTTTTCTCCTGGAGTACAAGACCGGCCGGAAGCTTTCTAAGTGCCAGATAATCAATTTTGCCCTTTTTCTGTGCATAGGAAGGTGATAAAGAACAGATAATTGCAAAGAGCAATAGTAAAAGAAGCCTAAGCTTTTTCGGATGGATGTTTTTTAGTGTTTTCATAGTAAAGAGATTTAATAATTACGACATAAAATTCTATGAAACTCACCGTGTTTTAAAATAAAATATGCAGAACGGGAAAGAATGCTCTCTGAACTGGTAAAGCTGATGGTCGAATCGTAAAGCCATGTGTCAGGAACATTTCCGTCCATAGTTCCCATTACCGGATCCAAGGTTCATTTTCTTTCTGAATTCACCTGAGCTCATTATTTTCCTTCCATTTGCATGAAGCAGATCGGCCTGAGTACATAATGTAGTAAAGACGCGCAACTTGCGCGTCTCTACCCTGTTTCAATCTATTTCAAATTATTTCAATTCATACTTTCAGAACATCCTTTGTCCCTGGCCAGCATTCTGCATTGATTTCACTTCCGGTTTCCCAGGTAATTTTACATTGCGCATCGCAGCATTATAGACAAATGATGCGGTTATCACTGCATTTTGTTTCAGATCAGGCATCACCAGTCTTTCATATGTATCCATCACCGTATGATAACCCCGGCCATATTCAATTTCGTCCTGAATAAACTGAAAACCGGGTAATCCTACCCTGTCGAATGAAAGATGATCCGTACCTGAGGTATTTCTTATAGTGATGGTGGAACAACCCATATCCTCGAACGGTTTTAACCATTCCTCAAATATTGGCCTGACAAGTTCGTTTTCCTGCAGATAAATCCCACGGTATTTTCCCGATCCGTTATCCATATTAAAATATCCGGCGAATTTATCATAATCAGGTTTGTGCTCTTTCGTAACCGGGTCGACTAGGTACTTTTCGACATAACCTGAGGAACCGAACAGCCCTTGTTCTTCACCGCCCCATAATGCTATCCTGATTGTCCGCCGTGGAGCAACTTCAAGACTCTTAAGAATACGAATGGCTTCCATCATTACGATAACACCCGATCCGTTGTCTGCAGCACCGGTTCCTCCATTCCATGAATCGATGTGGGCCCCCAGGAGAACAACTTCATTTTTAAGCAGCTTATCTGTTCCTGGTATTTCACCTATCACATTATAAACCTTTGGACTATCGAAGAATTTATTTTGTATTTCAATTTCCATTTCAACAGGGATGCTGTGCTGTATAAGACGTACCATTCTGCCATAATCCTCAATAGGAAGGTTAAGCTCTGCAATTGGTTCTTTATCACCTGTTTTGAAGTTCGCGCCATTTGACCTTGGAACATTGAAAGTGCCTGAATTATTAAGTATTACGGCAGCACCTTCATTCTTCAGGAAGTCGGATATTTTTGATCTGAGAGCACGTTGAGCCATCATAGCGGCACGGTCAAAAGGAGGCCTTCTTGAAGGTGTAGTTGATGAGGCCATCGAGAGGTCCTTCAGCTGAGCATCCGTCAACCGGCTTGCAAGCGGATCAAAACTTACTTCATAAGTGGCAGTAGAAGGCATAAGGATTATTTTTCCTGCAAGTTTACCCTTGTATTTGACAAGATCACTATCTGCTTTAACATCGAGGTAAATTACTGCACTTTTTATAGGACCGTTTGTACTTCCGGTCCATGCGACAGGATTGCATGCAAAGTTTGAATAATATGGGGCAGTTAACGCTGCATATGTCTTGATATTATCCCATCCCCCGCGAGTGAAATCCTTTGCAGCTTCTATCCTGACATTCTGCAATCCATACTCTTCCATCTTCTTCTTCGCCCACTCAGTCCCACGATTAAATCCAGTAGATGCCGTAAGTCTTGGCCCGGCAAAATCAGTCATCCAGAAAGCTAAATCCTCTACTTTTGAATTTTTTAAACCCTCCTGCTTGATTTTATAAATCATTGAGAGGTCAACAGACTCATTCTGCGACATTAACCATGCCGGCAGAAATAACAGGATAAATAGCGAGATTGAGATTTTCTTAATTTTCATGTAATTATTATTAAGGTTAGTAATCATCGGTTTCAAATGTATATAAAAAGGAAAGCCATTTTAAAAATTAACAATAATTAACTTTGCTACCGCTGCTAATCGAAGTCTTCTTAATTCGATTCAATCTTTAGTGGCCATGCCATGGCATGTCCGTACACCTTGCTTAGCGAAGTCTCCTGACTTCGATTTATAAGATGATTTACTTTTATCTTTTTACCTTTGTCTTTTATCTTTGACTATGGTTTATCCGGAGAATTTTGAAAATAAGATAGGCTTTGACAGAATACGGAGCCTGCTGAAAGAAAAATGCCTGAGTCCAATGGGGCTTGAAAAGGTGGAAAGAATTAAATTTATTGATGACTTTGAACAATTATCCCGCATATTATCTGCCACTTATGAATTCCAGCAGATACTCATTTTTGAAGATTTTTTTCCCTCGGAAAATTACTATCAGATCTCTGATTGTCTCAACAAAATAAGGATTGAAGGCACTTTTCCTGAAGTGCAGGAGGTATTCGATCTTAAGCGTACACTCGAGACTGTTAAAATAATTCTTAATTTTTTCAGGAATAAAGATTCTGCAAAATATCCTGTTCTTCGTTCAATGTGCAGCCCGGTCAAAACCTATCCGTACGTGCTTGATGCAACAGACAGAATTATTGACAAACGTGGTGTGATCAAAGACAATGCTTCCTCGAAGCTTAAAGATATAAGAAGCGAGCTTATCGGAAAAAATATTCATGTGACCAAACGGCTGAATGCCATTCTCAAACAGGCTCAGGCTGATGGAATAGTCGATGCCGACACCTCAGCTTCAGTAAGAAATGGCAGAGGAGTTATCCCGGTAAGCTCCTATGACAAAAGAAAGATTAAAGGACTGATCCACGATCAGTCTGCCTCAGGTAAAACAGTTTTTATTGAACCTGAGGAAATTGTTGAAATCAACAATGATATAGTTGAACTGGAATATGAGGAGAGAAGGGAGATCGTAAGAATATTGACTTCATTTGCTGATGATATCAGACCCTATATCGACGATCTCCTAGAATCAAATTTATTCCTTGGTGAAATAGATTTCATCCGGTCAAAAGCTCTTGTTGGCAATCATCTCCATTCAATTAAACCGGTATTGGTAAACAAGCCATTCCTGGCATGGAAAAGAGCCGTACATCCTCTGCTGTCACTTTCATTTGAAAAGACAGCAGGCCGGAAAGTTATCCCTCTCGATATAACCCTGAATGAAACAGACAGGATATTACTGATATCGGGCCCGAATGCAGGAGGAAAGTCCGTATGTCTTAAAACTGTAGGACTTCTGCAGTACATGAATCAGTGCGGACTCACAATCCCGGTTGCAGAGGGCTCAGAAACCGGAATCTTCAGGAATATTTTAATAGATATTGGCGACGAACAAAGCATTGATAATGACCTAAGTACATACAGTTCTCATCTTATCAGCATGAAACACTTTGTAAAGTACGGGAATGATAATACGCTGATACTGATTGATGAATTCGGGACAGGTACTGAACCGATGCTGGGAGGTTCAATTGCTGAAGCAATCCTTGGTGAGCTTAACAGGAAAAAAGTATTTGGTGTGTTAACAACACATTACACCAATCTGAAACACTTTGCCTCCCTTACTCCAGGAATTATCAACGGAGCAATGGCTTTCGACAATCATCTTATGCAACCTCTTTTTCAGCTAATAATCGGGAAACCCGGCAGCTCTTTTGCATTTGAGATCGCTCGAAAAATTGGCCTGCCTGAGGAGATACTTGAAGAAGCTTCAGGAAAAGCCGGAGTAAAGAATATTAATTATGACAGACATCTGAAGGACATAGCACGTGATAAACGATACTGGGAGAATAAACGGCAGAGTATCAGACAACAGGAGAAGAGACTTGAAGAACTGATGGCTGAATATGAAAAAGAACTCTCAGGTGCCAAAACACTAAGAAAAGAGATCATTACAAAAGCCAGGGATGAGGCCCAGCAGTTGCTAAAAGAATCTAACCGTATGATTGAGAACACTATACGGCAGATTAAAGAATCACAGGCAGAAAAAGAAAAGACCAAAGATATCAGACAGCAACTTGAGGAGTTTAAAAGTGTTGTTGAGGAGGAAACAAAACCTGTCAAGACTGAATCGGAAGAGAAGATAGCCATACTGAGTACAAGGGCAAAAAGAATTAAGCTGGAACCTGAACCGGAAATTAAAAAAGATGCAGCTGAGCCTGCTCCGGAACATCCGCTTAAACCGGGCGATGCTGTGAGAATGATCGATACCCAGGCTGCCGGTGAGGTAATTGAGATAAAGGATAAGATGGTTCAGGTCGAAACCGGAAGTCTGAGGTTTTTTGTGCCTCGTGACAAAATTGAAAGGATCACCAGGTCAGATCTGAAAAAAAGCCTGAAGGCCAACCAGGTATACAGGGAAAATGATCCGGGGCTGGTTCAGCGCAATATCAGCTTTAAGCCTGAGATCGATATTCGCGGCGTAAGGGGAGAAGAAGCGATAAATCAGGTCCGCGATCTTATTGACAACGCGCTTATAGTGCAGCATCGCAATCTCAGGATATTGCACGGCAAAGGAAATGGTATACTCAGACAGCTTGTAAGGGAATACCTCGCAACCGTTGATGTTGTAAAAACCTTCCGGGATGAACATGTGGAATTCGGAGGATCTGGGATAACTGTGGTTGAAATGGATTTTTAAGGAGATTAGGTTCGTAAGCCAGGATAATAATGACCCTTGTGATCCTTTGTGGTAGTCTTTGTGTTCCTTTGCGGTAACACAAAGGAAGGACACAATCAGAACTTCAAAAAACCAAATTATATAAAGATGAAAACAAAACAGGCGATTCTTACTTCATTCCTTATCTTATTTTTAATTCTTTTATCCTGCAATACTGGTAAAAAGGCCTCTCCGGCGCAAATTGCTACTGACTCTGTAAAAAAACAGGAATGGGCAATAGTGATCCATGGCGGTGCAGGTGGAATGACCAGAGAGGATATTACTCCTGAAATCGATAAGCAATACAGGGAATCGATGAAGGTTGCTATTAATGCCGGTAAGAAGATCCTTTCTGAAGGTGGTTCAGCACTCGACGCTGTTGAACAGACAATCAGGACCATGGAAGACAATCCATTGTTTAATGCCGGAAAGGGTGCAGTATTCACTCATGAAGGAAGGAATGAGCTGGACGCTGCCATAATGGACGGATCCAATCTTGCAGCAGGTGCCGTAGCGGGCGTTACGGATATAAAGAATCCTATTACAGCGGCAAGAAGGGTAATGACAAATTCACCTCATGTGATGCTGGCAGGAGCGGGTGCCTCACAATTTGCCAAAGAACAGGGTCTTGAAATTGTTCCGCCATCATATTTTTATACAGAAAAGCGGTTTAATGAACTTCAGGAAATATTAAAAAAGGAAAAGCATGGAACTGTCGGGTGCTGTGCACTTGATAAAAACGGTAATCTGGCTGCAGGTACTTCCACAGGCGGAATGGCTGACAAAAGATACAACAGGATAGGTGATTCACCGATTATAGGAGCCGGTACCTATGCTAATAACAACACATGCGCCGTATCTGCTACCGGTCATGGCGAATATTTCATAAGATGGACTGTTGCGCACGATATTTCGGCATTAATGGAATATAAGGGACTCTCCCTTGAACAGGCTTCAGAGCTTGTTGTAAATGATAAGCTGGTAAAGGCCGGAGGGAGCGGAGGTGTGATATGTATGGATAAATCAGGTAATATTTCAATGCCGTTCAATTCTTCGGGAATGTTCAGAGGATTTGCTACTGCGGATGGGAAAGAGGGGATTTATATCTATAAGGATGAAGGTGTTAAAAGCACAGAGCACAGGGCACAGAGCACAGAGCAAAACTAACGGCTGCTAAGCCCTGAGCCCTGAGCCCTGAGCCCTGGCCTGGTGATTATTGAATTACTAACTTTCCTGCCGTTGTTCTGATCCTGATAAGAGATTTTGTTTCTTTATCGGGTCCGGTAATTCCAAGAAGAGTAGTTGAATAATTAATTTCATTTTTTACGATTCCAGGGTATTTTTCAACCGGGAACCCGACAGAGGCATCAGTTGCACTGATATCCGCTTTGAATGACACACCCTCTCCGGGTTCTAAGAATACCTGGGCCTGACCTGCAATAATATCAATATTGCTAAAATTCCTGGTCACCCCTGATATCTTTATTGATCCGTATGTTGCCTTTGACTTGAGTTGTCCTTTAAGTAATCCGATCTCAAATTCAGAGTAAATGCTTTCTGACAACAGGTTATTTATAGACCTGATTTTATAACTGTCAGATTTAGAATTACATATTAGTGAGCCTACTTCGCCCATCTTTATTTTTGATATGCTTGATTTCATTGTGAGTGCCTGTGCTTTTTCAATATCAACGGAAGTGCAGTTAAATAATGTTAGCGCCATCCAGTTCATTTCCTCAATATTGATCTGAGAATGATCTGTATAAATTGAGCTTAAAGGTCCTATATTTCCTTTAGTCAGCTTCTTAGCGCTCAGAATGCCCTGAGAAAGTCTTACATGAAATGTACCTGACAACTCATCGATTGAGACATTTCCAAATTCATTTGTAAGATTGACATCTATGTATGAAGGCATTTTGACCAGGTAGTCAACACTGAAACTTTTCCTGCCTTGCCGGGCTTCTTCAGAAAAAAACTTTTTGTCATATGAGGTAGATACCAGAACAGTATCTTTTACTCTTTCTATCTTTATTGTGACAAGCTTCAGGTTACTTTTTACAAGGTCTTTATTGTCCTGAACGATGGTGATTACTCCGCATACCGTAATGGAATCGCTATTGACGGTAATGAAATTCACATCCCCGTATTTATTTATGAGTCTGAGAGCGGAGCCTTCTCTAGCCTGGAATGCCTTGGTTATGTTACAATCATTGACCTGAGCTGACAGATTGGTAACAAGTAAGATTAAAATGGACAGTCCCGATATTTTTCTGTGAAGTTGCATTTTCCCGGATCATTAATTTGTTTGACTTTTTGACTCTTTAGCTTATTCATATCAAAGACAGGATTTAAATGGATGTGCTGCAAAAAAAAAGCGGAAATGTAAGTACATTCCCGCTCTGATAATAATGTCGTAAGAAAATGATTAGTCGAGTCTTACGTTGCCGTATGTGGCATATACGTTAACCTTTGATGCAGGATTTTCTTCGTTTCCGAATGTCCCTGAAACTTCATGTGAGTTATTCTCGACAATGCGTTTCTGATTTTTAAAATTTTCTTCGTTGTACTTCAGTCCGCCGTAACTGACTTTTGCATCGAGTTTATAGCTGGCTGATTCTTCAATACCGAGCTTTACTCCCATATAATGTGTCTCAACATCAAGCGATTCAAAGCCTGCAGGTATACGGTCCACTGAAAATGAACCATAACTGCCTGTGTAGTTGAGCTTTTTCGTGAGCTCTCCTATATTGACCTCGGTATATCCATTATCGAGGACCAGGTTTTTTATATTTTCGATCTTTATATTGTCATATTTACTTTGACCTACAACTGAGCTTGTTTCACCGAGGATTATCTTGGAATATTTACTGTCAAGAAGTAAAGCCTGGCTTTTCGCAATCTCGATGCTTCCCACGTATCTTTCGGTAAGGTTGAGCCAGCCGGTCTCATCGATAGTGGCTTTACCGTAAGCAATAGTCAGCTGACTTAAAGGCTTGACATTTCCTCTGGTAAGCTTTCCGGCAGTAAAGTTTCCATATTTTATATCGAGATCCATCAATCCGTGAAGTTCGTCAATATCAGTATTCCCATATTTGTTTGAAAGGGTCAGGTCAGTCCCTACTGGCATTTTAATAGTATAATCAATGCTGAATTTCTTTGAATCACCCCATCCGGTAAAATTAAAGTGGTCGTCAAGAACCGTTTTTGCCGAAATTACGTTGGTGCCTTCTGAAAATTGAACATCTATCTGATCGAGGAATTTCTGAGCTCTCTCTTTGTTTGACATATCAACGGTCACCTTAACATCTATTATTATCTGGTCTTTATTCCAGCTCTGAATTACAACATCTCCGTATTTGTTGTTGATATCGAGTGTTTTTGTTCCTGCTGCATATTCCTTATGAAACTCCTTTGTTAATTCCTGGGCAGAAAGAGAAGCAGAAATTAAGAAGAGCGAAATAAGGAAGAACATTCCGAGTTTATTAATTGACTTTTTCATTTCCTGTCTTATTTTGAGTTTCGTTCCTGATCGATTTAAGCTGATTTACAATATAAGTCATTACTTCAAGCTTAGTCTGATAGTGTTCAATCATTGCATTTATAATACGTTCGTCGTTGGGATTTGCTTTGAGTTCTTTCTGAAGGGAAACATAAGTTGAATCCATACTTTTCATCTCCTTCATGAGCACTGTTTTCTGCTGAGGATTGTTTTTCAGATCTACATTAACTATTTCACCTTCCATAAGGGTTACCTGGTGCACATAGTAATTTTCAACCTCCTTATATTGTGGTGAGACCTGTCCAAGTGTCATCCTGCTGCTGCCCGGACGAATGAAATGATCCCATGTCCATAATGAGGAAAGAGTGATCAGCAGGGTAACTACAGCTGCTTTTAACAGGTAAGGCACGATACTCCTTTTAACGGGAGCGGCCTGAAATCTTAGTTCAAGCTTCCGGTTAAATCTTTCCAGGTGACCAGCCGAAGGTTCTGCCTCTTCGAAAAAATCCTTATTGCTCCTGATTATTTCTTCTATGTTTTTCATATCCCTTTAATTTTTCATTTTCCTTTTAATTCTCCAATGAGTTTCTGTTTTGCTCTTGAAAGTTGCGATCGTGATGTACTGCTGTTGATAGAGAGAATTTCTGCTATTTCGTCGTGATCGTATCCTTCAAGAAGGTATAGAGAGAGGATAACCCTGTATCCGTCGGGAAGTCGTTCAATAGCCTCCTTAACCTCCTCAACTCTCACATCAATCTCTTCATATCTGGCTGTATCTTCACCGCTATCATCTTTTATACCCACATGTGCCTCAATATCTTCAAAGATCGCTTTTCTTTTATTCAGGGCATCTAGTGAACGGTTAACCACTATTTTTTTGAGCCATGCACCGAAACTTACCGTTCCTGAATAAGTATCAATTTTTTCAAAGGCCGACAGAAATGATTCCTGCATTATATCTTCAGCTTCCATTGTGTCATTTACTATCCTCAGACTTGTATTGTACATTGCTTTGTAGTACAACTTGTAGATCTGAAACTGTGCTTTCTGGTCGCCGATTTTACACCCATCCAAAAGATCCTGATGTAGGTTTCTGAATGCCGCTTCTACATTTGCCATCTTTATATAAAGACTAGTTTTTATATGTTCTGCTGCACCCACCCTCTATTAAATTTCTAATCAATAGACGTGGTAATTTTTTCAATGCTGCACTCATTTTGAGAAATTTTAAATAAAATTTCAGAAAAAGTTGAGAATTATTCCCTGGGTCACCTTGCCGGTTGAGTAATGCAACTCCGAACCAAACAAGCTGTGAGGTATGGAAAACACTAAAAGAAGCACCACTGCTGCCAGAGCAGTATAGAACGGAGCATCCTTTTTCCTGTTCATAACAACAGCCAGGACCCAGAATATTAATGCAATAAGTGTTTTATTATCCGTAAGGTCCCATCCAAACGGTACCCCGGTCCACAGATCACCGAATGCAAAATACTGAACAAGCGGCCCCAGTACAAATCCACCTGCAATGAACAGGAAGAGTGTCCATATTGCATACTTTTTATATAAAGGATATTTTATAACACTCATAAGTCCGGCAAGCGTTGAAAAAAGCATGGCAATAAACATTAGCAGGATATGTGGTACAAGAACAAATGCCGGAACATCGCCTTTAAATCTTATTACCACAGGTGACTCTTTAAGAAATGATCTGGTGCCTTTAGAATCGGTTATTTCAAAATAGTACTGGAGTTTTCCGGCTGGCGGTTGCTGTGGTACCTTTGCAAAAAGACCTTTTTCTTCACTTATTTTAAAAATCCTGTTCATGATGAAAGAGTGCACCGGGTAAACTTTGTATGAAAAATCAGTAGACTGATATTGATCATCAGTCTTAAATCTTTTGAAGAAAAGCTTTGCCCTGACGGAAGTATCATTAATATTTAATCTGACTTCTGGATTTTCATTAAGACCAAGGCTCCTTACCAGTTTCAATTCCTGAACAGTATCATTGACAGTAATATCCAACCTTTTCGGATAGGTCGGACCGGTTTTACGCTGGTATATTGCAGCCGCGATGGTAATAAGGAAAGCCAGTACCCACAGAATTAATTTTTTCATTGGGGATTAATTTATGTTCAGATATTGTCTTTGACGTTTATTCCTTTATAATTGTATCACTAAAACCACTTTTTTATCATTACGCAATACTTCGACGCTTATTGTCTGCCCATGTTTCAGCTGAGCCATCCTGAACATGTAATCCTGGATATTATTTACCGGTTTCCCGTTAATAAATGTGATTATGTCGCCTTTTTGCATACCTCCGAGGGCTGCAGGTTTACCGGGGGTGACGAAATCGGCCCGCAGACCGTTCTTAACCACTCCGGCAAAATCAGGCATTATTCCGAGAGTAACCCCCTTGGACCTTCTGTAGCTTACATTACTTTTTGCCGGACCTGCTTCCTTAAACTGAAGCTTGTTGTCAGTTGACGCAAGAGTTTCTGCAACATTAAAGATCAATGATGATATTCTTACCATTCCCTCATAATTTATCTTATCATAAGTATCAGTCGGAGTATGATAGTCGAGATGAGCACCGGTAAAATAAAAAAGGACCGGAATATTTTTCAGGTAAAATGAGGAGTGGTCCGACGGCCCGTAACCTTCGTCTGAGAGGGTCAGTTTTATTACTGATGTATCAGTCTTTGCATATACCAGATCTTTTAATCCGGCTGCAGTGCCAACTCCGAAGATCTGCAGATTTTTTTGTTCATTTAATCGTCCGACCATATCGAGATTGATCATTGCATTCACTTTGGAAAGATCTATACCGGGGTCGTCAGTAAAATGCTTTGAACCGAGAAGCCCCTCTTCCTCTCCGCTGAAGGAAAGGCACAGGATGCTTCTTTTATGGCTGCCCTTTGTCCTGGCAAATTTTTCAGCCAGCTCAAGCATCATAGCTACGCCCGATGCATTATCATCGGCACCATGATGAATACCAATTGTATCCAATGCCCTGCTTCCCGAGCCAGGACCTCCCATGCCAAGATGATCGAAGTGTGCACCAAGAATTATATATTCACCTTTAAGCTTTTCATCTTCTCCCGGAAGGAGCATTACAACATTCCTGGTATTTGCAAATTCCCTGATAATTTCAGCTTTTCCATTAACTGTAACCTTAGTGTAAAATGAAAATGGTTTTTTCGTTTCATTAAGCTTTTTCTCAAGAACTGCAATTTTATTTTTTGATTTTGACAGAATGAGATCTGCTAACTCCTTTTTAATCCTGAAGACCGGGATATCAACTGAATATCCTTCTGAATTAAGCGGTTCAAAAGCGTCTTGCGGATCAAATCCTGGTCCCGAGACCATGAGGACACCGGAAGCTCCCATATCTTTCGCTAACAATGCTTTATCGCGGTCGGCACTGAAGGGAATAAAAGGACTTTTCATATTTTCATTTTCAGGGTCACCCCGAAGTATCATTACCCATTTTCCCTTTACATCAATTCCATTATAGTCATTCCACTTCAGACTGTCGGTGTTAATATTGAAGCCATATCCGGCAAAAACGACTTCTGATTGCAATGCTGCATTTGAGCTGAAGGCGAATGGCATAAAGTCTTTCCCGGCAACATAATTTATGCTGTCGGCAGAAAGAATATTTGAACTGCCGGCCAGAACTCTTTTAGTTACCTTAAACCTTTGTAATCCATCTCCTGAGAGAGGTTTCAATCCGTAGGAGAGAAGTTTGCTTTTTATGTATTCCGCTGCCAGACTATCACCGGTTGATCCTGTCAGCCTTCCTTTAAGGGAATCTGATGAAAGATATTTTATGTGCCCCTGAAGCTCCCTGACTGTGACTTCACGATTTCCACTGCATGAAAATGCAAGGAATAATAACAGGAAAGGAAGAATTCTTATGACATGTTTAAACTGAAGATTTTTTTTCATAATGGAAATTTTTCTTTACTCAAAGAGCTTAAATGCTTCCTTAATTAATCCTATGGCTTCCATGAGCTGCTTTTCGGTAATAATAAGAGGGGGAGCAAATCGAATGATATGATTATGTGTCGGTTTAGCAATGAGCCCCTTATCTTTCATCGCAAGACAAACATCCCAGGCTTCCTTTCCGTTCCTGGGTTTTATGACAACCGCGTTTAAAAGCCCTTTCCCGCGCACCAGTTCAACCATGTCTGACTTTATGCTCTGGAATTCCTGACGGAATATTTTGCCCAGACGGTCGGCGTTTTCAGCCAGTTTTTCATTTTTGACGACTTCAAGAGCCGCAATTCCAACTTTGGCAGCAAGCGGATTCCCTCCAAATGTGGATCCATGCTCTCCGGGTTTAATCGTAAGCATGATCGCGTCATCGGCAAGCACCGCGGAAACCGGCAGTACACCGCCTGATAAAGCTTTTCCAAGTATCAGAATGTCAGGACGGACACCTTCGTGATCGCAGGCAAGAAGTTTACCTGTTCGTGCGATTCCGGTCTGGACCTCATCAGCAATAAAGAGTACGTTTTTCGATTTGCATAATTCATAAGACTTTTTAAGATAACCCTCATCCGGAACAAATACACCGGCTTCACCCTGGATCGGTTCAACCAGAAAACCTGCCACATCCGGATCTTTGAGAGCATTTTCAAGTGCCTTAAGATCATTATAAGGGATGATTATGAATCCGGGTGTAAACGGCCCATAGTCATTCGTTGCATCAGGATCCGTCGACATTGAAATGATCGATATGGTCCTTCCGTGAAAATTACCTTCACATGCAATGATCTTTGCATTGTTTTGTTTTATCCCTTTTTTCTTATAAGCCCATTTACGGCATAATTTAAGTGCCGTTTCATCAGCTTCGGCACCAGAGTTCATTGGAAGAACCTTGTCGTATTTAAAATATTTTGTGATATATTCCTCATACTCACCAAGAACAGAATTATAAAATGCCCTCGAAGTCAGTGTGAGCCTTTTTGCCTGATCAGTTAATGCTTTAATAATCGCTGGATGGCAATGACCCTGATTCACAGCTGAATAGGCTGAAAGAAAATCGAAATATCTCTTCCCTTCGACGTCCCAGACAAATGGTCCCTCCCCATGATCCAGAACAACTGGCAGAGGATGATAATTGTGCGCTCCATATTTGTCTTCCCGATTTATATAATCCTGAGTATTCATGTTGTTGATAATTAAATAGATAATATTTTATTAATAATGCATACAATCTTACGAAAGCTTTTTAATATTTCAAAATGCTGCCCTATCCCTCGCAACTTTCTTTTTTCACCACGGATTACACGGATTTACACGGATTCAAAGCCCTGATTACTCTTCGTCTCTTCGTCCCTTCGTACGCTTCGTCCTTCATCCTTTATTCCCATCTTTTTCACCTAATCCGGGTCTTAATTGCCTGGTCCGCTCCTCAGACTGTTCGTGTCTCCAGTTTTCGATTTTTGCTGCATGACCTGAAAGAAGAATGTCAGGCACTTTCCATCCGTTAAAATCTGCAGGCCTCGTATAAACAGGCGGAGCCAGCAGATCGTCCTGAAAAGAATCGGAGAGGGCAGACTGTTCATCGGAGATAGCTCCCGGAATAAGTCTTACGATTGCATCAGTAATAGCAGCCGCAGGTAATTCGCCTCCTGATAAGACATAGTCACCGATAGATATTTCCCTTGTAATAAGATAATCCCTGATTCTCTGGTCAACTCCCTTATAATGACCGGCAAGAATAATTATATTGTTTTTAAGTGAAAGCTGGTTTGCCAGTTTCTGGTTAAATTTTTCCCCATCAGGAGAGGTGTAAATTATTTCATCATATTGTCTCTCACTTTTAAGCATTTCAAGAGCTTTAAAGACCGGTTCTATCATCATAACCATTCCTGCACCTCCGCCGAAGGCATAATCATCGACACTTTTATATTTGTCGTTTGTAAAATCGCGAAGATTTATGATATTTATTTCCACCAGTTTTTTATCCCTGGCTCTTTTAACTATAGAATGATTAAAAGGGCTTTCGAGCAGCTCAGGCTGTACAGTAAGGATATCGATTCGCATCTGCTATATTTTTCGTAAAAATATGAATAAAAATACCTCCCTGTTTTTTTCCTTTGTGATACTTAGTGTTTTCCTTAGTGTTCCTTCGTGGTTAATGGATTTTTTTTTACCACTAAGGACACAAAGGTAGTCACAAAGGCACACAAAGGTAGATGGGATTGTTTTTATTAAGTATCACGCTGTAGTTTTTGATATATTTGCGGCATGAAATGCAGAGAAAATTGCGGAGCTTGCTGTATTGCACTTTCAATATCATCACCAATACCGGGTATGGCCGGAGGCAAACCGGCAGGAGTGAGGTGCATTCATCTTATGGATGATTACAGGTGTGATATTTATAATGATCCGGATTATCCACATGTATGTGCCGGTTTCAATGCGGAAAAGGAATTTTGCGGCCTTAACAGGGAGGAGGCTATGAGGATATTGGAGTCGCTTTCGGAAAAGGTCTGAATGCTATGATGTACTTTCTCTTTGCTATCTATTAAATTGCCGTTGGCTTTAGCCAACGGAGAAGGATATTGTTCATATTGAGGGCTTTAGCCCAAAAGTATTAATAGCAAACTCAAGTTGGACTAAAGTCCAACAACTGCTTAAAATTCTTTAACCGTTGGCTAAAGAGGCTGTGTGAAAATAGATTGGTTAATAATTTTGTAAAATTGTTTAAAAATCGTTGTTAGATTATTTGTCTAATATGCTTTAAATATCTATCTTACAATTAGATAAGGCTTAGTTTTTAAGCATATTTTAATAACTGACAATGCACTATAAAAATCCAAAAGACAGAAACGAACTGCTACTTTACCCAAACATTGAGTTATGGGTAGAACAGAATAGTCCAGTACGGTTAATAGATCTTGTAGTTGAGAAGTTCATTATTGAAAATGAAGATGCTTGTTCATGGGGAGGCCATAGTGATCAAGGCTGTACTAGTTACTCGCCATCAACAATGCTCAAATTATTAATGTATTGTTATTTCAACTGGATTCCTGGAAGTCGCCGTATGGAAAATGAGACTTACAGAAACATCGAAGTAATATGGCTACTGGGAGATTTAAAACCAGATCATTGGACGATCTGTAAGTTCCGTCGGGAAAATGAGGATGATCCGCTCAGTGGCTATTGAGTTCAGAAAGTTTTTAAAAAAGAGTGGTTATATTGAAGGTAAATCACTTGTGTTTGACGGAAGCAAAATGAAGGCGTATGCTGGACGTGATGTGTATTCAGAGAAAGATTAAAAAGCAGGATAGAGAACATTGAACAAACTCTTGAAAAATATCTGGACAATGTGGAAGAGACAGATGAGCTTGAGGACCGATTGGAACAAGAATCAAATGACAAAGATGATTTAAAGAAAAAGATCAAGAAGCTTGAAGACGAAAAAAACAAATTAGAAGAATTTAAAAAACAATTAAAGGAAACCGGGAAAAAAAAGTTATCACCAACTGATCCTGATGCAAACCTGATGAAATGCAGGGATGGGAAGATGCCTTGTTATAATGTACAAACCGGGGTAGATACGAAACATCACATGATTGCACTGGCAGAGGTTACTACTGATGAATGTGATATCAATTTATTAAAACCCGATCTGGAAAATTTAACACAGCAGTTGGGCTTTACTCCCGATGAAATTGAGGCTGACAAGGGTTATGGCAACGCAACTCAAATCAGAGAGATACAGGAAACATCAGGTACAACATGTTATATTCCAATGCCAGAACCACCAACAAAAAAACAGGACAGAGAAAATGGAATAGAATTTATATATAATACAGATAACGACACTTTTACATGCCCAAACAATAAAATATTACAAATACACTCAAGAGATTACAAACAGGACGATCAAACTTATAATGTTTATAAATGCCATGATTGTAAAGGGTGTCCAATAAAGAGTAAGTGTACAAAATCAAAAACAGGGAGGGCAATAAAAGTAAACGTAAATCATAGATGGATAGATAATTACAGGGAATGGATAGGGGAAATAGAAAATATGGAGAAAGTCCAACATCGAAAAACAGTAGTTGAACATCCCTTTGGAACAATAAAAATAATGATGGGAAAATTTTGCTTCCTATTAAGGAAAAAACACAAAGTGCAAATTGAAGTTGACCTATATACAACGGCGTACAATCTAAAAAGGCTCATAAACATAGAAAATATGGAGAACTTACTCCAGAAAGTGGGAAAATACAACTGGAAGATCGCATAGATCTCCTAACTTTAATTTTAAAATCTACAAAAAAGAGTAGTATAAGACAAGAAGAATTGAAAAGATGATTATCACACAGCCTCTAAAGCCAACGGCAATTCAGTACAGTTTACCACAAATTGTAGAGATAGGTCTCAGACCTGTCTCTA